>JAZDJP010000026.1:0-19839 GCA_043803805.1 Planctomycetota bacterium
TAGCCGCCATAAGCGTCGTCTCGATTCCGAACTCCGCGCCACATCATGGGTCGGACAAGCGGCCGAAGTTCTCCTGCGCGTCCTACTTCACAACCTGATGCTCCTCGCTTTGTCACTCTTCCAGCTTTTCAACGGAGCACCAAATGCCGGATTCCGAATGCCGAATTGATTCGAGTGTGTGACCCTAATGTTTTCCTATTGACTATGCAACTTTACTTGACAACCTCCTGTCTTTGGTGTACAATGACAGCAAGACAGTCGGGAGGTTTGCTGTGATTCGAAACGCCCCGTCGCCCGCGAACTCGCCTCTCGCGGTGAAACGCAAACTCCTGGAGGACATCCGCCGCAACGGTCTCCGCCGCGGGCAGGCCATTGATTCCATCCGCCGCATCTCGCAAAAGTTCAAGATCGGAAAGGCCGTGGCGGAAAAGGCCGTGCGTTCGCTCGTGGAGGACGGCATCTGCCGCCCGGAACACGGACGCGGCGTATTCCTTGCCGTTGATGATCCGGCCGAAGTCCGCGAGGCCGCCACCATCGGAATCGTTTTCGGCTACATGGATTATCCCCGCACGGATCACGTTTTCTACCGTCAGGTCTACGAAGGCATGCAGGAATGGCTCACCGACCGCGACTTCAACGTCCTCAAACTCTTCGGGTGGCGCCGCAAGACCCCCGCGCAGAAAGCGCGCGAGCTGTCCCTGTTCGCCAACCATCTCGCGGGGATCATGGCCCTTGGCCTCTACACCGACGACGACTGCCTTCTCCTCCGCGACACGAACCTGCCGGTCGCGGTACTGGACTATGACACCGAATCCCTGGGACTGGACTGCGCGGTCATGGACAATGAGAGCGCCTTCGAACAACTCGGCAAAAAACTGCTCGCGGACGGCGCCGGGGAGATTTTCCTCGTGCGCCCGGAACGCAAAAAAGAGGACGACCCGGCCCGCCGCGACCGTCTCCGCGGGCTGGAACGGGCGATCGCGAATCCCTGCCGTGTGATCGAACTCGCCGGGCCGGAGGAAGATCCGTCCCGTCTCTCACCGCTCATGGCCGCGGCCGGGACGGGACGGGCCAAACCCGCCGCGGTCTGCGACGATCACACGCTCATCCCGCGCGTGACGCAGGCCGCCGCGCAAAAAAAATTGTTTCCGGGCCGGAATATCGTCATGGCCTGCGTGGGCCCGGCGGACACGCAGGAGGAATTCGCCGCCGTCCCGGCAACCATCGCCGGCTTTGATTTTCACAAGCTGGGCCGCGCCGGCGCCGACCTGCTCGACGAGCGGATGAAACGCGGTCCCGGCCGCCCCCTGAAAACGATGGTGCCGGGCCGGATTCGTAAACACGTTCCAGACCATGGGGGTGGAAAATGAGAAGGATGCCGTGGGTGAAGAGAGCGGCGGGGGTGTTGGCGGCGGCGGGCGCGGCCTTTATCAGCGTCGTGATGATGAATGGCTTTGCCGCTCAAAACCAACCTCTCGCGGTTGCCGATGAGGGTCAAACCGCGCTGGGCATCGAAGGCGGGTGGCGCCTTTGGGGGGTGAGCGGCCCGGGAATGATTCCGCTTGATCTTCTCAAGGCGGCAAAGCCCGACGCGAACGCGCCCGTGATTCTCGGGGATCGCGTTGAGACGTCGCCTCCGCCGCCGGATTGGATGAAGCCGGACTTCGACGATGCCGCCTGGCCGCGTACCGCGGGGCCTTTTCCCTGCGGATGGCGGGGGCACGCCGATATCTGGGGTCTGGAAGGCCGGACGCTCCTGTGTCTGCGCGGCAAGTTCTCCGTGCAGGATCCCGCCGCCATCAAGAAGCTCGTCTTGTCCATGAAATACGCCGGAGGGGTGGTCGTT
Source organism: Planctomycetota bacterium (assembly GCA_043803805.1). Lineage (GTDB taxonomy): Bacteria > Planctomycetota > JAZDJP01 > JAZDJP01 > JAZDJP01 > JAZDJP01. Next base: position 1,847 of record JAZDJP010000026.1, read on the forward strand.
TACCTGAATGGGAGCGAAGCTCTTCGTCAGGACATGCCCGCGGGAGAGCTCAAGCCCGGGACGCCGGCGTTGCCGTATCCGCTGGAGGCCTACGTCGACTCCCAGGGAAAGATCATCCCCATCCTCTATGCGGTGGGCCGGCGCGTCCAAGCGGGGGAGAAGGATCTCGCCGACCGGGTGGCCCGGCGCGAAGCGCGTGAGGTGAAGCCGGCGGAGATTCCCGTCAAAGGTTTGCGCAAAGGCGTGAACGTCCTGGCGGTGGAGGTGCACATCGCCGCCCATCGTCCGGAGGCGCGGGAATTCCTCGGCAAGAGTGAGTCGCCGCAATGGCCTCATATCGGGTTGACCGCGTTGCAGTTGGCGACCGACGCCGCTCCCGGAGCGGTGGAATCCAATCTCGCGCGGCGCAAGGGTTTCTCCGTCTGGAATCAAGACATGCACCGGCAGTTCAATGACGCCGACTGCGGCGATCCCCACGAGTCGCTCCAGCCCATCCGGTTGATCGGCGCGCGGAATGGTTGCTACTCCGGACTGGTGATGGTCGGTTCGGATGCGTCCATCGATGGGTTGACGGCAAGCGTGACCGATCTCAAGGGCACTGGAACCATCGCGGCGGTGAACATCCGGGTGCGCTACGCCCAGCTCTCACGCCTGTGTCAGGGCTACAACGCCCCTTCCACATTCATCGGTTTGGAAGAGGAGCCGCCGGCCAAGGTGGCTCCGGGCGGCAACAAAAGCGCAGTCCAACCGGTGTGGGTCACGGTGCGCACGCCAAAGGACGCCTCCGCGGGCAAGTACCAGGGAACTCTGGAAATTTCCGCTTCCGGCGTCGCGGCCGTCAAGGTCCCCGTGGAACTCGAGGTTGCCGACTGGACGCTACCCGACCCCACCGCCTTCCGTAACTTCATGGCCATTTACGAATCCCCGGACTCGGTGGCACTGCAGTACGACGTGCCCATGTGGTCGGAGGAACACTGGAAGCGGCTGGAGAAGTCCGCGCAACTCATGGGTTACGTCGGCAACAATCTGGCCGTCATGCACCTGATCTGCCATACGGAGTTCGGCAACGACGAGAGTATGGTCACCTGGATCAAAAAGGCGGACGGCTCCTACGATTATGACTTCACGGTATTCGACCGCTACCTCGATTTGATGACCAAATACTGCACGATCAAGGTGGTCGCCTGCCAGGTTTACTTCGGGGGCGACTGGGGACGCGTCGACCCCACCAAAAAAGCGGTGTCGGTAACCGTGCTGGACCCGGCCACCCAAAAGCGTGAGATGCTGACATTGCCGTTCTACGGAACCGAGGAATCCAAAAAGCAGTGGAAGCCGCTTCTGGATCAGATTCGCGAACGCCTCAAGAAACGCGGCTTGGAGGAGGGGCTCGTCTTCGGCCTTGGACACTGCGGGGGAATTCACAAGGACACGATTGCCTTCTTCAATGAATTGGCTCCCGGGCACGGCTGGCACATCGCCAAGCACAACCGGGCGCGCCCCGGCGAATTTCCACAGCACCGCTACGTGGAGTGGATGTACGTGCCCGGGGACTTGCCGGTGCCCTCCACGCTCCCCAGGTTTCCAAACGATGGGAAGGGACTCATCAGCATCATGATGCAGAGGATTACCGACGCCGGACAGCCGCCGATTTCCCTGCGCACCATGGCGGAGAGGGCCTATCTTCTGGGCGACAGCGGCGCCGGGCGCATCTGCCTGGATTTCTGGCCGGTGAAGGGAGGCATCGAGGGCTACGGCACCAAATCCCTGTACGACCGCTGGCCGGCGGCGATGGCCTGTCAGCGTCAGCCGCATTTCAAGCATCTCTCGGCGCCGGGGAAACTCAGCGCGGTCAGCACGCCCAAAATCGAGGCCTTGCGCGAAGGGCTTCAGGAGACCGAGGCGCGGTTTTTCGTTGAAGAGGCGCTTGCGGCAAAAAAGGTGGGCGGGGAACTTGCCGAAAAATGCCGGAAGATCCTCGACGCCCGCGTGACGCTCTGCAAGCTCACGCACATGACCTCCGATCAGCTTGTCGCCATCGAGAACTGGCTCAAGAATTCGGAGGATACCTACCGCCTGGTTGCCGAGGTGGCCAAGGCGGTTGGAGAGAATTGAGCTTTTTGAAAGAAAGGAGGACCGTTCCGTGCGCAACTTTCTTCGTCGCATTTTGTTAGGCGCTCCTATCCTCATCGCCGGCTCCCTGGTCACGGCCGCGGCCGTGCTGGCCGCGGAGGGTGGTGGATCAACCCCAACCCCGGGCGACGAGAAACTCATCTTCGGATTCGAGAAGGCCGAGATGGAGCGCATCGGCGGGCGCTTCAAGCTGCCGGGCGACAACACATCCTGGTCCCAATCTCCCCGAAAAGCCCCGGAGGGCACGCAGGTTCTCTGGCGGCCGGCGGCCGGCTACCCGTACGATCTGTTTCTCTCCGGCGAGAATAGGACGGAAGGCGCGTTGGCCTGCCCCCGCGGGTACAAGGGCTGGGAAGCCGAAGCCCTCAAGAACGGCGAAAAATTCCGCAAAGGAAATCCCGGCGTCTTTCAGAGGGCATCGGGAATCTTCCGCACCTGCGGCTGGCACCAGGGGGCTTTCGGTTCCGATTGGTCAACCCACCCGCGGCTCTGGATGGACATCAAGAGCTCCGAGGCGCCGGCGGTGATCGGCGTGGAGGTCGAGGACAACCTTTCCCCGGATCTTGTCGTCCGCACATTCCGCGTTCCCAAGGGAGAGTGGACGACATTGGAATTCGATCTGGCGGGAGCCGAAAAAGCCCGCCTCCTCGACCGCTCCAAAATTGCCTCTTTCTACGTGCGGGCGGCCAATATCGAGGGCGGCACAACCCTCTACATCGACAACATCCGGCTGGCCTCGGCCGACGCCAAGCCGGCGCTGACGCTGATCAAGGACGAGTCCGCGTGGCCCATCCTGCCCGAGCCCCCCGGCGGGGACGGCAAGACCACACGGCCGGGAAAACCGGCTCCGGTCACGGTCAAACCGGACAACTCCCCCATCCCGGAGGACGAGAAACCCATAACCATCGGGGGCAAAGGACCCGCCTGGAATAACTCACTGCACAAAGTCCCGCGGGGCATCGGCGCCTTCGATAACAAATTCCTGTCCAGCGTGTTCATGGCGCCGACCGGTGGAATGCGAATCAGCGCCGACGGCGGCAAGACCTGGGCGGGTTCCGACGGCAAACCTTACACCGTCATCGCCACCGGCAACAACACCCCCAACCGCCACGGATTCTTTTGCGACCCCACCGAGATTTTGGTGATGTACCTCACCCACTGCGCCGGCGGCGGCTCGCCCTCCGAGACCTACTTCCGCCGGGTGTCCTTCGACGGCGCCGCCTGGACGGTCGGCGATGTTTCCATCGTGGACACCGACGTGCGCCACTGCCCGGAGTGGTACGATGTCATCCGCCTGCCGAACGGCCGTCTGTGGGGAGCCTGGGACCATGAGACCCGTCTGGCGCGAATACAGATACGCGCCCGGTTCTCCGACGACAACGGAAAAACATGGCAACACGGAGGCGACCACGGCTATCTCGGCGGACCGGTGGCGCTCGGCAATATGCCTCAGCTGGCCGCCTTTGGACAGGATGGCGCCGCGATGGCCTTCGCCTGTCAAAAAAAGGTGCGCTTCTCGCGCTTCGATCAGAAGGCCTTCGACGATTTGTACGCGGCTTACCTTCAGCAAAAATCGAAGGAGAATCTTCCGTGGGACCGCTTCACCGCGGGGAAAAGCGCCTGGACGGCGCTGGAAATACTCCCCAAAGGGCAGGGCGTTTCCTCCATTCTGGGCATGCCCGACGGGCGCGTGTTCGTCGCGGTCACCGGGCCGGACGCCGTGCTCGTCTGGGACGGGAAAACATGGAACGAATCCCTGGCCGACGGCTCAGGCATCCTGACCCGCGTGGGAGACGACAAGGTCGCGATCGTCTACGGGAACAACAAGGAATGCAAAAAAATCCTCTTCCGGTTGATGACCGGCGGCGTGTGGAGCGATCCCAAAACGGCCGTCGAAGAGGAAAGCGGCGTGAAGAGCCTGTCCGTCCCGCGGCTCTCCCCGCCCAACTTCATCCCGCTGGCCTGGAGTCTGAACGCCGACGCCAACGCCATCAAAACACAACGCATACCGGTGAAATAATGGAACTCGCGCTGAAGGCACTTCTGGGGGCCGCGGTCGTCATCGTCATTCAATTGCTCGCCCTGACGAGGAACTACTACCTCGCGGGGCTGGCGCCGCTGTTTCCGACGTTCGCTCTCATCGCCCACTACATCGTGGGCACCGAACGCACCGTCGCCGAACTCAAGTCCACCATCGTCTTCGGCGGATTTTCACTCGTGCCCTACCTCGTCTATCTCGTAACGCTTTACTTCCTCGTGGATCGCCACCGGCTCGGGGTGGCCCTGGCCGGCGCCACGTTCTCCTGGACGGCGGCCGCCGCCGTACTCATTTACGTTTGGAGCAAATTATGAACCACTTTTACTCGGCGAAGGGGAAGGGAATCGCAGTTGCCGCGGCGTCGTTTCTATTCATTACGCTCGTTGCCTTCGGGGCGGAGAAGGACAAATCCGCGGCAAAGGCAACAACGCCGCCGGCCAACCCCGTGATCCTGAGCACCGGCCAGGACTGCTACTGGCGCTGGTTCGTCACCTGGAAGACGCCTCTGATACGCGCCAAGTCCGGGGAACTGGTCACCCCCGAAGTCCCCAAGGGCATCTGGGGCCGGCTGAAGTGCCCGACGCTGATCGGCGATCCCGGTCAGCGCGCCAAACCGCTCAACTCGACACTGCCGCCGACAGCCTGGACAACCACAGACTTCGACGACAGCTCATGGATCCGTTCGCGCAATCCCCACGGATGGACGAGCCAGGAGCTGGCCCTGCTCTGCCTGCGCGGCCGGTTCGAGGTGGCCGACCCGGCGGGAGTCGGCGGCCTGGAGTTGGCTCTGACGTACTGGGGCGGGGCGATTGTGTACCTCAACGGCAAGGAACTCGCCCGGGGAAACCTCCCCGACAGCAAACCCGACACTCCGGCCGAGGCCTACCCGGCGGACGCATGCCTGGACGACAAGGGCAAACTCATCAAGGACTCCCTGGGCAAGGACTCCCCTCTCAACCGCCGCCTGGCCGTCACGATTCCGGCCTCCGCCCTTCGCAAAGGCACGAACGTTCTGGCGATCGAACTGCGCCGCGCTCCGCCGGGCGAGGCCTTCTTCAACGCGGCCCAGGGCGAGCTTCACTCACGCACGCCGTCGATACTGCTTCTGCGGGGGGCCGTCCTGACCGCGCCAACAGGAACCGTCGTCACGCCGGCGAGCCGTCGGCCAGAGGGCTTCCGGGCATGGAATCACGATGTCTGTTTGTCGTTGCACAACGCCGACTGGGGCGGCGAGGAACCCTTGCGGCCCGTCCGGATCACCGGCACGCGGGGCGGCGTGCATTCCGGAATGATCGGGATCGGCTCCACCGGACCGCTGAAGAACCTCCGCGCCGAAATCTCCCCTCTCAAAAATAAGGACCGGGCGGAAATTCCCGCCGCGGCCGTCGCGGTGCTCTGGCCGCGGACGGCCGACCACTGCGAGAATGCCAGCAGAGATATGTATCCGCGCGGAAAACAGGCGCTGGCCCGCTTCGACACCCTGGCCGAAACACCGCCGGCGGAAGTCCCCGTCATTCCGGAATCCGGCGGCTCGACCCAGCCCGTCTGGGTGACGGTGCGCGTGCCGCACGAGGCCGCACCCGGCGCCTACGGGGGAACGCTCACCGTCTCCGCCGACGGAGCCAAGCCCCTGATCGTACCCGTGGAGCTCCGGGTCGCCGACTGGAACCTGCAGGATCCGAAAAAATTCACCACCATTCTGGACCTGCCCCAGTCGCCGGACACCGTGGCCATCCAGTACGGCGTGCCCATGTGGTCCGACAAACACTGGCAACTCATGGAGAAATCCTTCCGTCTCCTCGGCGAGGTCGGCGCGGACGTGATCTACATTCCCCTCATCCGCCACACGCACTTCGGCAACGAGCACACCATGGTGCGCTGGATCCGCAAGGCGGACGGCGGCTGGGACCACGACTTCGGCATCGTCGAAAAATACCTGGACCTGGCGGTGAAGCATCTCGGCAAGATACCGACGGTCTGCCTGTATTGCTGGGAGCCATTCACAGGAGGAGCTTACCTCGACAAGCCCGGCAAGGAAGGCAAGGGCATGCTCTTCACTATTCTGGATCCCAAGACCGGCGCGCTGGAGGAAGCGGAAGGTCCCAAGTGGAACACACCCGAGATCCGCCCGTTCTGGAAACCCGTTTTCGACGGCCTGCGCAAGCGGCTGGCCGACCGCGGCATGGAGAAATCGATGGTCGTCGGTCTGGCCCAGGACACACGCCCCTCCAAGGAATGCGTGGAGGATCTCAAGGCCGTGGCGCCCGATGCCCGGTGGGCTCTCCATACCCACAGCCATACACGCCAGATCCACGGACAGCCCGTGGGCAACATCGCTTCCGTGTGGGGAATGATGACAACCCCCTATCCGGAGGTCGCCCGCTACCGCGGCTGGACCAACGAGTATCAGGAGACCTGCTTCCCCCGTTGCGGAGCGGGCGGTGTGGACGCGCTCCGGACGTGGTCGTCACTGGTCAAGTACCGGCTGGCGGTCGAAACGATGCTGACGTCGCCGGGCACGGCCTCCGGCGGATACAAGGGTCTGCGCGGGCTGGGACGGGTGGGTCTGGACTTCTGGCCGGCACTGCAGAAGGGAGGAAGCCCCGCGAGCTGGGGCGAGGGCGGCCTGCTCGCCGGCCGCTACCCGGAAAGCGGCTGGGGCCAGCTCGGGCTGGTCTCGTCCACCACGCGCCTCCTGGCTCCCGGACCGGACGGGGCGATCAGCACCGTGCGCTTCGAGATGCTCCGCGAGGGACTCCAGGAAACCGAGGCGCGCATCTTCATCGAGAAGGCCCTGGCCGACCCGACCGGATCAACCCGGCTCGGAGAGGATCTGGCCCGGCGCTGTCAGGACCTGCTGGACGAACGCACCCGCGCCCTGGTCAAGGCCATCGAGATAACGGCGCAGACGTTGAACGAAGGCGGGGTTGCGCCGGTCCACCTGACGACGTTTTCGGGCTCGGGCTGGCAGGAACGAACCGAGAAACTGTACGCCCTGGCCGCGGAGGCATCCAAAAAGTAGAAACGAATCATTTAAAAGGAGATCATGTCCATGCAACACTTCCCTCCGTCGTTGGCAGGCTTCGCCGCCGCGCTCGCAATCGCGGCCGCCTCCCGGGGAGCCGTCGTCAATCCGAAGGTGACATCGAACCGCACCGCTGACACGTACTCCGTCGAAAGCATCGTGCAGGAAATCGTCAAGGACCGCAAGACCGCCCAGGAGAAGGCGATCGCGCTCTTCGACTTCCAGCGCCGCGTGGTCTACCACGTGAACGCGGACATGTACGGCGACCATCGGGACTTCATGAAATCGTACAACGTCTACGGGCACAATCTCTGTGGATCGCAGGCGACGACGGCGGTCGAACTGGCGCGCCGGATGAGATGCTTCGAGGAGGCCCGCGTCGTCTGCGTACCCGGCCACACGATCTACGAACTGAAGTACGACGGCAAATGGCACACGTTCGACACAATGATGAACTTCTACGTTTTCGCCGACAAGGAAAAGACGCACATTGCCAACCTGGACGAAATGAAAGAGAATCCCGACCTCCTGCTCAAAGCGGTCGAGGAAGGTCGCGCCTGCCCGGGCTTCCTGCATTGCGGCGACGATCCGAAGATGTTCACGCAGGGACGCGAATCGATCGCTGACTACCAGTTCAAGCCGACCGAAGATCTCATGAAGTACACGATGCTGCGCGGGGAAAGCTGGACGCGGCACTACCTGCCGCAGTTCGACGCCCCGGACTGGTGCCGCCCGCTCAAGGGCGGCGTCGGACCCTATCACGGGTGCGGCGGCCGGGACGACAAGGATCCCGTCGGATTTCCTTACTGGGAGCCGTACCTCATTCCCAAGTACGGCAAGGTTTCGCGGTCCTACCGCCATTGGGCAACCGGCTTCTGGGAGTACGCGCCGGACCTGTCGAACGACACTGCGATCAAGGACGCGCGGGCGAAAGACGTGGCCGTTTCCGGCGGGGCGCTGCGCGCCGCCGGGGCGAACAAGCCCGGCGAGTTCCTCTACAACCTGGCCCATTGCCCGTGGTTGCTGGTCAACGGAAAGCTGACCGCAAAGGTGACGAAGGGCGCGGCCGGCGACGTGGTGAAGATCAGCGCGGGCCCCAACCCGGGAAGCCTGAAGGAGGTCTGGTCCGCCAAGGACGCCGGCGAGTCGACCGTGGACGTGGACCTGTTCGCGGACGCCCTCCCGAAGAAGGCCTGGAACTGCGCCGTAAAAATCGAGATCCAGGCGGCCGACCCGTCCACGACCGGCGTGGCGGACTTGCGCGTGAAACTCGGCTTCCTGCACAACTACCCCGCCACGCCGATGCTCCTGCCCGGCGAGAACACGATCAAGGTCGAGTGCGATCCGGCGGGCTTGAAGGATGCGAAACTCGTCCTGACGTACTCCTGGTTCGAAGTGGACAAGGACGAGGGCCAGCCGACGTACAAGGCCGAGGCCAAGAAGCGCGTTCAGGAAGTGACGGCGTCGCCCACCGGGTTCGCGATCACGACGCCAGCAACCAGGAAGTTCCCGAAGATGGAATTCATCCGGCTCGATTGCAGGTGACGTTGAGAGAGAAGCCAACGGCATAGATAGGAGGGTTGCCCATGCGTCCGACGATCGCAGTGGTGTTGGTTTTCATCCTTGCCCGCGCCGCCGGGGCCGCCGAGGTCGGCGAGGTCAGAGTCCTCTGCGACTTCGAGAAGGACTCCGTCGCCAAACTCAAGGTGGAGTACAAGAGGCAGGAGGACGCGCTCTACCAGGCGCGGATCAGCGGCTGCTACGGCTGCAACTTCACGGCCACCAAGGGCCCCGCCACCAGCGGCGAGTGGGCGCTGTCCGAGAAGTTCGGCGCCTGCGCCGATGTTCGCTGGCTTCCCGGCTTGCGTGACGGGAGTCACCTGCCCAGCCGGAAACTCTTCACCACCTCCTACAGCCTCGCGCAGATCGGACCGACCGACTGGTCCGGATTCGACGCCTTGGAATTCAACATCTGGAAGGACAAGGACGGCCCGGTGAGCATCGCCCTGGCCCTGGAGGACGCGGTCATCTCCCCGCCCGTGGTGCGCCGCTTCAAGCTGGAGGCCTCCACCCAATGGCACACCCTGCGCGTGCCGCTGGCGGTCGCGGGGGAACTGCTCGACCTCAAGAAAATGGTCAACTTCTGGACCATCGTCGAGCAGAGCCCCAGGGACGTGGAAGTGCGCCTCGATGACGTCCGCCTGGTCAAGGGCGAGGTCAAGGGCGAGTATCCCGTCCTGCTCGACGAGTCGCCGGTCAAGGAGAGCCACCAGAAGCTCGTGGCCGAGCTCGTGGCCATCGTCCCGAGCGAAGCCAAACACAACGTCAACAAGGTCGAGGGCGAAATCCAACCTCCCCCGCCCGGCCCCGACGCGCGGAAGTTCAGCGTTCCCGCCCAGATCGAAAAGTTCGAGGTCCTGGACATGACCAAGATGGCCAAGGACGCCAACACCCGGCGCACATTCCCCTACGGCCTGGAGTTCTTCGACGACAAGAGCGCGATCCTCTGCGTGCCGCCCTATGCGCCCGGCGGCCTGGCCTACACCTCCGACGCCGGACGCACCTGGACGAAGGCCTCGGGGTGCTTCGGGGGCGGCAACCACTGGCGCTGCGAGATCTCAGGGGACAATGGCGACTTGCTCTTTGTGGGCCTGGGCCAGTGCTCCGGCGGGGGATTGCCCACCGGCTTCTACTTCCGCCGGGTGGTCCACGCCGAGGGCGGCTGGAAGCTCGGGCCCGCCTACCCGGTGGACCGCGACACCCGCCACTGCCAGGACAACTACGACATCCTGCGCCTGGACTCCGGACGCATCTGGGTTGCGTGGAACCATTGCCTGCGCGACAACGGCTTCGCCGTGTGGGCGCGGTACTCCGACGACGACGGAAAAACCTGGAAGCCGGGCGGCGAGACGCCGCTCATCCCGGGGAGCGTCGGCGCCGGGCTGGGCACCGACCCCAAGTTCTTCCCCTTCGGCGAGGGGGTGGGATGCCTCTGGCAGGACAACGAGCGCCGCATTTTCTTCGCCGCCCACGACGGGAAAGCCTGGAGTCCGGCCGCGCCCCTCCCGGCCAGACAGATCAACAGCGCCGCCTCGGCCGACGGGAAGACGATCTACGCGGTTGTCGGCGGCGGCCGGGAAGGGCCGGCACGAATCCTTCGGGGCGACGGAAAAACCTGGACGGAGGAAACCAAACTGCCCGCCGTCGGTTACCTCACCGTCCAGAAAAAAAGCGGCCGTCTCCATTGCGCCTACGCCAGCTCATCCGGCGACACAAACCATGTTTTTCTGATAAGCCGCGGACCCGACGGCGCCTGGTCGGAACCCAAACCGGTCGCCGGCCCGGCAGACGGCTCGCCCAAAGACACGCCTCTCATTGTTTCGGTGCCGCGCTGGAGCCCGGAGGAGTTTGTGCCCGTGGCGATCTACGGCCTGCACGGGGGAAGTAATGTCGTCTGGGCGCAGGTGGTTAAACTACCGATAAAGGATTTGCCATGAACTCAACGACGAAGGTCGGAATCATCATCTGCGATCGCTACCGTTGTTGTGCGGGAGGGAAATGCCTCCGGGCGATAAGGAACAAGGAAGGGGCTTTCAGCACGTACAAGGATCCCGGCGTGGAGCTGGTCGGTTTTACAACCTGCGGCGGCTGTCCCGGCGGCAACGTGGAATATACGGGCGACGAGATGGTGAAGAATGGCGCGGAGGTTGTTCATCTGGCTACCTGTCTGATCGTTGGGTATCCCCCCTGTCCCCATATCGATACATTCAAGGCATTTCTTGAAAAACGCCATGGGGTCAAGGTCGTCGTGGGCACGCACCCCATCCCGAAGAAATATTTTGATATGCACACGTCTCTCGGCACATGGAAGAACTCAACATGGAAGCCGCTTCTCGCGCCGACGATGACGGACGAAAAGACGCGTGCAAGTTACGATTAAACTTTGGAGGAAAATGGCCATGCGTAAATTATCTCTCGCGGTTGCTGGTTCTCTGCTTTCCGTTGCCGCATTCGCCGCGGACGATGGCGGCAAGACTCCGGGCGGAGAAAAATTGCTTTGCGGCTTCGAGACCGACCAGATGCCCGCCAGCGGCCTGCTGTGGAGGGATATGGACAAGCAGCTCACGGACGAGCAGGCCAGCCAAGGCCAGAGATCCTTGTTCAAGAAGTACAACGACCGCTACGGGTACCTGAAGCCGGGCGGCAACGCCACTTTCTACAATCAGTGGCGGTACGGCGGCGTCTTCCGCACGCTGGGCTGGTTCGACAAGATATTTCCCTCCGACTGGTCGGACTACGACTTGCTGCGCATGGATTTCCGCACCGACGCCGAGGCGGTGAAGGTGCGGCTGGAAGTCGAGGACATGTTCTCGACCTTCCCGGCGACCAAGATTTACGAGGTGCCTGGCGGCAAGTGGGTGACCCTGGAGATGGACCTGAGGAAGGCTGCCGAGGCGCGCCGACTGGACTTGACTCACATGGCACACGTCCTGTTAATGGTCGTCGAGCACCCGGCGGGCAAACCCGAGTTCACCTCCTGGGTGGACAACATCCGCCTGGCCAGGCGCGGCGCGCCGACCAAGCTGGACGTGGTCGCCGACGGGCCCTTTCTGGAGATCGAGCCCGGCGGCGCCCCGCTCGCCAAGCGCGCCGAGCTGGATCCTTTCGACGTCTCCAGGACCGCCAAGGCCGATGGCAAGGTCTACACGCCGATCAGCCTTCCCAAGCCCGACGGCTACCCGCTGATCTTCGTCAACGAGCGTTGCATCGGCGGATTCGGTGACGGCGGCATCATCCTTTCGCCGGCGAGCGCACCGATACTCTCGCTCGACGCCGGGGCAACCTGGACCGGCCTGGACGGCAAGGACAAGCGGCTCGCCATCACCGGCGACCATCGCGGCCAGCACCGCTCCCAGACCATGATCGTCGGGACGGATGTCTTCATGGCCTACTGCACCGCCCACTGCGCCGGCGGAGGCACACGCGTGACCGCCAAGTTCACCCGCGCCCTGCGCGATGGCGACAAGTGGGTCACCGGGCCGGAGAGCCTGGTGGACGTCACCGCTCGCTATTGCCATGACCGCTTCGCGCTCTGCCGTGCGAAGAGCGGGCGCCTCTGGTGCGCCTGGAGTCACCTCAACCGCCTGCACAAGAAGGACATCCGCGCCAAGTGGAGTCAGAACAACGGCGAGACCTGGCTCCAGGCCGGCGAGAACGCCCGCGTCGGCGAGCGTGGCGTCTTCCATTACCCCGGCACACCCGGGAACTACGAAGGGCCGTATCTTACTGCCTTCGGCGACGAGGTGGCCTGCTTCTGGTACCGCGAGCCCGAGGGGGATGTCGTCTGGGTGCGGGCGGTGCCGGTCAAGGTCAAGGTCGGCGAAGTCAAGAACGGCAGAATCGCCGTCCCCGTCGGAGCCAAGCAGGGCGTCAAACGCGACTGCAGCGTGTTGCTGGAAAAAGACGGCAAAGTGTCGGCAATCTTGACCGTGGACAAGGTCGAAACCGATCGCTGCCTGGCCATTGAGCTGCCCGGCCCGGCCGGGACTGTCAAGGCAGGCGACGAGGTCACGGTGATGACCTGGACGAGCGAGGAGGTCATCCTCAAGGGTAACGGACGCGGCCAGAGCCAGAACCCCCGGCCGCACTCGGCGGCGACGGCCTCCAATGGAACCGCTCACTTGGCGGTTACCCACCCGCGGGAGAACTGGTCCAAGGTCCTGCGTTTCGACCGGGAGGGGGAAAAGTGGGTCGAAGAATCGCCCCCCGGCCTCGGGGACAAGCCGATGCTCGTGACCCGCGGTCAAGAAATGGCCTGCCTCTGGGCCAGCGACGGCGGCATCTTTTTGAGCGTCAAACCCGAAGGCGGAAAATGGGGCCCGGCGAAAAAGATTGCCGACGAACCCGAGGCTATCGCGGATCTCGCGGCGCCGCAGAACGCACCGGAGAAATTCATCCCCGTGGCCTGGAGCGCCAAGAGCCGCAAGGCCATCAAGACCGTGGCGGTGCCGGTGGAATGATCGGAGGCAAGTAGGATGGATTCCGTTTGAAAGGGATGAACATGATATTCTGGACGAAGGTGAAGGTGGCGGCGGTCGTGGCGGGAGTGGCGATGATTTCGGTCGGGGTATCGGTGGCAGCCAGGCAACCCGTCGTCGCGGAGGACACGTGGGCCGGCACAAGCCAGGCCGGCGAGGGGCCGGAGGCGGGCAAGGTCATCCTCGACACCCGGAGCTTTTGGCGCTGGCGGACCATCTGGGAGACCGAGGAGATCCAGATGGAGTCGGGCGAGGTCGGCCACTTCTACCTCAAGCGCGACGAGAAGACCAAGGTGGTGACTCCCCAGAAGGTCAACTCCTACCGCCTGCCCCCGACCACGTCCGCCGATTGGATGAAGCCGGACTTCGACGACAGCGCGTGGCTGCGCTTCCGGGGACCGCTGGGGGGCTTCGACATCGGCATGAAGAACCTGTGCCTGCGCGGGCGGTTCCAGGTCACCGACCCGGCCAAGGCCGGCGAGATGGACCTGACGCTTTCCTTCCTGGGCGGAGTCGTGGTCTACCTCAACGGCGATGAGTTGGGCCGGGCCTTCATGCCCCAGGGCGAGGTCAAGCTCGATACGGTCGCCGAGCCCTACCCTAAGGAGGCCTACACCGATCCCAACGGCTTCCTCCTCGGCCAGGGCGCCAGCCGCGAGGACCGCGCCAACGCTCGCAAGCTGCGCGTCCGCGAGGCCAGGTTCAATCTCCCCGCCGCCAAGCTCCGGAAGGGCACGAACATCCTGGCCGTGGCCATCCACCGGCCGCCGGCCTGCCACCTGCTCTACTCCCACCGGATCAAGGCTTGGGACATGTCCGCCTACGACGGCCGTAGCGAAGCCCCCTGGGGCCGGGTGGCGTTCGAGAGCCTGAAGCTGATCGCCCGTCCGGACGCGCCGGTCGAGCCCAATGTCGCCTGCCCCAAGGAACTCCGCGTCTGGAACCAGAACTCGGCGTGCAACGTTTACACCGGCGACTACGGTGATCCCGGCGAGAAACTTCAACGGGTGCGCATCACCGGCACTCGCAACGGAGCGTTCTCCAGGGGGGTGGTGGCCGGTTCGGACAAGCCAATCAAGGGTCTCCGTGCCGAGCCCTCGGACCTGAGGGGCCCTGGGACCATCCCGGCGGCGGCAGTCCAGGTCCGCTACGCCCTGCCCGACGGCGAGAACCGCCGCTGGGCAGGCGCGCTGGGATCGGGGACGCCGTTCGACTCGCTGGAGGAGACCCCGCCCGCCGAGGTCCCGGTGCGCCCGGGCGGCGGGGCGGTGCAGCCCATTTGGTTCACCGTCAAGGTGCCCAAGGAAGCCACGCCCGGCGACTACCATGGGAAGCTCACGGTCAGCGCCGAGGGCGCCGGCGCCGTCGAAGTGCCTCTGGCGCTTACCATAGTCAACTGGGCCATGCCCGATCCCCAGGACTTCGTCACCGAGTTCGACGCGATCGAGTCCCCGGAGTCGGTGGCCATGCGCTACGAGGTCCCGCTCTGGTCGGATCGGCATTGGCAGCTTCTGGACAAGGCTTTCCGGCTTCTGGGCCAGGTGGGCGGCAAGACGCTCTACGTCACCTGCGTCCGCCGGACGCACTTCGGCAACGAGCACGCGATGATCCGCTGGACGAAGGGCGCCGACGGCAGGCTCGCGCCCGACTTCAGCATCGCCGAGAAGTACCTGGACACCGCCAGGAAACACCTGAACCCGCGGGCGGTGGTTCTCTATTGCTGGGAGCCGCCCGAGTCGTTGGGCCACGCCGGCTTCGGCCCGGGCCGGACCCACGACCGGGACATCCTGCTCACCGTGGCCGACCCGGCCACCGGCGGGCTCCGCGAGGAACAGGGGCCCAAGTGGGGCACGCCGGAGTGCAAGGAGCTCTGGAAGTCGCTGGTCGAGGGCTGGCGGAAAATCCTCGAGAAGCGGGGGCTGGGCAACGCGATGATGTTCGGGCTCGTCGGCGACCACCGGCCGACCAGGCAGGCCATGGATGACGTCTGCACGGCCGCGCCCGACGGCCGCTGGGCGATGCACTCGCACCACTACGCCGACGAATGGGAGGGCCACCCGGTGGGCTTCTGCGCCACGGTGTGGGGCATCAAGGCCCAGGTGGTTGACCCGGAACTGGGCTACGGCTACGGATGGAGGCGGTGCCTGGTGCCGGGACTGGAGGGGTTCTGGCAGGCGTCCTACCCCCGCGGCGTCCACAACGGCAGCCCGCTGACCGAGTACCGCACCTACACCGAGCGCTACCTGGGCGCGGTGCCCTACCCGCACATGGGGACCTACCCGAAGGTGCCCGGGGTACGCGGCATCGGACGGGTGGGAGTGGATTTCTGGCGGGTCGCCGAGCGCGGGGGCAAGTGGAACGGCTACATCGCCGGCCGCTACCCGGAGACCGCCTGGGGCCAGCTCAACATCACCTACGCGACGGCCTACATCCTGGGGCCGGGCCGCGACGGGCCGGTGGCCACGATGCGCTCGGAGGCCTACCGCGAGAACTTCCAGGAGATCGAGGCCCGGGTCTTCATCGAGCGTTGCTTCATCAACGACGCCAAGGAGGATTTCGAGAAGAAGGGAAAGTACGGCTACGTCCTCAGCACCAAGGTTGACGAGGCCAGGAAAGCCCGGCTCGGCGAGGACCTTTACCGCCGCTGCCGGGATGCGCTCGACGAGCGCATCCGCGCCACCATCCGCGTCAGCGAGCCCGAGGGCTGGGCCTGGTACCTGGGCTCGGGCTGGGAGGAGCGCGAGGGCAAGCTCTACACCCTGGCCGCCGAGGTGGCCGGCAAGATCGGAGGCAAGTAGGAGGGATGAACATGATGTTCTGAAGGCCATCAAGACCGTGGCGGTGCCGGTGTAGTAGCGACGGATGAAAAAACACGCGCATGCTACGATTAACTTTTCTTTGGAGGAGAATGACGATGCGTAAATTATCTCTCGCGGTTGCCGGTTCTCTGCTTTCCGTCGTCGCGTTCGCCGCGGACGAAGGCGGCAAGACTCCGAGCGGAGAAAAATTGCTTTGCGGCTTCGAGCGCTCGGAGCTCGAAGCGTGGGCGGCCAAGGACAAGCAGCGGCACGTCTGGCATCAAGTCGGCTGGCGCGTCGAGGACGCCACGGGTGGCGGCCTCGAGTTCGCTCAAGGCAAATATGGCCGAAGCGTCATGCTCACGGCTGAAAAGGGCGACGCCTCTCAGGGCAACCATGCCATGATACGCCCGCTTGACGGAAAGAGGGACTTCCGTGCCGAATGGGGCAAGTACTACATGAAGCCGCACGTGACCGAGCCACCCCGGCGCGACGCGGAACACTCGCGCGCCGCAGGATATTTCTATACTTCCTGGTTCGGCGGCCTGTCCGTGATTATGCCCGCGGACTGGTCGGGCTACGGCTGGCTACTGCTGGACGTCAAGAGCACCGCCGCCGATGTCGGGATGACGGTCTTTCTGGAGGACGATGTCATCGAACCGCCCCTGAACCGCGCCTATGCGGTTCCGGCCGGCACGTGGGTGACTCTGGCCTTCGACTTGGGCAAGGCCGACAAGGACGGGATGCTCACCCCCTCCAAAATGACGAACATTGAGATCTTGGTCGACAAGACCGCCGGCAAGACGGATATTCTGCTCGACAACCTCCGCCTGGCCGGAAGCATCGAAGGCGCCAAACTGCCGGTCGTCAAGGATGAAAGCCCATGGCGCAAGCCCTTCGCCGGCGCCGCCCCCGCCGAGCCCCGCCCGGTCGTCATCGAAGCCAAGCCCGCAAGGGAGGCGATCACGCTCGCCGCCCCGACGGTCATGGAGATGAAGCCGCACACGAGTTACACGCGGTTCTCGCAATGCATCAACAGTTTCGCGGCCTTCGACGATCGCTTCATGATGTTCGACGGGGCCCTGACCACCGGCAGCTCGGCGCTTTTCTCATCGGACGGCGGTCGGACATGGAAGGGGCTCGACGGCGGCGGCCAACCCACGGTCCTCGCCGACGGGCACCAAAACAGCCGCAACCTCTGGGTGGACGACAACGGCGGGCTCATCGGCATCTTCATCCTGCAGTGCGCGGGCGGGCCGAACCGCTCGGACATCTACTTCCGGCGCGTGAAGTTCACCGGCGGCGGTTGGGAGATGGCGCCCTTCACGCTCGTGGACTTGGACGTACGCCACTGCCCGGAACGCTTCGCGCTTCTGCGCTTGGCCAGCGGTCAGATCTGGGCGGCGTGGGATCATCTTTCCAGAGACACGGGCACGTGCCTGCGCCTCCGGGTCTCGGACGACGATGGCCGTTCCTGGCGCCTGCCGGAGGGCGCCGGGAAAGTTAACGGGCAGCCGGTGCCCCTCGGAGGCGGACCGGCGCTCGTCCCCTGGGGGGGCAAGGGCGTCGCCTGTTTCTGGAAGTCGGGCCGGGACGGCTGCGTTTACTGGGCACGAAGCGAGGACCTCAAGACCTGGAGCGACCCGCAGGTCGCCGCGCAGAAGACGGAGATCGGAGCCGGCGTCAACGCCGCGGTGACCGTCGGCGGAACGGATGTCTTTTTCAGCACCGAGCCCGGCGACCGGATGTCCCTGCGGTTCCTCGCGCCCGGGCAGGCCAGACTCCTGCGCTCGACCGGCAACGAATGGAAAGAAGACGCGGGTCCCTGGACCGAGACCAAGGCCGCCAAACTCTCCTCGCCAAACCTCTCGGTGTCGGATGGCGCCCTCGTCGCCGCCTGGGTGGAGGAAAACGCCGGCAAATATGCCATCCGGCTCTCCAAGCGAAAACCCGATGGAATCTGG
>JAZDJP010000027.1:0-5726 GCA_043803805.1 Planctomycetota bacterium
AGACCGGGTGAATCTCCCGCGGTTGCCCTACGCCGGGAACCTGGTCAACCTGCTGGTGGTTGACGACCTTCCCGCGTTGCTGGGCGCCGGGTTTTCCGCGAAGGAGGTCATGCGCGTCCTTTGCCCCAACGGGGTCGCGTATTTGGGCAAGGGGGCCGGTGTCGGCGGGGCTCCTCTGACCGAGGAGGCGCTGAAGAACACGCTGGCCGAAGCGGGCCTCAAGGAATTCCGGATCGTGAGGGACGGCGGCCTGTGGGCCAGGGTCGTGAAGCCCCGCCCGGCGGACACGGACGAGTGGACGCACTCGCGGTACGGTCCCGGCGGAGTGCGGGTCTCCCGGGACGCGATCGGCGTGCCCAACCGCCTCCAGTGGGTCGCGGGCCTGCCCTATCCGAAATCCGGATTCGTGCCCTTCCGCTACGCCGGCATCCTCTCGGCCAACGGGCGAAACTTCTACCTGCTGCGCGACAGCCAGATGCTCGTCCCCCAGGGGCAGGCGGCGAAGCAGTTCCTCGTGGCCCGGGACGCCTTCAACGGGCTGGTCCTCTGGAGACGCCCCCTGGCGCAGGCCTGCAATGCCACCACGGTCGCGGTTGGCGATCGCGTGTTCACCGTTCTTGACGACAAGGTGGTGGCCCTCAACGCCGCCGACGGGCAGGTCGCGGTCGCCTACGAACATCCCGGCCCGAAGGACCTGCCCCGGCAAATCCTGGTTCACCAGGGGATTCTTTTGCTCGTCTGGACCGGGAATGTGTGCGCGCTCGATGCCGCCACCGGCGCCTTGAAGTGGACGTACGAGCCGGGCAAGGACCTGTGGTTCATCCTGAACTGGACGGAGTCTCTCAAGCCGCCGACCCCCGCCTTCGCCGGCGATGACCGGGTGTTTTTCTCCGCGTCCTCCGACTCCTCCGGCTGGTTCGGCGGCAAGCAGAAGGCGGAGGACGTCAAGGTCTGCATCATGGGCCTGGACGTGCAGACCGGCCAGGAGAAGTGGCGGAAGGATGTCTCTGAGTGGATGCGGCAGGGCGCGAGCGACACCCGGGCCATGAAGTCCAACCAGATCGTGGGCTACAAGGACGGACTCCTGCTGCTTGACTGCCGGGCCGAGGCGAAAAATATCCGCCTCTACGCCCTCGCCGGCAAGGACGGCTCGCCCCTGTGGACCTACCGCGACTCTTTCGAGAACCACCCATCGGCCGGGGTCTGGGCTTACGCGGGGTTCGCCCCCAACGCCTTGCACGCCGGCGGCCTCATCTGGGTCCGCACCCCCAAGCTCATGCCGCACGAGAGCCAGAAGGGTCGCTGGAACTGGGACAAGACCGTCTGGAAGGGCCTGGACCCGGCCACGGGGCAGGAGAAGCGCAATCTGGATCTGCCTCCCCAGCCTGGCTGCTGGGCCGACACCGCCACCGAGAGGTTCTTTATCCGCGGGCGACCCTCCCACTACGTGGCGTGGGAGGACGGAAAACTGTACGAGTTCGGCGCGTCGCGCAGCAGTTGCGGAGTGGGGTCGGTGGTGGCCAACGGCTTCCACTACTCCGTTCCCAACGCCTGTGCCTGCGTCAAGGACCAGATCCGGGGCTTCGCGGCGTTCTGCTCCGGAGACCTGTCCCCCCTGGAGAAGACCGATCCGCAGGCGGGGCATCCTCTGGAATCCGGGCCCGCCGCGGGCCCCGCGGCGCAGACGGAAGCGCCAGGAAGCGATGAATGGCCCACCCTCCGCCACGATCCCCTCAGAAGCGGGGGCACCGCGGCGGCCGTGCCCGCAAATCTCAGCGCGCTCTGGTCCGTGGCGCTGAAGGATCAGACGTCCCCGTCGGAGATTCTGAGTGAAGACTGGGCAGTCGATCCCACCGGCGGGGATCCCTTGACCGCACCGGTGGCGGCCTCGGGCCGGGTTTACGTGGGCCTGACCGACGCGCACCGCCTAGTGGCTTTGGACGCCGGGACCGGCAAGATGGAGTGGAGTTACACGGCTGGAGGCCGCTTGGACGCGCCTCCCACCGTTTATGCGGGGCTGTGTTTGTTCGGATGCCGGGACGGGTGGGCCTATGGCCTGCGGTGCTCCGACGGCAAGCAGGTCTGGCGCTTCCGCGCGGCGCCGGAGGAGCGCCGGATTATCTCGTTCGGCCAGCTGGAATCGCCATGGCCGGTCGCCGGCGGCGTGCTCGTGGAGCAGGGCAAGGCTTGCTTTCTTGCCGGGCGCTCCACCTCCCTGGAGGGGGGACTGTACGTCCATGCCGTGGATCCCGCCACGGGCAAGCGCGCGTGGACAAAACGGGAGCCGGCGCCGGAGCCCCGGAAATATCCCTTCAGCGGCTGCGGCGACATGCTGGTCAGCGACGGCAAAGCCATCGCCATCAGCGGGAGCGAGCTGTGCCGGTTCAATCCGGTTTCCGGGGACAAGTTGCCTTACCTCCGGGATGTCGCAAACCTCCATTCCGGTAGCGGTGCGCTTCTGATGGATCGGTATTGGCGCTGGCGCGAGGATGGAGCCCGGGTGGTCAAAGCGTTTGGTGTTTCCTCCGGCGGGGTCGGGGCCAGCGGTCAGATGGCGGCCTTCAACGAGAAAACGGTCTTTCTCTGGAACAGCGCCAGAGGAGGAGGGGGCGAGATACAAGCCATCGACATGGAAGCCAACCGGGGCAAGGGGCAAGCCGCTTCCCGTTGGAAAACCACCGTGCCCGCCCCGTTGCGGTTCCGGGCGCTGATCCTGGCCGGTGACGTTCTCTTCGCCGCCGGGCCGGACAACTGGGAAATCCCCAAGGGGGGGGAGCTGTGGGCGATCGCGGCGAAGAGCGGCGAGGTGTTGAACAAGCAGAAACTGCCCGCGCCGCCGGTTGCCGATGGCCTGGCCGCGAGCGGCGGGCGTCTCTACATTTCATCCGCGGATGGAACTCTGACCTGTATGGGAAAGTAATAGATGCAGGAGAAATTATCGATGCGATATGCCAACGCAGCAATCTGGATGAGTGTGATGATGGCACTTCTTATCGGGATATCGCCGGCCGCTGGCGGAGAAGAAAAACGGCTCCTGTCCTTCGAAAAAGAGGAGAGTTTGAAACTTGCCGGCTATAAGGAGGACAAGGGCGACAACCTGGTCATCCGTTACAACACCTACGGCTCTTACCACTACATGAAGAAGGGCGACGCCACCGAGGGCGAGTGGGCGCTCTGCAAGGAATACAAGGAAGCGCGAGACTACGTGGGCAAGGGCATTACCGAAAGCGGCTTGGCGAGCATGCAGCGGGATGGGCGGATCCTCAACGGCTGTGGCTGGATGGCCGCGCGGGGACTGGCCGGAGACTGGTCAGGATTCGATCGTCTGCGGCTGGATATCAAATCCACCGCCGCCCCGGCCAAAATCAAAATCCGGGTGGCCGACAGCCAGATCGTGCCGTTGCCCGAGCGCATCTGCGACGTGGCGCCCGGCAAGTGGGTGACACTCGAGTTCGACATGGCCGCCGCCTCCGACGCCAAGCGCCTGGACCGCGGCAAGCTCAAGGACGGGCAGGAACTCTTCTTTCGTTGCCGCGATTCGGCGATCTATCCGGCCCGGGTTTTGGATCGCGCCAAGGTCTACGGGGTCTTCGTCAACCTGGTCAAGTGCGACGGCCCGACCACCATCCTGGCCGACAACTTGCGCCTGGTCCCTCAAGGTGAGAAGATCGAGAGCCCATTGCCGCTGGTGACCGACGCCAGCCCCTGGCCGGAGGCGGAGGCGCTCCCGGCGCAGACCAAGCCCAAGCCGCCGGAGCGCCCGGCGGTGACCCTCGACGCCAAGCCCGCCGTCGGCGAGCCGGTGCTGATCGATGTCTCCGGAGTGGGCGGAGTCGGTTACGGCCGGATGCACAACGACCGCTGCGGCATCGCCGTCGCCGACGCCGGGCGCATGGCGATCAGCGTCCTGACGGGGGTAAATCGGGCAGTGTTCATTACCGCCGACGGCGGCAAGACCTGGAAGGGCCTGGACGGCGGAGCCAAACCGACCATGCTCTTCACCGGCAGACTGATGATGGTGGGAGCCTGTTGCACACCGGGCGACGACGGCCCGGACCTGTTTTTCGTGACGCTTAACCACTGCTCGGGCGGCGAGGAACCGACCTGGGTCTGGTTCAAGCGCGTCACGTTCACCGGGGCCGGCTGGGAGGCCATGCCGGCAACGATCATGGATGTGGACTCCTGGCACTGCCCGGAGCACACCATGGACGTGCTCCGCCTGCCCAACGGGCGCATCTGGGCGGCGTGGAGCCCGGCCAGCCGCGCCGGCGGCGTGGTCGCGCGCTACAGCGACGACGACGGCGCCACCTGGCGCGCCCTCGGTCCCAACCTCGGCGGCGGCGGGCACGGGCAGGGCCGGCCGATGCTCGTGCCCTACGGCCAGGAGGTGGCCTGCTTCTTCGGCAAGGAGCGCCCGATCTGGATGTATACCGAGGACGGCAAGTGGATGACAGGTCCCAAATTGCCGGCCACCGGCGGGATGCCGCTTTCCGGAGCGCAACTCGCCGACAAGGAACTCTTCGTGGCCGTCGGAGACGTCAAGGGAAGCAAGCTCTACCATCTGACCGGCGGCCAGTGGTCGGAGGAAAAGGACGTGCCCTTCTCGCCTTTGCGCCTGTCCGTTTCCGGAAATCATCTCTACGCCTTCGGAATCGAGAGCGGCACCAAACCCGTCATGGCCGTGCGCGACACGACTGGAACGTGGTCTGCGAAGACGGAACTGCCCGGTGGCGGCACCGAGCCGGTTGCCGACCTGGCCGTGCCCCGCGTCGCACCGGCCGGGTTCCTGCCGGTGGCCTGGGCGGCCGGTTCCGGCAAGTGGGTCAAATTTCTTCGAGTTCCCACGGAGAGTCCAACAAAATAATAAGGAGACGGCTATGCGGATTCTCGCGGTTGTTTCCGGAATGCTGGTGTTTCTGACGTCGGCGGCTTACGCCGGTGAAAGCGGCGGGGATTCCGGTTTCCCGTCCGAGTTCGCGATTGACACGACCGTTCATCCGGACGAATCTCTGGTCAATGTCAGCGTGGTAAATCATCGCTGGCCGGATTGCGACACCCTGGCGACCATCGCCCGGGACATTTTCCGGATCGAGGGCGTGGACGATTCGGAAGTCGAGAGCGAGGCCAAGGCCATCGCGCTCTGGAAATGGTTCCTCGTCCTGGTGAACCCCTCGATTCCCCACGTCTCGGAAGGGACTTTCGACAAGGCCAAACGCCAGCGCAAGTATGAAACTCACAGGTCCATAACGGTCTACGGACATCACGAGTGCGGGGGTTTGAGTTCGATGATGTCGGCCTTGTGGCGGGCCGCGGGCTACATCGGCTACAAGGAATCGAGCTCCGGCCACAGCACGGTGGTCCTCCGGTATCCGGACAAGGACGGCGTCTGGCGCATGCACGGGTTCGATCCGATGAGCGGTTATTTCTGGTGGGACGGAGACAACAAGCGCGTCGGCGTCCGGACATGCCCCGCCATGCAGGGAACGGTGTTCCGCGAATTGGATCTTGTTTCCAACCACTCGCTCCGGACATCGCTCCGGCGGGGGGAGCATCTCATCCGTCAATGGGACGGCCAGGGAATGATCCTGGTAACCGTTCACGGCCCCGAGGGCAATAGAGATGGGGCGGGTTGACGGGCGAAGTGGGATTGGATGGCGGAGTGGAGGTAGGCGAAGAGGGGTCGGCCCTGCTGGTGGCATGTGACCGCCGCTGTCCAGATGCGTTCG
>JAZDJP010000028.1:0-28422 GCA_043803805.1 Planctomycetota bacterium
TAGCCGCCATAAGCGTCGTCTCGATTCCGAACTCCGCGCCACATCATGGGTCGGACAAGCGGCCGAAGTTCTCCTGCGCGTCCTACTTCACAACCTGATGCTCCTCGCTTTGTCACTCTTCCAGCTTTTCAACGGAGCAATCATTCATCATTCCGCATTCATCATTTCCCCTTCACTCCTCCTTCCAAAAAATCACCCTTGCCGGTTGTTTCTCCGGCCGGACGACAAGGGCCGTGACGCGCTTCTCGTAATTCCGGATGACGGCCTTTCCCTCGAGACGGAAGACGGCGCTTTTCACGGCCAGACGCGGCCCCGCGTAGTTGATGATGGCCCCGTAAACATCCCCCACCGTGGGAATGTTCCGGAGATCTTCGACCCGGGCGAAGGCGGGGATGGGCTCCCCCTCCGCCGCCGGCTTACGGTACGCCACCACCGCGTCCGCCAGCGCCTTCCCCTGGCCGGGGACGGCCCCCTCCAACATGACCTGGAGGACTTCCGACCCGGCCGTGTTAATGTTGATGCCCCCCTTCGTCGAAACCGTCACGAGGTCCTTCAGCCCCGGG
This sequence comes from Planctomycetota bacterium, assembly GCA_043803805.1. Taxonomy (GTDB): domain Bacteria; phylum Planctomycetota; class JAZDJP01; order JAZDJP01; family JAZDJP01; genus JAZDJP01. Next base: position 564 of record JAZDJP010000028.1, read on the forward strand.
CGGGCAGCATCGGCGTTTCCGTGATACAGGTCGGGGGTGATTCCCGCCACCAGAAGCAATTCCCCGACCGTGGCCAGCGGGGCGTTTTTCACCCCGTTCTCCTCCTCGGCCTTCGCATCCCGCTCGTAATCCCCATCCTTGTTCCTGTCAATCCAGTCCACGAGGGCCGCGGCGATCTCCTCGGGGGTGGCCGGGGCCTCCTCGGGATGTTCGATGCGCCGCTTCTCCTCGGCGGCCACCTCATCCTCCGTCCGGAGCGCGTTCAGAAGGGCCACGAGACGGATGATCTCCCCCCGGATTTTCTCGTTCGGCTTGTCCTTGTCGTCCACGAGGACGTTGATGAAAATCCGCGACTCCTCGTCCGTGACGCGGATCGTGATTTCCGCATCCCCCAGAGTCTCCTTCACCTCCTTCGCCCAGCCATCGTTGGCGGAATCCATCTGGGGATCGTCCCCCTTGAAGAGTTCCTTCACGAGATTCACACCCCCGAGCAGGGCGTAGACGGCCTGCACCTCCCGGACGGAATTCTCCCCCGAGACGTACCGGACGCGCGAGGTCGAGGCGAACTGGACGGTGACGATGATGAGCAACGTGACGACGAACAGGACGATGAGCAACGCCACGCCGCGATTCGACGAATTCGGGGCTCGGGGCTCGGGGCTCGGGGCCCGCGGAAGGATATTTCCTTCCTCTCCGCGACCGGCGATTCGCGATTCGCGATTCGCGGCCGTCATCGTTCCGCCCTCGGCTCCCGCGTCATGAGGTCCATGACGGCCCGGCGGGGGTTCTTGCCCTCGTGGAGGATGCGGACCACCTCCTCGGTGATGGGCATGGCGACGCCGCGCCGTTTCGCCAGGGTCAGCACCGCCAGGCAGGTCCGCACGCCCTCCGCGACCTGCTCCATGTCCTTCAGGATGTCGGCGAGTTTTTTCCCGCGGCCGATGGCCTCCCCGACGCGGTGATTGCGGCCGTGGCGGCTGACGCTCGTGGTGATGAGATCCCCGATGCCGGAAAGCCCCAGGAACGTCTCGCGCTTCGCCCCGAGCGCGACGCCCAGACGCGCCATCTCGACCACCCCGCGCGTGAGCATCGCCGCCTTGGCGTTGTCCCCGAGATCCAGGCCGTCCGCGATCCCGGCGGCCAGGCCGATGACGTTTTTAAGTCCCCCGCCCAATTCCACACCCGTCACGTCCCGCGAGGTGTAGACGCGGAAGGAGGCCGTCCGGAAAAGTTCCTGTCCCTCGCGGGCGAGCGCGGCGCTTTTCGACGCGATCACCACCGCGGCGGGAAGTCCCCGCGCCACCTCCTCGGCGTGGCTGGGCCCGGAGAGAACCGCCACCCGACGGATGCCCAGCGCCTCCGTGAGAATTTCCGACGGACGCCGGAGGGTCCGTTCCTCCAGCCCCTTGACGACCGAAACCACACGGACCGCCCGCGGGAACGGCCGCGGGAACCTCTCGGCCACGGCGCGAAGGAACGGGGTCGGTACCGCAAAGACCGCCCAGGTGGCGCCCGCGAGGGCCTCGGCCGGGTCGACGGCGATTTTCACCGCCGCCGGGATCCGGATGCCGGGGAGGAACTTCTGGTTTTCCCGGGTCCGGGCCACCTCCGCGGCATAGTCGGGAAATGCGCTCCAGAGCGTGACGGCGCGCCCCTTCCACGACAAAAGCGCGGCGAGGGCCGTCCCCCATCCTCCGTCCCCCACAATGACCACTTTCGTTTTCATCGGGCACCTCGTGTGCCGTAGATTGTAATACGCCGGGCGGGGGCTGTCCAACTTCCCCGGGAAAACCACACCACGGAAACACGGAATCACCACAAAAAACACGAAATTTCATCAACACCACGAAAACACGAAACAGAAAAAGAAGTTCGCGAGTTCAGGAGTTTGAACAGCGTTAACGTTGCGACTCAGATTCGAGGCTGCGGCTACGGCAATCGAGTAACCTGAAGTCGATGGTTCGACAATCATTGTATTTCAGCAAGTGCCTTCGCGTCAAAACAATGGCTTCGATCAGCGCGATTGGCACAAGTAGAACAAACATGACGACGAGATGTTCGGCAAGGCTTGGAATCATTACATTGGCAAGAACGATCATGTCATTCATCTCATTACCGAGCCTTGATACTATCCACCCGCATATTATCATCAATCGCTTTTAACAAACCGGCACATTCCAAAATCGTTCATTCCGAATTCGAAACTCGGCATTCGGCATTCGAAATTTCACACTCCCACTGTCCCTCACGCCACACCGTCATTCGCCCGCCCCCATGCGGTCGCGTTGATTGGGGATTCTAGCCGATGGCGACGGCGGTTCAATCTTCATCACGACACGGAACGGGGATGGAACGTTTGAGGGTTTGACTGACTCTGAAACTCCGGGACTCCAAGACTCCGAGACTCGCTGACTCTCCTGACTTCAAGACTCGCCGACTCTTGAAGATTCCGGATTCCTTTGCGCTTTTCCCCCGTTTTCCGTTACAATCAACATGGAAATGCTTTCGTTCCACGACCTAAATCTGATCGATCCGCTTCTGCGCGCCGTCAAGCAGGAAGGATACCTCCGCCCGACGCCCATCCAGCAGCAGGCCATCCCCCACGTTCTGGCCGGGAAGGACATCCTCGGGTGCGCCCAGACCGGCACGGGGAAGACCGCGGCGTTCGCCCTGCCCATCCTCCAGCGGCTCCACGGCGGCCCCTCCCACGGCCATCACGTCGTCCGCGCGCTCATCCTCACCCCCACCCGGGAACTCGCCGCCCAGATCGACGACAGTTTCGCCGCCTACGGCAAATTCACGAACCTCCGGCACACGGTGGTGTACGGCGGGGTGAGCCAGCACCCGCAGACCCAGGCGCTCCAACGCGGGGTGGACATCCTGGTGGCGACGCCGGGACGGCTCCTTGATCTGATGAGCCAGACCCTCGTCCACTTCCGGGGGCTGGAGATTTTCGTCCTGGACGAGGCCGACCGCATGCTCGACATGGGCTTCATCCCCGACGTGCGGCGCATCGTGGCCGCTCTTCCCAAAAAACGCCAGACGCTTTTCTTCTCCGCGACGCTCCCCCCGGACATCCAACGCCTGGCGGGGACCATCGTCACCGACCCGGTCCGCGTGGAGGTGACCCCCGCGGCCACCACGGTGGAGGCCGTCGAGCAGAAAATCTATTTCGTCGAGAAGGCGGACAAACGCGAACTCCTCGTGGAACTCCTCAAGGACCCGACGATCGTCCGGGCGCTCGTCTTCACCCGCACCAAGCACGGGGCGGACCGCGTGGAGCGCCAACTCCACCGCGCGGGCATCGGCGTCGCGGTCATCCACGGCAACAAGACGCAGGGGGCGCGGGAACGGGCGTTCGACCACTTCAAGACCGGCAAGAGCCGCATCCTCGTCGCCACCGACATCGCCGCCCGCGGCATTGACATCGATGACATCTCGCACGTCTTCAACTTCGACATGCCCGACGAGCCCGACGCCTACGTCCACCGCATCGGCCGCACGGCGCGGGCCGGGGCCGGCGGCATGGCGATCGCGTTCTGCTCGTTCGACGAGCGGTCGAAACTCCGGGCCATCGAGAGACTCATCCGCCTGCCCATCCCGGTGGCCGGGGAGTACCGGCAGAAGACGCTGGGCCCCCCGCCGGAGCCGCCGCCCGCCGCGAAACGCGCGATCCGGAAGGCCCACGCCCAGGCCCACGCCCCGGCGCACAAACCCCACCATGAGTTGCCGTTTGGACACGGGGTTTGAAGCGTCGCCCGGCTCTCGCGGAACACCACCACATGCCGTGACTCGTGGCCCGTGGCTCGTGACCCGCACCTCAAAACCACACCACGGAAACACGGAATCACCACCGACGCAGATTCCGCCTGTAGCGCTATCGGGCAGGTCTCTTCTGTTCCAACACCTCCAGGAGCCTGGCGAATTCGAGCATTGTGCGCGCGGTGCCGAGTGGACAGTTTGGCCAGCCACCTTCCGCGCCAGAGGTCACCCAAGTCGGGTAACATCCTTCCTTGGTCTGGTACTTCACGATGGTGTTGGCTAGAGCAACCGCCTTGGCCAAGTAGTACTCTTTGCCGGTCACTTGGTGAGCTTTCATGTATGCTTCGATCATCTGCGAAATCGAACCGTTTACTGGCGAGTAACACACATACTGTTCGGAAACGGTGGGACGCTCGGACCAAATGATGAATTGATCCTCGGCAAAGCGCAGAAGTTCCTCGGCTACCGCAATCCGCTCCGGACTCTCCTTGGCGCGGTTCAGGAAACACATCGCAACGTACACCGCCGGGTAGTGCGAGTGGTTACGGTAGGGCGACTGCGGGCTGACGTCGTCGAACTGCCCCTCCCAGTTGTAGCTCTTGACCGGGTTCTCAATAACCCACTTGAGCGCCTTCTCTGATACCGTCACGTACTGACTGCAGCCATATTGCTCCGCGAGCCGGTCGAAGTAAAGAATTAGAGCCGCTGGCATCAACTTGTTCTCGCCAAACGGTTCGCCCCCGGCGTCCTTCATCACATATTGCCAGGCTCCGGAAGGAAGTTGCGTCTTCCGGTAGGTATCAGCGATCTGCTTGGCAGCCGTCAGGTACTTCTCGTCTTTGCACAGGTCGTAGAGGTCCAGGTAAGCCCACCCCGCACTGTACGGATCGTTCAGTCGCATCGAATGTTTCCAGGAAGCATAGCTGGGCGGGAAGTACTCCAGGACCTGCCCCCCAGGTACGCTCATGGCCAGCATACAGTCAGCCGCGTTCCTGGCAATCTTGAGGGCTTCGTCAGCCTCGGCCTTGTCGGAAGTCACTTTCGCCAGGCAAGTCATACCACGGATGGCCGCGGTCATCATCTTGCTGGTGCTGCCGAGAAAAGGGTTCTTCCAGTTGCCCGTACTGATCCTCTCCTTGAAAGATTGACAGAGCTCCTCCTCGCGCATATATCGCAGGCAGCGCAGAGCGCTGGCGGCGTACTCGCCGCTGGAAAGAATCTCGCCGTAGGGACCCTTGAACCCACCTAAGCGCCGGAACGACCGCACCTCCATCTCCCTGGGAGGTCCTGAAATCGCGAAGATGGTAATCTTCGCCGTGGCAATGACCTCCCCACCCTTGGCGCCGAGACCTTCGACCTTCAGATCATACTTGTCCCACCGCGAAGGAAGATCATTCCAGATGGGAGTCAGGGATGCCCATGGCTCGGGGGCCTCGAAAACGAGATCCTTCCCCCCCGTCTTGATCGTGAAACGGTAGTATTTCGCGCCCGCCACCGGCTTGAAGTCGAAGGCCGGAGGAAAAAGAAATTGAACGGCGTAGTCATTCCAAAAAGGCCGTTCCCCCGGTACTCCCGGGCGAACCGGCTTCTGGTACTCCCCGGCTGCCTGGGCATTGACAATCTTCCAGTCAATCGTTATCGCGCTATTGGCCGACTCCGGCTTCTTCACCCCCACCGCCGCACGAACCGCCGCCACCGTCACCGGCACGGCCGTCCCGACCGCCGCCGCCGCGCAAACCGCCGCCGCCGCAAATTTCAATTTAATCCAAAGCATCATCTTCATCGCTCCTTTCGCAATGACCGCCGCGGAAGGGACAGCCGCCCCCGCGGCCGCAACATGGGTTGCCGAAACAATCCCCGTGACAAGCGTCGCCGGCACGGCGGCGTCCGCCTCCGCCTCCAAAAACATCACAAGCGCGCCGAGCCCGATCGCCACACCGCGCCCGGCCAGACGCCGGCGGAGCCGTTCCATGCCGGTGCTGGCTCTCCGGCCGAGAGTCCCTTGCGGGCATCCGGCCAGTTCCGCCGCTTCCTTCTGGGAATACCCTTCGAGATACCGCAGGACAATCGCCTGCCGCTCGGCCGCCGGAAGCGCCTCAAGCGCGCCGTCCAGCGCCGCGAGCGCCTCATCGCGGCTTGCAACCTCGCCTGTCGGAGCCATGTTATCCGCCATCGGTTGCGCCCGAAGGACTGCCCGGCGCCGCGCCCTTTCCCGGATCATGTGACGGACCACATTCCGCGCCACGGCATAAAGCCACGGAGCCAGATCCCCTTTCCGGAGAGACCGCGCCTTCCCGGAAAGGACAAGAAAAACAGCCTGCGAAGCATCCTCGGCGTCATGCGGATTTCCGAGACCGCGGAGCGCCGTCCGGTAAACCATGGGCGCGTGCCGACGGACAAGTTCCTCAAAAGCCGCATCGTCTTTCGCATCCGCATAAATCGTCAACAATTCCGCATCGGTGCGCATGGCATTCCCCTTCCGCTACTCTATTCTGATGCGAGACGAGACCATTATTCGCGGAAAATCAAATTATCTGGCGCCGCGGCTCTTCAACTCATAGGTGTCGATGCACTCGCCCCCGGTCTCTTTGGGCGTCACTTTGGGATCGCCGAGATCATAGGCCCGCAGACGGAGTTTGTCCTTGTCGACATCAACACACACATAATCGAAGCACTTCTTTCCGGTGACAATCCAGGGAAGATTGGGAACTTCACGCAAACGGCTGTTGCTCCCGGACGTCTGAATCAAGGTGAGCTGTCCCATCTGCCCGCGGAAATAGTTATGGATCCCCCCCCAAAAAAGAATATCCGCGAACTTACCGGCTGGAGTGGTCGTCCCATAGTCGAACTTCTCGTTGGCGTCGTGCTGCAAGGCGAAGACGAAACGACTCTTGAGCCGCGCGGCGGCCAGATCCGCCTGGTACCACTTATCCTGGGCCGCAACCTCCGCCTTGCTGGCCCCGTAGGGATGAACCGCGGTCCCGCCGCGGATCGTAAAGTGGCAACCGCCGGCGTCGAACGAATAATAGGTCAGGCACGGTTCCTGCCGTTCGGGATCCGGCGGATCGGGGATGGCAAAAACCTCGCGCATGGCGCCACGCCCCTGGCGGTCGCCCAACGCATCATGATTCCCGAAAACCGGATACCACGGCGTGGCGGCCCAGACCCCACGGTTGAAACCAAGGATATGATCGTAGTGCTCCGCCTTGGCGCCGGCGATGTCCCCCGTGGAGATCACAAAATTCGGATGAATGTCGGCATAGGCCGCCAGATGACGATTATAAAACCTCTCTCCGCATTGATCGCCGTCGGCGACAAACGTCATCGGCTGGTCGGATCCGGGCAATGTCCGGAACACGAAGTCGCCGGTTGCCCCCACCGGCGTCACCACCCGGTAGTGATACTCCGTGCCGCTGGGGAGCCCCTTCACGGTCACTTTCTGACGGACGGCCGCGAACGGAGTCGCGATGGACTTCCCGTATTCGACAGTCCGGCCGTACTCCACTTTGCCGTCCGACGGCGCCGCGGTCTTCCAGCAAACCGTCATGGAGGTTTCGTCCGGCGCCAGCAGGTACGGACCGACTTCCAACGGTCCGAACGGCCCCGGCGCGGCCGCTTCCACCGCGCCGCCCAAAACCGTGAATGCCCCCGCGAGAACCAGCGCGAAAAACAATCTCTTCATTTCCGTATCCTCCCCCAAAGAAATGCGCGCCGAGAAAAATCAGTCATCGTAGGGAACCGAACGGGGACCTTTTAGAGGAACGCTTTCCGCAGCGTTTCCGCCACCCGCTCCGCGGCCCTCCCGTCCCACAACGCGGGAATCCGCCCGAGCCCAAGACGCCCCGCCAGGACATCCCGCGCCGCGGACCGAATGCCCTCCGGGGTCGTCCCGGCGAGCCGGTTCGTCCCGGTCTCCACGGTCTCGGGCCGTTCCGTGTTCTCCCGAAGGGTGATGCACGGCACCCCGAGAAACGTCGTTTCCTCCTGGATGCCGCCGGAATCCGTGAGAACCAGACGCGCGTGCGTCATCAGTTTCAAAAACCGCAGATACCCCATCGGTTCGACAAGGCGAAGTCCGCCGCCGCCGGACGCCGCGCCCAGGCGGGCGCGCGTCCGGGGATGAACCGGGAAAATCACCGGGATCTCCCGGGCGATTTCCCGGACCGCTCCCAGAACCCGGTCGAGGACATCGGGAACATCCACCGTTGCGGGGCGGTGAAGCGTCAGGAGCGCATAACCGCCGGTCGAAAGCCCCATATCTTCAAGGACGGTCAGCGCGTCGGCCTTCGATCGCGCCGCGACAAGGGCGTCCACCATGACATTGCCGGCGAAATGGATTCTCGAGTCCGGCACTCCCTCCCGCCGCAGATTCTCCCCCGCGGCGGCGGTGGTGGTGAAACAATAATCCGAAATGGCATCCGTCAGAATGCGATTGATCTCCTCCGGCATGGCCCGGTCGCCGCTGCGCAGGCCCGCCTCGACGTGGGCCACCGGGATGTTGAGTTTCGCCGCCGTGAGGGCGGCGGCGAGCGTGGAGTTCACATCCCCGACAACGACGACAATCTCCGGCCGGTGCGCCAGGAAATCTCCCTCGATCGCCATGATGACCCGCGCCGTTTCCTCGGCATGCGTTCCCGATCCGGCCCCCAGATGGGCATCCGGCGCCGGAAGGCCGAGGTCCCGGAAAAACACGTCCGAGAGCGTGGTGTCGTAATGCTGACCGGTGTGGACGAGACGCGTCCGGAATTCCCCGATACGGGAAAAAGCATCCAGAAGCGGAGCCACTTTCACAAAGTTGGGGCGGGCGCCGGCGACGACGGTGAGGGCGATTTCCCGTGACCCATCTCCCGCAACCGGCGCCCCGTGAAAAGCCGGCATGAATCCCCCCTCCAGATTTCAACAAGGATTACAACCGACCCAGCGGGAATTACACTCCAGGAAGAACCGTTGAGGGTCAACGCCTTTTTTGCCCCAAGAGTCTACTCGGCATGTTTCCTTTTCTTCGCGATGTCCTTGAGGGACACCGGCACGCCGCCCTTCCGAAGGGACTCACCGGCCTTCTCGAGAATCCGGACGACCTCGGCCCCGCTCTCCCCGGGCGTCAGGGATTCCTTCCCCTCGCGGATGCAATCCAGGAAGTGCCGGCACTCCGCCACCAGGGGCTCGCGGGCATCGATCTTCGGGATGAGAATGTCCCCGAACCGCAGCGAAAGGATCTCGCCATAGGACACCTCGCCCGTCTGCGCCACGCCCTTGTCGTAAACCTTCACCTTCTCGGAGGCCTCCTGGTCGTCGAAGACCACCATCTTCTTGCTCCCCACGATGGTCAGCTTCCGAAGTTTGTGGGGATCCAGCCACGAAAGCTGGATGGAGGCCATTCGCCGGTCCGGAAAATGAAGCTGGAGGAACACGACGTCCTCGATCCCCTTCTGAAGGTAGGATTCCCCCTGCGCCGTCACCCGGTCGGGAACCTCGCCGAGGAGATGGCAGATCACCGCGATGTCGTGCGGGGCGAAACTCCAGAGGGCGTTCTCGTCTTTCCGGATGACCCCGAGATTGACCCGCTGGGAATAGAGATAATACACCTCCCCGATCTCCCCGGAATCAATCAGCGCCTTTACCGTGGCGACGGCCGGGTGGTAGATGAGAAGATGCCCCACCATCAGAATCCGCTTCTTCGCCCGGGCCTTCGCAACCATGGCCTCGGCGTCGGAGACCTCCAGGGCCATGGGCTTTTCCACGAAGACGTGCTTGCCGGCGTCGAGCGCCGCCAGGGCCACCGCCGCATGAGCCGTCGCCGGGGTCGCGACCACCACACCCTCGATGGACGGGTCGCCGAGAACGTCACGGATGTCCGTGACGAGCCGCGTGTGGGGATATTGGTTCTTATATTTCGCGAGGACCTTCTCGCTCTGATCGGCAAGGGCCGCCAGATGCGCGTCGGGCATCTGCCCGAACGTGCGGACATGATTCCGTCCCCAGTTGCCCAAACCGGCGATGGCGATGGAAACGGGTCGCGGCGACGACGTTGTGTCTTTGGTCATGAGGGGGGATTATATCGGAGAGGAGTCGAAGAACAAGTCCCGTCCACAAACCTCATCACCTCCATCAACCCGCGCACCGTGGGACATCCCTGCCTGTCATGTCCGAACCGGTCGAGAAGCACCCCCCGGATGCCCGATGCCTCCGCCCCCATCACGTCCTCCGCGAAACTGTCCCCGACATGCAGGGCCTCGTCCGGGGTGACGTCGGCCCGGCGGAGGGCTTCCCCGAAGATCGCTCCGCCCGGCTTGCGGACGCCGAAGGGCCCCGAGGCGAGAACGAATTCCACCCGCGGTTCGATTTCCAGCCCCCGGCATATCCCCGGCAGACGGCTGTCCCAGTTGGAAATAATCCCGGTCCGTATCCCCTTCCCGCGAAGGGCATCGAGCACCGGGAGGGCATCCGGGAAAAGCGCCCAGGCGGACTCTCCCGCGAAGGTGTCGTACAACACCGCATACCAGGCCTCGAAATCCACACCGGCGCGGCGGAACGCCTCCATCTCATCGTAGAGGCGGCGCGAAAAATACCGCCACATCTCGCGTTCAATTTCGTCGGAGGTGGCGTACCCACGCCCCTTCGCCCGGTCCGTGACGCCGTACTCCCCGAAGAGCCGGAAGAGGTGGCGTTCGAACTCGGCCGGGGCGGCGCGGCAGCCGAAGCGTTCCGCCACCGCGGCATAGATCGCCCCCACCGAGGGATTCGGCGCCATCAGGGTGCCGCCGGCGTCGAAGAAGACGGCGCGTATCTTTTTCCCGTGGCCCGTCATGCTTTCCCCCAGTGGTCATTATACCGGTAGGATTTGCCGCGTCACCCCCCGCCTGCTACAATGACGGCATGTCACCGATCGACCCGGCGACGCTGTCTTCCATCGTCATCCGCCTCCCGAACTGGATCGGGGACGCCGTGATGGCCCAGCCGGCCATCGCGGCCCTCCGGGAACGCCTTCCCCGCGCGCGCATCACGCTCCTGGGCCGCCCCTGGGCCGGGGACCTTTACGCGGACACGAATCTCGCGGATAATTTCCTGCCCGCCGGCGGCCGGTTGGGAGGGACGACACGCCTGCGCCGGGAGAAATTCGACGCCGGATTTCTCCTCCCCAATTCGTTCTCCTCCGCCCTCAGCGTTGCCCTGGCCGGCGTCCCCCGCCGGATCGGGTATGCGACGGACGGACGCGGATGGCTCCTCACCCACCCGATCCCCGGCGGACGGGAACGCATTCCCGAAATTCTGCGGCTTCTCCGGGTGGCCGTCGGCGCATTCGACGGAAAAATCCCCGGGACGCCTCCCGCGCCACGCCTGGTTGTTTCCCCCGAAACTCGGGAGGCGGCGCGGCGCCTCCTCGGGACGTCCGGCGGCGATCCCGCGACCACGATCGGGCTCGCCCCGTTTTCCCACGCCAGCGGGGCGAAACGCTGGCCCCTCGACCGATTCCGAATACTCGGATCGCGCCTCGCCTCCCGGCCCGCCACCCGCGTCGTCATCGTGGCCGGCCCCGCCGAGAAGGCGCCGGCCGCGGCGCTCGCCGGCGCGATCGGCGCCCGGGTCAGCCCCGTCGCCGATGCGAAACTCCCGGCCCTGGCGGGACTCCTGGCGGAACTGGACGTCCTCGTCGCCAACGACACCGGCCCCATGCATCTCGCGGCGGCCGTCGGCACGCCGGTCGTTGCGATTTTCGGACCGACCGATCCCGTCCGAACCGCACCCGTCGGCGACCGCCACCGGATACTCGCGAAACCTCCCGAATGCGCCCCCTGTTTTCACAACGAGTGTCCTGAAAACCACCGATGCATGACGGGCATCTCCATGGAGGAAGCCCTCGCCGCGGTGGAGGACATCCTGGCCCGCCGCGCCCCGCCGGGAAAGGGGGCGCCGTGAGCGGTCGGCGGATCCTGTTCATCAAGTTGAGCGCCATCGGGGACGTCATCCACACCCTCCCGGCCCTTCGCGCCCTGAAAACCCTGCGTCCGGACTGGACGGTGGACTGGGTGGCGGAATCCCCCGCGGCGGGGCTCCTTCAGGGCGATCCGACACTGGAAACGGTGCATATCGTCGCCAAATCCAAGCGCCCCCCCTGGCACCGCCTGGCCGCCCTCCGGGAGGCGGGGCGAATCCTGCGCCGGACGGGCTACGACGCGGCCGTGGACTTCCAGGGACTGGCCAAGAGCGGCTGGCTCGCCCGCGCGAGCGGGGCGCCCCTCCGCGTGGGTTTCGCCTGGCCCCGGGCGCGGGAAGGGAATTTCCTCTTCACGAACCGACGCCTCACCCCGCCGCGGGATATTCCCCACATCGTGGATCAGAACCGATGGCTCCTCACGGGACTGGACATTCGTCCCGACGAACTCGCGTCGGTTCCCGTGCGGTTCGATCTGTTCATCCCTGGGGACGCCCGCGCCCGCACGGAAACCCTCCTCAACCCGCTGTGCCCCGGCGGGACATCCTTTGTTCTCCTCCACCCCGGCGCCCAGCGCATCGTCAAACGCTGGCCGTTTCCTCATTATGCGGCGCTGGCCCGAGGTCTTCTCGCGCGCCAGTCCCGCCCGGTGTTTCTTTCCGCCCACGGCGGGGAGGAACGACGTTTTGCCGAATCCCTCGCCGCCGCCGCCCCGGGGCTTGTCCTCCTCCCCGAAATGCCCCTGACCGATCTGGCCGCCCTGACTTCCCGGACGAGCCTGTTCATCGGCGGGGATACCGGCCCCCTGCACATCGCCGCGGCGCTCGGCGTGCCCACCGTCGCCCTCTTCGGCCCGACGGAGGCCTCGCGGAACGGCCCCTACGGAACCGGCAACACCATTCTCGCGACGAGCGCGTCCTGCGCCCCCTGCTGGAAGCGCGACTGCGGCTATCCCCTGTGTCTGGGACTCATCACCCCGGGGGAGGTCCTCGCCGCGGCCCTGAAGCGCCTCGCGTCGGACACCCCGTCCCCGGTCGCGGAAAATTGCCCGTGAACGCGTTCTTCAATGACATCGGCGCGCTGACCGTGGGCCGGATCGCGGGAATCCGCGTCCGCCTTCACCTCACATTCCTCCTCTACGCCGGCGCCGAGATCCTGTCCGCCCTGGTCGGGGGCGGCCCGCGGGAGATCGGTCGCACCCTCGTCTGCCTCGCGCTCCTGTTCGGGATGGTCGTTCTCCACGAGTTCGGCCACGCCATCGCGGCGCGCCGCGTCGGAGGCGACGCGGACGACATTCTCCTCTGGCCCCTCGGGGGATTGGCGACCGTAAACATCCCGCGGCATCCCCGGGCACACTTCCTGACGGCGGCGGCGGGGCCTCTGGTCAACCTGGCCGTGCTTCTCGTTTCCCTGGCCATCCTATGGCTGGCGGGCCAATCGGTCCACGTCATCACCCCGAAACTGGCCCTGCCATTCTTCAGTGTTTCCGGACCGTGGTTCGTCGGATATCTTCTCAACATCAATGCCGTCCTTTTCATATTCAATCTTCTGCCCGCCTTCCCCATGGACGGCGGACAGATCCTGCGGTCGCTCCTCTGGGCGCGCCTGGGGTATGTCCCGGCCACCCGCGCCGCGATCACCCTCGGCATCATCGCCGCGATCCTCATCGGGATCGAAGGGGTACTCCTCCGGGATCCCTTCCTCATCGGGCTCGCCCTGTTCAACTACCTCGCCTGCGAACAGGAACGGGTGGCGCTCCTGGATCCGCCGTTCGACGGGGAATCCCCCTGGACGGACCGGCCGCACCCCCGCGGCCGGCAGGAAATTCTCACCCATGCCCCGACCCGGGTGCGCATCCCCTGGCGCCGGAGGATCCGGAATTTTTTCCTCCGGCGCCGGATGACCCGGGAGACGCGCGAACGGGATCGGACGGAGACCGAGCTCGACCGCCTTCTCGAAAAAATCTCGAAGGAGGGCATGGAACGCCTCTCCTGGCGGGAGCGCCGTTTCCTCCGGAAGGCGAGCCGCCGTTTCCGCAAACCTTGACGCGGCCTCCCCTGCCGGCATAATACGGAATTGTTGAACAGCGACTGCGCCCGTATGAACCGATACCTTGAACTCGTCCGCCGATTCCCGTCGGCCCGCATCGCGGTCGTCGGAGACGCCGTGGCCGACGAGTACCTGCACGGCACCTGCACCCGCATCTCGCGGGAGGCGCCCGTCCTCATCCTCCGGTACGAGAAAACCGAGACCCTCTGCGGCCAGGCGGCCAACACCGCCATGAACCTCCTCACCCTCGGGGCGAGGACGCGGATCGTGTCCGTCATCGGACCCGACGGGTCGGGAAGAGCGCTCCGGCGACTCCTCCGGGACGCCGGCGGGGATATGCAGCATCTCATGGTCGTAAAAACCCTCGAGACGGCCCGCAAGGTCCGCATCGTGGGCGGCGCCCCCCACACCAGCCATCAACAACTCCTGCGCATTGACCGGGTCCCCTCCTGCAACACGCGGGAGGTCCGCGCTATCCTCGCCCGGGAGGCGGTCCGGGCCGTCGCCTGGGCGGATGCCGTGGTCGTCTGCGATTACGGCGGCGGCGTTGTGAGTCCGGCCTTCCGCCGATTCCTTCTGGCCCGGTGCCGGCGTCTGAAAAAAATCGTCTGCGTGGACTCCCGTTACGACCTGACCGCCTTCCGCGGGATCGGCATCGCCACCCCCAACGAGAGCGAGGCCCGGGAGGCGGCCGGCGCCACGGACTCGGAATCCCTTGAAAGCGCGGGCCGGCGCCTCCTGAAACGCCTGGGGAGCCGGGCGCTTCTGGTGACTCAGGGGAAGCTCGGCATGACCCTTTTCGAGCGCGGGGAACCGGCGCCCCGCCATATCCCGGTCGTCGGACCGACCGAAGCCGTGGATGCCACCGGGGCCGGGGACACCGTCGCGGCCGTGGTCACGCTCGCCCTCGCCGCGGGCGGCTCCTTCGAGGAGGCGGCACGACTGGCCAACAACGCGGCGGGAATCGTCGTGATGCGACGGGGCACGGCCCAAGTGACGCCCGCGGAGCTCGCGGCGTCCGTCCACCAGTACCTCGCATGATCCGGGCCTACCTGCGCCTTTTTCGATATGTTGCCCCCGTCTGGCACTGGCTGGCGTTCGCCGTCGCCGCGGGATTCCTCTACGCCATCCTCAACGCCGTCAACTTCCTGGCCATCGCGCCGGTCCTGAGCCTCCTCTTCAAGGGAAACCTCTCCCTCCAGACGATGATCCCGGGCCCCGTGGCCGGGATCCTCGCCGGACGGCTGGCGGATCTCGAACGGATCACCCGGACCGTCCCCGCGGGCGTGATCCTCGGCTGGATCATCGCCATCCTCCTGGCGGCCGCGTTCGTCCGGGTGATCTGCGGTTTCCTCCTCCATTACCTCGGCACGGCCGCCAGCCACCGCATGGCCCGGGAACTGGCCGGGGACTTCAACCGCCGCGTCGTGCGACTCCCCCTGGAACACTTTACGACCAGCCACACCGGGGATCTCCTCTCCCGGTTCACTTACGACATCGGCTTCACCAACAACGCCGCGACGGCCCTCTTTATCAACAGCGTCCGCGAACCCTTCAAGATCGCCACCTACATCGCGCTCCTGTTTTTCATCGATCCGGAACTCGCGGTCCTGGGGCTTGTCGGCCTCCCCGGATGCGTCCTCATCGCCCGGCGGCTCGGTCGCGCCATACGCCGCGGGTCCGCGGAGGAGGCCGAGCGGATGGGACGCCTGGCCAGCCGCCTCCACGAAACCGTCCAGGGTCTGCGCATCGTCAAGGCCTTCAACCGGGAGGATAGCGAAATCGCCCGGTTCAACGAGGAGAACCGGAAACTCTACAAGGCGCGGCTCCGGGTGACCGAGGCGGATGCCCTCTCCTCCCCCCTCATCGAACTCCTCACAACGGCGGTCGGGTGTCTCCTGCTCTGGATCGGCGGGATGAAGGTCCTGTCGGGACAGCTGAGTGTCGAGCAGTTGCTGGCATTCATCGCCATCCTCGGCAGCGTCTACGACCCCGTCCGGCGCCTCTCCGAGATGTACAACAAACTCTCCCGGGGGCGCGCCGGGGTGGAGCGGATCTGCCAGGTGATGGACCTGCCCCCCGAGGAGGACACGCCGGGGGCCGCGGATCTTTCGAACGAGGCGGCCCGGGGAGGCGTCGAATTCGAGGACGTCCGATTCGCCTATGACGGCGGACCCGGGATCCTCCGGGGGATCTCCTTCCGCGCCGGGGCCGGGGAGACCGTCGCCCTGGTCGGCGAAAGCGGCGCCGGGAAGACCACGCTCGTCGGGCTCCTTCCCCGATTCTACCGGACGACCGGCGGCCGGATTCTCGTCGGCGGGACGGAGATCGCGCGCGTCCGGCTCGCGTCGCTGCGCGCGGCGATCGGCATCGTGAGCCAGCACACCCTCCTTTTTCACGACTCCGTCCGGGCCAACATCCTCTACGGCCGACCGGACGCGACGGACGACGAGATCATCCGGGCCGCGCGGGACGCCGACGCCCACGATTTCATCTCATCCCTGGAGAAGGGCTACGACACATTCATCGGAGAAGGCGGCCACAAACTCTCCGGGGGGGAACGCCAGAGGATCGCCATCGCCCGGGCCATCCTGAAGAACCCCCCCATCCTGATTCTGGACGAGGCCACGTCGGCCCTCGACGCGGAAAGCGAGCGAAAGGTCCAGGAGGCCCTCGACCGGCTCGTCCGGAACCGCACGGTGTTCCTCATCGCCCACCGATTCTCGAGCCTCACACGGGCGGACCGCATCCTCGTCATCGAGGGCGGACGGCTCACCGAGGAAGGCACCCACGCCGGGCTCCTGGCGAAAAACGGCGTCTACGCGCGGCTCTACCGCCTCCAGACGGAGCGCGGCGAAACGCCCGGGGAGACCCGATGAGCGGCCCCTCCGCCCTGACGGTGTCGGCCTGCATCATCACACGGAACGAGGCGGACGGCATCGCGGCATGCCTCGAGAGCGCGGCCTGGGCGGACGAGATCATCGTGACGGACTCCGGGAGCACGGATGGCACCCCCGACATCTGCCGGCGCTTCACACCCGATGTCCTCACCCGCGACTGGACGGGATACGCCGACCAGAAAAACTTCTGCCTCTCAAAGGCGCGCGGCGACTGGATCCTGAGCCTCGACGCCGACGAACGCGTGACGCCGGCCCTTCGGGATGAAATCCGCTCCGAAATCCGAACGACCCCCTGGGAACGGTCCGGGTACTGGATCCCGCGCCGGAACTACCTCGGGGACGTCTGGATCCGCCACGGGGGCTGGCATCCCGATTACCAGTTGCGCCTGTTTCGCCGCGGCCGGGGTTCATTCCGGTCGAAACGGGTCCACGAGGCGGTGAATCTGAACGGCGGCACGGGGCATCTTCGCCAGCCGATCGAACACCGAAGCTTCCGGGATCTGGCGGATTTTCACGACCGCATCCGTTTCTACGCGGCCCTCGCCGCGGAGGACCTGCGGGAGCGCGGAGTCCGCCTCCCCCGCCTCCAGGGATTTCTCCGGGCGCCCGCGGCGCTCATCAAGGCCTATGTGCTCCGGGGGGGATTTCTGGACGGACGGCTCGGCTGGGCGATGGCCCGGGGACGCATGCTCGAGACCTGGTGGAAATTCCAGGAGACCGCCCGGCGGCCCGTCCCCGTTCCAGATGCCCGTTGACAACACCCATTTCCGGGTGTACCGTGAAGTCGGAAAAGCCGATATTGACATTGAAATGAAGAAATACTCCCGGATGCGGATGAGCCGGCTTGCCGCGGTTGTCGCGGCGATCGTGATTCTTGTCGCGGGCGCGCGCCTGGTCGCGGGCTCCTACATGACGTCTCCGGACCTGGGTGTCCTCCTGCGGTTGGAACCCGGGGATGTCGCCGTCGACGCACCCGGGGCCGGCAACGTCTCCGTTCCCACGCAGGGGCGGTACTGCCTCCAGGCATATGATGTCCTGAATGAAGGGATCCTGTCCCGGATTCCCGTGGTCAACTTTATTTCGAACGGCATCGCATCCCTCGGCGTCGGCGTTGAATCGCACATCGTGACATCCGTTGACAACGCCCGGCGAATCGAGCATTCCAACTGGAAGATCGAAGCGGGGTACACCAACTCCACCACCGCCCTCACCTTCACCCTCAAATTTTAATAAAATAATGCCCAAGCCCCGTTGCCAGGCGCCCTGGAGTGGGGTATTCTTCCATCAGGGGCATACCGCCGCAGGGAAACGGGAGGAAACTCCATGCGGCGGCGCATGTTGGTGTTGGTTTCATTTCTGATTTCGGCGCTCCTCGCGCCATCGGGGGCGGTTTATGTAATGCGCCCCTCCACGCCCTCGTGCCGTCTGTCCCGCCTGGCCCGGATTCCCCGACTGACCGATGCGGAACTGACCCGTCACCCCCTCCGGTTTGATACCCAGGGGGATCGTTCCGATGTTCCCCCCATGGGGCACCCCCGCGCACTGAAATCCCGGGCGCCTCTTCAGGGAAAGGTATTGATGGAATCCTACCAGGTTCTCCACGATGCCCTGATCTCCCGGGTGCCCGTTGTGGGCCAGATTTCCGAAGGACTTCTGGCCATCGGGGAGGCGGTCAACGAGCGCGTGGCGAAACCCCTCGATCGCCTGCGTCGAATCGAACGGAACTCCTGGAAACTTGAAACGGATGTGGACGAAACATCCGCCTCGCTTTCCTTCACGCTCCGGTATTGACGGCCTACTGAACGCCCTTCTGCTTGAGGAGCGCGGCCACGTTCACCGAGGGCTTTGCGCCCCGGGCAATCCAGAACTTGACGCGGTCGGCCTTGACGACAATGCGCTTCTCCAGGTCCTCCTCGAAGGGATCGTAGTGCCCGAGGTTCTCGAGCGCGTCCCCGTCGCGGCGCTTCAGGGCGTCGAAAGCGCCAATGCGATAAAACGGATGGTTCTTCCGACCCATGCGGGAAAGACGAATGCGAACGGCCATTATCAATACCCTCCAAATTTCTCGCGCAAGAATACCATTTCCCCCTCGATAATCAACATATTCCCCCGGAAGCGAGAACCGCGGGTGACGTATTGCGTATTCCAATCACCAACCCAAATCAGAATTCATCACATTTCATTTCATTCCCTACTCAGCACTCAGTACTCAGCACTCAGTACTTTCCCCAACCCTGTCATCATCTCTTTCTTAAAAGCCCTTTCGGCAGTCCCGGGAATCCCCCCCGGCCCTTGCCGGCCCCCGCCATCATCTTCATGGCCCGCTTCATGTCCCGGAACGAATGAATCAACTGGTTGACGTCCTGAACGGCGACGCCGCTTCCGGCGGCGATGCGCTTGCGACGACTGCCGTCAATGATGTCGGGCCGGCGGCGCTCGTCGGGGGTCATGGACCGGACAATGGCCTCGAAACGGGCGAACTGCTTCTCGCTCCCCTCGAGAGCGGAGGCCTTCGCCCCCAGCCCGGGGATCATCCCGATGATCTCCTGAAGGGGACCCATCTTCTTCACCTGCTCGAGCTGGGTGAGAAAATCCTCGAAGTTGAAGGAGTTCTTCCAGAACTTTTCCTCGAGATCCTTCGACTTCTCCTCGTCCACGGCCATCCGGGCGCGCTCGACAAGCGAGACGACGTCCCCCATCCCGAGAATGCGCGAGGCCACGCGATCCGGGTAAAAGGACTCCAGCTGGTCAACGCGCTCCCCCACCCCCGCGAACTTGATGGGGACACCGGTCACCGCCTTGACGGAAAGGGCCGCGCCCCCCCGGGCGTCGCCGTCCATCTTGGTCAGAATCACACCGGTAAGATGCAGGGCCTCGTGGAACTTCGAGGCGCTGGTGAGCGCGTCCTGCCCGGACATGGCGTCGCATACCAGCAGGATCTCGCGGGGTTTCGCCCGTCCGGCCATCTCCTTCAATTCCCGCATGAGGGGCTCATCCACATGGAGCCGGCCCGCGGTGTCCAGGAGCACCGTGTCGAGCCCGTCGCCGGCGGCCTTTCGGATCGCCGCCTCGGCCAGGGCCACGGGCCTCAGGGCCGGCAAATGAAAAACGGGAAGGTTGACCTGCGCCCCGAGGGTCTGAAGCTGTTCCACGGCCGCGGGCCGCTGGAGGTCGGCCGCCACCAGCATCGGGCGACGCCCCTGCGCCGCCAGCAACCGTCCCAGTTTCGCAACGGTTGTCGTCTTCCCGCTTCCCTGAAGGCCGCAGAGCATGATCACGACGGGCGCGGCCCCCCCCAGATCCAGGGGAGCCGCCGCGGGCCCCATCAGGGTCACGAGTTCGTCGTGGACAATCTTGACGATCTGCTGGCCGGGGGTGACGCTCTTGATCACCTCCTCACCGACGGCACGCGCCTTGACCGCGGCAACGAAATCCTTGACCACCTTGTAGTGGACGTCGGCCTCCAAAAGGCCAAGCCTCACCTCGCGGAGGCCGTCTTCGATATTGGATTCGGTGAGAACCCCGCGCTCGCGAAAACGGGCAAAGACCGATTGGAGTTTTTCGGACAAGGCGTCAAACATGTCGGATGTCGGCTATTGTTTCACAACCAAGAGTCTACTTCGCCGCCTCCTTCCCGGTGCCGTTGCACTTCACGCACTTGACAACCTTGTCCCCGTGGCATTTCGGACACTTCGCGATCTGCCCCCCCTTGCCCGCGCACGTGGGGCACTCCTTCTCCTGAAGGGGACCGCTCTTCTTGGTGCCGAAATTGATGACCGCGATCCGGCCCCGCCCCTCGCACGTGGCGCACGTCACGGCCACGGTCCCGTCCTTGCACCTGGGGCAATCCACCTTCCCCGTGCCGCCGCACCGGGCGCAGTCCTTCGCCTCGGGCTTGACGGGAGGGACGACCGCTGCCGCGCCGCCGGCCCGGGCGGCGGATTCCATCTCCGCAAGCACGGACCGGGCATCCCTGACCGCCGCGGTGTCGCCGAACCGGCGACGGAGATCCGCGATGCGGGCCGGAAGCCCCTCCTTCTCCCCCCGCGCATGGCGCTTCCGGATGTCATCGAGAAGTTCGCGCGCCGCGGATTCGGCACGCTCCTTCCGTCGACGATCCATATCCGCCTCGAACGCCGAAATGTCCGCCCCGTGGGCGCGGGCCTCCTTGAAGAGAGACACGCCCTCCTCGAACCTTCCGGTGCGCAGACAAAAAATGCCCAACGCGACCAGCGCCTCCGCGTCACGCCCGGGAAGGGCCTCCCACGTCAGACTCACAAAATCCTCCGGCGCGAACTCCTCCCACCGCACCTGCGCCTTGAAGTGCTCACCCTCGTCCCCCGACGCCACGGTGACGCCCGCATCGCCCGCCTCGACGACCCGGCCCTGATAACGACGCGTCCCCACGAAGGTGTGGAAAGGCCCCCGTTTCATGCCGTTCAGAACCTTGGTGACACGGGCCTTGTGCGCCGCCAGGCATCCCATCTCGAATCGGTCGCGCTTCATGGCGTCGTGAAGCGGTTTCTTGTCCGCCGTCATCTCCCGCTCGATGGCCGCGGTGGCGTCCGTGAAGCGGTACGCCCGGAAGAGCTTGTCCACCTCGGCGGCCAGCGTCGCGCGGATCTCCCCGAGTTTCTCCTCCGGCAGGACCTCGACCTCGTCCGACTTCTCAAGATTGACCCGGATCTCGGGCCTTCCCGCGCCGATCTCCACTTCCTCCTTCCAGGGATTGAACCCCTTCAGACGCAGGAGGAACTCGTGCTTGCCGACGGGAATGTCCTCGAGGAGGAGCGGCGTCATCCCCCGATCCTTCCCGTCCACGGAGACCGTGGCCCCCGGCGGCCGGGAAATCACCAGGAGCGGCGCGGCCTGACGCTTGAGGGTCGCCTGAACAACCGTCTTCGCCCCGGCGGAGACCGCGACCGTTGTTGCGAATTCCTCGTATCCCTCACGCTTGAGAACGATGGCCACCACCCCCTCGGGAAGCCCCGAGAGCACCACCGGGGCATCCCCCGTGATGCCGGCGAATTCGCCTCCGCAGAAAATGGAGGCCCCCGCCGGATCAGAGGTGATTTCCACCGTGCCGCCCCCGGCGGCCCCCCGGGCGCCCGCGACCAATCCCACCGCCGCGAACACGACCGCGACCAACGCCGTACATAGGCCCCCTCTCATGCGCCCCTCCGGCCCCTTCCGGGGCAATTGGATGCCCGACAAAAACGACACGGCGTTCACACTTTCTCCCGGTGGATACGCGCCCCCAGACGCACGAGTTTCTCGTCAATCCGCTCGTAGCCCCGATCAAGATGATAAATCCGGTTCACCTCGGTGACGCCGTCGGCCACAAGCCCCGCCACGACGAGGGCGGCGCTGGCGCGGAGATCCGAGGCCATGACCGGGGCGCCGTGCAGTTTCCGCACCCCTTCGACAATGGCCGCCGACCCCTCCTTCCGGATCTTCGCCCCCATGCGCCCCAGCTCGGCCACGTGCATGAAGCGATCCGGGAACACCCGCTCGGTGATGACGCTCACCCCGTCGCCCAGCGCCAGAAGCGCCATGAACACCGCCTGGAGATCCGTGGGAAACCCGGGATAGGTGAGAACGATGAGGTCCACCGGGCGGAACGTCCGGGGGGCCCGGACCCGAATTCCCCGCTTCCCGTCGGCGTGAATCTCCACGCCGACATCCCGGAGTTTGTCCACCACGGCCGAAAGGTGATCCAGACGCACCCCGGTGATGGTGACGGGGCTCCGGGTCGCGGCGGCGATGACGAGGAATGTCCCGGCCTCGATGCGGTCCGGGATGACGGCGCACTCCACGCCGCCCAGTTCGCGGACCCCCTCGATCACCACCCGCGGCGTCCCCGCGCCGGAGATCTTCGCCCCCATGAAGGTGAGCATCTCGGCAAGATTCTGCACCTCCGGTTCGCAGGCCGCGTTTTCGATGACCGTCCTCCCTTTCGCCAGAGTCGCCGCCATCATGACGTTTTGCGTCGCCAGCACGCTTGACCCGAACGGTCCCCCGAGATAGATGTTGGCCCCGCGAAGCGCCTTCGCCCGCGCGACGACGTAGCCGTGTTCCACGGTGATCTTCGCGCCGAGCGCCGACAACCCCTTCAAATGGAGGTCGATCGGCCTCGACCCGATGACACACCCGCCGGGCAACGACACCTTCGCCTGATGCCGGCGCGCGAGTAGCGGCCCCAGAACGCACACCGAGGCCCGCATGGTGCTCACGAGTTCATAGGGGGCCACCACCGGCCGCATGTCCTCCGAAACAATCCGCAGGGCGCCGTTCTCGGCCGCCGTGCGGGAGCCCAGGGCCCCGAGAATCTTCCCCATCGTCCGCACGTCCATGAGGTTCGGCACACCGCGGAGAACGCACGGCTCCTCGGTGAGAAGGGTCGCCCCCATCATGGGGAGCGTCGCGTTCTTGGCGCCGCTGACGTTGATCGCGCCGCGAAGGGTCGCCCCCCCCCTGATGATCATCTTTTCCATGAAAGGATCTCCTGGGACGGACCCTTCGCCGGGCCCGCCGCGCCTGCCCGCAACATCAGAATTCGTTCGACGGCCTCTCCGATTTTGTTGTTCGGGGTCGAGGCCCCGGCCGTGATGCCGATGACGCACGGCGCCCCGGGAAACCACTCCCGCGCCGTGACCTCGTCATGGCTGTCCACCGGCTTGTGACGGATCTCCGCGAGGGACACGATACAAGAAGGGTCATCAATGTGGTAGGCGGGAACCCGGGCGCTGGCGATCTCGAGCAGATGGCTCGTATTGCTGCTGTTATAGCCGCCAATGACCAGCATCAGGTCCACGCCCTCCCGGATAAGTTCGAGGACCGCATCCTGTCGCTCCTGGGTCGCCCGGCAAATGGTGTCCATCATCCGGAAATGAGTCCCGAGCCCGGCCTCCCCGTGGCGACGGATCATCGCCTCGCGCAGGCGCCCGGCAATCTCGAGAGATTCCCGGGAGAGCATCGTCGTCTGATTGGCGACGCCGATATGGACCAGATCCCGATCCGGGTCGAATCCGACGGACGTGGCGTCCCGGAAACGATCGAGGAATGCGTCCCGGTCCCCGCCCCCCTCGATGTACCGGCAGACGACCTCCGACTCTTCGAGGTTGCGTACGACGAGGTATCGCCCTTCCGGAAACTGCGACAGGCGCGAGCAGGTGGCCTTCGTCTCCTCGTGGGTGGCCTTCCCGTGGATGATGGCGGTGAATCCGTCGCTCCCGTAGCGATCCACATTTTTCCAGACGTTCATCACCGACCCGCATGTCGTGTCCACGACGATACAGCCCTTCTCCCGGAAGAAATCCATCTCCGGCACGGTCACCCCGAAGGCGGGGATGATGACGACATCCCCCTCCCGAAGCCCCTCCACCCCATCGATCCGCTCGTGAAGGAAGATGACCCCCTTCTCCTTGAGGCGTTCATTCACGTGCGGGTTGTGGATGATTTCGTTGGCGAGGAAAATCCGGCGGCCGGGGAACTTCTGAAGGGCCTCGTAGGCGTACTCCACGGCGCGATCCACGCCGTAACAGAAACCGAACTCCTTGGCCATGCGGAACGTGATGCCATCCCGCTGAAGGACATTCCCGGCGCAACGGATTTCCTCCACGAGCTGGCTGTGGTAGGATTTTTTGAGAAGCCCGCCAATCTCATTCCGGAGGCCGAATCCTTTGGGATAATAGCGATCCGACGGAGCGATCTTCATCCGCGTAGGATACCACGAAATCCCCCGAAAAGCCAGTCGCCGGCCCCATCGGGCAACACCCGCCCATCGCCCTTCCGGGTTGAAAAACCCGCGCAATGACGCTATGGTATCGGCATGCCACCCGCGTTCGAAGCGACCGCGCCCCCCTCCCTTGCGGAGGCCCGGGCATTCTGCGAACGTCTGGCGCGAAGCCATTACGAGAATTTCTCCGTGGGTTCGTGGCTCCTCCCCCGTGATCGCCGGCAGGATGTTTTTAACCTGTATGCCTACTGCCGGAGCGTGGATGACATCGGGGACGAAGGGACGGGGGATCGCCTCGCGGCCCTCGACGAATGGGAAAAGGACCTCCGCCGATGCTACCCCGGCGGAGACGGCCCCCCCCGCCATCCGGTCTTCACGGCCCTGGAAGCCACCATCGCCTCCCGCGACATCCCTCTTGAACCCTTCCTCAAACTCATCAGGGCGAACCGGATGGACCAGGCGCGAAAACGCCACGCCACGTTCCCGGATCTCCTGTATTATTGCGACCACTCGGCGAATCCCTGCGGCCGTCTGTTTCTGTACGTCTTCGGGTATCGCGACGCCGAGCGGCAGAAACTGTCTGATGCGACCTGCACGGCGCTCCAGCTCACGAACTTCTGGCAGGATATCGCCGTGGATTGGGGGAAGGGCCGCGTCTACATCCCCCAGGAGGATCTCGCCCGGTTCGCCGTCACCGAAGACGAAATCGCCCGCGGAGCGACGACGGACCGATTCCGGAAACTCATGGCCTTCGAGACGGACCGCGCCCGGGAATTTTTCCGGGAGGGATTGAAACTCGTCCCCCTTCTCGAGGGCCGAATCCGAACGGACGTCTCCCTCTTCAGCCGCGGCGGAATGGCCCTCCTGGATAAAATCCGGAAAATCAACTACGACATCTTCCGGAAACGCCCGGCGCTCTCGAAGACGGAAAAAATGCTTCTCCTGTTCAGAGCCCTTCTCAACCGGAGCGCCCCGTGACGCCCGCCCTCCGCGACGCCTATGCCCGCTGCCGCGCCGTCACCCGGGAACGGGCCGAGAATTTCTATTACACCTTCCTCCTCCTTCCCCGCCAGCGGCGGGAGGCGCTCTTCGCCCTCTACGCCTTCACCCGGCGATGCGACGACATCGCCGATGAACCCGGGGCGATCGCCGACAAACTCCGCGACCTCGGGAAGTGCCGATCCCGGCTCGACGCGGCGGCCCGGGGCGATCCGCCGACGGACGATTTTGTCTTCCTCGCCCTCGGCGACACCCTGACCCGCTTCAGTATCCCGGCGGGACTCGCCGGGGAACTCATCGACGGCATGGCGCAGGATCTCTCGGTGACGCGCTATGAGACATTCGAAGCGCTGAAACGCTACTGCTACAAGGCGGCGTCGGTGGTGGGGCTCATGTGCCTTCCGGTTTTCGGATGCCGGGACGAACGGGCACGGGCCCACGCCGTGGACCTGGGACTCGCCATGCAGCTGGTGAATATCGTCCGGGACGTGAAGGAGGATCTGGCGAGGAACCGGATTTACATTCCACAGGAGGACCTGGCGGCCACGGGTTGCTCGGAGGAATCCCTCCAAAGGGGCGACACCAACGAGGCCTTCCGACGTCTCGTGGCGCTCGAGGCGCGGCGCGCCCGGGAATGCTTCGCGAGCGGCCGGCAACTTCTCCCCCTCATCCCCCGCTCCTCGCGGTTCTGCCCGGCGGCCCTGGCCGCCGTCTACGGACGGATTCTCGACAAAATCGAGCGCGACCCGGCGCGGGTGATGCGGGAACGGGTCCGGATATCCGCCGGGGGAAAACTGGCCCTGGCGGCGAAGGCGCTTGTTCAATCGTGGCTCACGCCATCCCTGCGATAAACCGCCATGCCGCGAAACGAAATCATCATCATCGGCGCGGGCCTCGCGGGGCTTTCGGCCGCGTGCCATCTCGTCACGAAGGGCGCGCGAGTGACGGCGCTCGAACGGAGGCCCATCCCGGGCGGCCGGGTCTGGTCCCTCCGGGACGAGACGATGGGCGATGACGCGGACAACGCCCCGCACGTCTTCACCGGGGCCTGCGCGGCGCTGATCGGATTTCTGAAAAAAGTCAACGCCTGGCCAAACGCCCGCCTCGCCCGGCGGGGCGATTACCTTTTCGTGGATGAACGCGGCGGACGCCACCGGTTCAGGGCGGCGGGCCTCCCGGCGACGTTCCAATATCTTCCCGCGCTCCTGCGGTTCACGATCCTCTCGTTCCGGGAACGGCTGGGCATCCTCCGGGCCATGGGCGCCCTGCGCCGGATGGGACCCGATGATTTTCTCCGTCTTGACGGGATGACCCTCGAGGCATGGCTCCGAAATCACAACCAGACGGACGAAACCATCCGGAATTTCTGGAATGTCTTCTGCATCGCCACGATGAACGCTTCCGCGACACGCGCAAGCGCGGGACTGGCCCTGCGTCTGCTCCGGGAGGCGTTTTTCACCTCCCGGGAGGCGGCGAATCTCGGCTGGGCCGTGACGGGGCTCACGGCGTTCCTCGCCCCGGCGGAGACGTTCCTCCGGGAGCGCGGCGGGAACCTCCGCCTGCGAACAGCGGCCTCCGGCATTCTCGTCGAGAACCGCCGGGCCGCGGGCGTCCGGACGGAATCGGGGGAAATTCTCCGCGCCGACACGATCATCCTCGCCGTCCCCCCCCACGACCTCCCGGCGCTCCTTCCGGAACACCTTCGGGAGGATGCCTTCTTCACACGGTTCCGCCAGTTCGCCTATTCTCCGATTATCGGGATCCACCTCTGGTACGACCGGGAATTTTTCGATTTCGACGCCGCGGCCTGTCTCGGCGGGGACCTCCAGTGGATTTTCGTGAAATCACGGGCCCCTTGCGCGGGCGCCGTCGCCCATATCAGCCTCGTCCTGAGCGCCGCGGATGAATGGCTGGCGCGCGCCGACGAGGAGATCATCCGGCGTTTGACGGACGACATCGGCCGGCGCTTCCCGGAGTCGCGCGGGGCGAAACTTCTTCACACCCGCATCATCCGCGAACCGCGGGCGACGTTCCTCCCAGCGCCCGGCACGGGAATCCTCCGCCCGTCGGCGGAAACCCCCGTTTCCAATTTATTTATTGCGGGAGCCTGGACCGATACCGGCTGGCCGGCCACCATGGAAGGGGCCGTGAGGAGCGGCGAACGGGCGGCGGAAATGGCCTTAAAATCCTCCGGAATTATGTGATTCTCGCCATCCTCCCCGAGTCAAACCCTCCTCGAACTATTTGATTCCGTCGCAATGCTAACCCGTTGCCAATAAACATGTTGCGATAATACACGTTCCGGCGTACCCGTTACCCCCAAATTCTCTATTCTCCAACACTGCTGTCCGGTCATTGATTTTTGATTTTTCTGCAACCACTTTAGGGGTTGCCGGTTGAGGCAAGAAATGAGTGGGAACGATTTGATTTTGTGCATAGGCTTCCGCCCTCCCTTTTCAAAAGGAGTGGCGGATGAAT
>JAZDJP010000029.1:0-6219 GCA_043803805.1 Planctomycetota bacterium
CGCGTGGTGGCCCTCAAGGTGCTGCCCCGGAAACTCTCGGCGAATCCCGACTACGTCCATCGGTTCCAGCGCGAGGCGCGTCTGGCCGCGCAACTGGATCATCCGAACGTCGTTCGCGTCATCGAGGCGGGCCGTCACGAGGATTTCCATTTTCTGGCCATGGAGTTTGTGGAGGGTTCGTCCCTCCGGAGTCTCATCGGTGAAAAAGGCTCCCTCGACTGGCGCGTGGCCCTCGGTTACGTCCGCCAGGTGACGGAGGCCCTGAAGGCGGCGGCCGCGAAGGGGATCGTCCATCGGGACATCAAGCCGGAGAACATCCTCATCACGCCCGAGGGCACGGCGAAACTGGCGGATCTGGGACTGGCCAAGCGCGAGGGCGAGGACGCCTCCGTCACCATGGACGGGACGGCGCTGGGGACGCCGCATTACATTTCCCCCGAGCAGGGGCGCGGCGAGGCGGTGGACACACGGTCGGATCTGTATTCGCTCGGCGCGACGTTCTACCACGCGGTAACGGGGGAAACGCCGTTTTCCGGGACCACGCCGTCGGCCGTCATCCTGAAGCACGTGACCGACGATCTCGTGCCGCCGTGCGTGCGCAACCCGGCCGTTCCCCGGCCGGTGTCGGAAGTGATTCACAAAATGATGGCGAAGGATCCGGACGACCGTTTTCAGACCCCCGACGAATTGATCCAGACTCTGCGGATGCTGAACCGCCTTCCGGCGTCGGTATTCGACGCGCCCGCGACGGCGACGCCGGCCCGGCGCATTCCCGCGGCGCGGACGCCCCGGCCTCTGACGCCGCGTCCGCGGACGGCGCCGCTTCCGGGAATGACGCCCGTGCCGAAGCGCGGGGTGAACCCCTGGGTCATCGGGGGCGTGGCGGGGGCTCTGGCGCTTGTCGGGATCGTGATGATACGGGCGGGCGGCGGGCGCCGGCCCCTCGACCGGTCCATGCCGGCCGAATCGCGCGTGGTGACGACGACCGGCCCGTCCGAGGCATTACGGCTTCTGGGCGAGGCGGAGACGCTTTTCGCCGCCGGGGAAATTCAGGAGTCTCTTGGAATTCTCGCCCGGGTGAAGGCGCTCGCTCCGGAGGGGGTCGAACGGGGGAGGATGACGGCCCTGGCGACGCGTCTCCGGGAGGCGATCGCGGCGGATGAGGCAAAGGCCCGGTCGGCGCGGATCGCGGCGGAATGGCAGACGTTGTCGAACGGCGAAGGGCCGGAGGCCGTGGTCCGGATCCGGGCGTTCATCGAGACCTACACGGACGACGCCGCCGGCCGCTCGTCGGTGGAAAAGGCCGCCGCGGCGCTGGCGCGGCTGGAGGAGAAGACGAGCCGGGCGCTTCGGGATGCGTGGGCGGAGGCGCTCCAGGGGGGCGATCGCGCGGCGGGGCAGGGATACTACGGGAATGCCCTCGCGGCGTTCCGGGAATTCAGCGGAAAACATCCGGGGGCGATGGCGACGGAGGTCCGCGAGGCCGGGGAACGCGTGATGGCGCTCGCCCGGGCGGATATGGCGAAGGCGGACGCGGCCGCGAAGGCGAAACTCGGCGAAGGCGATCTCGACGGCGCGGCGGCCGCCTACCGGCGGCTTCTCGACCGGGCGGGGCTTGAGGAAATTGTCGCCCTGGCGCGGACCGGTCTTGCGGCGGTGCAGGCGGCCCGGGGGGAGAGGATTCTCGCGGCGCTCGCGGGGGTGGAACGGCTCGTGCTCGAACGGAAATTCGAGGCGGCGGCGACCGCGGCGGAGCAACTTCGGGAAGGCGAATACCCGGCGGCGGCGTGGAACCGGGCGGCGGCGCTGGCCGCCGATGCCGCGGCGCTCGCCCGGCTCCACGCGCGTCTGGTCGCGGGGGTGAAGGGGACCGGCGCGGTCATCGCCCCGGCGACCCTGAAAATCA
The DNA here is from genome assembly GCA_043803805.1 of Planctomycetota bacterium. Taxonomy (GTDB): domain Bacteria; phylum Planctomycetota; class JAZDJP01; order JAZDJP01; family JAZDJP01; genus JAZDJP01. The sequence goes on from JAZDJP010000029.1 coordinate 1,907, forward strand.
AGGGCGTCGAACCCGACGAACGGATTGTGGAGGCCGGCGCGGACGGCTTGGTGGTCGCCAACCGGAACAATTTCGCCCAGAGGTACGTCCTGCCCTGGTCGCAGGTGGGCCATGACAGTTACTACCGTCTGGCGCGGTCGGTGTTGCCGGCCGGGGAACGGGAGACGGAGAAAGGACTGGTGTTTCTCGCCGCGTATTTGAAACTGGCGGCGGAGGCGAAGGATCAGACGGCGCGGTTCACGGCGCTTTTCCCGAAGGACGCCGACCTCGCGCGTCTGGCGTCCCTGGCGGATCCGAACGGGTCGGAGGCCGTGGCGCGGGGTCGGGAGGACGAGGCGCGGAAAATCTTCGGGGAACTCCGGTCGGCCGCCGGGCGGAACGACATTCCCGAGGGGCGGCGTCTCCTGGAGGCGCTGGATGTCCTGAAGGACACCGCCTTCTGGGCGTCGGCGAAGGCGGATCGGGATGCCATCGCCGCGACCCTGGCCACGGTCAGGCCTCCGGTCCCGGGTCCTTCCTCGGATGTGTCCGCGAAGGACGCCCTGGCGGCGCTTGGCTGGGAGATCGTGCAGGGGACGTGGGTGGTTCCGCCGGACGGCACGATCGTGGGGACGGGATCGTCGGGGGTTCTGCGCGCCGGTCGTTCCAACTGGTCGAACGCGTCCGTGTCCTGCAAGGTGCATCTGACGGGGGCCCGGCGGTTCGCCCTGGGCGTCCGGAGCCCTGATTTCCAGGGGTGGAAGGACATGCCGTTCCTGTTCTCCGGCGGCATGGATACCGCGATGCGCAAGACATTCTTTAAAACGCCCAACACGGGACCCACGGTGTACACGCTGTTCGCCCCCGAGGGCGCCCACGCGTTCGCCCTGGTGGCGCAGGGCGGCCAGGTCGAGTTTGTGGCTGATGGCCGTTCCAAGGGGAAGACCAGCGACCGCGACATGCCGGCCGGGTATGTCTTCATCGCCTTCGAGGGCAGCGGCGCCCGGGTGGTCCTGAAGGACTTGAAGGCGGTCAACCTCGACAATCCCACGACGCTTCGGACGGGGGGCAACTCCGTCCTCGGCGTGGCCATCCAACCGTAGTCGTTGCGCGAACTTTCTCCTTCGGCAAGATACACGCGGCAAAGCAGGTCTCGGGTGGCGGGTTCGCGGGACGTTCGTCGCCGACATCCCTGTCGGCTCCTCACTCGGAGATGCCGTCCCTCCCGACGTCGTGTCTCCGGGACGTCATCTACGCCCGCTCCCTCCGCGACCCTCGGCCCCCCGTTCTCTCGTCGCCAGTCATCGCCAAACCCGCTCATCCTGAGCCTGTCGAAGGATGATCAAGAAGTAACTCCCCGGTTGGCGACTCGGGGAGCGGCTACCGCGGGACGCTCCGCGCTCGCATCCGGCTCGCTTGTCGCTCCACTGTCGCGGCCTTCCCGCCCTCCCTGGCTCCAGGCCGCGACAGAGGCCCGCGCACGCCGCTCCCCTCGCCGCCATTCCCAACCCCCATTCATCACGTCCTGGGATATATAAAATAATACAGAAAGTCGGACCCCACCCCCGGGGACCCCTCCCCGTCATTTTGGTGAAGAACGGGGAGGGGTAAAACCGTGATGGATGTGTTGCCACCACTGGGAGAAGGTGATAATATCCCATGAAACGGGTTTTCCGAAATTGACAAGGGCGGGGGCGTAGATGTCCACACCGCGTACTACACTTCGCGAGACTGATCCGCAACTTCCGTTGGGCATTTAGAGGGACACGCGCCGTGGAATACTCGAAGGCCAATGGCGCTTTGCTGCTTCGGGAACACAACGCTGTTCAATTGGAGTTGGAACAATTGTCTCTCTCTGTTGTCGTTGCCGGTCAGTCAATCTCAAACGTTCGGGTTCAAGAATACATGTTGCGTGGCGCGGGCCGGCGCCTGAGGCTACTGCGTCGTTGTCTGTCGAACGTCTTCCGCCTCTTCCCACCCACGATCCAGATGCCGGTCTCTTGGGATACTCTCGACGAGGTCCAGATAAATCTGCACGCATACGTGATTAATCTGTTTGGGCTCTTCGAAAACCTCGCGTGGTCTTTTGTGCTGCGACATGAACTGGAACTCAAAATTGGCGATCGCAAAAAAATTGGGTTCTTCTCGGAGAGCACCCAAAAGTACCTGCCGCCGAAACTAAAAGACTACCTCAATTCGTCGACGACGGTGACTTGGCATAAGGAATACCTGAAGAACTATCGCGATGCCATGGCACACAGAATCCCGCTCTACATCCCGCCCGCGGTATTCACCCCGGAAGAAGGAGATAGATATGCGGAATTGGAACAGGCGAAAGCAGAGAGCATTCGACATCAAGATTGGGACAGAATCGGGCAGATCAAAACAGAACAAGCACGCCTAGGTTCCGCATGTCTGGTGTTTCTGCATTCGTTTTCAGATGATGCTCGACCAAGGCCGATCTACCTCCACCCACAGATGCTCTGCGATGCCAAGACCGTGCTGGAGTTTTGCTTGCTCTACCTCGTCCACTGGCATGAGTGTGTCCATCCCCCGGCCTGAAACCGGGGCAAAACATCGCGAAGGAGAGAGTTTTCATGCCACGCCTGACGGAACAGGAACAACAGGAGGTTGTCCGGTTTATTGAGGCGGATCGTCCATTGCCGGAGAAGTACCGTTTTCTTCTGTTCGAGGACAAGCGGGAGGTGGAACTGGTCTGGAACGGCAAGACGAGCGAGGTCTGCAATATCGTCCTGCCCTTTCAAGTCATCGAGCAGGTGGACGAACCCCGCGCCGAGACACCGGAAGATGCTGGCCTTCAACTCGGGCTATTCGACACGCGCGGGCGGCAAATGAAAATCGAGGACAAATAAAGGAGGCAGTTCTATAAAAAACGTTAATTGGTGTCTGTTTTGTGTTAAATTAACGATGTTTTGACAAATACCCGTTAATCAGGTATGGTTTATCCATGGCAACAACGAATCCCGTAAAAAACGCTCTCAAAGACCTTAAGGCCGAATACGACCGGCTTGCCCAGGGCAAAGAATCTTTACTGGCAATTATTGGTGAAGCCGAGCTTTCGGAAAGCGTTTTCAATTCCAACGCCATCGAGAATTCGACGCTGACGCTGAAGGAGACGGAGCGCATTCTGCTGGAGATGGAAGTTTCCCGTCATGTCTCGGTGCGGGAAGTTTTTGAAGCAAAAAATCTCGCCCGGGTGATGGAATACACCAAAAGCAAAGCGCAGGCAGCGGAACTTTCTCTGGAGATGATTCTGCTTCTGCACAAAATGCTGATCGGCAATATCAACGATGCGATTGCGGGGCGTTTCCGCACCATGGGTGAATATGTTCGTGTGGGAACCCATATTGCGCCGGCGCCGGAACGGGTTGTACCCATGATGGAGACAATTCTGCAGGAATTTGCCGCCGACCACATTAATTACTTTACCGACAAGATCGCCAAATTCCATCTTGAGTTCGAAACGATCCATCCGTTTTGCGATGGCAATGGTAGAATGGGCCGGGTAATCATCAATTTCCAGCTCAGGCGCTTTGGTTTCCCCGGCATCATCATTCGGGATAAAGAGAAGCGGGTTTATTACGCCTCGTTTAATGAATATAGCAAAGCAAAAAATGCCAAAACAATGGAGAAGATTGTCACCCTCGCTCTGACGGAGTCGCTGCACAAAAGAATTACCTATCTGCGCGGCGAGAAGATAACCACGCTTGCCGATTGTGCGAAAAAGGGCCGGAAATCGCTCAACACCCTGCTTAACGCCGCCCGCCGACAGACGATTCCGGCTTTCCGTGAAAAAGGCGTTTGGAAAATTGGAGTTTACGACCCATGAACAAAGCGGAAACCAGAGCGGAGTTGATTGACCCGAAGCTGAAGGAAAGCGGCTGGGGTGCGGTGGAAGGCGCGAAGATCCGCGCCGGCATACCGCAAGCGGGCGCGTCTCAAAGATTACCGATCATGAAGGGATGAACTGCCGTGACCCTGTCGGAAGAGAAGGTCAAAGAGATCATCGAGGCCGGGACCCCCGCGCGACTGTATGAAAACAAACGTGTTCTGGTCTTGACGCCGGACGGGACGAGGAGCTGCCCGCTGCCGATGATGGTCCGCCTGCTGGCGGAGGTGATCGGCGCCAAGGCGGCAAGGCTCGATTTCATGGTTGCGCTGGGAACCCATCCCATCATGACGGATGAAGAGATCCTCGATCTCTATGGGATATCCCCCCAGTGCAGACAGGAGCCGTTCGGACGGTCCGCATTTTCCTGCCACCGCTGGGATCTGCCGGAAACCTTCCAACGGATCGGGGAGCTTACCGAGGA
>JAZDJP010000030.1:0-25034 GCA_043803805.1 Planctomycetota bacterium
TCCCTTTGCGGACCTGAAACTTCCCGAAAAGAAGGAGGAACTCGCCAGGGGATGGCGTCTGGATATCTTCCGCAACCGGCAGGAGCGGGACAACGAGGACATGGAGGATTCCGCCTGGTCGCCCACGGAGGATCACAGCAGTCACGTTCCGTCCATGTTCGGATTCATGTTCCTTGAGGCCTTCGGCGGCAAATGCCCCCCTCCTCCGAAGGAGGAGAAGAAGGAGAAATAGTAGTCAGTAGGAGTGCTTTTCCGTTCCGGTGAAGTTCCGAATTCCGAGTGCCGGATTCCGAATCAATTCGGCATTTCTCACAAATTTCTTTTCCGCGAGATGCGAGATACGAGCGACGAACGACGAGTCGAACGACGGGTTCCGGAAGGTTCCCATCCCCGTCTTCCCGCCGTCCTCGTCCTGGCCGCCACGGCCGGGGTGTGGGCGGCGGTTTTTTTATGGCCCGCCGCGGGGGGGCGCGGGGGGGCGGGGGGCGGAACCGCGGCGCTCGCGTCCCTGGAGCGCGTCATCGCCACCGGCAGGGCCGACGGAGCGACCTGGTTCGCCTACGCCGAGGGTCTCCGGGCGGCGGGACGCCTGGCCCATGCCGCGGAGGCCTGCCGGAAGGCGCTGGAGTTGGATCCCTTTCACCGCGAGGCGAGATTCCTGCGGGGAGCAACCCTGGCCGATCGTGGCGACGCCGACGCCCTCCACGCGTATCTCTACGACCTGGTTCTATCCGACGCGAAACTGACCCTGGATCTCCTGGAGCGGCCCGCCTGCCATCCTTTCCTCGCCGATCCCCGCTTCGCGGCGCTTCACGAGGAGGCGAGGCGTCAGGCGATGGACTGAAAACCGTGATTGTACGTTCCCCCCTATTCCCTCCCTGACTCGGCGACTCCCAGACTCCGAGACTCTCCGACTCCAAGACGTCTTCCCATCCCGCTATCCGCCCCACGCGTCCCGCTATTCACTGACCACTTTCCTCCATCCTCAGATGCGCCGCGAGGATTTCCACCGGGTGACGGACCTCCACGCCCATGCCGTCCTTGACCTGGGTCCGGCAGGAAAAGCCCGCGGCGACCGGCTCCCCGCCGGCCTCCCGGAGTTTCCGGAAAAGCTCCTCACCCACCGCCATCGAAAGGTCATAATTCCCCTTCCCGTAGCCGAACGACCCGGCCATTCCGCAGCAGGAGGAATCCACCTCGGCGACATCGAGACCCGGCACCATTCGCAGAACCGCGGCCGCCGTCCCGGCTCGCCCCGCCGCCTTTTCGTGGCAGTGGGCGTGCAGGGCCACCCGCCGCCCGCCGGCGTCGCGGGCGAGCGCGGCGACGCGCCCGACGAGAAATTTCCCGAGGTATTCCATGACGTCGTAGGTCCGCGAGGCCACCGGCTCCATCATCCCGGGCCCTAAAAGATATTCCGCGTCCTCCCGGATCATCGAAACGCACCCGGGCTCCACGCCGACGATGTCAAACCCGTCCTCCACCCACGGACGGAGGTCCGCGGCCAGATGAAGAATCTGCCACCGGGCCGTGTCGAGCATCCCCTGGGAATACGCCGGGCGGCCGCAGCAGCCGTGGCGGGCCACCGCCACCGCCGCGCCGCAGGCCGTGAGTACCCGGAAGGCGGCAATCCCCGCCGCCGGGGCGTGGAAGTTCGTGAAGCAATCGGCCAATAGCAGAACCTTCCGTTCCCCTTTTGCGTTTGATGCACGCCGCCCCTCCCGCCGGTACCATCCCTCGAACGTCCCGGACGCGTACCGCGGCAGGGGCCGCCGGCGGTCAATCCCCGCCACGGCCTCGAGCGCCACCCGGACGGGCGCCGCGCGGAAAAAGAAATTCGTGAGGGGCGCGAAGAGGCATCCGGCCCGGCCGAGGATGCGCGCCGACGCGAACAGGCGCTTCCCCAGAGGCACCCCGTGCGCGCGGTGGTGATGATGGAGAAACTCCGCCCGGAGGCGCGCGAAATCCACACCCGGCTGGCACTCGCGGGCGCATCCCTTGCAGGCGAGACACGTGTCCAGTACCTCCCGGCGGAATTCCGGCGATTCCAAGGTGCCGGGGGGGAGATTTCCGGAAAGCGCCGCAATCAACACATTGACCCGTCCCCGGGTGGACAGACGCTCCTCCCGCGTCGGGCGGAACGTGGGGCACATGACGCCGCCGTCGGTCTTGCGGCATCCGCCGCAGCCGTTGCACATGGCGGCCGCCCGGGCGAGGTCATGCTTGTCCCGGTAATCGAGCGCGGCCGGCGGGACATCAATATGAAACCCCGGCCCCTCCCGGAGCACCGTCCGCGGGTCGGGCGGCTCGCCGGACACCTTGCCGGGATTCATGATTCCGCGCGGGTCGAACAGGGACTTCACCTCGCCGAACGCCTTCCATAATGGCTCACCGTACATCTTCCGGTTGAACCGCGTGCGGGAGATGCCGTCCCCGTGCTCGCCGCTCACCGCCCCGCCGTGCCGCACCACGAGATCCGTCACGGCCTCGGCAAGGTCCATCATCGCGGCGACCCCGGCCTCCGTTTTCAAATTCAACAAAGGACGGACGTGGAGGCACCCCGGGCCCGCGTGGCCGTAGAACGCCGCGTGGGTGTGGTACCGCGCGAGGATCTCCTGGAATTCGCGGACGTACCCGGCCAGACGCTCCGCGGGTACGGCGGTGTCCTCGATGAATTCCACGTAGCGCGCGTCCTCGAGACGGCTCCCGAGGACGGGAAGCGCCGCCTTTCGGAGATCGGCCCAGGCGGCGCGGTCGGCCGGCAAATCCGCCACCGCCGCCGCGAAGGCCGGACCAGCGCCCCCGGCGAATTTCGCCGCGAACGCCCGGGCCCGCGCCAATGTTTCCCCCGCGTCGCCCCCATCGAATTCCGCCTGGAGAAGGGCCTCGGTCCCCCCCGGAATGTATTTTAGTTGATCCCGGTACAGGGGCGCCCGCGCCGCCAGCGCCAGGAAATGCCCGTCTAATAATTCCAAGGCCGCCGGATGGGATTCCAAAAGAACCGGGACGTGCCCGAGCGCCGTGTCGAGGTCCCGGAAGAAAAGCACCACGAGCGCGACCGCCTTCGGCAGGGGAACGAGTTCGAGCTCCGCCTCGGTCACCACCCCGAGGGTCCCCTCCGCCCCCGTCACCAGTTTTGACAAATCGAGGACGCCCTCCCGGAGCACCCCGGCGAGGTTGTAGCCGCTGACGTTCCGCCTCTGGGGCGGGAAGCGCCGGGCGATCTCCGTGGCGTTCGCCTCCGCGATCCGGCGCACGCCGCGGAGCAAAACGCCTTCGGTCGTGCCGGCCGGCGGAAACGTTCCCTCGTCGGCGGGAAGGGGACGGGTGATGACAACCTGTCCGTTCGCCAGGACCACCCGGAGGGAACGGACGTAGGCGTCCGTCTTGCCGTGGACGAGGGAATGGGCCCCCGTCGTGTTGTTCCCGATCATCCCGCCGATGCAGGCCTGGGCGGAACTGGCCGGGTCGGGGGCGAATTTCAGACCGTGCGGGGCGAGAAAGCGATTGAGTTCGTCGAGGGGAATTCCGGGCGGAACCCGGACGGTCCTCCGGCCCGGGTCGAACGAAATCACCCGGCGGAGGTGCCGGGTGAAATCGAGAACAACCGCTTCCCCCACCGTCTGGCCGGCGAGGCTCGTCCCGCCGCCGCGGGGAAGCACCGGGATGCGGCGGTCGTCCGCGTAGCGGCAGATCCGGGCAACGTCCGCCTCGTCCGCGGGAAAGGCGACGCCGAGGGGGCGGATCCGGAAGAGACTCCCGTCGGTGGCGTAGCGCGCGCGGGACAGATCATCAAACGCCACCCCGCCCCGGCAAAGCCCGGCCATATCCCGGCCCAGTTTCCGCGGATCGCCGCGGAAGTCCGCGTGGTAATCCGTCTGTTTCATGCCTTCAGATTATCACCGGGAATGAAAACCGCCAGCGCATTTGCCAACCGCCCCCGGATGGGATAGAATGAATTTATGTTTCAGACACGACATCTTCTGGCACTGGCCGCGGGGATGGCGGTCGCCGGACTCCTTCTTTCCGCCGTGGCGCGCGACGCCGCGCCAAAATCATCCGGCACCCCCGCGAAAACCGCCAGGAGGGAACCGGCCGAGATCCGCCTGGACCCGCTCGCGGGAAAAGCCCCCCGGAAGGCGCCGCCCGCGCCGAAGAAGGAATCGGAATCCGGCCTGGCCGTGCATTATTATCGCGATCCCGCCAACTGGGACGGGCACTGGCCCGACGGCGCGTTCCCGAACTTCGGGAAGCCCGACGCCGACCCGAACGAATGGACATTCTCGCGATTCGACCACACCCGTGTCGAGAGCCATATCAACCACGCCTTCATCAAGCGCGGCTGGTTCTCGGCCCGCTGGAAGGGGTCCCTCGACACCCACCCGGCCGGGGACAAGGGCGAACCCGCTCTCTATAAATTCGAAATCTGGGCGGACGACGGTTGCCGTCTGTTCCTCGACGGAAAGAAACTCATTGATTCCTGGCGGGACTGCGACGAGGATTCCCCGGAGTCCCGCCGGGAGGGCCAGGCGTTCCTCGTCCCTGGGAAACACGCCATCACGGTGGAGTATTTTCAGGGTCAGAGTCTCCCCACGAAGGACCGGGACCCCATGAAACTTTCCTGGGAATGCCCGGCGCGGCACATCCCCCGGCAAATCATCCCCGCCTCCCATTTCAGCCACTCGGCGATGGACCTCGCACCGGAGCCGGGACGGCTGGACCCGAAGGAAAAACCCGAAGAGAAGAATGAGAAGCCGAACGGGAAGGGGAAAGACGCAGGGGATACCGCGGGATAAGCGTTCAGCATTCAGCCAGAATAACGGATTCATTCAAGGACCCCAATTTCATGAAGATCGTCCTGCGCATCATCGTTGCGGGAGCATTATTTCTTCCCGCGATGAGCATTTCCGCCGAAGACAATCCCCCCGGCATCGTGCCGGATGCGATTGTCAAACAAGGGTATTACGACTTCGCTTATTCCGGTGATCCCATCAATTTCATTGAATTCTCACCGGACGGGAAACTGATCATCACAACGACGGCGGGAACGATCCGGCAGGCGTCAACTACCACACAGTGGAATGTGATCACCGGGGAAAAGACCGGCCCCCTCACCGAAAAGAAGGAAATTGCGGATCTTGCCTTAATAAAACGCTCCCCGAACGGGCAACGGATCGCCGGGCTTATCCGCGAGGCGAAAACAACCCGGGTAACGTTATTGGATGCAGAGAGTTTTAAACGCGTGAAGACATTCGGAACGGATATATCCCGATTTGCTTTTTCGCCGAAGGGCAACACTCTGGCCACGTTGAAATACGAGCGGAAAACCAAAATCAGCCAGATTGAGTTTTGGAACATGGAAACCGGAGAGGTGACAGAACGAATTCAATACGAAGGGGAAATTCGGGAATTGGCATATTCTCCGGATGGCAAGATTCTGGCGGGATGTCGTGGGGATGAGCGACCGTCATGGAGCGATGATCCGACATCGGGATTCGAATGGCAGGTCATCTTGTGGGATGTTGAAACACACAAGAAAATTCGCGAGGTGGGAACCCCGGGGCAGAAGGTCAACCGAATTGAGTTCACTCCGGATGGTCATTACTTGATCGCTACTGCTGATACGCACATCCTTTGGGATGCCGGGACGTGGACAAGAACGCGAAAATTTCCTTTTGGGTTGTGGAGTGTTATCGCCCCGGGCGGAAAGACACTGGCCATCGGCAATGGAATCTGGGATGTCGAGACCGGCAAACGGATCGCGTATTTCAACTTGCCGGAAGGACAATTTGTGCGATGCAAGGCTTTTTCGCCGGACGGGAGATATATTGCAATCGCCACAAATGGTTTCGTTCGTCTGTGGCAGGCCTCCCGAATTCCGTCCAAACTCGTTCCGCCTTCGGGACCTCCCGTGAAACCGGATGACAAGTCACGAAAGACGGGTAACCCCAAACTGGATGATATCGTCGCGCGTTATGACAAGGTTTCATTCGGCATCTGGAATTCTCTCGTACACGCTGCAACGAACAAGAAGGATGCCCAGGAAGCCCTCGACGTGGATGAATCTCTGCGGCATCTTGCGGACGGCGACAGCGCGGGGATTGACAAGGCCGGCGGACTGGAGGCCATCCAAAAGAAACTGATGGGTCTTTTGAAAAGTCGCGATCCCGTCGTGAAAACGGCGGCCGTTGTGCTCCTGGGCGTCATCGGGGACAAATCCTCCGCGCCGGAACTGGCCCGCCTGATGGAGAAAAAGGGACAAACATCCGATGAAACGGAAGAAATCAGCGCCAGCGCCATCGTGGCCCTGGGACTTATGCAGGCGACGGAGTATGCCCCTCGAATCGCTAAATTCCTGAAAAGCGATCAGGAAAAATTCCGCTCCGCCGCGATAATCGCGTTGGGGCTTTTGCAAGCGAAAGATCAGGCCGAGGATATCGCGCAATTACTGGAGGACAAACGCCCGGAAGTTCAGTTGGCGGCCGCGAATGCGTTGGCGGAGTTGGGCGCGAAACAATATGCCCCTCAAGTTGCCAAACGACTAACGGAAGACACAAGCGACAAAAAAGCGTGGTTGTATGCCCTTTCGCGATTCGGAAACATGGAAGAATACGCGAAAGACATCGCCCTTCTCCTGAAGGACCGCTTTGTTGCAGAATACGCGGCCATTGCGCTTGCTCTCATGAACGCAAAAGGATATGCGCCGCAGATCGCCGAATATTTGAAAAATGGAAAGGGCGATCGTTACGGATTTGCAACGGGTGACGCATTATTCGCGCTGGGATGGCTCCGGGCGCTGGAGTTCGAGAAAGACGTGTCGGTTCTGCTGGATTCCGACAATAGTCATGTGGTTAAACACGCGGCGATTTCGCTCATCCTGATGGAGTCGCCGACATACGCTGCGCGAGCGATCGAAATTCTCGATGAGTGGTTCGATGGTCGTATTTGGAATTATGATTTTTTATACCTTCCCAAAACGGAAGTTGACCGCGTCTTGAAGCGGGCGTGGGAATCCTATAGCAAACTGCGCGGGGAATAACACGTTTCCGTCACAACTCGTGAACTCCCTGCCGGACTCCGTTAATCGGAAAATCTACGCGGCGTGCCGGCTCGCCCGGTCCAGTACGTTGGCCGTGACGAAAATGTTCCGGGAACGAAATTCCGGAGGGCTTTCCAGAAGCAGGGTCGCCCGCATGACCGCCGATTCGGTGCCGAACACAGGCCGGTGAAGGTGGCGCGCCCCGCCGAAGACCCAGGACGGCACGTCGAAACCGGATTGTCGCGCCAGACGCTCGGCGATGGCGGCGAGATAGGCGTCGAAGATTTCGCCGTCCTTCACGCGTCCGCGAAGGATTTCCGGCTCCTCCGCCAGCAGGACCGGGGCGGGCTGGCGATAAAAGGCGTCGAGGAAATCCCCCAACGCGACCGGCAACCCATCGCCGCCCGCCACACGTTGCGCCAAATCCCGAATCGTGTTCACGCGGACTCCCCTCCCGCGGCAAAAAGCGATTCGACAAAGTATTGCGTCCGGGGCGGCACACGTTCCGCCGGATAGTAGGCCGCCACGACACGAAGGGCCTCGTCCGGACGGGTCAGCCCGAGGTGCCGCGCCAGAAGCCGGGCGTCGGCCTCATCCGACCCGCCGCCGATCCCCACCCGGGCCGACATGCATTTCATCGCGAACAAATACTCCGGGACGGGCATGGTGACTTGCAGGAATTCGTACTGCGGCAGATTGGCCGCGCTCACCTCGTGCTTGCCGGAGAGAAACCCCTTGACGCCGTCATTGAACCAACCTTCCGCATACCCCCGCTCCCGGCCGATTTGCATGGCGATCTCGCGCACATCGGACGCCGGGGCGAACACCGCGTCAATGTCGCGGGTGGACTGGCGGGCCCGGAACGCCAGGACCATCGCGGCCCCCCCGAAAATGCAGATCTCGCCGCGGAGTCCCCGCTCGCCCAGGCGACGGGACAATTCCGCCAACGCGTCCAAAATCCGTTCCCGGCTTAAATCGCTCATGAAATCCACTATATCCGGCATCCTGCGGAACGCAATATCATGGACGAGTACGGGCCGGGCGACGACCGATCGCCAGCGGCCAGACGTCTCGTTGACTCCTCGACTCCAGGACTCTTGGACTCTGAGACTCCCAGACTCGTTATTCCGACACTTCCTCCGCGAGCGGCGCCGCCTTCCGTTTCGCCTGGACGGCGCGCGCCTCCGGGAGGATGAGGCCGGAGGCGGCGACAATCATCCCGACCGAGATCCATCCCAGCGTGGACATGTCGAACCGGGACACCCAGAGGAAGGCCACCACCGGCGCCACCGCCCCTCGCACACCGTTGAAAAACGTATGGACCGACATATAGTCCGCCACCCGCGACGGCGGCGCGAATTTGGTCACCCAGAGACTCCACGCCACATCCCCTCCCGCCCCGGCCACGCCGTAGGCCACCGAGCCGAGGAACACCCCCCAATAGCCCCCGCCGGTGAAAAACGACAGAGTCCCGACGGCGAATCCCACGTTGATCGCCACACGCAACACGATGAAGTTCATCCGGTCGAAGAGCCATCCCCACACCGGCGACAATATGAATCTCACCGCCGCCGGGACCACCCCGGTCAGGAAGGCGATCTGTCCCGGCGTGAATTCATACCGGTAGCGCGGGTTCGCGAGCATCTCGACCCGGAGCGGCACCATCATCAGGTTGGCGAACCCCATCAGCATCCAGCTCATGAGCATCCGCCGGAAGAGTTTGTCCTCCACCACGAACCGCAACGCATAAAACGGATGGGGCCGCTCCGCCGCCGCGAGCGGCCGCGAGGGGATGCGCGAGAGGCACCACGCCGAGAAGGCGAACGCCCCGGCGTACACCGCGAGCAGCCACCGATACCACCCGAGGTCCGCGTCGAGAAGCCACCCCACCCCCCACGAAAACGCCGCCGCGACGGCGACGCGGACCATCACCGCCCGGGAGAAGAGCCTCCCGCGCGTCTCCTCCGAATAGTTGTCCTGGTACACCTGGGTCATGAGGGGCACCGCAGCCAGGAGCGACGTCATGGCGAGCGCGGCGAACAGGATGAAAGTCCACTCGGCCGGGAACAGCGCCGCGACGAGGAACGCCAGGGCTCCCGCCGCGCCGAAAAACGCCGCCGCGCGCGAGACCGGCCAATTCTTCCGCGCCACCACGAGGACCGTAAGGGGAGTAAGCAGAAGTCCGGCATTCGCGCTCGCCGCAAGGACGCCCTTCGCCAGGGGGGAGCTCTGGAACTGCCGGACGGCGATGAGCATGAGGAACGTCGCCCCGGCGGTTTCGATGATGCCCGCCGCGAGGGCCCGCCGCAATTCCATCCGGAACGTGATGGCCGAAATCCGCGCGTCCATGAATTCCCGATTATCGCCGAAAGCGATTCCCGCGCAATGGAATTGAACCGTCAGGGGACACGAACCGTCCCCGTTGACATCCTCGCTCCGCGAACGATAATGACCCGTCATGTGCGGCATCATCGGTTGCGTGGGATTGGCGACGGCGGCCCCGGAGGTGCTCGCAGGACTGCGGGCCCTCGAGTATCGCGGCTACGACTCGGCCGGCCTGGCGGCGCTGGATGACGGACAACTCCGGATCGTACGCGTCCGCGGACGGGTCGCCGGCCTGGACGAACGTCTTCGCGAAAACCCGGTGGGCGGATCCGTCGCCATCGGCCACACCCGGTGGGCCACCCACGGCGTGCCGAACGAAATCAACGCCCATCCCCACCGCGATTGCACGGAGCGCCTGGCCATCGTCCACAACGGCATCATCGAAAATCACGCGGCCCTTCGAAAAACCCTCGAGGCCGAAGGACACGCATTCCGGTCCGGAACCGATTCGGAGGTGCTGGCCCATCTTCTGGAGCGCGGTATCGCCGGAGGAATGGATTTGACCGCGGCGCTCCGGCGGGCCATGACCGAAATCGAGGGAACCGCGGCGGTGGCGGCGATCTCGGCCGACTTCCCGGACCGGATCGTCGCCGCCCGGCGAGGCAGCCCGCTCGTCGTGGGACTGGACGACAACGTCCAGTGGATCGCCTCCGACGCCCTGCCCATCGCCCCGCACACACGCCGGGTGGTCTACCTGGAAGACGGGGAAACGGTCGTCCTCCGCCCGGGCGGCGTGGAGATCTTCGACCGCGACGGCCATCCGGTCCGCCGCGAACCGACGATCATCGCCGGGAATCCCGCGGCCATCCGGAAGGATCACTGGGCCCACTTCATGCTCAAGGAGATCCACGAACAACCCCGGGCCGTCGAGGACACCCTCCGCGGCCGGATCCGCCCGGACGGCATCGTGGACTTCGGCGAGGAAACCACGACCGCATCCTTCGCGCGGATGAAACGGATGGTCATCGTCGGCATGGGCACGAGCTGGCACGCCGGGCTCATCGGCCGCAACCTGATTGAACGATTCGCCCGGATCCCCGTGCAAGTGGATTATGCGGCCGACTTCCGCTACCGGGATCCGGTGATGGACAAAGATACCCTGGTGCTCGCCCTCTCCCAGTCGGGCGAGACCGCCGACACCCTGGAAGCGGTGCGGCTGGCAGCAGCCGCCGGCGTCCCCACCGCGGCGATCGCGAACGTCATGGGATCCTCCCTCTCCCGGGAAACCGGCATCATCCTCTACACCCGTGCCGGCCCGGAGATCGGGGTGGCCTCGACGAAAACCTTCATCGCCCAGATCGCCGTCCTCGCCCTGCTCGCCATCCGGCTCGGACGGGATCGGGGGACGCTTTCCCCCGGGGAGGCCGCGCGCCATCTCGACACGTTGCGTGGCGTTCCCGCGGGCCTCCGGGACGTCCTCCGGACAGCCGCCGACACCGAGGCGGTCGCCCGGGTGTACGCGGACGCGCGCGACTTCCTGTTCCTCGGCCGGGGAATGGGCTATCCCCTGGCGCTCGAAGGGGCGCTGAAACTCAAGGAGATCGCCTACATCCACGCGGAAGGGTATCACGCGGCGGAGATGAAACATGGCCCTATCGCGCTTATCGACGAAAACATGCCCGTGTTGTTCATCGCGGGAAAAGACCGGCACTACGGAAAAACGGCCGGCAACATCCAGGAGGTCCGGGCCCGCGGGGGACGGGTGATCGCCGTGGCCGGCCGGGATGACGGGGAAATCGCCCAAAACGCCGACCACGTCCTGCGCGTTCCCGACGGCGACGAACTGGCCAACGTATTCCTGACCGCCGTCCCCCTTCAGCTCCTGGCCTACTATGCGGCGGTCGCCCGGGGCTGTGACGTGGACAAGCCCCGCAACCTGGCCAAGAGTGTCACCGTGGAATAATCCCGGGAGCGACACCCGGTTGACACCGCCCCGGCGGAAAGGATAATCCCCCCATGGTTATCGTGATGAAACCGGGCGCGACGCCCGACCAGGTGGAACACGTCATCCGGCAGGTCCGCGAGATGGGGCTCAAGGATCATCCCATCGTGGGCACCGAACTCACCGTCGTCGCCGTCATCGGGGACGACCGGAAAAAGGACCGCCAGGCCTTCGAATCCCTGCCCGGCGTGGAGAAGGTGGTTGCCATCCTGGCCCCCTACAAGCGGGCCTCGCGCGAGATCAAGCCCGACCGCACCGAGGTCCGCCTCGGCCCGGATTGCGTCATCGGCGGCCCGGAGGTCGTCGTCATCGCCGGGCCGTGCAGCGTGGAGAGCGAATCCCAGATTCTCGCCGCCGCGCGCGCCGTGAAGTCGGCCGGGGCGAAGGCGCTGCGGGGCGGGGCCTTCAAGCCGCGGACAAATCCCTATGTCTTCCAGGGACTCGGGGAGGAGGGGCTGAAACTTCTCGCCCGGGCCCGGGAGGAGACGGGACTTCCGATCGTCACCGAGATTCTCACGCCCGGCGAGGTGGACATGGTCGTCGCCTACGCTGACTGCCTCCAGATCGGGACGCGCAACGCGCAGAACTTCAAACTTCTCGAGGCCTGCGGCCGCCAGCCGAAACCCGTCCTCTTCAAGCGGGGCCTGGCGAACACCATTGATGAATACCTTCAGGCCGCGGAGTACATCCTCGACGCAGGCAATCCCAATGTCATTCTTTGCGAACGCGGCATACGCACGTTCGAGACCCACAGCCGGAACACGCTGTCGCTTTCGGCCGTGGCGGAGATCCGATACCGGTCGCACCTCCCCGTCATCGTGGACCCGAGCCAGGGCACCGGCCACGCCCACCTCGTCCCGGCCATGTGCAACGCGGCGGTGGCGGCGGGCGCGGACGGGCTTATTGTCGAGGTCCATCCCGACCCGGCCCACGCCCTCACGGACGCCGCGCAATCCATCGCCCCCGACGCCCTCGTGGCGATGATGCCGACACTTCGGAAAATTGCGGAGGCCGTGGGGCGGGCGTTATAATGCCGATGAAAGTTCCCTTCAATGCCCTCGTGAATTTCGGAACGCGCCTCCTCGCGGCGAAGGGCGTGCCGGCGAAACACGCGCGCCGGGCCGCCCGCGCGGCCGTGGAGACGGAGGCCGCCGGCGTAACGACGCATGGCCTGATCATGTTCTCCTACCTCAACGGGATGATCCCGGACCCCATCCGTCCGGACGCGGAACCCCGCATCGTCCGGGACACCGGCGCAACGGCGCTCGTGGACGGCAACGGCGCCCTCGGCCAGCGGGCCATGGCGGTGGCCGCGGACCTGGCGGTGAAAAAGGCCCGCCGCCACGGAACGGCCCTGGTGAGCGTGCGGAAATCGTTCTGGATCGGGGCGGCGGGGACTTATCTCATCCCGATCGCCCGGAAGGGATTCTTCGCCTGGCTCTCGGTTCAATCCTGCGCTTGCAAGGACACCCCTCCCGTCGGCGGCCGCGACGCCCGGTTCTCGACGAATCCCATCGCCCTGGCATTCCCCACGGGCGCCGATCCCGTGGTCGCCGACTTCTCCACCGCGGCGGTGTCCATGGGCCGGGTCCGGCGGACGGCCGCGCTCGGGGAAAAGGCCGCCGAGAAGATCTTCATGGATCGGGCGGGACGCCTCACGAACGACCCGCGGGCGGTTCTGGACGGCGGGACGATCCTGTTCACGGGTGGGCTTAACTTCGGCCACAAGGCCTACGCGCTTTCCCTCTGGGCGGAGGCCCTGACGGCGATGGCCGGCGGGGACACGAACAACCCCGCGGCGCCCCAGCGGCAATCCTTTCATCTCGTGGTGACGGACCCGCGCGCCTTCGCGGGCGCGACCGCCTACCACAAGGAGATGAAACGCTTCATCGCCCACGTGAAATCCAGCCGTCGCCTTGCCGGTGTCTCCGAAATTCGACTGCCGGGGGAACGGGGCTTCCGCCGGTTCCGGGAGGCGTTAAAAACGGGCGTCCCGGTGGAGACCCCCGTGCTTGACCGTCTCAACGATCTTGCCGCGACGTGCGGGGTGAAGGGGATATCCCCGCGGTAATCGCCGCCCCGCGCGGAACGGATCATATCGAGGAAGCGTGACATGTCCCGAATCCTTTGTCCCGTTTGCATGAAGAGCGTGGACGCCTCCGAGATCGCCGACGTGGACGGGCAGAAACGCTGTGCCGCCTGCCGGGAGATGGCCCTTCGTCGGACCGTACCGCCCGTCACGCCCCCCGCCATTCCAGCTGATCCCGCGCCGCCCCCGGAGGAGGATTTCCCCCGGGAAAAGACCATTCCCCGCCAGTCCTTTTTCCGGCTCATCCCCGGCGTGTTCGCATACCCGGCCAAAGGCAGAGGGCTTCTGTTGCTCGTCATGGGAACCGTGTTCTTCTGGATCCTGAATCTCCTCGGCTCCTTTTCCCTGTTCGGTCTGATCTTTGCTCTTCTGGCCGGAGGTTATCTCAGCGCATACATGATCCGGGTCGTTTCCAGTTCCGCCTCCGGGCACGAGGAACTGCCCGGCTGGCCGGAGTTTACCAATCTCTTTGACAGCGTTCTTGTCCCCTTTTTCCTCGTCACCGTGATCAACCTCACCGCCTTCCTGCCGGCCATTCTCTTCTGGTTCTTCTTTCGCCAAGACGATGCGACCTCCGCGATCACCCTCCTGGCGCTGTCGATCCTGGGTCTGCTTTATATCCCGATAGGACTTCTCGCGGTCGCGCTCTACAACACCGTCACGGCCCTGAATCCCCTGTTCCTCATCCCGACCATCTTCCGGGTTCCGCGGGAGTATCTGACGGCGTGCGTCCTGTTTGTGGCCGTCGCCGTCCTGCAGGCCGCCGGGACATACCTGGCGGAGTTCATCCCCGTTGCCGGCTCCCTGCTGGGCGCGTTCGCATCCCTTTACCTCCTGACGATCGGCATGCGGATCGTGGGACTCCTTTTCTTTGCCAACGAGGAGCGGTTGAACTGGTTCAGGGAAAAATAAATCACCATCCCATGCGCGTCGCCTGTCTCCAATTCGACATCGCCTGGGAGGACAAGCCGGCCAATTTCGCCCGGGTGAGGAAACTTCTCGGCCGCTCGCGGATCCCGCGCGGCTCCCTGGTGATTCTCCCGGAGATGTTCGCCACCGGGTTCAGCATGAACGTGGCGCGAACCGCGGAACGGACCGGAGGGGAAACCGAACAATTTTTAGCGGAGGCCGCCCGGGAATCCGGCGTGTTCCTCCTGGGAGGTCTCGTTCGCACAGCCCCCGGCGGCCGGGGCCGGAACGAGGCTGTCGGGTTCGACCCCCGCGGCCGGCGGATCGCCCGGTACGCCAAGCGACATCTGTTCGCCCGCGGCGGAGAAACGGAACGCCGCCACGTCCCGGGTCGGCGCACGGTGACGTTCCGCTGGGGCGATTTCATGGTGGCGCCGGTGATTTGCTACGACCTGCGCTTTCCGGAGACATGCCGGGCGGCGGTGCGCCGGGGCGCGGATTTATTGATTGTGATCGCCAACTGGCCGGCGGCGCGGGCGGATGTGTGGCGGACGCTCCTCCGGGCGCGCGCCATCGAGAACCAGGCGTACGTCGCCGGCGTGAACCGCCTGGGCTGCGACCCCAAGGAGACTTATGACGGGGGCAGTTTGCTCATCGGACCCAAAGGAGATATTCTGGCGGACGGCGGCCGGAAGGAAGGAATGATTTCGGCGGAATTTCGCCCGGCGGAAATCCGGACGTGGCGGCGCGAATTCCCGGCCCTGATTCCTGATTCGATAGAATAGCTCTTCAGGAAACACCCGAGGGGTTATTTGAACAACACCCGCTTCCCTCTTCTTTCCGACGAATCTCCCTCAGGAAAAGCAGGATGATTCCGGGACCAAACGACCACAGCATGACCGCCAGACCGGACATAATCCCAATTCCCGTTCCGATCCCAACCAAACAACCCGGCCGGCGACTGACAACGATATGCGAAGGGATTGCCACGATCAATTCAAGAAGACTGCCTCCGATCAACACCGCGATGATATTGCGCTGAGCCCGAAAACGTTCCTGTTTGGCACTCCACAGAAAGAACGCGATACTCCAACCGATCCAATTGGCCCCGAGCAATCCCCAAACCAGCCATGTTTCCACGGTAGCATGCCGCTCAAACAACTCGTACAACGTTGAACATAACCCGAACAACATTAACGTCATGATGCCTCCCGCAATAATCACGGGGAGGATGATCCTTTTTTTGCGGACCGGACGACAAAGATCCTTGGTTCCGGCAGAAAGGATGAAAATCGTCTGGGAAATCAGCGTTGTCAGGATCGTGAACGGGAGCCAGCCATCTCCCATGTCATGATTGCCCGGAGGAAGATACCGTGGCAATTTGTTCCAATACGCCATGCCATACAATCCGGCAAGAAGCGCCAGATACAAGGCCAGAAGGATTTTTGGCAACCAGGAACGGCCTATGGGGAATCGGCTCATCATTTCCGATGACTTCCGAGTTTCCGTGGGAAAATGAATTATTCCGTGTTTCCGTCTTCTTTCGTGCTTTCGTGGTGTGATTTTCCGAATTTCGTGTTTTCGTGATTATTCTTTGATCATCTCCCGCACGGTCTTGCCGGGCGGGATCATGGGGAGGACGTGCTCCTGGTACTTCACCAGGATGTCCAGGAGATAGGGTCCCTTTGCGGCCAGCATCCGCCGCAGGGCCGCGCGGACTTCCTTCTTGTCGATGACCTTCTCGCCCGGAATGCCGAATCCGTCGGCGATCTTCACGAAGTCCGGGTAGGACCGTTCCGGGTGGGACGGATCCCCGATGTGGGGATTCCCGATATACGTATGGGCGCGGTTGCCGTTGTAGAACTGGTCCTCCCACTGCACCACCATCCCGAGATGCTGGTTGTTCAGGATGACCACCTTGACCGGGAGTTTCTCGATGGCGGAGACCGCGAGTTCCTGGATGTTCATGAGGATGCTGCCGTCGCCGTCCACGTCCACGACGGTCGCCTCCGGCCGGGCGAGTTGCGCCCCGATCGCCGCCGGGTAGCCGAATCCCATCGTCCCCAGGCCTCCCGACGTGAGGAACCGCCGCGGCCCCCGCGGGTGGAGCCATTGCGCCGACCACATCTGGTGCTGGCCGACCCCGGTCGTGAAGATGACGTCGCGGTTCCGGCAAAGGGCGTCGAGTTCCGCCAGGACGTAGGGCGGCACGATGCCGTCGTCGGTGTCGCGGAAGGCGAAGGGTTCCGCCTCCTTCCAGGCGCGCACCTGGCGGAGCCACGTCCGGGTGTCCCCCGGCTGGACGAGCGGCAGGAGTTTCTGCAAGGCATATCGAAGATCGCTCTCGAGGGCGATCTGGGCCGGTTTGATCTTGTTGAGTTCCGACGGATCGATGTCGATGTGGACGATGAACGCGTCCCTGGCGAACTCCCGGGGGTTGCTCGTCACGCGGTCGTCGAACCGCACCCCGAGCGCAAGCAGCAAATCCGCCTCGTCCACCGCATAGTTGGCATAGACCGATCCGTGCATCCCCAGCATGTGAAGGGCGAGGGGATGCCGCGTCGGGAACCCCCCGATGCCCATGAGGGTGGTGGTGACGGGGATGCGGGCCTTTTCCGCCAGACGCAGGAGTTCCCGCTCCGCGCCGGACAGGATCACCCCGCCCCCGGCGTAGATGACGGGCCGCTTCGCCCGGTGGATCGCCTTCGCCACCTCCCGGAGGTCGGCGAGCGCCGCGCGCCGGTGGGGCCGGTAACTCTCCAGGGAAACCCGCCGGGGGATGACCGGATCGATCTCCCGCTGTTGGATGTCCTTGGGGATGTCCACGAGCACCGGACCGGGCCGGCCCGTCGAAGCGATGTGAAACGCCTCGCGCACGGTTCGGGCGATGTCCTCCGTCCGCGTCACGAGGTAGCGGTGCTTCGTGATGGACTGGGCGATCTCGCTCACCGGGGCCTCTTGGAAGGCGTCCGTCCCGATGACATGGCTGGACACCTGCCCGGTGATGGCGACGATGGGCACCGAATCGAGTTTGGCGTTGGCCAGACCCGTCACGAGGTTCGTGGCGCCGGGGCCGGACGTGGTCAGGCACACCCCCACATTCCCGGAGACGCGAGCGTAACCCTCCGCCATGAAAATCTCGCCCTGCTCGTTGCGGGGGAGGATGGTGCGGATCTGCGTGGAACGCGTCAACGCCTGGTGGATGGGCATGCTCGACCCGCCGGGGAAACCGAAGAGAATCCGCACCCCCTCGGCCTCGAGGGTCTTCACCACGATGTCGGCGCCGGGGAGTTTCCCGGGAGCGGTTTTGCGTCGCGCGGTCATGGAAATCCATTATCGCCGTGGGTGAAGCATTGTCAATCACCGGATCGAGGGCGTGACTCGTAAACCGTCGCTCGTCGCGCGTATCTCGTATCTCGCAGAAACACCAAGAAGAATGTCACGCGATCATGAGGTCATGACGCGAATCACAGAAAACAATAACTATAAATACCGCTATATTGACCGGATCCGGATGATACCGGGATTCTATGGCGGGAATCGAGGGAATTCCGCGAATTTGCCAATGGCGGCGCCGAACCCCGGAGAATTCCTTGACAGTTTCCCCCTTGTCTCGTTGAATAGAGCCATGGGAAACGTCTTCGGCCGTCTCTTCCGCATCGCCACCTGGGGCGAGAGCCACGGGCCGGGCATCGGCGTCGTCATTGACGGTTGCCCGCCCGGCGTTCCCTTAAGCGAAGCGGACATCCAACCGGACCTTGACCGGCGCCGCCCGGGACAGAGCGCCCTTGTGTCGGCGCGGAAGGAGCGCGACGCCTGCCGCATTCTCTCCGGGGTGTTCGAGGGGATGACGCTCGGCGCCCCGATCGCCCTCTGGGTGGAGAACACCAATGCGAAACCGGGCGATTACCTCGCGATGAAAAACACGTACCGCCCCTCGCACGCCGACTTCACCTGCCAGGCCAAATACGGATTCCGGGACTGGCGGGGCGGGGGGCGGTCGAGCGCGCGGGAAACCGTTGCGCGGGTCGCGGCGGGCGCCGTGGCGCGAAAGGTGCTGCGCGAGAAATTCGGACCGGTGGACATTGTCGCCTACGTCAAGCAGGTCCATGTCCTCACGGGGAACGTCGCTCCGGAAACCGTGACGCGGGAGGCGGTGGACGCGACGCCGGTCCGTTGCCCGGACCGTGCCGCGGCGCGGCGGATGGCGGCGCTCATCGCCAGGACGCGGAAGGCCGGGGACTCCGTGGGCGGCGTGATCGAGTGCGCGGTGCGGAACCTCCCGGTGGGACTGGGGATGCCCGTCTTCGACCGGCTGGAGGCGGATCTCGCCAAGGCCATGCTTTCCATCCCGGCAACGAAGGGATTCGAGATCGGCTCCGGCTTCGCCGGCGCGGCGATGCGTGGCTCCGAACACAACGACGAATTCTACATGGACGGCGGCCGGGTCCGGACGCGCACGAACCGGTCCGGCGGGGTGCAGGGCGGGATCTCGAACGGTGAGATGATCCTGTTCCGGACGGCCTTCAAGCCGACAGCGACCATTCTCCGGAAGCAGAAGACGGTGACGGCGGACGGGGAGGACACGGTGCTGGACCCGCGCGGCCGCCACGACCCGTGCGTCCTGCCCCGGGCGGTGCCCATCGTGGAGGCGATGACGGCGCTCGTGCTCACGGACCACGCGTTGCGGCACAAGGCGCAGAATTTGTGGTAACACCACGGAATCACGGAAAAATTCAGAAACACGGAAAACACCTGCTTCTTTTCCGTGTTTCCTGATACGTTCGGTGATTCCGTGATAATGCCGAAGTGGCGGAACTGGCAGACGCGCTGGATTCAAAATCCAGTCCGGCTCACCCCGGGTGAGGGTTCAACTCCCTCCTTCGGCACAATTTCGGCCGATAAACGGCGTCATCCATCGTCGCTACGCGCTCGACGTGTCGCTCTGCAGACACGCCGTCGCGCTAGGCTCCTTGGCTGACTTGTTTCTCGACCGAAATTGAACGGTGTCAATGAGCGGTGAGGAGTTGAACGGGCGACCGGCGCCGAGCGAGTAGCGAGGAAAAGCGAGCAAGGAGGCGAGCGTCAGCCGGGCGTCCAGGCCCGAGCGGAGCGTAGCCGGAGGCGAAGCGAGCGCTTGGGGCAACTCCCTCCTTCGGCACAATTTCGGCCGATAAACGGCGTCATCCGTCGTCGCTACGCGCTCGGCGTGTCGCCATGCAGACACGCCGTCGCGCTAAGCTCCTTGGCTGACTTGTTTCTCGACCGAAATTGCACGGTGTCAATGAGGGAGATGGTTGAAAATTCTTGCGACGAGGATTCCATGAATAGAATCGCCCTGGTTTGTTTTCTGCTGGCCTCCTTTCTCGGAGCCGCGGGACAATACCTTTACAAGGCGGGCGCGGACCGGGCGGGGGCGTCGTGGGTTTCCTATGTCGGGAATATCCGATTGTGGGCCGGTATCGTGTGCTACATCGCGGTGATGGGGTTGTTTGTCGCCGCCTTCAAACGGGGTGGCGCTCCCGCCATCCTGTATCCGGTCTATGCCACCACGTTCATCTGGTCGGCCGTCATCGCCCGGATGGTGTATGGGACGCCCATCCGGGGGATTCATGTGGCCGGCATGGTATTGGTTGTGTCGGGCGTCGCACTTCTGGCGAGGCCGTCATGAGCGACGGGGATTATCGGCCGTTGGACCGCCGGCCCGTGGCCAGCCGGGAACGAAAAGTGTTTCAGCGTTTGGCGGCCTTTCTGGCGGCCCGCGGTGTTTCCCCGAATACGATCTCGGTGGCCGGGATGTTGTGCGGGATGGGTGCCGGAGTGGCGTTCGGTCTGGCGGGGCGGAGCGGCGATGCCCGATGGCTGTTGTGGCTGGCCGGGGCGGCGTTGGTCCAGGCGCGGCTGGTGGCCAATCTTCTGGATGGCATGGTGGCGATCGTCTCCGGACGGGCCTCTCCGGTGGGGGAACTGTATAATGAGGTTCCTGATCGGGTGTCGGACACCGCGGTGCTTGTGGGATTGGGATATGCCGAAGGAGGAAATGTCATTCTTGGCGTATTTGCGGCTCTGGCGGCCATGTTCACCGCCTATGTCCGAACCACGGGGAAGGCCGCGGGGGCGCTCATGGATTTCGGGGGGCCCATGGCCAAGCAACATCGCATGTTTGTGGTTACCCTGACGGCGGTCTTCATGGCGGTTTCCCCGGTCGGATGGCGATCCCTTCCCCTGGCGGGGCGGGACATCGGGATCCCGGCGGCCGCGCTCGCCCTGGTCCTTGCGGGCGGTCTCTGGACGGCCGTCCGTCGCCTCCGGCGCGCGGCGGCCTCGCTTCGTGTGCGATCATGAAGGAATACCTTTGGGAATGGCGTTCGGCATTTTCGCATCCCGTGACAATCGGGATCAGCGCGGGAGTGGGCGCCCTTCTTGTCGTGGTGTTGTTGGTCATTGCGATGATGCCCGCGACGGTTTCACTGCGGGAGGAATTGAGGAAACGTTGCCTGTCGTGGGGGGTGATGGCCCCGCTTCTCATCGGGCCCGTTCTGGCCGGACCGTTGTGGACGATGTTGATGGTGTGCGCCATCGGGGTGTTGTGCTACCGCGAGTACGCCCGGGCCACCGGGCTTTTCCGCGAAAAGGCCGTGAGCGCCGTTGTGGTGCTGGGCATTTTTCTGGTGACATTCGCGGTGGTGGACCACTGGTACGGGTTTTTCGTCGCGCTTTTCCCGCTGGTGGTGGTGCTTATCGCGGCGGCGGGCATCGTGAAGGACCGGCCATCGGGGTATATTCAGCGCGTGGGGCTCGCAGTGCTCGGTTTCATGCTTTTCGGATGCGCCCTCGGTCATCTCGGTTACATGGCGAACGACCGGGGATACCGGCCGGTGGTCCTCATGGTCATCCTCTGCGTCGAGATGAACGATGTCTTCGCCTTCTGTGCGGGGAAATTGCTGGGACGTCATCACCTTGCCCCGAACACGAGCCCCAACAAAACGATGGAGGGATCCGTGGGGGCGGTCGTTCTCACGACGGCCCTCACTGCGTTCCTGGGGCATTTCGTGTTCCTGGGCACGCCGATGGACCAGCCATTCCGTTTGGTCACCCTGGGGTTTCTGGTCAGCGTGGCGGGCCAATTGGGGGACCTCATGCTGTCCTCCATCAAGCGCGATATCGGAATCAAGGACATGGGGAGTGTCATCCCCGGTCATGGGGGGATACTGGATCGCTTCAACAGTCTTCTTCTGGTGTCCCCGGCGGTATTTCACTTCGTGGGCTTTTTTGTCGGTTTCGGCCTCGACCGGCCGGGCCGCATCCTGACCGGTGGATAACCCTTCATCCCTCAAATCCTGGGAGTTGAAACCCGCGCGGGACCTGGGGCTTCCGCCGGCCGAACGGTTTCGTTCCCTGAAGCGCGAGGCGGGGCTGATGGAAACCGCCGTTGGCCGTCTTTGGGGGGGGCTCCTCCGATTGTATTTGCACGGTTGGCATCGGCTGGCCGTCGACGGGCGGGAGCATCTTCCGAAAACTCCGCCCTTCATCTTGATTGCCAATCACTCCAGCCATCTGGATGCCCTGGTGATGGCCTCGCTCGTTTCCGGTCGTTTGCGGGACCGGCTGTTCCCCATTGCGGCGGGCGACACTTTTTTCGAGACTCCGGCCAGTTCGGCATTCGCGGCAATTGTTCTGAACGCCCTGCCGATGTGGCGCAAACGATGCGGCCAGCACGCCCTTCAGGAACTCCGGGATCGTCTGGTGGGGGAGCCGTGCGCGTACATTCTCTTTCCCGAGGGAACGCGGTCAAGGGACGGGAATCTGAATCCGTTCAAGGCCGGGTTGGGGATGCTGGTGGCCGGTACGCCGGTTCCGGTGGTCCCCTGTTTCCTCGCGGGAACGTATGCGGCCCTGCCGCCGAAACGGAAGTTCCCCCGGTGGAAAAAGGTGAGGGTTCGGATCGGGCCGCCGCGGATATTTCAGGACGTGGCCAACGACCGGAGGGGATGGGAGCACATCGCGACGGAAATGGAGGGCGCGGTCAAATCCCTCATGCCGGGGACGATTGGCGGTGCTGCCGTCGAATCGGGAGGGTCACAATTTCGGCCTTAGAGAGGGGGAAATGATGCGGAAAAGACATTCCTTCAATTTTCCAATTGCCGTTTGCCAGGACGGTAAAGTCGGATTAATAAGTAGAAGCGGAAAGGTGGTTGTCCCTTTTCGATTCGATGCCTTTGATGGTTATTCCGATCGCTTTCAAGAAGGGCTGATGATGGTTCGCATCGACGGGAAGCCGTCGTATATCGATAGGAGGGGACGAGTTGTCATCCGGACGGATTTCGATTTTGCTAGAGATTTTTCAGGAAGATTGGCGGCTATCATGTTTGGGAAAAGGTATGGATACATCGACAAGAAAGGCCGTATTGTAATAAAACCGACGTATTGGTTGGCGTGTGACTTCAGGGAAGGCTTGGCCGTTGTGGCTCATTCCAGAAATCGTTGGGGTTATATCGACAAAAACGGGCGCGAGGTGATTCCTTGCCGGTATCGACATGCCGAGGAGTTTTCGGAAGGATTGGCACTTGTGCGTACCAAAGAAGGCGTTGGGTTTATTGACAAATGCGGGAAGGAAGTGATCGCTCCTCAATGCCGTTGGGCGTGGAGTTTTTCGGAAGGTTTGGCTTGCGTTCAAATTGGCAGACGGCGTGGCTTCGTTGATCGCAATGGCAAGTTGTTTATCCCTCCCGTGTTCGATCGTGCCATGCGATTTTCGGAAGGTTTGGCGGCGGTAGTGGTGGAGGGACGGTGGAATAACAAGCTCGAGATTTATTCGGGCGGGAAGTATGGATATATTGATAGAAACGGTTCATTTGTTATCAGGCCAAAATTTTCTTGCGCACGAGAATTCAATGAGGGACTCGCTGCGGTGAATGTCCAGTTTTGCAGGCACAGCATTTCATGCGGGAGATGGGGTTATATTGATAAACGTGGCCGTTTCGCGATAAGACCACAATTTGCACTGGCCGGTGGTTTTAAAGACGGATTGGCGCATGTCGCCAAAAATCAACGCGCAATGTACATCAGGAAAAATGGCCGATGTGTCTGGCAATCGAAGTAGATGGAAAAGGAGACGGGGCGAGGTGCTCCGCTCATGGTTCGACAGGCTCACCATGAGCGGATTGATGTCAGGTTCATGTCGGAGTGGAAAAGAAGATGAGAGTCATCCATTTCGCGCTCATTTTGACATTGTGCGGCCTTGCCGTTTCTTGTTCAACGTCGAAATGCCTGCCCTACCGTTACGAAACGGTTTCACGTACCGTTGAAAATATGTACCCGCCTGGCGACCATAGCGTGAACGATATACGAGCCCCCTCCATCGGGATCGAGCCACCCACCACAGAACCCGGACCCAATATCAAAACGTATCCGTACCGAATTGACAAGAAAGCGTGCAAATCCGGCGGGTCAACATACACCGTAACAGGAAACGACACCAAATATATGATAAGAGGCAAGTATCCTTATTTGCCCGAACGCGTCACAACCATTTCTATCAACCCAAAACAAAGTCGAACGAGAATCTCCATCAAGTCCAAAGTGCACGGATTAATCATTGGGCACCGCGACCCGGATTACGAACGCGCCCGGCTTCGTGATATCGAAACGGAACTGAAGCGCCGACAACCGCCGACACCCTAACAGACCATCTCCATGTCTTCCACACACACTCTCCAAGACTCCACCGCATTTTCTTCTCCGCAATCCACAATCCACAATCCACAATCCACAATTCTTACTCTTCTTGTCCGCGACCTCAAAACCATCCCCTACGAAACCGCCTGGGCGCTTCAAAAGGAAATGGTCGCGGCGCGGCACGCGGAGCCGGATCGGCCGGACGAACTTCTCCTCTGCGAACACCCCACGGTCGTGACGCTCGGCCGCCGGGGCGGACCGGCGAGTTTCCGCACCGCGCCGGAGGCCCTGGAGAAACTCGGCATCGGCGTCTTCCGCGTGGAGCGCGGCGGCGAGGCCACCGTCCACGCGCCCGGCCAACTCGTGGGGTACCCGATCCTCCGCCTCAAGCGCCTGGGCCTCGGAATCCACGACGCCGTCCGGGCCCTCGAGGATGTGCTCCTTCGGACGCTCGCCGATTTCGAACTCACCGGCCAGCGCCGCCCCCGCACCGCCGGGATCTGGGTGGGCGACGAGAAAATCGCATCCCTCGGCATCGCGGTCCGCCGGGGCGTCACGTTCCACGGATTCGCCCTCAACGTCACGACGGATTTGTCGTATTTCAATCACATCATCCCCTGCGGAATGCCGGAGGCAAAACTGACTTCCCTGGAACGGCGCCTCGGAACCGCTCCGGACGCGGCGGACGTGCGGCGGCGGGTGATTGACAATTTCCGCGCCGTGTTCGGATACGACGCCACGCCCGCGGAGTCCGGCTACCCTTCATCCAATCTGAATTCTGCGTTTCACGCTTCACGAGATACGAACGACGAGAAACGATCCCGTTTCCCCCCCTGGCTCCGGAAACGCCTCGCCCCGGCCGGCCGGTCCGTCGCGGTGGGCGCGCTTCTGGACACCCTGCATCTCCACACCGTCTGCCGGGAGGCGCGCTGCCCCAACCAGCAGGAGTGTTTTTCCCGCGGCACCGCCACGTTCCTCATCCTCGGCCCCGA
>JAZDJP010000031.1:0-72175 GCA_043803805.1 Planctomycetota bacterium
CTTCAGAAGCGCGCGTTCCAACGCTGAAATCTGATGGGGTTTCAATTTCGGCCGTGGGCCAGGATGACGTTTGGCGGCCACCCCTGCCAAGCCATCCGCTTGGCAACGTTTCTTCCACTGAGATACGGCTCCAGGGGTTACGCCGATCATCCGCGCCACCTCGGATACACCGCGTCCCGACTTCAGCAACGCCATCGCCCGGTAGCGGCGTCGCTCCAATTCTTGGGCTGTCCCGTTTGGTCTCATGTTTCATATTATCGGCTACTCGAACGATATCATTTAGCTAATGAATGGTCAATAGATAAATATGCCCCCGTCACGTGATCACCTCTTACTTGCCAATTAAAGTCATAGCGTCTACAGAATCCTTAAATGCATTATTGATCATTCATTCATTCCGGGGACAGCATACATATTAACGCGCCAGCTCTCCACCGAAAGAACATCCCACACATTGCATCATCCGATTGCAAGCATTAAAATACATATGCTGTCCCCGGAATACCCTTGACATCTCTGCAAGTCCGAGGTAAGGTAGATCGTTTGATTTGAAGTAGTTATTTATTAACAATTCCTTAGCAGGAGACTGATAATGCGAAAAACCTACTTGACTCTTTTCTGCGGGCTTGTGGCAATGACCTTCATGGGATGTGCTCATATTTCACATGCCGAATATAACCGGCAGCGAACCGATTATGCATTTGTGGAAATCAACTCAGAGCCACAAGGTGCTAGAATCTATTGCGATGGCAAGTTGCTGGGAACCACGCCGTGTAAGTTGCAGTGTACGATAAGAGACGATCACTATCAGAGGGGAGAGATACTATTGACCCCACTCATCGCAGTCGCCGATGGCTGCCTTCCAAGTGGACCCGTCGAACTTAGGCTTGAGATTCCTAATCAGAAGCCCTACAGTGACACCGAGTATATCAGCTTTGCCAATCATTCTTTTGGACACCTGTTCATCTTGAGGAGAGACCCCAATTACACGCCGCCGGCGGTCATAATGCAGCCCAGCGGCGGCAATACCGAAGTGAACGTCCAGACCCAGCGCGACAAGGACTTTTTAGACTACATGGAACAGCTACAGAGAATGAGCATCAGGCAACAGACGCTGAAGGCCAAGGGGAGGTAGACAGACAGTCCGCCCCACCAGCCTGCGTCTTGTGCCTTGCTTGTGTCTCGGAAGGTGCCATTTGTGCCTATAGATTCCAGGGACACCATATTTATTTCGGCCTTGTTTTTCGCCATCAACCGGGGTAGGATTTTGCCATGGCCCGCATCGCCCGTGTCGTCGCCGCCGGATACCCCCATCATGTCACCCAGCGCGGCAACCGCCGGCAGCCGGTGTTTTTCCGGAATGAGGGCCGCCAATGGCCCCGGAGAGAAGGACACGCATGAACGACAGTATTGACTCATCACAGGTTCGGCCGGCGGAAATGGCCGTGGCCCGTGCTTGGGCCGACCTGCTCACCGCCGCGCCGGCCCAAGCGGCCAGCGCCCCGGCTCGGGGCGAGGCGGAACGCCATTCCACCGACGTGCCGTTCAGTTTCACCCGCGGCGCCTGCTCAAGCCGCGATTGGCTGAATCTGGAAAACGCCGGCCGCGAGAGCGGTGACTGGGAGGGCGGCAAGCGGCTTCATCGCTTGAGTTGGCGCGACCCGGAGACCGCCCTTTCCTGCACCATGGAGCTCACGGAGTTCAGCGATTTCCCGGCCTTGGAATGGGTCATCCGCCTCCGCCATGAGGGCCGCACCGAGACGGCGCCCATCGCCAATTTCAAGGCGCTGGACATCTTCTGGAAAGGTCTGAAGGCGGGCGAAATTCCCGAGTTGCGGCGTTCCCTCGGCAGTGACGGGCGCCATGACGACTTCCAGTATGTGCGCGACGATCTGCGGCAGTCCATGTGGGATGCGCCGCGAAGGGTGCGCATGGATTCCGCCACCAACACCGCCTTCCGCAAAGCCCGGAACGGCTCTCCCTCGTTCCTGACGGCCGACGGCCGCACCTCCGCCACCTGGCTGCCGTTCTTCAATCTGCGCACCGGCGGCGACGGCATCCTCTGCGCCCTGGGTTGGAGCGGTCAGTGGTTTGCCGAGTTCGCCCATGACGGCGCCGGCAAGACCGACATCTCCGCCGGCATGGAGCATCTTGAACTGAATCTTCGGCCGGGGGAGGAAATTCGCTCCCCGCGCATACTGCTTCTCTATTGGCAGGGCATGCATCTCCATTCACAAAACGTACTGCGGCAGTTCGTGCTGAAATACCACAGCCCGCGCGTCAACGGTCGGCCCGTGGAGATGCCGATCTGCAACGGTTCCTGGGGCGGCACGCCGACGCCGGGGCACTTGGACGCCATCCGCCGGATCGCCCAGCATGGTTTGCCCTACGACTATTACTGGGTCGACGCCGGCTGGTACGGAACCTCAAGCAAGCCGTGTCCGAGCGTCTTTGATGGCGATTGGGGAATCACCGGCGACTGGCGCGTCAACCGGAATTATCATCCCAATGGGTTGAAACCCATCAGTGACGCCGCGCGCCGGGCCGGTATGAAATTCCTGTTGTGGCTTGAGCCCGAACGCGCCAAACACGGCACGCCCGTCACCCTCGATCATCCGGAATGGTTCCTCCGGCGCACTCAAGAGGAGCCCAAGATGAACGACGACCTGCTGTTGAACCTCGGTAATCCCGAGGCCCGGCAATGGGTGGTGGAAACCGTCTCGTCGCTGATCACGGAAAACGGCATCGACTGCTATCGGGAAGATTTTAACATCGATCCCGGTCCGTTCTGGGCCAATGCCGACGAGGCCGGGCGCAAAGGGCTGGTGGAAATGCGTTTTGTTGAAGGGCTTTACGCCTTCTGGGACGAACTGCGTCGCCGCCATCCCGGACTGCTTATTGATAATTGCGCCAGCGGCGGCCGGCGGCTTGATCTGGAGACCATTGGTCGCAGTGTCGCGCTGTGGCGGACGGACTACAACTGTTTCCCGTTCATGAATCCCGATGCCTCGCAACTCCACGGCGCGGGGCTGAATCTCTGGCTGCCCTTGAATGCCACCAGCCCGACGGCCAAACCGGGCGACACCTATCAAGCCCGCTCCGCCTATTCGGCCGGCTTCATCCTGAGTGTTGAGGAGTTTGGTGTCAGCAACTGCCGGGCGCCCGATTTTCCCTGGGATTGGTTCCGCAAGCGGATCGGCGAGGCGAAACGGCTGCGACCTTATTTCCTCGGCGATTTCTATCCCCTGACGCCCTGCGTCATGGATCCGGAGTCCTGGATGGCCTGCCAGTTGCTCGTTCCCGGAACGCAGGAAGGCGCGGTGCTGGCGTTCCGCCGGGCCGAGAGTCCCATGACCACCGCAAGCTTCCAGCTTCACGGTTTGGAGGCGACGAGCACGTACGAGCTCGAGAGCGCCGACAGCGGACAAACTCGGCAGACGACCGGCAGTGAATTGATGACGACGGGGCTGGTGATCTCGATTGCCACCCCGCGTGCCAGCCAACTGCTGTTCTACAAACTCCTTTCATGAATTGCTGTTGACAAACCGCCGCTTCCCAGACAAAATGATTTAGTCACAAGACGAGAGGATGCTCTCTATGAAACCGTCTGCCTTTTTCAGCGCGCTGTTGGTTGCCGCGTTTCTCGCCTTTTGTTTTTACGGACGATCCGCCGCGGTGGAGGTGCCGCCTGGTTTCCACTACCCGCCCGAGGAGATTTACGACACGTCGTCGTCCCCCGACG
Source organism: Planctomycetota bacterium (assembly GCA_043803805.1). Classification (GTDB taxonomy): domain Bacteria; phylum Planctomycetota; class JAZDJP01; order JAZDJP01; family JAZDJP01; genus JAZDJP01. The sequence continues at coordinate 3,743 of JAZDJP010000031.1, forward strand.
AGGCGCTGGTCAACGTCAATGTGGCCGTGAACCGCTGGCCGGATTGTTCCACCGTGAAGTCCGCCATCGAGGACATTTTCCGCATCGAGGGCGTGAAGGACGCCAAACGCGATGAAGACAGGGCTTTCGCGCTCTGGAAGTGGATGCGGATTCTGCTGAGCGCCACCGGCGGCCCCTACACGTGGGAAGGTCTTGCCGGGAAGGAGCGGATCGTTCACGACCCGCACAAGATTTTCACTGTTTACGGCCGTCACATGTGCGACGGTTTGAGCTGGGTGATGGCTCCGATGTGGCGCGCCGCCGGCTACATCGCTTTCGACGAATGCACGCCGGGTCACACCATCGCCTCCCTGCGGTACCGGGATGACGACGGCCTGATGCGGTTTCACGATTTCGATCTGCAGAGCCGTTTTTTTCACTGGGACGACACAAACAAACGCGTCGGCACGTGGACGATGCCGCTCATCGTCCGCCGGGTGCATCGGCATCTCCTGGCGCCCCAGCGGCTTCATTCTTTACGCACGTCGCTCCGCGTGGGGGAAATCGTCGAACGCCGGTGGGATAACACCGGGCACGTGATTCCCGGCCGGGACGAGAAAGCGTTCGATGCCGAGGTGGTGAAGAGTCCGTACTACCTTTACCAGCCGGGCCGGATGGACGGCGTTTACGCGACCTCCGGCGAGGAGTTTCAGACGTTCGAGGCCGACGCCGCTCCGGCCGGGTTTGCTTCCGCGCTCTACGAAGGATCGGCGAACACGGCCTGCTCGGCGCCGGCGGAAGGCAAGGCCGCCTTGCATCCGGCCAAGGCCGGCGAGACGGCGGTGTTTGTTTATCGCCTGAGATCGCCTTACCCGGTGGTCGACGCCGTTTGCGAAGCGGCGCTTCTGAAGGGCGATGCCGCCGACCTGTGCCGGTTGTCCGTTTCCACGGACGGCGCCGATTGGAAGCCGATCGTGACGAAGGAAAAAACCGGCGAGGAAAAAGTGGCGATCGCCATCGGCCGAGAGGCGCGCATGGCGAAACAGCCCGACGTCTACACGGCCTACGATTTTTTCGTCAAGGCTGAGTTCAAGGCGGCCCGCGGTGTTTCCTCGGTGGGGATGAAAGGATTGAAGCTGACGATCCACCGCCAGCTCAATAAGCGCGCCCTGCCGCATCTCCGCCCCGGCGAAAACTGGGTCCGGGTCACCGCCGACCGCCTGGCCGAGGGGCTGGCTCTGGAGTTGGAAATCCGCTACACCGTGAACGGCGAAGCGCAAAGCGAGAAATGTCTTGTCCGGCGTTTTCCGCATTACTTCAAGATCGTCACGCCCGATGTTCCCGAACAGGCGCTCAAGAATTACGATCAGAAGTTCAATGACGGGGCGCTCCGGATGTCGGCCGTCCGGATGCGCCTGGTCGGCGCCGCGGGAGCCGCCGTGAGCGCGTCCCTTCCCGAGGTGGAAGGGCTTGCGGCTTTTGCGAAGAGCGCGCCGCATCCCGCCGATCTCAAGAGTCGCGGCAACGTCAAGACACCGGAGACCGACATTCGCCAGACCAATGGGTTCTTCCCGCAAAGCAAGGTGGTCCTGGACGACGACGCGGCCATGAACGAGCGCATCCCAAAACTGAAGTCCAAAAATGAAGTGGAGACCTGGAGGGTTTCGGAGGAACTTGGCAACTATCCCAAATCGGTTGATGCGCTCTGTGCCGCGTTGCCAAAAGCGAACATCGACATGACGCTTTTTATTTGCAAGGCACTCGCCCAGATCGCCGACAAAAAAGCGGTCGGGCCGCTTCTGGAAAAGTGGAAAAACGTTCCCTCCGGCGCGCCGGGCACCCGGTATATTCCGGACGCGCTCGCGGCGATCGGCGACCGGAGCGCGGTTCCGGCGCTCATCGCTCCGCTGAAGAGGGTGCGGTTTGATTTCCGCTTCCACATCGCTTATGCCCTCGGGGTGCTCGGCGGGCCGGAGGCCGAAAAGGCGCTCGAAGACCTGGCCGCGAACGATCCCTTCCCGGCGGTGAAGGAGTATGCCGGGGAAGAGTTAAAAGCGCTTCGAGCCCGGCGCTGAAGGTGTCCACTCGCTCGTTCTCCATCCCCTGTTTCCCCATTGCATAACAAACTCCCGGCGGATACCATGAAAACCCATGGATCTCCGGGTCTACATCGACGGGAAACTGGTTCCTCGGGAAAAGGCCGTCGTCTCCGTTTTTGATCACGGTCTCCTGTACGGGGACGGAGTCTTTGAGGGGATCCGGGCTTACGGCGGGAGGATTTTCCGCCTCGGCGAACACGTCCGGCGCCTCTACGATTCGGCCAGGTGCATCCTTCTCAAGATCCCTCTTGCGCCGGCCGCCATGGAGAAGGCCATCCGGGACACCCTTGTCGCCAATCGTCTCAAGGACGGCTACATCCGGGTGGTGGTGACGCGCGGGGTGGGCACGCTCGGGCTCGATCCCGACCGGTGCCCGCGTCCCTCGGTCATCATCATCGTGGGCCACATCGCCATCTACCCGGCGGAGGTGTACGAGAAAGGGCTCGACATCGTCACGGTGCCGACCCTGCGGAATCATGCCGCGGCCCTGAGCCCCCGCGTGAAATCCCTCAACTACCTCAATAACATTATGGCCAAGATCGAGGGGAAAAACGCGGGGACGGTGGAGGCCCTGATGCTGAATCCCAGCGGCTTCGTGGGGGAGTGCACGGGGGACAACATCTTCATCGCGAAAGACGGCGTGGTGCGCACCCCGCCGCCTTGGGAGGGGATATTGAAGGGAATCACCCGGGGGGCGGTGATGGAACTTGTCCGGAAGCGTCGCATCCCGCTCGTGGAGGAGCCTCTCACCCGCTACGACCTGTTCGTTGCGGACGAGTGTTTTCTCACGGGCACCGCGGCGGAGGTTGTCCCCGTTGTCCGGATCGACGGGCGCGTCATCGGGGAGGGGCGTCCCGGACCGGTGACGAAGCGGCTTCTCGCGGATTTCCGGCGGCTCGTGCGCGGGCCGGCGGCCGGTGGAAAACCATTGCGTTAACGGGGGAGTCATGCCGTACCTGCGTGTCAAGACGGGTCTCTTGAAGGGGAAGGTCTTCGAGATCAAGGACGATCCCATCTCGATCGGGCGCGACGAGACCGAGACCGTCCACATCGTGGATCACGCCGCCTCCCGGAAACACGCCGAGGTCTTCAAGATCGGCGAGATGTGCTTCGTCCGCGATCTCGGGAGCCGGAACGGCACGTTTGTCAACGACGGGAAGGTGGATGAGGAGCTTCTCCGCACGGGCGACAAGGTCCGCGTCGGGAACACCATCTTCGTGTTCGACGATGTCCCCCCGGGCAAGGAGGACGAGTCGCTCCTGAGCGAGGACGACTTCACCGACGAAGGCGTCGGGACCACCTACGAGGTCTCCCTTTCCAAGGAGACGACCGGCATGACCCGGATGTCTTCCGGGTCTTCCGGGGAGTCATCCCCGGCGCGCCTGGCCACGCTCTACCAGGCGGCCAAGGTCATGAGCTCCGAGCAGGGGTCCCAGGAGCTTCTCGAAAAACTCCTGGACCTCGTCGTGAGCGCGACGAACGCCGACAGCGCCTACATCTTCATCCGGAAGGACGCCACCGGCCAGTACCTTCCCGTCGCGATGCGCGCCGCCGAACGCACCAAGATCAGCCGGAGCATCATCCAGAAGGTGATCGAGCAATCGCGTTCCATCCTCACGACCGACGCCCTGGCGGACCACCGCTTCAAGGCGAAGGACAGCGTCATCTTGAATCGCATCCACTCGGTCATCTGCGCGCCGCTTGTGTCGCACGCGGAGATCCGGGGCGTGCTCTACGTCACGACCACCAAGATGGGCCGGCCGTTCACCGAGGACGACCTCGAGTTCGTGACCATCCTCGGGATGCAGGCGGGGATATCCCTCGAGAACGTGAAGAGCTTCGAGCGGCAGAAGGACCTTCTCATGAATACCGTCCGGACGCTCGTGGCGGTGGCGGAACTTCGCAACCCGGCCACCCAAGGTCATTCCGAGCGCGTGTCCACCTACAGCGTGGCCATCGCCGAGGAGTTGAAACTTCCCCGGAAGGACGTCGAGCGGATTCAGCTGGCGGCGCTCCTCCATGACGTGGGGAAGGTGGCGGTGCCCGACGGCGGGCTTTCCAGCCTCGGGCGGCTCCAGAAGGAGGCCCCGGACAAGTTGACGGAGCACGTTCTCGCGGGGGAGAAAATCCTCCGGAACATCGGCGGGATGGAGGACCTCATCCCGGGCGTCAAACACCATCACGAGAAGGTGGACGGCTCGGGCATCCCCGACCGCCTGAAGGGGGACGCCATTCCGGTCGCGGCCCGCATCATCGCGGTCGCCAACGAATTTGACCACACGGTCGCCTCCGGCGGCGGCGACACCGGAGGGTTGCCCATCAAGGAAGCCCTCATCGAGATGGGGAAGAAGGCCGGCAAGGAATACGATGACGCGGCAATCAAGGCCCTGCTTATCGCCCACCGGAACGGCACGTTGTTCTCGCCCAAGACCATCTCCAGGGAGGAGGTCAAGGCGTAGATCCGGCCGGCCCTCCCGAGTTTTCACGAATTTCCAGATGGAGGTTCTCCATGGCGATTTCCGGCGAAGTCCGCATCGGTGTCATCGGACTGGGGCGCCGGGGCTTCCAGCTCCGGTTTGTGCATGATGTCGAAAAGGGGGTCCGCGTGGTGGCGGGGGCCGACCCGCTGCCGGAGGCCCGGGAAAAATTCCTGGGCTGGATGAAGACCTGGAACAAGGCGGCCGCGGACGTCGCGTCCGATTACCGGGAACTCCTCGCCCGGGCGGATATCAACGCGATTTTCATCACCTCCTGCGACTACCTCCACGAGGAGCACGCCATCGCGGCGCTCCGGGCCGGCAAGGCGGTCTACCTCGACAAGCCCATGGCGATCACTCTGGCCGGGTGCGATCGGATCCTCGAGGCCGCGGCGGCATCGGGCGCGCTGCTCTTTGTCGGCCACAATATGCGTTACGCCCCGGTGATTCTCCAGATGAAAAAACTCATTGATTCCGGCGCCATCGGCGAGCCGAAGGCGGCCTGGTGCCGGCATTTCGTCGGCTATGGCGGCGACGCCTACTTCAAGGACTGGCATTCCGAGCGCGCCAAGACCACGGGGCTACTTCTTCAGAAGGGGGTGCACGATATTGACGTCCTCCACTGGCTGGCCGGGGGCGCCTCCCGCCGGGTGGTGGGAATGGGTGGGCTCACCCTGTATGACAAAATCACCGACCGCCGGTCCCCCGAGACCCGGCCGGATTGCTCCTGGAATGACGCGCACTGGCCGCCGTTGTCCCAGACGGGGCTGAGTCCCGTCATTGACGTCGAGGACGTGAGCCAGGTGCTCATGCAACTTGAAACCGGAGGATTCGCCTCCTACCAACAGTGCCACTACGCGCCCGACCAGTGGCGGAACTACACCGTCATCGGCACGGAGGGGCGCGTTGAGAACCTGGGGGATTCCCCCGGCGAGGCCGAGGTGTGTCTCTGGGACCGGCGGGTGGGTTATCTGCCCCGGGGGCAGAAGCAGTTTCCCATCCCCCAAAGCGAGGGCGGTCACGGCGGGGCGGATCCCTCCATCGTCGCGGAATTTATCCGCTGCCTCCGGGGGGGGGCAAAACCCCGGACGAGTCCCGTTGCGGCGCGGGACGCGGTGGGCGCGGCCTACCAGGCGACAATGTCCCTTCGGGAGGGTTGTGTTCCCAAGGACGTGCCGCCGGTGCCTCCGGAACTCGCGGCGAAATTTTAAGAATGAATCGGCCCGCTCATGGTTCGTGGTTCGACAGTTATATTAATTGTTAAGGTGTGCTCACCATGAACGGGATTTCATCGCGTGGGGGTTTCCCTCGGCCCATGCTTCGCATCGGCGATTATGAAGTAATTTCGATCGACGACGGGTTATTCCGCCTCGATGGCGGCGCCATGTTCGGGGTCGTGCCGAAAACGCTTTGGGAGAAAGTCGCGCCGGCCGACGGGAAAAACCGCATCCCGCTCGGGGTCCGGCCACTCCTGATTCGCGGCCGGGGGGAGACGGTTCTCGTGGACGCGGGCCTCGGCGACAAGGAGGACGCGAAATTCGATGGGTTTTTCTCCGTGGAACGCCCCCGGAAACTCATGACGGCGCTCGCGGCGGCGGGGGTGCGTCCGGCGGACGTCACCCGGGTGATTTTCACCCATCTCCATTTTGATCATGACGGCGGGGCGACCCGGCGGGAGGGGATGAAGGCCGTCCTTGTGTTTCCGAACGCCCGTCATCTCGTCCAGCGCATCGAATGGGAGGAGGCCACCCATCCGAACCGCCGCACCCGGGGGAGTTACCTTCCCGAGAACATCGGCCCGCTCGGGGAAAGCGGAAATCTTGATTTGTTGGATGGGGACACGGAGATCCTGCCGGGGCTTCGCGTCCATGTCACCGGCGGGCACTGCCGGGGCCATCAGATGGTCTTTATCGAGGGTGGCGGCCGCACGGCCGCGTACTGGGGGGATCTTGTCCCCACGGCGGCGCACCTCCGCGTTCCCTACGTCATGGGCTACGACCTGTTTCCGATCGAGGTGATGGAGGGGAAGGAGGCGCTTCTCCCGCGCGCGGCGCGGGAGGGTTGGATCAACTTCTGGGCCCACGATCCCGCGATCGCGGCGTCGCTGTTGCGGGAGGAAAATGGAGAAGTGGTTCTTGGCGATGAAGTCAGTGCCGTGGCTCGTGGTTCGTGACTCGTGGCTCGCAGAAAATCGGAAACGATAAACTGGAAGTCATGTATGGGAATTGGCAATCAGGGATCGCAAAATCATCAGGAAGGAAATCGCCCCTCACGGCACTACAACTCGCCTGTGTTTAGAACTGCGGCGATATTGGTGGCAATTGCCTTCCTTTGGTATGTGTATCACACTTTCAAGGTGGGTAAGGGGATCTGTGAAACGTGGTTCCAATTTTGTTTGGCGCTTGTGTTCTTGGCCTATGGCATTGGTGGAAATAAAATTGCTGATCGGATTGGGGCTATATTGTTCCGGTGGCAATGGCCAAAACGATGACAGAGGTTGATTTTCGCGTTTTCGTGGTGTGGAGTTGTCCGTACCCTTTCTGTAGTATCCTGTGCGACTTGCCTTCCGTGTTTCCGTGGTGCTTCTGTTTCGTGTTTTCGCGGTGATTTCGCGTTTTCGTGGTGTGGTGTTACATGAACTCTTCGAGCAACTTCCGCCCTGTCTCCTCCGAGAGCCCCACTGGCTGATCCACCAGCGGCCCGGCCGCAAGCGCCGGCTCGGCGTCCTCATACGTGGGACGTTCCGTCCGGTAGAATACCCCGAGGGGAATTTTCTCGTTCCATTCGAACGCCTTCGCGAGGGCCTGCTGGAAATCCGCGGGGTTGTGATCGGATGATAATTTATAGACGCGCTCCCGGAACCAGGCGTAGGTGTTGATGCGATTGAATGTCACGCAGGGGCTGAAGATGTCCACGAGGGCGAATCCCTTGTGGGCCAGGGCCTGGGCGATGATGTCCGCCAGGTGGGCCGGATCGCCGGAGAATCCCCGCGCCACAAACGTCGCCCCCGCCACGAGCGCCAGCGCCATCGGGTTCAAGGGCGATTCCGGGTTGCCGTGGGGGGTGGATTTCGTCGGGTGGCCGGCCGCCGTGGTGGGGGAGGCCTGTCCGGTGGTCAGACTGTACATCTGGTTATTCATCACGAGGTAGGGCAGGTTGATATTCCGCCGGATGGCGTGAATCAAATGGCCCAGGCCGATGCCGTAGCCGTCCCCGTCTCCGCCCGTTACCACCACCTGGAGCCCGTGATTGGCCAGTTTTGCCCCCTCGGCCACGGGCAGTGCCCGGCCGTGGAGGGAATGAAACCCATAGGCCCGGATGAATCCGGGCAGGTTGGAGGAGCACCCGATCCCGGACACCACGAGAAGTCGGTGGGGGGGAATACCGAGTGTCCCCGCGGCCTTTTTCAGGGCCGCCAGAACCGCGAAGTCCCCGCACCCGGGGCACCAGTCGGGTTCGACCGGGCCTTTGAAACGTTCCGGGGGAAGGGGGGACTTGGGATTGATGACGGGTTCCGTCATGGCCGCTTCCCCCCGTCCTGCGGCGTGAGGGCCGCGTATTCCGTTTTCCCCGCGAGGATTTCGGAAACCCCCGCGACAATGTGATGCGGCTCGAAGGGTTCCCCGTCGTATTTGGATATCCGCCCGGTGGCGCGGAATCCCGGCTCGGCCGCCAGGTGCCGCGCGAACTGGCCCGTGAAATTGTTCTCGACGGTGATCGCCTTCCGACAGCCGTTGAGAATCGCCGTCGCCTCCGTTGCGTGGAAGGGGACGATGTAGCGGAAATGCAGGCGGTTGACGGTAATGCCTCGCTTCAGCAGTTCCGGGATAACTTCCGTGATCACGCCCCTCGTCGAACCCCAACTCACGAGGGTGGCATCGGCGTCGGCCGGGCCTTCGAGCGCCGGCGGGGGGAGTTCCCGGAGGGCGAATGTCATTTTCCGCATGCGCTTTTCCATCATTTTCTTGCGCAGGGCGGGGTTGGTATAGAAATCGCTGATGAGGATGCCCCGTTCGTCGTGTTCGTCGGAGGCCGCGACGAATTCCGTGCCCTCCCGGCCCGGGAAGACGCGGGTTGAGACGCCGTTTTCCGTGATTTGGTAACGCCGGAACGCGGCCGCCTCGCCGGCGTAAATCAGACCGCGGTCAATCCGGACGGGGAATCGGAACCGGTCCGGCTCGGCGGTTTCCCCGTGTTCGGACAGAAGGAGATCGGACAGGATGAATACCGGGCATTGCCATCGTTCCGCGAGGTGAAAGGCCTCCACCGTCGCGTCGAAGCAGTCCGGGAGGTCCGCCGGGGCGATGACGATGCGGGGGTAATCGCCCTGGGAGGCGCCGAGCACCTGATTCAGATCGCCCTGTTCCGTTTTGGTGGGCAGTCCCGTCGAGGGGCCGCCGCGCTGGACCTCCGCGATTACAATTGGAGTTTCCGTCATGGCCGCCATCCCGACGGCCTCCGTCATGAGGGCGAACCCGCCGCCGGAACTGCCGGTCATGGCCCGCACCCCGGCGTGGCCGGCGCCGATGGCCATGGCGATCGCGGCGATCTCGTCTTCGGATTGTTTGACGAGGATGCCGAGGTCGCGGCCGTGATCCGCCATCCAGTGGAGGATGCCCGTGGCCGGGGTCATGGGATAGGCCGCGTAGAATTTGCACCCGGCCGCCGCGGCCCCGAGAGCGATGGCGTCGTTGCCGGTGAGGTAGGGGCGTTTTTTGAATTCGTAATCCCAGCAGACATCGAGGGGCGGAAGGGTCTTCCGCGCGAACGCGAATCCCGCCCGGGCGGCCTTTATGTTGAGCGCCACCACGTCCGGCCCCTTGTGGCCGTAGGTGTCGGCGAGGAGTTCCTCCAGAGTCCCGATGTGGAGATTCACCAGGTGCACCACCGCTCCCGTGGCGATCGTGTTTTGCAGGATGGGCAGTTTCGCCAGTTCCGCCGCGAAGTTGTTCTCTTTGGCAAGGGCCGCGATCGACAGGGCGAGTGGTTTCACGCCCGGCGGAAATCCTCCTGCGGGGGGCTGGAGTTTGTCGGCGTTGAAAATCGCCACTCCGCCGCCGGCGATCTCGCCGGCATGGCGGCGAAGGGTGTCCTGATTCAGGGCGACCAGGACATCCAGGCGCTCCCCGTGGGTGAGGACCTTTTCGTAGCCGAGCCGGACGCGGAACCAGATGTGGCCGCCGCGGATGGCCGACTGATAACTGTTGTACGCATAGGCGTGAAGCCCCAGGCGCGCCGCGGTGCGCGCGAGGGCGTCCCCGGCCGTCCCTTGTCCGTCGCCGGCCGCGCCGCCGATGCCCACCACGAGTTCCGTCAGATCCATGGGGCGCCGTCCGTGAAAATTCGTTTCATTTCATACGTTGCAACAATCCCGGAACGCCGTCTATTCCCGAAATTATAGCGGGGATTTCCCCCTTGGACTATAGCAATTCGCGACTGACTGAATTCTCATCCTTCGACCCTGTGGCGTGGACGCACGGGGCAGGCAGGTTCAGGATGAGCGATCTTCAACTTGCCGGATGTTTTAAGGGTTGCGTTTCCGGAGCCGCTCGACCGCCGCGACGACGAGGTTTGCCGCTTGCGTCACCTCCGCCTCCGTGTTGAATCTGCCGATGCCGAACCGGATCGCCGCGTGGAGGAGATCCTCCGGGACGCCGATGGCGCGCAAAATGTGACTGGGTTCCGGCACGGCCGAGGCGCAGGCGGAGCCGGTGGAGACGGCGATGTCGTCCTTGAGGGCGAGGATGAGAGCTTCGCTTTCGACACCGCGGAAACTCACGTTCAGGTTCCCGGCCAGTCGCTTTTCCGGGGGGCCGTTCAGGCGCACCCCGTCGAGTTGCTCGGTGAGGCGGCGGCACACAATATCCCGCAACGCCCGGATCCGCGTCCGGTCCGTGTCCATTTCCCCAAAAGCGATTTCCGAGGCCGTTCCAAGCCCGACGATGCCGGGGACATTGGGGGTGCCGGGCCGGATCTCCCGTTCGTGTCCGCCGCCAAAAAAAACGGGTGTCAGGCGCACGGGGGGGCTGTGACGCCGGACGTAGAGGGCGCCGATCCCTTTCGGCCCGTAAATCTTGTGGCCGGAGAGGGACAGCAGGTCAATTCCCATGGTTTCGACGTCGAGGGGTTCCTTCCCCGCGGCCTGGCTGGCGTCACAGTGAAAAAACACTCCGCGTTCCCGGGTGATCGCGCCGATATCGGTCAGAGGCTCGAGGGCGCCGATTTCGTGGTTGGCCGCCATGACCGTGACGAGGAGGGTTTTCCCGGTGATGGCCTTCCGGACGTCCCCCGGATCGACGAGACCCGTTCCGTCCACACGCAGCCAGGTGACGCGGAACCCCCGTTTTTCGAGGTGCCGCACGGGTTCGAGAACGGAGGGATGTTCGATGGGGGACGCGATGACGTGATCCCGGTGTTGAGCGCCGGCCGCGAGTCCGAGGATGGCGATGTTGTTGGCCTCGGTGGCGCCGCTTGTGAAAATCATGTCGCGCGGTCCGGCTCCCACCAGCCGTGCCACCTGCCCGCGCGCCGTCTCGACGGCGGCCTCGGCCTCCCAGCCGTAGGCGTGAGTGCGGCTGGCGGCATTTCCGAATTTTTCGGTGAAGAAGGGGGTCATCGCCTCGAACACGCGCGGGTCAAGCGGGGTCGTCGCGTGGTGGTCGAGGTAAACCGGGCGGGGCATGAAGATTCTCGAAAACGGGGAAGCGGATTGTATAATAGCCGCTGCTCGGTGTCAACGCGGACCCTCCCCCGCGGGGCAGTCCGGGTGAACGCGGGAGGGGGAATTGTCGTAGATGATCGCATCATGCCCATCCGGAACCTGAACACGATTCTTCTGACGGAGCATGTGGACACGCTGGCGCGCCTGCGTCTGGCGCTCCGGGAGCCGGCCGCCGCGGGGGTGTTGTTCGAACTGGCCCGGGATCTCCCCGGCGCGATTTCCATGTTGAAGGAGCGGGGGGCGGATTTACTTTTTCTCGACCTTTCCTGCCAGAGGTTCGCCTGGGCGGATGGCATCCGGGAGATCCGGACGGCGTTTCCCCGCGTCCCGGTTGTCGCGCTGGCGAAGACCTGCGACGAACGCCTTGTGGCGGAGGTCGTCCAGGCCGGCGCCCTGGACGTGATCACCCCGGATCACCTGAACGGCGCCATGGTGGCCCTTGTCGTCCATCACGCCGTGGAGCGTTTCCGCATCCTGGACGAACTGGAGGAGACGCGCTCGCGCCTGGAGAAACTGGCCCTGGTGGATCCCATCACGGGGCTTTTGAACCGCCAGGGGCTCGAACAGGCGTTTCTCGTCGAGACACGGCGCGCCCACCGGGAGGTCTCGGAACTTCTCGTGGTGCGGATTGACCTGGATGATTTCACCCGCATCAACGACACCCTCGGCCATGCCGCGGGCGACATCGTCCTCATGGAGGTTGCCCGGAAACTGAGATCCGTCCTCCGTGTCACCGACCATGTGGGGCGGTTGGAGAAGGACAATTTCCTCGTGTTCCTGCCCAAGACCCGCTGGGCGGAGGGCATCCAGGTTGCGGAGAAGATGCGCCTGTCGCTGTCGGTGGCGCCCATCGAACTGACCAGCGGGAACGTCCACCTCACCGCGAGCCTGGGCGTCATGGCGGTGACCCGCGAAATTCCGTCTCTCGACCCGGTCCTCACCCAGACGGGACTGGCCGTCGAGATGAGCAAGAAGGCCGGCAAAAACCAGGTCGCCTATGCCGGCATGGTGCAGGATGGCGTGAACCGGGACGAGCCCCTCTACGAAATCCTCGACGCCCTCCGCCGCGGCCAGGGGTTCCGGGCGAAGTCGCAGGGGCTCTATGCCCTCGCGGACGAAACAAAAATCGGGTATGAAATGCTCTGCCGGGGGCCGGTGGGGACGTTCGAGATGCCGGATGATTTTTTCCGGCTCTCCTCGGAGAAGAACATCCTGACCCTGGTGGATCACATGTGTCTGAAGACGTGCATCGCGGCGGGGGCGCGTCTCGAACCGGGGATGCGCATCCACGTGAATCTTTTTCCCTCGACGATGCTGGCCATCCCGACGCCCTACCTCCTGTCGCTTTTCCCGGGGGACCGGCCGAAGTCGGATTTCTGCATCGAGATCAGCGAGCAGCAGATCATCGGGGACCCGTCCTACCTCTTGAAACCCATCACGGCCCTCCGCAAGGCCGGCATCGAGATCGCCATTGACGACGTCGGGTTCGGAAGGTCGTGCCTCGAGAGTCTCATCATCCTCGAGCCGGAGATCGTCAAGATTGACCGGAAGTGGATCAACGGCATCTTCCGGGATGAGAAGCAGGCGCGGTCCCTGAAGCGCTTCCTCAAGGTGGCGGAGGGATTGGATTCACGGGTGGTCGCCGAGGGGGTGGAGACGCGGGAAGATCTGGAGACCCTTCAATCCCTGGGCGTGGAATTTGGGCAGGGATATCTGTGGGGAAAACCCGCGTAGGAAGTCGGCGAGTCTGCGAGTCGCCGAGTCTATGGTGGTTGTCATCCGTCAGGACATATTCTCCGAGGGTAAGGAGCTGTGAAACAATAAATGTTCCACCGAGGGATGGTGAGGCGCCCCTCCGGCAAGGCGCGAGGAGGGCGCGTACCAGAGGGTACGCAACCGACGAGCAACGCCGCCGGAGGGGATGCATCGCCATCCCGAATGGAACAGTTATTGTTGAACAGCGACTAAGGGGGTAAATCATGACCAGAACCGCGAAGACCGCAGCCCGCAAGCCGCCCGTGATCGGCGACCGCATCCGTGGCAAGGGTGTGCCGCACATCGGCGTGCTTTCCGCTGAAGACCTCGGGGAGGTCATGACGCTCGGCGAGTGGTTCCGCGACAACCGCCACGACCCGACCTATGCGACGCTTCTTCAGGGGCGGGTGCAGGGGCTTCTGTTCGTGTATCCCTCGACGCGGACGCGCCTCGGATTCGAAGCGGCCATGGCCCAGCTTGGCGGCGCCAACGTCTACATGCCCGTGGAGCAGACCCAGATGGGCCGCGGCGAGAGCATCGCGGACACGGCGCGCGCCATGGACCAGTACCTGGACGTGTTTTCCGGCCGCCTCTGGAAGCAGGAGGACATGGATGGCTTCGCCGCGAACATGACCCGGCCGGTGCTGAACGCCTGCACCCCGCGCGACCACGCCACTCATGTCATCGGCGAGCTCATGACCATGCGCTGGTGCAAGGGGCGGCTCAAGGGGCTCAACCTGGTCTACACGGGGATGGCCCGGGGGATTCTCCATTCCTTCATCCGGTGTTGCCCGAAACTGGGGATTAACCTGGTCCTGGCGATTCCCGAATCATACGTCCCGACGGTGGACCGGAAGATCTTGGACGAGGGCGGGGCCCTTGCCCAAAAGGCCGGCACGCGCCTGGAGATCGTCACCGATCTCAGGAAGGCGGTCAAGGATGCCGACTTCATCCAGGCGAGCACGCTGATCCGTTCGATGCTCGCCGGAGAGCAGTCGCCGGAGGAAAAGGCCGTCGAGATTTCCAAATGGACGGTGACCGACGAGGTGCTCTCCTGCGCCCGGAAGGATGTGATCTACACCCACTCCGGTCCGGCGCACCGTGGCGTCTGCGTCACCGACGCGGTGATGGACGGTCCGAAGTCGGTCATTCCCCAGGAGGCATTGAACGCGATCTACGCCAAGAAGGCGCTTCTGGCGATGATCGTGAGATAGGGCAGTTCACGAATTGATAAACCCGCTCATCCTGAGCCTGTCGAAGGATGAACCAGGGCGCTGCTCATGGTTCGTGGTTCGACATTTTTTGATTTTTTAAGGAACGCTCACCATGAACGGATATTCATAAGGGCTCACCATGAGCGGCAATGAGGATTCAGTTAATCGTGAATTGCTCCAGCGGCGGCGCGTGATCGGGAGGCCACACCGTCCGGCCATCCCGTCCGTCAACCGGGCGAATTCCACGCGTTCAATCAGGCATGAATTACCGGGGGATGTTCTTTTGTAAAAGGGTCTGTTTCGTTTCTTCGGGCAGGGAGGACCCGACGATCCAGGCGCGGGCGGCCGCCGGGTCAGTGCGAAGCCATCGTTCGGCGATCGTCGTCCGGGCCGCGATTCGTGTTGATTCTTCGGAGATTTTGTTGGCCCATTCGAATTGGGCGGGGATTTCGGTGAGGAGGGGGGGCAATACCCAGTCGCCTTCGATCAACCTGAGAATGGCCGCGTCACGCGCGGGGCAGGCCGGTTTGGCGGCGAGCCAAACGCTCGCTTCCTCGGGGTTGACAATCCACCAGATCATCATGGTTTCCCCGAGACTGTTGAAGTTGGAATCCATTTTCTCCAGGCGGATCAGATTGAGCAACTCCACGGCCTGACGGTTGTTTTTCTGGAAGAAAAGTTTCCCGGCGATTTCGAGGACGGAATCGTCGGCAAGATTATCGGGGGAGATTTCCTTAAGGAGTTGGGCTCCCTTCAGGGAATCCGTTGCCGCCCATTTCTCGGCAAGAGTGGCCAGGACGCTGTCGCGCGAGTCTCCTGGCGGAAGGGACCGGGCCCAGGCGGTGCTGGCGGAAAGATCCGACCGGATCCAGGATTCGGCGACCGTTTTCAGGGCGATGACGCGGGCGGGGCCCTCGAATAGCCCCTCGGCCCAGGCGCGTGCCCCGGTCGGGTCACTGCCGGTCCAATAATACACGACGTTTTGAACACGCACTTCCGATTCCCCGGAGTCCGTAAGCGACATAGCCCAGTTCGCCGCGCCCGCCGGATCTTTTGCGCACCAAGCTTTCAATAAGTTATTCAGCGCGTCGCTCCGGGCCTGGCCCGGGGGCATGGCCAGTATTTTCCGGGCGGCCTCCGCCGGGTTTTGCGCGATTTCGGCGAGGAAGGGATTTGGGGGCTCCGGCCGTTTCCCCGGCATCCGGATTTCCGGGATTCCGGCGGTGTCAGCGCGGGGCGGGGCGCTTTTCTGTAGCAGTTTTTTGAATTCCGCGGTGAATGCAGCTTCCGTCTGGTCGCGGCCCCGATCTTTCCGGGCCCGCCGGGCCTGGTCCTTCCACTTTTCCACCTCGGCCTGGGTGGTGGCGAGTTCGCGTTCCAGACATTCCCCCTGCCTCCGGGCGTCCTGGGACTGCCAGGCGAGGAAAATCACGGCCAGAAGTGCGAGGATGGCGGGAACTTCCTTCATTCGCTCCAATCCCTTCTGACTCCAAGACTCCGAGACTCTGAGACTCCCAGACTTCCCTATCTTTTGCTTTTCACGCTCCTGCGCCGGCAGTCTTCTTGAAGTTTTCTGCCACCTTCGTCCAGTTCACGAGGTTCCACCACGCCGCCACATAATCCGGACGGCGGTTGCGGTAGTCAATATAATAGGCATGCTCCCAGACGTCGCATGTGAGAAGCGGCGTCTTCCCCTGCGTCAGCGGGTTGGCCGCGTTCGAGGTGGAGAGGATTTCGAGGGAATTGTCGGCGTTTTTCACCAGCCACGCCCACCCGGATCCGAACGTCCCGACGGCGGCTTGGGCGAATTGCTTTTTAAAATCATCCACCGAGCCGAATTTCGCCGAAAGGGCTTTCGCGAGATCGGCCGGGAGGGCGCCGGGGTTCGGGGTGAGCCCTTCCCAATAAAACGTATGGTTCCAGATCTGGGCCGCGTTGTTGAATATGCCGCCGCCGGCCTTCCGGATGATGTCCACGAGGGCGGCCTTTTCGAACTCGGTTCCCTTGACAAGGTTGTTCAGGTTGTTGACATAGGCCTGGTGGTGCTTGCCGTAGTGGAATTCGATCGTCTCCTGCGAGATGTGGGGTTGAAGCGCATCGGGCGCGTAGGGCAGCATCGGAAGTTCGAAGGGCATGGCGTTCTCCCCGGAAAGAAGTTGGCGGTTTATTTCCTGTAGCATAGACCACCCCGGGATGAAGTCAAGACGCGGGGATGATTCATGCAATAATCGCGAATGGGATGAAATTCCGAATTTCGAATGCCGAGTTCCGAATCCCGAATGGAACTTGAGTTTCCAGTTTCCAGTTTCCGGTTTCCTGCGGGTCGTGGTCTGGCGGTTTCCGACTTCCAGACTCGAGACTCGCTGACTCGCCGACTCGCCGACTCGCCGACTTCCTTGGCGGTTCCCGGTTGCCGAATCCCGAGTCCCGAACCCCGAGTTCAATCGTCTTTACGCGGCCACCCGGAATGGATAAGATGAATCCCATGAAGAAAATCTTCAAGGGCAAGGGGCGAAAGACCGGTCGCGTTCCTCCCTGTCTTCCCGGAAAAATCAAATTCGATCCGTTTCCCAACTCGCGTAAAATTTATATCTCCGGGGAAGTCCACCGGGACATCCGGGTTCCCATGCGGGAAATCCGCCTGGGCGGGGGAGGGCGGCCCGTCGTCGTCTACGACACCACCGGTCCCTACACCGACCCCCGCGTCGCGGTGGACGCCCGGAAGGGACTTCCGCCGCTTCGATTGAAATGGGTGCTCGCCCGCGCCGACGTCGGGCCGCTTCCCGTGTTCTCCTCGGAATTCGCCCGCCGGCGTCTGGCCGACCCGGCCGCGGCGGCGGTCCGTTTCCCGTCCCCGGCGCCGGTGCTCCGGGCCCGGTCCGGCCGCGCCGTCACCCAGATGCGCTACGCCCGGAAGGGGGTCATCACCCCGGAGATGGAATTCGTCGCCATCCGCGAGAACGCCCGGCGGGAGGCCCTCCGGGATGTCCAGCACCGCGGCGATCCCCGCGGGGCGGCGATCCCCCGGGTCATCACGCCCGACTTCGTCCGGCGCGAAATCGCCCGCGGCCGGGCCATCATCCCGGCCAACATCAATCATCCCGAGGCGGAACCGGTCATCATCGGGCGGAATTTCCTCGTGAAAATCAACGCCAACATCGGGAATTCCTCGCTGGTTTCCGCGGTGGGGGAGGAAATCCACAAAATGATCTGGGCCATCCGGTGGGGGGCGGACACCGTGATGGATCTTTCCACCGGCTCGAACATCCACGAGATCCGGGAATGGATTCTCCGGAACTGCCCCGTCCCTGTCGGCACCGTGCCCATCTACCAGGCTCTCGACAAGGTGGACGGCGTGCCGGAGGACCTCACCTGGGAGATTTTCCGCGATACTTTAATAGAGCAGGCCGAACAGGGCGTGGACTATGTCACCATCCACGCCGGGGTGCGCCTGGCCCACGTCCCGCACGCGGCGAAGCGGCTCACCGGCATCGTCTCCCGGGGCGGGGCGTCTCTCGCCCGCTGGTGCCGGGCCCACCGGAAGGAAAATTTTCTCCTGATCCACTTTGACGAAATCTGCGAAATCCTCCGCGCTTACGACGTCGCGGTGAGTCTGGGCGATGGGATGCGGCCCGGGTGCCTGGCTGACGCCAACGACCCGGCCCAGTTCGGGGAACTCGAGACGCTCGGCAAACTGACCCGGATCGCCTGGAAACGCGACGTCCAGGTCATGATCGAGGGGCCCGGCCACGTCCCGCTGCATCTCATCGAGGAAAATATGCGCCGGGAACTTGATGCCTGCCACGAGGCGCCGTTTTATACCCTGGGGCCTCTCGTCACGGACATCGCGCCGGGGTATGATCACATCACCAGCGCCATCGGCGCCGCTATTATTGGGTGGCGGGGCGCGGCCATGCTCTGCTACGTCACGCCGAAGGAGCATCTCGGACTGCCGAACCGCCAGGACGTCCGCGAGGGGGTGGTGGCCTATCGCATTGCCGCCCACGCGGCGGATCTCGCCAAGGGGCACCCGGGCGCCCAGGCCCGCGACAACGCCATGGCCCGTGCGCGGTTCGGTTTCCGGTGGGAGGATCAGTTCGCCCTCGCCCTCGATCCCGAACGCGCCCGCGCCTTCCACGACGAGACCCTGCCCGCCAGGGGCGCCAAGACCGCGCGTTTTTGCTCGATGTGCGGCCCCCGCTTCTGCGCCATGCGTCTCAGCGGGGCGCTTTGCGGGAAGTCCAAAAGATAAAGGGAAGTCAGCGAGTCGGCGAGTCTGAGAGTCTGAAGACGGGGCGTCGGAGGACGAACAATGAACCATGTTGTGAGCCCGAAACGTGTTTGGCTTGTGAACCTTTTGTGGCCTTGGGTAATACTGGCCGCCGGATGCGCTTCAGTTCCCGGACGGGGTGAAACTACACATGCGACGTGTGTTCGGGATATTGTTCTTACACGGGAACATCCGGAGGACAAGTCTTGTGGAGCCAGACTTATTTCCATTGAAGAGGATGGTGCCACGACAATCCAGGTGATAAAGTCGGGCGAACTGATCCGGGCGAAGTCGGGCGGCTTTTTTATTTCGGATGCGTTCGGAAAAGAAGGATTGGAGTTGGTATCGGCGTCGCGAAAGGACGGAATTGCCCGATTTCGCCAGCGATGGGCCAAGTGACGAGATTGGGAGGGGGGATCGGTAACTCCCAGACTCCTGAACTCTCGAACTCCCGAACTCTCCAACTCCTGAACTCTCAGACTCTCGAGCTCCTGAACTCGTGAACTCTTGAACTTCCGTTAAAAAAAACAATTCGCGACCGCCTTCGCCGTCCGCCTCACCGTGAAGGCGTCCACACGCTCCCAGCCGCAGTCCGCGCGGACGCTCGACTGGGCGGATTCGATGCGTTTGTAACGGATCTCGTGGACGACCGGCCCCGGGATGCGATAGGGTTTCAGGGTCTTCGCCTTCGCCGCGGCGGCCTTCGCCCCGGCGCGGATCGTTTTCAGAATCCGCAGGGGATGTTCGCTCAGGGCCGCGTTGAAGCCGAGTCCGATCTTGGTTTGGACCGTTTCGATTCCCGGGAAAAACCGCCGGGCCTCGGCGACGCCCTTGTCGTCGCTCGAAACGAACACGACGGGAACGCCGATGTCCCCGGCGATGGCCCCTTCGATGGCCATCTCGCCGACCTCGATGCCGTTGAGTTTTTGATACTGGTAGGCGACGGAACTCATGGTGTGGCAGAGCACGCCGTCCGGCGTGCCCTCCATGGCGTGGTGGCCGATGAGGGCGATCCCCGCGAACGTGCCGTCGAGGCCCGGCAGGCGGCGTTCGAACCCCACGCCCAGGACGATTTTGCATCGTTCGTCGAGAAGGTCGTAGTCCAGGTTGAGGCTCCTGCCGTGGCAGTCCCAGACGATGACCTCCGTCGCTCCGGCGTCGAAGAATCCCTGGGCGGCGGCATTCGCCTCCCGGGTGGCCTGGAGGCTGGCATAGGCGTTCTGCCGGCCCTCCCCCAGCATCTTCCCCGGCTCGCTCACGACGCAGGCGACGCCCTCGCAGTCCACGCAGACGATGAATTTCATGGGATCCTCCTTTTCAACGGGCGATTATTCGCGGTTTCGCGAGGCCGTTTTTACCACATCGGCCGGCAACGGCAAGGGCAAACCATTCTTGACATGGCATCGTCCCCGGGGACAATGAATTCATGGCCCGGTTACTTCCGATCGCGAAAATGGGGGAGCCGATTCTCCGTCAGGTGGCCGAGCCCTTCCGCCCGGAGGAGATCGGCACGCCGGCCTTCAAGGCCCTTGTCGAGGGCATGGTGGCCGCCATGCGGAAGGCCCCGGGGGTGGGTCTCGCCGCGCCGCAGGTGTTCGTGTCGAAACGCCTGGTGGTCATCGAGCACGTCCCGTCGGACGAAGACGCCCGCGACGCCATCCTTCTGGCGGTTTTCGTGAATCCGAAAATCGTCTGGTCCTCTCCGGAAACGGTCACGACGTTTGAGGGATGTCTTTCCGTGGACAATCTGCGGGGGCCGGTGGAGCGTTCGAAGGCCGTCCGCGTGTCCTACCTGGATCGCGAGGGGAACCCGGGCGAAATCGAGGCGAAGGGACTCAAGGCCGTCGTCATCCAGCACGAATTCGATCACCTGGACGGGGTGCTGTTCGTGGATCGTGTGAAGGACACGAAATTGCTCTGCCACGAGGAGCAGTACGAAAAATACCACGCCGGGGGGAAGGGCGTGGGAGGCGGGGGGGAATAGGCCATGGCGGAGAATGTTGTTATTCTGGGGTCCGGGCCGGCGGGACTCACCGCGGCGCTGTATCTGGCGCGGGCGGGGCTGGCGCCGCTCGTCGTTGAGGGCCGCCAGTCGGGCGGTCAACTCACCACCACCACCGAGGTCGAGAATTTCCCCGGATTTCCCAAGGGGGTGAATGGGACCGACCTCGTCATGGCCATGCGGGAGCAGGCGGAACGTTTCGGGGCGCGCGTCACGGCGGGGGAGGCGGTGACGGCGGATCTGGCGGGAACGCCGTTTCGACTCGCGATCCGGGATCTGTCGGACAACGAATCGAATGTGGAATGCCGCGCCCTCATCATCGCCACGGGCGCCCGGGCGAAGTATCTCGGGATTCCCTCGGAGCAGGCCCTTCTCAACAAGGGGGTGTCCGGTTGCGCCACGTGCGACGGGGCGCTTCCCGTATTCCGCAACAAACCGATCGTGGTCGTGGGCGGGGGGGATTCCGCGCTCGAGGAGGCGCTTTTTCTCACGCGGTTCGCGTCGAAAGTCACCCTCGTCCACCGGCGGGACGCCCTGCGGGCCTCGAAAATCATGCAGGATCGCGCCAGGGCCAATCCCAGGATGGCCTTCGCCTGGGATTCCATCGTGGAGGAGATTCTCGATGTCGCGGCGGGAAAGGTGACCGGGATGCGGTTGAAAAACGTCAGGACCGGCGTCTCGTCCGTTCTGGAATGCGCGGGGGTTTTTCTCGGCATCGGCCACGAGCCCAACACGGCGGTGTTCCGGGGACAACTCGAACTCGACGAGAAGGGGTACATCGTCACGAGCGGCCGCGCGAGCCGGGCGAGCGTGGAAGGCGTCTTCGCCTGCGGGGACGTCCAGGATCACGTCTATCGCCAGGCCGTCACCGCCGCCGGCACCGGGTGCATGGCGGCGCTCGACGCCGAGCGGTTCCTCGCGGAAGGGGAGCCGGTTTAAAAATTTAGGTGCAATTGCCCTGGTGCGAATATGTTGACACCGATGTTCGCTCGGCTAAAATTTTCCCTCACTCGGGAGAAGGCGCATGGTTCTGCACAAATATGGGGGGTATCCCAGGCAGAAGGGCTGGGATGTTTTTTGCGCGTGCAGCCGGCAGATGGCGCGCCTCCAGGTGTATCACCTCCTGAATTGCCTTCGGGCCGGAGAACGCCCCGCGGAATGCGTTCCGGCGCCGCCGCCGGGGCGGACGCTTGTCGAATTCGCGGCCGCCGCATGGACGCCGTTTCACGCCGTTTACTTCCGCGATCCGTCGTTTCCCGGACATCACAGGGAGCCGGCCTGGCTGGCGTTTGCCGAAGGAATAGAGTCGCGCATACGCCGGCATCCGGACATGCCTCTGGCATCGTTGACGGATTTCATCTATGACGAGTGTGTGGCGGCCAGGGTGGAGGAGGATTTGAAAAAAAACCTGGCAACCTGGGATGAACCCTGCCCGTTCGGGGCGTTTCGTTATGATGCCCACGACGATTACGTCGCGTTGCACTTTCACAACGTGTATATGCCGGAGTCTCCGTTCGAGAAACCCGAGCGGTTGTTCCAATCGCTTCGGGATATCGCGGAGGATATCCGCCGCCGCGGGCTGGCCGTCCGCCGCATAGGCGTGGATTCGTGGATTGATTATCTGGAGCCGTTCCAGGCGCTTTTCCCCGCGTCGTTTGCGAAGTCGCTTGCGCCGACAAGCCCCGACAACAAGGCGGGAAACGGCTGGTGGGGGCAGTTCATACTTCGCACAGGGGCGTTTCATGAAAAACGCGCCGAACGGTTGAGGCAGACACGGCGCTTCGATTATGTTCGGGCCCATGGCGAATGCGGTTTCGATGAATTTTGCGCGCACATCGCGCGGAAATGAGGTGGTCATGGCAAAACCTTCCCGCATCATCAATGTTCATACCCATTTGCATCACGATCAGGACCTGGATGCCCGCCTTCGGTTGTGGCGGGAATGGAACGTCCAGAAGGTCTGTATTCAGACGCTCGCCTCGAAACCGGGCGAGCGGTTTTGCAACGACGAGGTGGCGGCGCTCATCCAGAAATATCCGGACATCATCGTCGGATTCGGCAAGGTGGATTTGGGCTTCACGCCGGACGGTCCGGAGGCAATCGACCGATTGAAGGATCAGGGCTTCACGGGTTTGAAATTCATCTGGCCGTCTTACCCCTATGACGACGAGCGCTACTATCCGTTGTACGAGCGCGCGCAGGTGCTGTCGATGCCGATTTTGTTCCACACCGGATTTTCGTCGATTCAGCCGGCGGACGGCGCCAACCGGATTTCCGTCGAGAAGATGCGCGCGGCGCGTCTGGACACCATCGGAAGGGCGTTCCCGAAGTTACGGATGATCATGGCGCATTTGGGAAATCCGGAATTCCACGTCGGGTTGGACATCATCACGGAGTTCCCGAATATCTGGGCCGAGTTTTCCGGCGCCGGCGGCTCGAAGTGGCGGGAGACGACGCTCCGAAAGGTTTTCGCGCCGCTTCCGGGAGCGAATATGGCCGACCCGGAGGAGAATCAGGCGTTGCGCTGGTTCGGAAAACTGTGCTTTGCGACGGACAACCCCGACCCGCCGAAGTGGGTCAACCTGTGCCTGCGATTGATGGACGAGTTGCAGATCCCGGACGATATTCGTGAACGCTTCTGGTGGCGGAACGCGGCGGGCGTCCTGCAGATCAGATTGTAAAATGGGAAATGGAATAAAGTGATGTCCCCGGAAATCCCCCGGGAATTCCCCATGGGGATGACCTGATCGCCCTGTGCCGGAAACCGTGAGAAAAGGAGGTCGTGTGAGCGAGGCGATTTCTGAATACGATCTGCTCATTCAGCACGGCAGGGTTATCGACGGCACCGGCGCGCCCGGTGTGGCGGCCGACGTGGGCGTCCGCGGCGGGCGCATTGCGGCCGTCGGGCCGCGCCTGGAGGGCCGTGCGGGGCGCGTGATCGATGCCGGCGGGCGGGTCGTCGCGCCGGGATTTATCGATATGCACTCGCATTCGGACTTCAGCGTGACGAGCGCTCCCGAGGCGGCGAATAAAGTGCGCCAGGGCGTCACAACCGAGGTGGTGGGGAATTGCGGATTTTCTCCGGCGCCCGTGCGTTCCCGGACTCTGGAATTGCTGAAAGAATACTCGGGCTTCATGGGATCGCGTCTGTCCTGGGATTGGCAGAGCCTGGGGGAGTTTTACGAGCGCGTCCGCGAGCGCGGTTGCGCCATGAACCTCGTGCCGCTGGTGGGTCACGGCACCGTGCGCACTGCCGTCATGGGTTTCGACAACCGTCCTCCCGCCGCCGCCGAACTGCTGGAGATGCAGCGTCTGGTGGGCGAGGCCATGGAGGATGGCGCGTTCGGTATCTCGACGGGGCTTATTTACGCGCCGGGATTCTACGGAGAGACGGCGGAGCTGGCGGCGCTTGCCGGGGTTGTGCGTGACGGGGGCGGGATGTATGCCACCCACCTCCGCGGAGAAGGTTCCGCGCTGGAGACCGCGATGGCGGAGGCCCTTCGCATCGGTGAAGAAGCCCGCGTCCCCGTGCAGATTTCCCATATTAAAGCGTCGGGGCGGGAGAACTGGGGGAAGATGACGCGCGCCCTTCAGATGATCGACGAGGCCCGCGCGCGCGGCTTGGATGTGACGGCGGATATATATCCCTACATCGCGTCCAGCACGACCATGACCAGTCTCTTCCCCGCCTGGACTCTGGAGGGCGGAATAGAGCGTTTTGTCACGCGCCTTACCGATCCGGCGACGCGCCGGCGCATCGTGGATGAGGTGCAGGGCGGGCGGGAAAGATGGTCGCAGAGCAACGGCTCCCTGCGCTGGGACGAGATTGTGGTGTCGTCATGCCAAGAGCAGAAGGCGTTTGAGGGGAAGACGGTGGCCGAGATGGCGGCGGCGACGGGCCGGGACCCGGCTTGCGCCATGATGGATCTCCTGGTGGCGGAAAAGGGAAAGGTCGAGGTCATCCTGTTCAAGATGTCGGAGGAGAATGTCGCGCTGGGCATCGCCCACCCGCAGGTGATGATCGGCTCCGATTCCCTCGCGCGCGCGGCGGGGCGCGGTGGCAAACCGCATCCGCGCGGTTACGGCACATTTCCGCGCGTGCTGGGGAAATACGCGCGCCGGGAGCGCCGGATCACGCTGGAAGACGGCGTGCGCAAGATGACCTCGATGGCGGCGGCAAAACTCGGGCTCGCCGACCGGGGCGTGCTGGCCGCGGGCAAGGCGGCGGACATCACGATCTTCGACGCCGCCACGGTGGGCGACCGGGCCACCTTCGCGGATCCGGAACAGTTTCCGGAAGGGATCGATTACGTCATGGTGAATGGCCGGATCGTGGTCGAGCACGGCGTGCAACACCCTGTGTTGCCGGGGCGGGTGTTGAAGAAATGATCAACCCCGCAGAATTTCGAAGTCAACGGTTCCTTTCGTCCCCATGTCCATAAATAGCGCACGCCACTTCGACAAGGTCATTTTGGATTCCTACGAGGAGACCCCGTGCTCGCCGACCTTCGAGGAGTTTTCCGGGAATGTCCAGGGCATTCGCATCAACGCTCCGGACCGGGTCAAGGTTCGCTTCGGGGCCGGTGAGATCAGTCCGAACAGTAGGATCCCGTTCTGCGTGGCGATGCAGTTTCAGAGCTGTTTCTTCGCCAAACTGGGCGATGTGTACAGCCACATCACCGTCGTCATGGTCGACCGGCGCAACGGACAGTCCTACTCGGCCAGCCTCACTCCGCCGGATCCGACGTCCGAGGATGTGCGCAACCCGAACATATCTCCGGAGATTTTGGCCGCTTCGACGGAACAGATGTTCATCAATGTCAACCTCGTGAACTACCTGCCGCTTCCGGCTGTGAAGACTGTTTACGACCTCTATGCGACTCTCGCAGGCGAGAAATCGAACTCCCTGGTGATCGAGATCCGATGACACGGCGCGATGCAAAGTGTTCTTTTCGGAATGGAGAAAGCGCCGGGCCGCGTTTTGACGCGTGGCCAGCCGGGGCGGCCGAGGAGAAAAGAGCGAGTGGATCCATGGAAAACGGCGAGTGTCCCCGGAATATCTTCGGAATATCTTGACAGCCGGGGCGGCCGAGGAGAAAAGAGCGAGTGGATCCATGGAAAACGGCGAGTGTCCCCGGAATATCCGGAATATCGAGACCGGAATATCGAGACCGGAATATCGAAATCCCCTTGACCCCGACGCCGCATCCGCGCATGATGAATCCATGCCCGCCGGCGCCCTGAATGAACTCATCCCCGTTCTCCAGATGGCCGTTGGCCCGGTGATTTTGATTTCCGCGGTCGGACTGCTGCTGCTCACGCTCTCCAACCGCTTCGGGCGGGTGATCGACCGGTCGCGCATCCTGTGCCGGGAGATCCGGCAGGCATCGGGGGCGGAACGGGATCGCGCCGCCGCCCAGGTGAAAATTCTCCTGCGACGGGCGGTGTTCATCCGCCGATCCATCATCCTGGCCGCGGTGAGTGCGCTCCTGTCGGCGCTGCTCGTCATCACCATCTTTCTTCTGGCGCTCTTGGATGGTGACATTGCCGGGCTCATCGCGCTCCTCTTCACGGGCGCTCTCGCCGCGCTCGTCGGATCGCTCGTGGAACTTCTCCGGGACATCAACCTCTCCCTGGAGGCGTTGAAACTCGAACTGGGGACGGACGCCGCCCCGGCCCCGTCGGCGGGATAGACCGCCGCGTCGAGGAACCGGATGCGGCCTCTCCGGCCCCGCCATGCGCGCCACGCCACAACGGTTGTCGAAAGAGCGGCACACCAGTCAATGAACTGCGGCGGGGGAGGTGTGCTTTCGCGATCGGGAGGCGAGCCAGGCAAGGATTATGGCGTGACAGCGTGTCTGTCGGCAGGTGGACGTGTGGCGATGCCTGATACAGGTTGTCGGACGTATGAATAAGAGGGAATCGGCCAAGCGCTCGCTATCCTCAAGCGTGGATCATGACGCATTGTCTTCTCTTGCGGTCGAGAAACGATCCAGGCCCGATGGCGTTTACCAGAAGTGCCGATTTGCGAACGCGTGACCGGATCCGTGTTTCAAATACCGCTCGAGATTTCGCGCTTTCTCGTCACTATCGAACCATACGGATGCGACCATTTTCCACGGGACGTATGGGGCGGTAAAAGGTGATTTCCCGGCGTTGTGTTCCCGCAACCGTTTTTCGATATCGGTGGTCAATCCGATGTAACGTCGGCTGGGGTGGGAGAGACTTTTCAGAAAGTAGACGAACATGGTGGATGGTTGAAGTTGTGCCCTGCTTCGCCATTTCCTGAATACGCAGACGGCTACGCAGGGCATTCTGCGTAGCCCTGCTCCGCCGTCCCTGAAGGCGCAGACGGTTCCGCAGGGCGAAGCAGAATGGAGGCGGGGGGAATCGAACCCTCTACGACCGTTTCGCGTGAGTTGAACACGGCAGGGCCAATCACGAATTCAAACGGTCCCGCAACGTCACAACTTGGACAACCTCAAAAAGATAACGATTGCTTCCCTGTCGAGGGAAGGGCGGTTGTTGACGCCAAGGTGAATACGGACGAACTCCCGAAAAACACAACAGACGCACAACGGGAACACAACAGGCGCACAATGGAATCGCCCACGATTCCCGCATTGCCGGCGGACCTCGCGGCCCTTGTTGCGATGTGGGACAAGTTGCCCGCCACGGCCCGCCAGACGTTGCTGACGCTGGCCCAGCAACTGGCCGGGAAGTGATTGGAGGGAATATGCGTTTCGACTCATCAAGAGGGTTCCTGGGGGATTCTGGCATAGACCGCCAGTTTCCGCCATAGGCCGCCAGTTGGATATGTAGGGAATTGGCGGTCTATGGAGTCCCAAAGGGTGCGGAATAAGCGGAAAAAGCGAATTAAGGGAGGTGGGCCATGGATGAATCAAATATGAGTAATGAAAATGATATGAAAGAACAAGAACGGGTTTCTGATGCCAACCCGGCAAAACCAGCGGGGCGCGAGGGGAATCTTGTCCCGTGGAAAAAGGGCCAGTCAGGAAACCCCGCCGGGAGGCCAAAGGGCGTTCGGTACCTTTCCGAAATCTATCGGGAACTTCTCCAAGAGGTTTGCCCATCCGACAAGCGAAAGCGGGTGTGGGGGGAAGTGATAGCCGAGCGGATGTTCAAGGAGGCCATCCACGGGAAACGGTGTATTCAGGCGGCGGCGGAAATTGCGGATCGTATAGACGGAAAACCGAGGCAGGCGATTGAGATTACGCCGCCTCCTGTGGAGAAGAAGCCGGAATACGACTGGTCAAGCATTCCGCTTGCCGATCGCATCGCCGTTTTGAGAATCCTAGAGAAATCCCAGCCGGTGGGGTATTTGCAAAATCGCTGATGTTTCTCTGCTTATCAACGAAGGGAACAGGAGCATTCGTCTCGGGAATGCCCTTTGACGCCCCCCACGCCCGGGGTAGAATGACCGACGGTTTGAGGGACAGTTTCACAGGAGGTCTTATTGACCCACGCGTCACGTTGACGTAATCAACTCGAACACCAACGCAGGTCGTTGCCACTATCAAATCGCCAGTTTGAAAAGGGAGGCAGAGGCTTGTCTGTTGGTGCCCGAAAGGGCACCAGCATGATGAAGCCGCCCTCCCGAAGGCTCTGGCGAGCCTGATAGTGGGTGGTGGAGTCGGCTGGTGCTCTTTTTTGTTGTGGTGGTTGGTCAAATTGCCCTCAGGGGCTGGAAGGAGGTTGGTCAATGTCCAAAATCGTTCAGGAGACAAAATGCACCTGCCGTGCCTGTGGGAACATTTGGTATTACGGTAAGGCCGAGGCGTTGGAGCAAGCAGGAAAACAAATGCAGCAACTTGGAAAGTCCATGGCGTGTTGCACCGGTTGCGCACCGGCCGCATTCCTGCCGAACCAGCAAGTAAAAGACCTTAACAAATGTCCAAAATGTAATTCAGGGGCAGTGGACAAACAGATTGTGAGGCACACGGTTGAATAAGGTCACCATTCCTTTCATCTGGGCCGTTCGTGTTTACCAAATTGTGGGGTCCCCGATTTCTCGAAAAATTGGCATAAACTGCCGTTTTTATCCAACCTGTTCCGAGTATATGATTTTATCACTTAAAAAATACGGCGTGCTGACGGGTTTGAAAAAGGGGATCGCTCGCTGGTTTCGGTGTAGGCCGGATAATCACCAAAGTTGCATTGATTACCCTTGAGCCATAGCAAATAGTGCAACGGAAGACGGCATAACGAAAGGAAGGAAGGTTACAAAGCAACCGCCCCCCAGGGCAAAACAGGAGGAACAAGCGATGATGTCGAAACGCGTATCGGATAGGCTCGTGCGAGGAATCACGAGGTTTCAGCAGGTTCTTCTAGTTGCCAAAGACCGCGACATAAACGAGGCCGACACGGTCTCCATCATCAAGGATATGCTGGCGGATATTTTCGGCTACGATAAATATCTCAATGTAACGAGCGAGTTTGCCATCCGCGGAACCTTCTGCGACCTTGCCGTCAAGGTCGAAAACAAAGTGGAGTTCATGATCGAAGTCAAAGCGATCGGGCTTGAGTTGAAGGAAGGCCATCTACGCCAAGCGATTGAATATGGCGCAAACAACGGCGTTCCATGGGTTATCCTGACGAATGGCATGGCCTGGCAAGTGTACAAGATTCGATTTGAACAACCGATCAACTACAATCCCGTATGCGAGTTCAACTTCGCCGAACTCGACGCGAAGAATGAAGAGCATCAGGAAAAGCTTTTCATTATCTGCAAGGAAGGATTGGCCAATGACGCCCGCGAGGAGTTTCACAAGAAGATTATGACCGTCAACCGGTTTATGCTCGGTGCCATCATTCTCAGCGATGATGTTGTGGGCGTCATCCGCCGTGAACTCCGGAAACTGTCAGGCGGCGTTTTGGTGACACACGAAGAAATCGCGATGGTTCTCGAAAGCGAAGTCTTGAAACGTGATGTATTGGAAGGGGATGAGGCAACGAAAGCTCAGGCGCGAGTGCGCAAGTTGTACGGGAAAACGTCGCGGCGTCCACGAGAGACGGAGAGCGAGAAGGCCTCTGAGCAACCGCAGGATCAACTCAAGGAGGAAGCATCTTGCCCTGATAAACTTCTGAATCAAGACGCGCAGAAATCGGAACCGGAACAGAAATAAAGACGCTTGCCCTGGGCAACTTTAAATTGCCGGAAAGGGCGAGGGAGCCGATGCGCAATCTTTTATCGTCAGCTCGAATCTCAAGCGGCGTCACCTGACGCGAGAACAACGGGACGATGTAATCCGGGGACTTCGTGAACAGGGAATGACGTTGCAGAAAATTGCGGGAGCGGTGGGGGTGAGTCTTAAGACGGCACATCGTGCAACAGATGCTTTGTCAAATGACAAAGGTGAAGTCCTGGGCGCGGACGGCAAAGTCCGCCCCGCGCACTACGCCTCACTACTGCGTGGGCAGTAATCTCGTCTCACAAGTTCCTGCCCGATTTGTTTCCACGCTTCTTCTGGCGAAATGGGTAGTTCGAGTCCTTTAAATTCTCTCGTGGCAACCTCCAAAAACACAGTCTCAACCCGCTCCATCTCTATCGCCTGTTCCTCCATGATAAAGGCAATCCCGTTTATAACCCCCGGGGCAAACGTTCCATCCGCAGGATCAAATCTTTTTTGTTTGCTCATTTCGCTGGAGAGTCCGCCCAAATTGTTCGGACCGTTAACGTCCAAATAACATGTCCATAAAAAGTATCCGAGGGCAGCATTCCACTTTTTTTCTTGCTGGAGTATCTTTGCCTGTCCGAGCCTGACATTTCTGTAAAGTCCCCAGTTACCGTTTTTCACATGCTCCAACGACTCCATGTTCAACGAAGCCCACTTTGCGTCATTTTCCTGCGGACTTGGATTTCCAGCAGCCGCCCATAGTTCGTCTATCTTTTTCTTCTGGTCTTCTGTGACAAGCACCTTTTTCTTGTCTGATGGCCGCGTGCGGACATAGATGTATTGTCCACATGACTTGCACTTACTTTTCCTCACGGGCCTTTTTTCGAGATTGGTTTTACAGTATGGACATGCTGACTCAACTGTGCCGATATGAGCATTCACCAAAGACATGAATTTTGCCCGCGCCTTCGCCTCTTTCACTTGGGTACGCCGATATGCCATCGCCACGAAAATCGGGAATAGGAATGCAACGGTTGCCAGTGACATGCCTGTTAACGCCCCCCACCTGCGGGGTGTTTGAATTGCCACAAAAATGGCGAGGGTGAAGGAGGAAAACAACACAAGCACTATCGCAAGCAAACATCCACACCCTGAAGTTTCAGCGGACGGGTTCCGAGATAAGCCCTTGGGCATTAATATCACCCGGGGAGAGTCAGAAATGGCATTATACTGTTCCTCTTTAAGTCAGGAAGGGAAATGGAACGGGGGGGCGACGCGAATGGCACGCTCCGAGGTTGTCTTCGCCGGGTGTGTATCTCGTTGGCGAGAATGGGAATGAGCGGGTAGAATGTCCTTTGATATAGTGTTTTGCCGGGGCTAGGGTTCGCGGCCCGATAAAGCGGTGAGTCCAACCGCCTGCCCCTTTTTATTGCACGGACGCATGAAAGGACAGCATGCCATGAATTCACGCAAAAAAGCGACTCCCGGGGGCGCATCATCCAAAACCCACGGGTTCGAAGTTGCCGATCTGATTGAAGCCTTTCTTCGCGAATGCTCGTCATATATTCCGTGGGCGAAACTTAATCAATCCCCCTCGTTTGATTCGATGACTCATAAGAAGAAAATGGACGCCAAAGAGGGCATTCGGCAGAAGGGCGGGAAATTGGCGGAGGCCCTTGAGCGTATTGGCGAAGACAACAGCGACGTGCTCAAAGTCATTCATTGCGTGGACGGTGGAGGCGGCGGCGTTGAAGGTTTGGGGAGGATATGGCCTGCTCCGAAGATTACATTACAGGGGATTATGATAAGGTTGAGGTGTGGCACGGCTGACATTCCGGGCATGACTCGGCAGGATGCACGAGACAAGTTGCTGGGCATGGTTGAGAGCAATGAACCGTATACGTCGGTTGACAATCTGGCGAAACGGGTGGGTTGCAGTAAAACCACGGTTCACGAGGCGATCCAGAGTTTCCCGAAGTTGAAAGAATGGCAGGCCAAGTCAGCGAAAAAGTCGCCCGGGACGCGGAGTCTCAATGCCGTTGACTTGGACAACAGACTAGGGGATGAAGATGACCCGGCCGACATCGCTGCCGGGAATGAACAACTGGACACCGTGTTCGCCAAACTCCTGCAAGAGGCTACACCGGAAGAACGCGCCGACTGGAACTCGAAGACACCAGAACAACAACACGATCTTGCCCGATTACACTTGGAGCAGGAAAAAGAGATTCGCATTGAAGACAAGGCCAAAAAGGGCAATATTCTACTTGGCCGGAAGCCCTGACGGTATGCCGTTCGCGAACGTTCGCGAATGAAAATTCCGCAAAAAATCTCGCAATTCCAACCTTTTTGGTCTGTTCGCGCGAATAACTTCCTTCCTTCGTAGGGTGCGATGTCCCCAAAGGAAAGGAATTCGTGATGGCTTCACAATGCCCCCCCAAGTTGAGAACCCCCGGCGTTATCGCCCGTGAGTTGGGCGAACCGCTACACCGCGTCGTGTACGTCTTGCGGACCCGGCCTTACATCATGCCGTCGGCCCGAGCAGGCCGGTTTCGATTGTATGACTTGGATGCCGTGGCCATGATCCGGTACACGCTCAACAGCATGGATGCACGGAATGGAGGCCGCTCATGATCACCGCCCGCGAAATGGCCTCCAGTTACATCAAAAAAGGCTGGGAGGTTGTGCGTATCCCCCCGCGCGAAAAGAGGCCGACTGAAGAAGGTTGGCCAACCCGAAAATTCACACCCGATGATTTCGCGGACGGCGACAACATCGGAGTCAAGACAGGTGACCCGTCCGGGGGGCTGGTGGACGTGGACCTTGACCATCCCCTGGCCGTCGAACTCGCCCATGAGTTTTTGCCGCCGACGGGGGCAACCTTCGGCCACGGCGATGGGCGCGACGTTTCTCCGGCCCATTGGTTGTATACATGCAAATCGCCCGGGCGAACCCACACATGGAAGGCCGCCAACGGCGCGATGCTTTTGGAGTTGCGGGCGACTGGCGTCCAGACAGTGTTTCCGGGATCAATCCATCCGTGCGG
Organism: Planctomycetota bacterium; assembly: GCA_043803805.1. Lineage (GTDB taxonomy): Bacteria > Planctomycetota > JAZDJP01 > JAZDJP01 > JAZDJP01 > JAZDJP01. Next base: position 36,443 of record JAZDJP010000031.1, read on the forward strand.
CGATTCCGTGGAATGGGTTGGCCGGGGCGACCCTGCCCCTGTGAAACGGGAGGATTTGGAAAGGGCCTGTGAGAATTTGATCGCCGCCGTGCGGCAACGGTTGGGGGGAACGGCCATCCCTGCCCCGTCTGCCGCGCCGGCACCGGTTTTCCCGATTATTTCGAGCGACAGAAACTCTCTTTTGCGCCGGGCAGAAGCGTATGCATCGGCTGCAAAATCGGCAGTTGGGCCATCGAATGGGATTCACGGGGGGAGGACTGTCCAAGCGTTTAGTCTTGCCGGACACTTGGCCGCATTTTGTGACGGTGCGATGAGATTGACCGAAACGGAAATTCTGGAATTGTTGCGGACGCGGTGGAATCCCAGGAACACGCCGCCTCTGTCCGACGGCAAACTTGCCGCGACCGTTCATTCGGCGATGGTGAACGGTACGCCGCGAGCGGATCATCCGGGGAGAGAAAACGTCGCCCCGCCGACGGGGAAGGTTGCCCCCGCTACCAACCCGAAAATCTCATCAGATGGCCCCGTTCTTATCCGTCTTGCGGATGTCGCGGCAAAACCGGTCTCATGGGTTTGGGCGAATCGTATCCCGGCGAGGAAATTGTCGCTACTGGGCGGTGATCCCGATAATGGCAAAAGCCTTCTCACATTGGACATCTCGGCCCGCATATCGCGGGGGATGGATTGGCCCGATAATTCCGGCTGCGCCGAGGTCGGTAGTGTGATCTTGCTTTCGGCCGAAGACGACGCGGCGGACACAATCCGGCCGCGTCTGGAAGCGGCTGGTGCGGACCTCGCGAAAATTCACATATTGGAGGCTGTTCGAGAACGCGACAAACCCCGACCGTTTTCTCTGGATCGGGATGTTGAACAACTGGAACCCGCGATCAAAACGTTGCCCGATTGCCGGTTGGTTGTTGTAGACCCTGTTTCCGCCTATATGGGGGCCGGGACGGATTCCCACAAGAACACGGATGTCCGGCGGGTACTGGCTCCGCTTGCGGCCCTCGCGCAATCGTCCGGGGTGGCGGTCTTGGCAGTGTCTCACATGAGTAAAGGGCAGGGCGGGAAGGCCCTGTACCGTTCGATGGGTTCGCTTGGGTTTATTGCGGCCGCCCGGGCGGCTTGGCTCGTGGCTCGTGACAAACACGACCCGGCCCTGCGGCTTTTCGTTCCGATTAAGAACAATCTGGCCCCTGGGGGAGTCGCCGGCCTTTCGTATCGAATCGAATCCAGCGACCTCGAAATCCCGGCCCCCCGGATTGTCTGGGGCGGTCCGGTCGCGGTGACGGCCGACGAAATCTTGGCCGCCGAACTTGCGCCCTCGCGGGGGCACGTCCGGGAAGAGGTGGAAGAGTGGCTCGAAAATTACCTTTCAGACGGCCCCCGGCCAGCGGGTGAAGTCTATCAGGCGGCGGAGGGTGCCGGGTTTCACAAGCGGACGGTGGAACGGGGGAAACAGGCCCTCGGGGTCCGGGCGATCCGGCAAGGCTTTGGCGATGGTGGCACTTGGGTTTGGGCGTTGAATCATCAGACGGCCTCCCAAGAGGTCGAGACATGAGCACCAAAGGCCGCCAAATCATCCATAGACCGCCAATTCCCATATACCGCCAAGTGGCGGCCTATGGGGAAAACTCTCGAAATCGTATGATTTTGGGCATTTTGAGGAAGAAAGGATGGGGACTATGACGACTGACGCGACAGCAACGGCAGGGACAATGCCCCCCCGGATGCTTTACTGGAAGCGCGACCTTATGGAACGGTTGGGGGTGTCCCGTCGAACCTTGGAACGCATGATTTCAACCGGGGAAATCCCCCGCCCGGAAATCCGCCTTCGAGGCCGGGGGGCGTGGCGAACGGATACAATCACCGATTGGATCGCGGACGGGTGCCCCAGGGTGACGGCGGCGGGGACGGTGAAAATAATTCCCTTGGCTTGATTACGACACTTGCGTATAATAAGGGGTATGAATTCAACGGAGTTTAGAAAACGGATTAGAGCGATGCGAGCGGAACATGGACTTACTCAAGGGAAGTTTGCCGAGGCGGTAGGGGTGAACCGTCGGACAATCGAAAATTGGGAACTTCCCCGGGCGGTGCCCGGACATCCGGAGTTGATTCTTGAGGCGTTGGCGGCACGTTTGAAGAACTTCAAATCCCGGCCGGCCGGGGGGAGGGCCGAATCATGAAACACGCCAATGTCGGGTTCTGGTTGTTCCAAACGAAGGACAGGAAAGGGAAATATCATCCCCGATGGCGCATCCGCTTCCTGGGTGCGGATGGGAAGATGGCCTATGCGACGGGCTTTTCCGACAAGGGCGAAACGGAACGCCTGGCAAAACAACTGGCGATGGAAGCGGACGAGGTCCGCCGGGGCATCCGCAAGGCCCCAGAGGTTTCGGATCGGGAATCCCTGCGGCCCATTCAAGAGCATGTTGCGGCCTATATTCAATGGGGCATGACACAAGGGGGGCGCGGCGGGCGGTCCTGGGCCGCGAAACATGAACACGAGGTCCGGACAATCCTTCAGTGGTGGGTGTCTTATCTCCACCTCGAAACCTTGCGGGATATTACGCTGACACGGGCCGAAAAGGCCCTTCAAGAAAAGGCGAAAAATGACGGAGTTGGGGGAAAGCGGTTGAATCATTACGCGATTATGATTCGGGCCTTGGTCCGTTGGTGCAAGCGGCGGGGGTTTATCGAACGCGACCCGTTGGAAGGGCTTTCCAAGTTTGATAACACGGTGAAGGCCCCGCGAAGGCCGTTGAAGTTGGATGAATTGGGAACGCTTCTGGCGAATGCCCCTCCGGGTCGAGCGATCCTGTACCGGATGGCGGTTGAAACGGGATTCCGCCTTTCCGAACTCGCGTCGTTGCGCGTGGGGGACGTGGATATTGAAAAGGGGCATGTCTTCCTGCGGGGGGATTTTGCGAAGAACCGCCGGGACACGTATCAACCCCTCTCCTCGGATGTGATCGCCCTTCTCCCCCACGTCACAACAGGGAGAAAGTTGGAAGATCAACTTCTTCCGGCGGCCTCCCCCACCCATGCTTCCCGTTTTCTGGAGTTGGATTTGGAAAAGGCGGGGATCACGAAGCGGAATTTTTTCGGGAAGATTGATTTTCATTCCCTGCGGGTGACGCATGTGAACATGGGGATTGAGTTGGGGTTTGACGTCAAGACCGCCCAAACCCTCGCCCGCCACCAATCCCCCGAAATGACGATGAATGTCTACGCCAAGGCCAACCCGGAACGGTTGCGGGCGGCCTCGGAAAAGATCGGGAAAGCGGTGTCGGAAGCGGTGAAAAAACCGGAGAACAGTCGAACCGGAGTCAAACAGGGCGAATGGCGTCTTGCGGCGGGGGCGGAAAATCTGACGCAACCGGTTGCGCTGCCGGTGGCTTCCGGCAACGCTTATAAGAACGCGGGCGACGGGGCTCGAACCCGCAACCTTCGGATCGACAGTCCGATGCTCTAGCCAATTGAGCTACGCCCGCATGAACGCCGCATCCCCGCGTCGGGGGAAACCGCCGGGCGGCGTCGAGGCGCCCGGGATGCGGCATCATAGCGGAATTCCGATTAATGTCCAGCGCCCGCTTTCCGGGGGCCGTCCGCCGGATTGGCCTCCCGCCCCTCCCGAAATTCCCTCACCCCCGGATCCACAATGACGTCCCACACCCTTAGCGGCCGGCGGAGACGGATGTTGTCCAGACTGCGGCAACGGCTCAAGGCCACATAGACCTGGCCGTGGGCGAAGGCGCCGTGGCCGAGATCAATCAACACATGATCCAGCGTCTTCCCCTGCGCCTTGTGGATGGTCACCGCCCAGGCGGGCATCAGCGGGAATTGGTGATAGGTTCCCCGGACCTCCGTTTTTAACCGTTTGGCCTCCGGGTCCCAGGCGTGGGAACAGGCCTCCCACGTCACCCGCTCCACCGAAAGGGTGCGTTTGCGAGCGCCGGAAATCACCCGGACCCGGACGCGATCGCCCGCGGCGTCCCTGACCGTCCCGAGGCTTCCGTTCACCCAGCGCCCCGCGGGATCATTGCGGGTGAACATGACCTGCGCGCCGGGCCGGAGTTCCAGGCGCCTCGGGGAGGGGAGCCGCGGGCCGTCGAGCGGAAATCCCGGGGATAACGCCCCCTCGAAAACGATCTCCGGGCCGGGAAGCCGGGCCATGCAGGTCTGGTTGATGCGGTCCGCCGCGGCGTTGGTCGCCGTGAGGGTAACGTGCGAGTCCGGGAGCGGGTCGTCGCGGACGCAGGCGCGGTTGATTTCCGCCAGGGCCTCGTCGCAATCCGTCCCCGCCCGGATGCGATGCAACAACCGGATGAAGTGCGCCTCCTCCTGCCGGAACACCCGGGTGAGTTCGCAGGTGACGAGCGTGCCGGCGGGAAGGCTCCGCGCCATGTGAAAATACGGCCCGGGGTACCCCCGCTCCCGAAGCAGGGATTCCTCATCCCGGGTGACGACGGGCGGCAGTTGATGCAAATCCCCCACGAACACCATCCGCACCCCCCCGAAGGGCCGGTCGGGCCGGGGGCCGTTCACGCGCAGAAATTTCTCCATCGCGTCCAGGAGGTCCGCCCGCACCATGGACACCTCGTCCACCACGAGAACCTCCAGGTTTTGGTAACGGCTCCGGTCGCGGACGTGCCGGATGTTGCCGGGGTCGGGCGGATGCGGCGGGAACCGGAAAAAGGCGTGAATGGTCTCCCCCCCGACGTTCAGGGCGGCCACCCCCGTCGGGGCGACGATGGCGAGATTTTTCTCCAGGGTCTCCCGAAGGTAATGGACCAGCGTGGATTTCCCGGTGCCGGCCGGGCCGGTGATGAACACCGGCGGCCCGTCCGTTTCGATGTGCCGAAGGGCGTTCAAAAACTCGGGATGAAGCTCGATCGGCCCGTCGGCGGTGGCGACGCGGGAGTGCAGGGCGGCGGACACGGCATCGGACATCGGCTCAACCCTCCCCCACGCGTTCGGCAGCTTCTTATTATATCCGCCGCGCCCCTCAATCACCCGGATTGTTTCCGGCCTTGAATTCTCCCTCCGGCCGGCTAGACTGACCCCGGGAAATTCCTCCCGGTTCCGGAGACGCGCCATGCCCCCCCGCAATTTGAGTCCCCAAGTCATGTTCGAACGGCTGGCCGGCGAACACCGGCCGCGGTTCGCGTTCCGGGGGCGCACCCCGGGGGATTTTTCCGCCTGGAAACGGAAGGCCCTCCCCGCGGTGCTCGCGACACTGGGGGATCGCCCGGGGCGGGTGCCGGCCCGGCCGGAACTCATCGCCGAATGGGAACACGACGGCCTGGTGAAACAGCGGTGGCTCCTGGACGTCGGCCGGCACATCGCGGCGGCGTTTCTCATCAATACCCCGAAGGGATTGAAGAAGGGGGAAACGCGACCGGCGTTGTTGTGTTGGCACGGCCACGGGGCGTTCGGCAAGGAGCCGGTGATGGGCAACGTTTCCTCCGCGGCCCTCCGCGACAGCATCGCACAATGCAATTACGACTACGGCCACCAGATGGCGAAGGCCGGGTTCGTCACGTTCGCCATTGACTGGATGGGGATGGGCGAGCGCAACGACACCGGGAAGCCCCACCACCGCCGTCAGGGCGGCGACCGCGACTGGTGCAACCTGCTCTACCTGCACGCGACCATGCTGGGGACGACGCCGCTGGCCATGAATCTCGCGCAGGGGATGGCCGCGACCGATTTCGCCGGCACGTTCCCCCATGTGGATGCCAAACGCCTCGGGGTGATGGGCCTCTCGGGCGGCGGGACGATGACGCTCTGGTCGGCGCTGGCCGACCGGCGTTTCCGCGCCGCGGAAATCATTTGCTACAGCGACCTCTGGGCGGCGTTCGGCATCCGCGACGCCAATTACTGCGGGATGCAGGTGGCCCCGGGACTCTATAAATTAACGGATTTGCCCGATCTCCAGGGGCTTCTCGCGCCGAAACCGCTGCTCGTGGACATCGGCGCCCATGACTCGTGTTTCCGGGTGGACACCGCCATGGCGTGCTACCGGCGGGTGGAGAAGATCTACCGCGCCGCCGGGGCCGCCGAACACCTGGAACTGGATTTCTTCCCCGGCGAGCACGGGTGGGGCGGGCACAAATCCATCGCGTTTTTCCGGAAGCATCTGGCGTGAGATGCGGGTCGCTGTCGCGGGAGATTCGCATCGCGGAAACGCGAAACCGGCCCGTCCGGCATCCCGCGGCGCTACGCGAAGTGCCGGGGCCCCTTCATGCGGGCGGGCGGGGCGTCGGCGGCGACGCACACCCGGTTGCGGCCGGTGTTTTTCGCCTTGTAGAGGGCCTCGTCGGCCCGCCGGAGTATGACCCGGAGCGAGTCGTTCTGAAGCGACCACTTGCACACCCCCGCCGAGGCGGTCACCCGGAACGTCCGCCCGTCGGCGGCATGGATCTCCCGCGCCTCCAGTTCCTTGCGGACCCTCTCGGCGAAGATCGCCGCCGCGCGCGTCCCCACCGCGGGCATGAGCACCAGAAATTCCTCGCCGCCGTAGCGCGCCGCGATATCCACCTCGCGGCAATTCGCCTTGAGGAGTTCCGCGAAGACGCGGAGCACCCCGTCGCCCGTCTCGTGACCGTGGACGTCGTTCACCCGCTTGAAATGATCCAGATCGAACAGGACCAGCGCCAAAAGCCCGCCGTACCGGCGGGTGCGCCCGAGTTCGATCTGGGAAAAGTTGTTGAAGGCCCGGCGGTTGAAAAGCCCCGTGAGGTCGTCCCGGCGCGCCGCCTCCGCCAGACGCACGTGACGATCGGCCAGTTCCGCCAGGGTCCGCCGCGAGGCCTCCAGAACGTCGGTCTGGGTGATGATCCCGGAAAGTTTCCCGTCGTCATCCACCACCACGAGGCGCCGGATGTGCCGCTGACGCATCCGTTCGAGCGCGAGAAGGGCCTGCTCCCCGGGCGCGGCGGTAATCAAAGGACGGGCCATGACCTGGCCGACGGGAACGCCCAGAGTCTGGCGTTTGGCGAAGCGGCGAACCACGTCGCGCTCGGAAACGATGCCCACCGGGACATTATCGGCGCCGACGACCACGACGCTGCCGATGCGCCGATCGGCCATGAGCCGGCACGCCTCCACAAGCGGGGTCTTCGGCGCGACCGCGACGACCGTCCGGCTCATGTAGGTGCCGACCGTGGCGAGGCGCCCGGGCCGGGGGGGCGCGGAGGTCTCGGCGGACCGGGGGACCGGGGGCTTTTCGTTCATAGAAATCCGAGTGTATCGCGGAAGGACGTCGGAATCGTGAAAATTCCGTAAAAAATTTTGCGTTTCCCGGGATCTCCGCCGTTCCGACAGGGGGTTTCGCCCGGCGGAAGATGTGGAACACGGTCATTGACAACGCGGGAGTCCGGATATAATTGACCTGTTCTTGGCGCGGACGTAGCTCAGCTGGCAGAGCGGAAGCTTCCCAAGCTTCAGGTCGCGGGTTCGAACCCCGTCGTCCGCTTTCTCGCCGCCGATAAACTTCGCCATACGGCGTCGCTACGGACTCGGCGTGTCACACGGTAGACACGCCGTCGTCCTATGCTCCTTGTCTGGCTCGTTTCTCAACGGCGAGAATTCTGCCGGCAATCGGTTCGAAGGGCGGCGAACGCGCCGAAGGCGAAGAGCGAGCCGGGGGCGAACCGGAGGCCAGGGATGGCCGGAGGTAGGCGATTCCAATCGCCCCGAGCGAAGCGAGGGCGCGAAGCCGGAGGCGGAGCGCAGCGGAAGCAAATCGCCCAGGGCCGAGCGGAGCCCGGCAGGAGGCCGGGCGAGCGCTTGGCCGAACCCCGTCGTCCGCTTTCTCGCCGCCGATAAACTTCGCCATACGGCGTCGCTACGGACTCGGCGTGTCACACGGTAGACACGCCGTTGGCTGGTTTGCATCCGTCCCGGTTCGCGGCCGTCGGAAACGTCCCTGCGTTATTCCCTGGGTGGCGACTCGGGTGGCGGTTCGCCGGGGCGCGCCTCAACGACATCCTGTCGTCTCGGCGCTCGACGCGTTCGCGCCTCCCGGCATCCTGCCTCCGGCGCGCCCGCGACGCCCGGCTCACCACCCCCCTCGCCGCCATTCCCGCAGATGCGCCGCGAGAGATATAATAAAATAATTGGGAAGCGGGACCCCACCCCCGGGGACCCCTCCCCGTCATCACAGTAAAGAACGGGGAGGGGTAAAATCATGATGGATGTGTTGCCACCGTCTGGAGAAGGTGATAACATCCCGTAAGGAACAGTCGCAGACGATGACATCCCCACTCTTCATCCTGGGCGCCGGATTCGGATACGACGTGAAGGCCGTCGTGGGTCCAGTCAAGAACAGGTTCCACGGGACAACGATCGCTGACTTAGGCTACCCGCTCGCGTCGGAACTCTGGAGCATCTGCTTTCCTGGAGAACAACCGCGGGAAGACGGCTCGATTGAAGCCCGATTTCATGAGGCCATGCTGGCGCACGATCCTCGACCAATGGAGGCGCTCAGCGATCGGCTCATGACATCCGACTCCTACCTGCCCGATAAACTCCAACGTACCCCAAACTGCTACATCAACTTCCTTAAGAAATTCCCGGAATCATCGTTTCTCACGTTCAACTATGACTCGCTCGTGGAGATCCTGCTCTTTGGTCTGAAACGCTGGTTTCCGGCCGATGGATTCGGCGTTCCCGTGAACGTAGTAGAGTACGCGCGGCCAACGGGTGCGCCAGCGCCCGTGTCCAAGCAACTTGTTGTTCACCTCCACGGAACGATGTATGTGTCCACGGAGAAAGTCCGTGTTGTGAAATGCCCGGGAGAAGATATCGCAATGATTGTGCCACGCCCTCAAGCGCTATTTCACTTTGATCCCTACAGTATCCCACATTGCTTCCCGTCTATTGCGCGAGATTCCTTACATCCTGGAACGTCTCCCTGGCCCCATGATCGTTTCATTGCCCCAATTCCCGACAAGGCAAAGGGCCTCACGCAGGAATTCATCAAGTTGGCGTATAAGCGCGCGGAAGATCTCATTGCGGAAACCAAACTTGTCATCGCCGTCGGATACAGTTTCAACCAACACGACCAATCTTCGTACAATCCTCTCGTCCGCGCGCTGAGCCACGCCACCGGGCCAAAGAAAGTGGTGGTGGTTTCTCCTGACGCTCACGACATCTGCCGGCGACTTGGAAACGAAAACGTTCGGATCGTATGGGCGCCAGTGGCGAAAACCTTCCGCGAATGGGCGGACGACGGTTTTCACATCGGACTTGAGAGAGAAGAATCAAATGCCTAACAAACATGCACCCGACCGCCACAAGGGGCGCGACGGCGGGAGATGCCCCAGTTGTTATGCTTCCAACATGAGTCACCTTATTCATCGGATACAATAGGAACCTGAATCCGCCATCGGCATTTGAGGGAGGAGCGCGCGTATGATGAATCGAAAACTTTTTCTGCCGATGTTGGGAATCCTTCTGCCGGTCGCCCTGGCCGTCGGGGCGGCTGAATTCGTGGGATCGCGCCAGAGGAACACCGTTCACGACCCTTCCTGCGAGTGGGCGCAGAAAATCATCCCGCGAAACCGGGTGACGTTCCCGTCCGTCGAGGAGGCCGTCACGGCCGGGTATCGTCCCTGCGGCACATGCCTTCCCAACGCGGCGACACCCCCTTCCGGGGACACCCCGGCCCCGACGCCGGACGGCGGCGAATCGGCGCCTTCCGCCACGGAGGAAGCGGTGGCCAATCTCTCCGGGGCGACGATTTCCAGTTGGGGACGCGCCGTGACGGTGACCGACGGGGACACCCTGGTGATGGACGACGGAAAACGGAAATGGAAGGTGCGCCTTCACGGCATCAACACGCCGGAAAAGGGGGAACCGGGCGCCGCCGAGGCCAAACAGGCGCTGGCGGACCTCGTCCTGGAGAAGCCGATTTTTCTGCTGTTCGAGGAACGGAAAAAGGACGGTTACAACCGCCTCCTCGCCTACGTGTACGTGATCGGCGGAAACACGGACCTCGTCTCGGTCGCCGCCCGCCTTCTCGCCGCCGGACGGGCCAAGGTGTACCTCAAATACCCCTGCATGTTCCAATCCCAGTTTCTCCTCCTCGAAGAGGAGGCCCGGAGGGCCGGGATTGGAATCTGGGCGGGGGACGGGAAATAAAATGATGAATGCGGAATGCGGAATATCCGTAGGGCACAGCACGCTGTGCCTCTGCCCCATTCATCATTTTTCTTTGGGCGAGCAAAGAAAAAGAGGGAAGGAAACCCTTTGTCAAAAAATCGGGGTGTGGTAAGATTCTTTCCGGACAAACCGACAAAAGTGGTATCTCTTTTTCGTGTTTTCGTGCTCTTATTTCGCTTTTTCGTGGTGGCTGTTTCCGCAGGATTTTCGCCCGGAAAGTTCATTTTCCCGCTATAATGAATCCTGCGTCCAGTCGCGAATTTTATGACAAAGCCGTACTACATCACCACCGCCCTGCCGTACCTCAACGGCCCGCCCCACATCGGGCACGCTTATGAATTCATCGGCGCCGACTGCATGGCGCGGTTCAAACGCCTGACGGGCGAGGATGTGTTTTTTCTCACGGGAAGCGACGAGCACGGGGCGAAACTCGAGCGCGCCGCGAAGAAATTCGGGAAGACTCCGAAGGAACACGCCGACGAAATGTGCGCGCTGTTCAAGGAGCTCCTCGCGGCCCTTTCCATCTCCCATGACGGGTTCGTCCGCACCACCGACGCCCATCACGAGGCGGCCTCCCAGGAAATCTACCGGGCCGCGGCCCGCGCCGGCGACATCTTCAAGGGGAAATACTCCGGCTGGTACTGCACCCCCTGCGAGGGATTCTTCGACAAGGCGGAGCTGAAGGATGGCGGGTGCCCGATGGGACATCCCGGCGTGGAATTCGTCACGGAGGACGTCTATTTCTTCAAGATGTCCCGCCACGCGGAGGCCCTGGGCCGGCACATCGAATCGCACCCGGAATTCATCCTCCCGGCCCACCGCGCCAACGAGATCCTCAACAATTTCATCAAGAAGGGCCTCGAGGACGTCTGCGTCAGCCGAGCCACCGTCCGCTGGGGCATCCCGGTGCCGGACGACCCGGCCCAGGTGATCTATGTGTGGTTCGACGCCCTGACGAATTATATTTCCGCCATCGGCTGGCCCGACGACATCCCCCGATTCAACGAACTCTGGCCCGCGGACCTGCACGTCGTCGGGAAGGACATCCTCCGGTTTCACACCACCATCTGGCCGGCCATGCTCCTCTCGGCGGGCCTTCCTCTGCCGAAATCGGTCTACGCCCACGGATGGGTCATCACCCCCTCCGGCGAAAAGATGTCGAAGTCGCAGGGGATGGTGGTGGATCCGATGGAACTCTGCCGGAAGTACGGCGCGGATACCTTGCGGTATTTCCTCATGAGGGAGGTCCCCTGGGGCGAGGACGGCGTCTATTCCGAGGAGCGCCTCGTCTCCCGGTACCAGACGGATCTCGCCAATGAACTGGGGAACCTCCTCCACCGAACGCTTTCCATGACGGAGCGCTACTTCGACGGAAAAATTCCCGCGCCCGCCGCCGGGCCGAATCCCCTCCGGGAGGAGGTCGCGCCGCTCCTGGACCGCTACCTCCGCGACATGGAGGCCATGCGGTTTCACAAGGCCCTCGAAGACGTGTGGAATTTTTTCCGCCGGGCGAACCGCTACGTGGAGGAAACCAAACCCTGGGGCATCGCGAAGGACGCCGGACGCCGGGACGAACTCGGCGGCGTGCTCTACAACCTCGCGGAGGCCCTGCGGATGGGAAGCGTCTTCCTCACCCCCTTCGTGCCGGCCACCGCGGCGGGCATCCGGGGGCAACTGGGCCTGGCGCCGGGCGCCGCCGCTCCGCCCCTCCGGGAGGCGGCCGCCTGGGGACGTCTGCCGGCGGGAACGACGGTAAACAAAGGACAGCCGTTATTCCCCAAACTCGATACCACGGAAACACCGAACACCACGGAAACACGGAAAAAAAACGGAAACACGGAAGCATGATTTCAATAACACAACTCCATTCAATTCCAGAAACCCACCGGCACCCTTCCCGTTTCCGTGGATCCGTTCCGTGTCTCCGTGGTCCTGTTCCGTGTTTCCGTGTCCCGGTTCCGTGTCTCCGTGGTCCTGTTCCGTGTTCCCGTGGTAACGCCCTATGAGAGCCAAACCGGATTTCGACGACGCCATCCTGAAAATCGTGCGGAAGGATCCCCGCTTCCGCCCCGCGGCGTATTTCTTCATGTTCGAAGCCCTCGATTATGTCGCGGCCAAAATGGAAACGCCGCGGCACGTCACCGGGCAGGAACTCCTCGCCGGCATCCGGAACCTCGCCCGCATCCGCTTCGGCTTCCTCGCCAAGACCGTCTTTGACCGATGGGGCATCCATCGGACGGCCGACTTCGGGGCGATCGTCTTCCACCTCGTGGATGCCGGCCTCATGGGCAGAACCGACAGCGACACCGCGGCCGATTTCGAGGACGGCTACGATTTCACCGAGGCCTTCGAGCAGGGGTACGACTTCGGAATCCGCCATGCCCCCCGGGCGAAGAAGCAGGCGCGGGCGGAAACGCACGGGGCCGGCGAACCGCCCCCCGGCTCAATCCAATAAAAAAAGAGAGAACCGGTTTCACCGTTCCTCTCTTTCCCGCGAACTGCAATGCGTTGAGATAAAAAAATCGCTTCCTAGCGGATTTTTTCCTCCATGATCTTCCCCGGCTTGAACGTGACCACCCTCCGGCTGGGGACGAAGACCTCCTCGCCCGTCCGCGGGTTACGGGCCTTGCGGGCGGCGCGCTCCTTGACTTCGAACACCCCGAAGTTGCGAAGCTCGATCCGCCGCTCGGCGACCAGGGTCTCGATGATGGCGTCGAATGTCCTCTGGACGATCAGCTTGGTCATCGTCTGCGTGAGGGACATCTCGTCCGCGATCTTGTTGGCGATGTCTTTCTTGGTCACCGGCGTCTCCTTTGCAACGGCATTTCGATTTATCTCAAGCCCCGCCCAGCACGTTACGATATATAATCGGGAGGCGAAGGCGCGTCAACATAAAAATGCCTGCATTCCATCATAAAAAAAGTCCGGCCTCCCTCAACGGGTTGACCGTCAAGCCGTTGAAACCGCGTTTCACCGCCTCCCCCACCCGGCGCGGCTCCTGGAGGCAGGTGGCGCTCTTGGCGTCGCTTCTGGCGGCCGGGGCGTGCACCCGCCAGCCCAAGGAAACCTGGGACTACACGAAGGAACGGACCGTCCGCTTCAAGATGATTCCCGCCCCGGAATGGATGCGCCAGCGGGAGGCCGACGCCCGGGCGGGCTTTCTCACATCCCCCTTCCGGCTCGAACGGGACATGATCCTCTCCCTCACCCTCATGCAGGATGCCGCCTACGCCAAGGAATCGAAGTACCGCGTCGGGCCCGACGGGATGGTGGACTTCCCCCTCATCGGGCGCCTCACGGTGGAAGGCCTGACGCCGGCGGAACTGAAGGGGCTCCTGACGGAAAAACTGAGCCGTTTCTACCGCAACCCCGAGATGGTCCTGAACCTGGAACCGGCCACGCTGGACCGGCCCGACACCTCCACCTCGGTGGCCGTGTTCGGGGAGTCGAAAGGTTCCGGGTTGTACACCTACACCGGCCGGAAGACCGTGATCGACGCCATCGCCTCCTCGGGCGGATTCTCCGCCGACTCCAACTGGCGGTCCGTCGGAGTCATCCGCCGCTGGAAAGGGGAGGACGTCATCATCGTGGTGGACGCCGAGGCCCTTTTCAAACGCGGCGACCTCCGCCAGAACATTTCGCTGGAGAACGGGGACATCCTTTACATCCCGCGCGAGCCCGACACGATGGGCGAGCGATTCCTCCACGACTGGGACCTCTTCATCCATTATATGAGCGGGATCCAGCAGACGGACGGCGCCTATCAGCAATTTGACGGCCGCTTCCGCCGCTGATCACGGGCCGCGAAACCAGGGCTTCCCGTGAAAACGCGAACGGCCCCCGCGCCCGGGCGGACGCAGCGGTGAGCAATGGATCTTCGTGATTACATCAAGGTCCTCCGACGGCACAAGTGGACCGTCGCGGGGGTGATGCTCCTCACCCTCCTCTTTCACACGTTTGTCCTGAACGTCGCCCAGACCGTCCGGTACGAGTCCTCCGCGCGCGTCCTCATCCGCCAGATCCCCACCCAGGACATTCTCGTTTTCCAGATGTCGGAACAGCAGCCCACAGGGGTGTCCTACAGCACTCGGATCGCCCTCATCACAAGCAACCCCGTCCTCGAGGATGCCCGGAAGGCCCTCCTCCCGAAATACCCCGATGTCGTCGTCGCCGACCTCCGCCAGGACCTCATCGTCCAGGAGGAGAAGGGGACCCAGTTCGTGCGGATCATCGCCACGACGACCGACCCCCGGCGCTCCCAGGATTTCGCCAACGCCGTGGCCGAGGCATTCGTCCGATACGACACCCAGAGCGCCCGGAAGGCCCTCGAGAACGCCATCCGTTTCACCGAAGATCAGATTCGCGTCACCAACGAGCGCTTCCGGGAGGTCGAGCAGAAGATCGCCAAATTTTCCCTCGGCGAGAAGGTCTACAGCGTGGACGAGCAGATCCGCACCCGCATCCAGCGGCTCACGGACCTCGAGCAGGCGAAAATCCAGGCCGAGATCGAACTGGCCCAGACGGACCGGATGATTCTTGAGAAGCGGGGGATCCTTTCCGCGCCGGAGCGCCACCCGGACGCCCCGCTCCCCCAGACGCCCGCCATCACGTCGCTCAAGGCGCGCGCCGCGGACCTGGAAGTGGCCCTGGCGACGGGGCAGAACGTCTACACCCCCGAGCACCCGCGGATGAAGGAACTCACGGACGAACTCGCCGGCATCCGCCGCCAGCTCGCGGGAAACATCCGGCGCCTCGGGGTCCAGGAGGAGATCGGCCAGTTCGCGATCCAGCGGGACATCGCGCGAACGAAGATCGCCACCCTCACCGAGACCATCCGCCGGGAGGATGACCGTCTGGCGCACTTCTCCGGAAAAAAGATCGACTATCTGCGTCACGAACGGCTCGCGAACATGCTGGAGAAAACCATCGTCAATCTCCAGACCTCGCTCGAAGAACTCCAGCTGAAACGCTCCCTCACCGCCGATAACGTCGAGGTTCACGAGATCGCCCGCGAGAGCGCGCCCCTCCGCAAGATCGGCATGGAGACCCTGCCGTTCATCATCATCCTCGCGGTCATCGTGGGCGTCTCCTCGGCCTATCTCATCGAGTACCTGAACGACACCATTCGCAGCCCCCACGACGTAAAGCAGTTTCTGAACCTGCCGCTTCTGGGCTCCATCCCGCGGGAACGCGGCGACATCCTCCTCCACCGGGTCGCGACCAAATCGCCGCTCGCGGAACTCTACCACGCCCTGGCGACATTTCTGGAGGCCTACGCCCTGGAGCATGCCGTCAAGGCCTTTGTCATCGCGAGCACCAAGAGCCAGGAGGGGAAAAGCACCGTCTCCACGAATCTGGCCATCGCGCTCGCCCAGGGCGGGGAGCACGTCATCCTCGTGGACGCCGACCTGCGGCGCTCGCAGATCCACAAATTCTTCGCCCTCGACAACGCGGCGGGCCTGGCGACCGTGCTGTCGGGCGAATGGGAGGCGGAGACGCTTCTCCGGAAGATGCGCGGTCCCGGCGCGCCCCCCGATCCCCGGCCCGTCCCCCTCCAGGCCACCTCCGTGCCGGGGCTTCAGGTGCTCACCACCGGGCCGCTCCCGCCCAACCCGGTGAATCTCCTCAAGTCCGCGCGCATGAAAACCCTCCTCGAACAATTGAAAAGCCAGGCCGACATCGTCCTCATCGACACTCCCCCCATGACGGCCGTCATTGACGGCGGCATCCTGGCGTCGCTGGCCGACGCCGCCGTCCTCGTCGTCGGCGAAGGAGAAACCTCCCGCCACGAAGCCGCCCAGACCAAGCACGCCCTCGCCCAAGTGAACGCCCGCATCACGGGCGTCATCCTCAACAAGGTTCACCTCTTCGGCCAGGACTACTATTATTACTACAACTATGGCAAGGGGCCGCGGGAGGAGAGCGCCCTGCGGCGCTGAACTCCGTTATGAATCATCCTGAGCGGGATTTCATCGAGACGTTATTTCCTGTAGTCCCCGCGCCACCGCCCGTCTATAATACCCGTCCATGAAATTGGAGTTCCCCACGTTCCGAGCCTGGCGGGACCGGGCTCTCGGCCGCCGCGAGGCCGGCGATGACGACCGCATCCACCGCATCCCGGTGGACCGGATCCACCAGAACCCCTACCAGCCCCGCAAGGTGTTCGTGGACGAGGAACTGGAGGAGTTGCAGGGATCCATCCGCGAATACGGCGTCATCGTCCCCATCATCGTCCGCGCGATTGAGTCCGGCTACGAACTGGTCTGCGGGGAACGGCGTCTCCGGGCGAGCCGGCTCCTGGGGCTCCCGACCATCCCCGCCATCATCCGGAAACTCTCGACCCCGGAGATCCTCGAGGTGGCCTTCCTCGAGAACCTCCAGAGGGTGGACTTCAACCCCGTCGAGGAGGCCGAGACCTACGAGCGCCTCCGCCAGGAATTCTCGCGCCTCACCCGGGAGGAACTCGGACACAAGATCGGGAAATCCCCCGATCGCATCACCGAGAGGCTCTGGATCCTCGAACTCGCGCCCGTCCTCCGGCAGGCCCTCCTCACCCGGATGATCACGGAGGACCACGCCCGGCTCCTCAAGGCCATCCGCGACGAGGAACGGCTTCTCCCTCTTATCGAACGGGTGTTCCGCGGGAAGGCGTCGTCCGGGGAACTGCAGAGGCTCCTCGCGGCGGAGAGCGCCCCCGCCCCGGGCGCACCGTCCGTCCCCCTGCCTTCCGGGGAGGCTCCACCCCCCCCGCCGCGGGTTCCCGACTTCGACGCGCCGCTCCTGGCGGACGTCCGGCGGCTCCTGGGATCTTTCACGGGGAACGGCGCTCCGGACATGGCCCTGGCGGACGCCCTCGTCCGAAGCCTTCTCGGGGGACTCGACGAGGATCCCGCGCTTGTCCTGGATCTTTCCCTCGCGTCCCGCGACATCGGCGCCCCCCCGGATTTCGCAACGGGGCACCTCCCGCGCCATGTCCTGAACGTCGCGAAACTCGCCCTGCACCTGGGCCGCCATCACGGTCTCGACGCAAACGCGCTGACCGCCCTCGGGCGGGCCGCGATCCTCCACGACCTCGGCATGAGGAACCTCCCGGCGAGCCTCGTCGGCAAGCCGGGGCGCCTGGACGCCGCCGAGGCGGGAATCCTCCACCGCCATCCCGCGGAAGGGGCGGCGCTTCTGGCGCGACTCAAACTCCTCGATCCGGAACTCACTCGCGCGGTGTCCGAGGAGCACGAGCGCGCCGACGGCAGCGGCTACCCGATGGGGCTCAAGGGCCCCGACATCCACGTATTCGCGAAAATCATCGGCATCGCCGACACCTACGAGGCCCTCGTCTCGCCGCGGCCCCACCGCGGGGCCATGCTCCCGCGGAAGGCCATGGAACTCCTCGTTTTCGCCGCCCACCACGGGCGGTTCGAGAAACCGTTCATCCGGAGTTTCCTCCGCGGGATGTCCCTCTTTCCCCTCGGGAGCTTCGTGCGTCTGTCCACCGGCGAGACCGGACGGGTCGTCGCGGCCAACCCCGACGACATCACCCGTCCGGTGGTTCGGATCCTGCGCGATGCCGGCGGGACGGCGCCGGCGGCCCCGGTCGTACGAGACCTGCTCCGCGAAACGGCCGTGAGCGTCACCGCGGCCATGCGGAGCGCGTGAGAAGAAAGTGGATGGAGGACGGTGGATAGTTGATAGTGAATCGTTCATAGAAGAAAGATCAAGGATTCAAGGACTTATCAATGCCCCTCATGGTGAGCCCATCCACAATTCCGCTCATGGTGAGTCCTTCGACTCACTCCGCTCGCTCAGGACAGGCCCTGTCGAACCATGAGCAGCGCCCTGGCTCATCCTTCGACTGGCTCAGGATGAGCGGATTGATCCCGATTTTACGACCAAGAGTCTATTCGCCATCCGATCCTCGCACTATCCACTATCCACTATTCACTTCTCACCCCCGATGAGATTTTTCCGAACATGGTTTGAACCCTTCTCCCGCCGGGAGAAAATCCCCGCCGGCGGGATCGAGGAAATCCGGGAGATCCCCCTCGGGGAGATTTCCCCCAACCCCTATCAGCCCCGGAAATTTTTCGACCCGGACGAACTGACCGCCCTGGCGGACTCCATCCGGACCCACGGGGTGATCGTCCCCATCATCGTCCGGAAGGTGGACAGCGGCTACGAGACCATCGCGGGCGAGCGGCGCATCCGCGCCTGCCGCCGTCTCGGGCGAAAAACCATCCCGGCCATCGTCCTCCGGCTCAACATGCCCGGCACGCTCGAGGCCTCCTTCATCGAAAACATCCCGAGGGGCCGTCCTGTCGCGGGCGGCGACGGGTGGGACATCGAATCCCTCCGGCGGGAATTCTCCGCCCCCCCGGGCGCGCGGACCGGCGCGCCACCGCCGTCGGCTCCGCCGGATCCCCTGTCGGAGGAACTGGCCACCGCCGTAAAACACCTGTATTCCGTGCGCCCCGGATCCCCCGTGGATCGGACGGAGGCCCGTCGGACGGCGGAAAAACTCCTCGCGGAAACCCGCCTCAATCGAATGCCCCTCAATGAGTTGCGCCAAAACACAACGCCCGGAGATTTTCTCCCCCGCCATGCTCTCGGCAGAGCGGCCATCGCGCTCCGCATCGGAATGGCCCACGGACTCCCGGAAACGGATCTTCGGAATCTCGGCGAGGCCGCGCTCCTCCACGACATCGGGATGACGGCGGCGCCGGAAAGAATCATCCACAAGCCGGGCCCCCTGTCCGAGGAGGAATGGGATATCGTCCGCGCCCACTCCGAGCAGGGTGTCGCGATGCTCACCATGGAAGCGACGCATATGTCGCCCCCGCGGGAGGACGCCGACGCGATCCTCCGCCGGGTCGTCGCCGAGACCCACGAACGCAGCGACGGCAGCGGCTATCCCGGAGGCCTCGCCGGAGACGCCATCCACCCCTTTGCGAAAATCACCGCCCTGGCGGATGCGTACGCGGCCCTCACCGCGGCGCGTCCCTGGCGCGCGGCCTGGCCCCCCGCCACGGCGATCGGGTACATTCTCTACGCGGCCCTCCGCGGGCATTTCGACAAGACCTCCGCCGGACGGCTCGCCCAGGCGTTGTCGCTTTACCCGATCGGCAGCGCCGTCCGGATTTCCACCCGCGAAACGGCCACGGTCGTCGCGGCCAACCCCGGCGACATCGCCCGGCCCGTGGTGCGCGTGGAACGGGATCCAAAGGGGAATCCCGTCGAGCCCCCGCGTCTCCGGGATCTCGCCATCGAAAAAGATGTCTCTATTGCGCGCGGAATCGGCGTCGACGCGGAGAGCCCCGCATGAAGATCCTCAAATGGAGGGTTCTCGCCGTCCTGATCATCCTCGCGGCCATCGCCACGGGCATCTACGTGCTGTTGATTTCCGAGAAAATCAACCGTTACTGGCTGGACCACTCCGTCGTCCGCATCCCCCGCGGGCTCCCGCCTGACCGGAATGACCGGCCGTGAGACCGCGGGACATCCCCGGGGCAATCATCGGACGCGGGACCGCGCCCCCATCCATGAAGGGCGATGGAAAAATCGCGAACCCGCGCTCCAGCCGTCTGGCTTTTCGCCACGAATAGGGTATCATTCCACGAATAGGGTATCATTAATGAACAGCCCCATGAACACCCCCTTCCGAATTCGATTTTCGGTGTTTATCGCGACTGTCCTCGCGGCAGGTTCCGCGCTGGCCCTCTGGTCCGACAGCGCCTCCGTCGGCGACCCGGTCGTCGTGTGGAACGACGTCCAGAATAATCCCGCCGCCGTGAGCGACGGCGCCGGGGGCGTCATCGTCGCCTGGCAGGACGCGCGAAGCGGCGCCGACAACGACATCTACGCCCAGCGGGTGACCGCAACGGGCCCGCAATGGACCGCGGGAGGCATTCCCGTCGTGACGCTCGCCCAGGACCAGGCGAACCCGGCGGCGGTGTCCGACGGGGCGGGCGGCGTCATCATCGGCTGGCAGGACTTCCGGAGCGGCGCCGACAACGACATCCATGCCCAGCGGCTGGATTCCGACGGAAACGCCCTCTGGACCGCCAACGGCGTCCTGGTGACGGGGGCGATCTCCCATCAGGAACTGCCGAAGATGATCGCCGACGGCGCGGGCGGGGCCATCCTCGCCTGGCGGGATTCCCGGGGCGGCGTCACCTCGGACATCTATGCCCAGCGCCTCGACGCGGACGGCAATCCCCTGTGGACCGCCGACGGCGTCGCCGTGTGCGCCGCCGCCGGCGATCAGGACAAGCCCGTCCTCGTGTCCGACGGCGCGGGCGGGGCCGTTGTGGCATGGACGGATCTGCGCGGAGCCGACCGCGACATTTACGCCCAGCGCCTCGACGCGGACGGCAATCCCCTGTGGGCCGCCGACGGCGTCGCCGTGTGCGCCGCCGCCGGCGATCAGGATCTCCCCGCGATGGTCCCCGACGGCGCGGGCCGGGCGATCGTCGCCTGGCAGGATTACCGGAACGGCGGCGACAACGATGTGTACGCCCAGCGCATGAACCCCGTAGGCGCCGCCGACTGGGCGGCGAACGGCATTGCGCTGAGCGCCGCCGCCGGCGATCAACAATCCCCCATCCTCGTCTCCGACGGCGCCGGAGGGGCGATCGCGGCCTGGCAGGATTATCGGAGCGGCGCCAACAACGACATCTACGCCCAGCGGGTGAACACCTCCGGAGACGTTCTGTGGACGGCCGGCGGCGTCGCCGTGTCGGCGGCCGCGGGGGAGCAGCGAAATCCCGCCGGAATTTCCGACGGGGCCGGCGGCGCGATCATCGCCTGGCGGGACGCGCGGAGCGGCGCCGACGACATTTACGCCCGGAAAATCGGCGCCGACGGCGCCGCCGCCTGGACCGCCGACGGAAACGCCGTCGGTTCCGCCGCAGGAAATCAACAAGCCCCCGCTCTCGTCCCGGACGGCGCCGAAGGCGCGATCGCGGTCTGGGAGGACCTCCGGAGCGGCACGGAGGACATCTACGCCGCGCGAATCCACGCAAGCGGGCTCCTCGGAAGTCCGCCGCCGGCCCCGTCGGGACTTTCCGCCGCGGCCGACTCCGACACCCGGGTGAATCTTTCCTGGACCGACAATTCCACCGACGAAACCGGATTTCGGATCGAACGGAGTTCCGACAACATTACGTTCACCGCCGACGGCACGACCGCGGCCGGCGACACGACCTACACAAGCCCAAACCTTTCCCCCTCCACCGCAACGTATTTCCGCGTGGCGGCTTATAATGGAAAGGGCGATTCGTCCCCCACCGCCGTCGCCAACGCCCTCACGCGTCCCTCCGCGCCGACGGGACTCACGGCCACCGCCGCCTCCGATTCCGCCGTCAACCTCGCTTGGACAAACGGCTCCGCCCACGACGGCCTTCACGTGGAACGAAGCACCGGCGGGGATTATTCGGAAATCGCCGCGCCGGACGCCGATATCACCACCTTCGCGGATACCGGTCTTTCTCCCTCCACCACCTACACCTACCGCCTCCGCGCACACAACGCCAGCGGGTTTTCCGCTTATTCGACAGTCTCTGACGCAACGACGGACAATATCCCGACCGTCGGAACAGGAACAGGAACAGGAAGTGGAGGCGGTTGCTTTATCTCCTTGCTGAAAAAACAAAAATAGTCGAATGGAACCGAGTTTAGTATAATACTCTTATGGGCGGGATGACCTTTCCGCCAAGGAGAAACCGTGCCGACCATATCCATGTTCTTCGGCATCATTGTGTCCATGTACTTCATGGACGGGAAACGTCACAAACGACCGCACATACATGTCCGGTATCAAAACGATGAAACCGTGATCGCGATCCCCGAGGGCGACGTGTTGGAGGGGACACTCCCCCCCGGCAAGATGAGACTGGTTCTCGCGTGGATCGAAATCCACAAGGATGATTTGCTGGCGGACTGGCAACTTGCGTTGAGCGGCCAAACACCGTTCAAAATAGAACCCTTGCGGTGAAACGTGAATCCACGCGTCAAGTCGGTCGTACCCAAAGAGGATTACACGTTGGAAATCACCTTCTCCAACGGAGAGGGCGGCGTCTTCGCGTGTGCCCCTTTTCTAAATTTTGGCGTTTTCCAAGAACTCCGGGATATCCGATACTTCACACAGGCGTGTGCATCGGGCGGAACCGTCGTCTGGCCTCATGGGCAGGACATTTGTCCCGATACCCTCTATGAAGATTCCAGAAAACTCGCATCGAAATAATTCTTGTCGAATCGGCAACAACGCCGGCGGTTATTCCGCCTATTCAACCACGATCACCGCAACAACCACGACCGCCGCAACAACGGAAACGGTCGAAGGGAACGGGGGCGGAGGAGGCTGCTTTATCTCCTTGCTACCGAAGGAATGAGATGGCCCACAGGGAATAATCGCGTTCACAAGAACCCGTTTTCCCCCTCCAGGGAAGATGAAATTATTATTTAACCATTACCCATTGCAACAAAACTGGTTACATCTTTGAAATGTTCGCAATAAATTTGCCGTGGACCGGAAAATATCTTATAATTCCAATAGATTACTAGAATTGCATGAATCGGAAAATCGGCGAACCGGGTATTGGCTGATTTTCCGAAGGTTTTCCACGCGCGGACGCCGAAACCATGAGTCACAGCGGCACCCCCCACGATGACTTCCTGACCACCTCGGATGTGGCGGGAATGATCGGCGTCACCCAGGCGACGGTGCTGGAAGCCATCCACCGGCACGATTTAAAAGCCCACCGCACCCCCGGCGGCCATCACCGCGTGTCCAAATCGGAAACCGCCCGGTTTTTAAAGACGCTCGGCATGGCGCCGGACATCCGCCCCCGGATGCCGGGTGTCGTCAAAATCATCGTACTGGCGTGCTCCCTCCTCTTTCCCGCCGCCGCGCCGCAGGCCGCCTCGACATCGCTCCGCCCCAATGTGGACACCACCACGGCGAATTGGACCGAAGCCGTCGGCGGCGGCGGGTTCTATGAGGACATCAACGACGATCCCGATGCCGCCAACGACGCCGATTACATTCAGGGCCAGAACAAAACGGACTTGAGTTCCATGTTCGAACTCACGAATACCCCCGCCGATTTCGCCGACGCCACGTCCGTAGACATCAATTTCCGCCACATGGAAAACTCCACCGGCAACGACACGATCAACATGTATTACCAGATTTTCGAGTCCGATGGCGTCACGGCCATCACCGCCGAAAGCGCCGTCCGCCTGGCGCCGGCAGGGGCGTGGGAAACGGTCAGCCGCAACGTGGCGATCACGGGAACCAATATCAAAACCACGTGGAACGGGGCCAAAATCCGCATCCGCCAAGATTACACCTCGAATCCGCCCGCCGATGGAACCTCCCAGGTCCGCGTCTCCGCCATCGAGGCAAACATCACCTACACCCCCACGTTCATCTGGACGGGGGGCGGCGACGGAAGCAACTGGAACGACACCAACAACTGGAGCGCCCCGGAGGCGGGCGAGTACCCCGGCCAGGACGATACAACTGACATCGCCTACATAGAGGGCAACTACTCCGTCACCGCCAACGCGAGCGTCACCGTCGGCGCCATCAAGCTTGACGCCGGATCCACCATCACGATGAACACCGGGATCACCCTGACGGTTTCCGACGACATCATCGTCCTGAACAACGGCGACGGCGAGGCCCTGATCACCGGGGAAGGAACCCTCAAGTGGACCGTCGTCGCCGCCGGGACCCCCGCCCTCACGTTTCAGGACTCGGACGGATCCGACACCCTGAAAATCTCCAACCTCACCATGGACGATTCGGCCACCGCCGGCGCCACGATCACGCTGGCCGGCACCACCAGCGTCACCATCACGGGCAACCTGACGCTGAACATCGCCGACAACGCCACGGCCCTCTCCATTCCCAACACCTTCAACTTCAAGGTCCAGGGATCCTTCGTGTGGACGAACGGCAACATCCTGTTCGGCACCAGCAACGCCAACGCCGCGACGCTGGAACTGCCCTCCATGACCATCCCCGCGACGGCCTCTCTCGTCGTCCAGGGGAACACCGCCCCCGTGTACATCCGCGGCGATCTCACCATCAACGGCACCCTCGATCTCCAGGGCGATACCATGCCCTTCGACGTCGGCGGCCACTGGATCCACAACAACGGCGCCACGCTCTCCAACATCACGTCGGCCGTCATCATTCTCTCGGGAGGCGGCCAGGAAATCCGGGGAACGGACGCGGTCGGAACGCCGTTCGGCAACCTCCAGATCACCGGCAACATCACCCTGAACAGCACCGCGATGGCCATCACCTGCGCCAACTACTTCCAGATCAACGCGGGCGGGACGTTCAACTTCGGAAGCGGCTCCGTCACCATCACTGGAGCAGATCCGAACGGCATCTTCACCAACAAGGGCACCGTGAACCTCAACACAGGCACCCTCACCGTTTCGAATAACTGGATCGACGACGGCACATTCAACGCCGGGACCGGAACGGTGATCGTCAACACGGGCGACGGAGTGGAGATCGGCGGCACCTCCGACATCCACACCTTCTGGAACTTCACCGTCAACAAGAACATCGGGGCCTTCTGCGACGTCCAGTCCGGGGACAGTCTCGTGGTGAACGGGCTCCTCTACGTCCAACGGGGCATTCTCCGTTGCAACAACTCCAACGACAGCATGACGCTGAACGGAACCCCGACCAGTTTCCGGATGGCCGACGACGCGAACGCCGAATTCCGGGCCCGCACCGGCGGCAGCAACCCCACGCTGGCCTGCGCCGGCGACTTCACCCTGGACGGGGCCGGCAACGGCAAGTTTCGAATGCTGTACGGCACCATCACATTCAACGGCGCCACCGACTCCACCATCACCACCCCCAACCCGGCCAATGACACCCGTGATTTCGCCAACGTGGTCGTCGCCAAGACCGGCACGGGGCGGGTGATCCTGAACTCCGCGATCCGGGTCGACGGCTCGATCGGCGGCGATCTCACCATCAACAACGGACTCCTGGTCTTTGGAGCGAATACCGTCAACCTGACGGGCAACTTCTCCAACCTCGCCGCCGACGCCGGCGAGGGCTTCGACGCCTCGAACGCCGCCTCGGCGCTCACCTGGATCGGCCTCACCGGCGCCACCCGGGACCTCAACACGGGCGAGGACCCCCTCAACATTCTGACCGTCACCGGCGCCGATGCCACCGCCACCCTGCGCCTCACCAGCCCCATCGAGGTCGGCGCGGCGGCGCCCGCCGTCACCGCGTTGAGCGTCACGGCCGGGAATCTCGACCTGAACGGATACGTCGTGTCCGTCGAGGCGGGGGAAAAATTCGAGTTTAATTCAAACGGCGGCACCCTCACCGCCGCCACCGACGGCAGCGGCTTCACCCGCCGGGGGGCGAGCGGAACGTTTTCGTTTGAATTCAAACAGGGCATCATCAACATCACCAGCCTCACGTTCTCCAGCGCCGACAACAACGGATTTTACGTCAACGCCAGCGGCGCCGTCACGTTCACCAACTTCGACAATGTGAGATTCACCAAGGGCACCACCACCCACATGAAGATCGGCCTGAACGGCGGCGCCATCACCTACACCGACGCCACCTGGGTGGGCCATTCCTACGATTACAACACGGATTCCCCGGACATCCCCACCGGCGACGTCGGCAACCCGTACAACGTCACCACGGTCGCCGGGACGGCCGGCGCGGTCACCCTGAACGCATTCACGGGCGACGGGGCGGGAAACAACGTGGCGGCGACCGCGGAATCGAACGACGACGACAACGGCGGGGTGGGAAGAACCAACATCATCTGGGACGACACCCAGGTCATCCTGACGGGCACGTTCGACGGCACGACCGACGTCGCGTGGGCGAAAAACGGCGTCTGGCAGGCGACCTACGTCGTCAACTCCTCCCCCTACTCCTTCAATGTCACGGGAAACATCGCCGCGGGCGATGTCATCACCATCTACTACAACAATAATGCGGCTGGCACGGACTCCGCTTACGTGACGAAGGCCACGGGCGCCAGCATGTCGGGTTTGAACCTCGTCGCGAACCAGGTCTGGGTGGGCAATCACGGCGGCGCGGCGCTCACGAACGCCGATCTGGACCTCTTCGACAACGACGGAGGGGGCGACGACGCCGACATCCCCTTCGTCGTCGCGGGCGGGAACCTGACACTGGACGCCGGGTTCCAGATGGTTGTCGCCGCCTCCCAGGTTTACACCCCCGGCGGCAACATCACCTGGTCGGCCGCCAACGACGCCAATGTCGTCACGGCGAACGGCGCCCTGAACCTCAACGCCAACACAATCACGACGGGTACCGCGCTCACCGTGAACAGCACCGGTGCGTTCGTCCTCACGACCGGCGCCGCGACGTTCAACCGCGACTCCGCCGCCTGCGTCGTCACCGTGAACGGCGCCCTTGATTTCGGCGCGAGCGGCGCCCTGAACGCGGGATTCAGTTTCACCGCCAACGCCACCGCCACGTTCACCCCCGGCGGGGGGACGCTCACGATGACGGGCACCCGGGACAACGCCATCCTGGGCGGGACGAAAAACACCATTTCCGTCTATAACCTCGTCATCAACAAGACCGACGCCGCCGACACCGTGACCGTCGAGGACAACGACACCATCGCCGTCGGCGGAACATTCACCCTTACCAACGGTGAATTCCAGATGAACGCCGGCGAGACGCTGGATATCGAGGGAGACATCTCCATCCCGAACAGCGCCAATTCCTGGTTCAACATCACCGGGGCCGCGGCCAACATCTACGTCGGCGGAAACATCACCTGCGGCGCGGCGGGGAAATTCGACGTGGACGGCGGCGTTCTGACGTTCGATGGATCGAACGACGCCACCGTGGATACGGCGGCACCGGGAGGCGACCGCGACTTCTTTGACGTCATCATCGCCAAGACCGGCGGCGCCAAGGTCACCCTGAACTCCAATGTGGACATCAACCGGTCCCTTGCCATCAACTCCGGACTTTTCGATTCCGACAACCGGACGCTGAACGTCGCCACCCACTTCACCAACAACGCCACGGGCGCCGACGGATTCGACTTCAGCGACGCCGCGACGATCATCGTCTTCGACGGCGCGAGCACCCAGAATATCACCTCGGGGGGCGACCCCTTCAACATCGTCTCGAAGACGGGCGTGGGCGCCATGACCTTGATTGACGCCATGACCGTGGGAACGGGGATCGGCGTCGGGGACTCCCTCTCCGTCACCGCCGGGATGCTCAACCTGAACGGCCAGACCCTCGCCATCCAGTCGGGCACCCGGTTTCTCTTCTCCTCCAACACCGCCACACCAAACGGGGCGCTTCGCTCCACCTCATCATCCTCCACCATCACCCGGAGCGGCGCGGGGACCTGGACCATGCTCTTCGAGGAAGGGCAGGTGGACATCAACGGCATCAACATCTCCTATCTCGGGCCCGGGAACGGGTTTGACATCGTCCCCGCGGGCGGCGGCGTCCGGGTCCTCCAATTCGACGCCGTGACGTGGTCGAACTGCACCTCCAGCCAGTACATCCGGCTTTCGGGAGCGCCCACGTTCACGGACACGTCCTGGAGCAACCATGACCTGCCGGCGGGTCCCACGTTCAACGTGACCACCGTCCTCGGCTCGTCCGGCGGCCCCATCACCATGCTCAACTCCTCCGGGGCTCTCGGCGGCGCCAACGGCGAGGCCAACGACAGCGAGGCCGGCATCCTCATCAACTGGGCGATCCAAATCACCCTGCAGGGCGCCTGTGACGGGAACACCGACGTCTCCTGGGCGCTGAACGGCGCCTGGCAGGCGACCTACACGACAAACGCCTCTCCTTTCTCTTTTCCGGGCATCACCAACGTCACCGCCGGGGATCTCATCACCATCTGGTACGAGGGCGGCGCCGTCAAGGGGGCCATCGTCACCAAGGCGACCGGGACCAACATGACGGACCTGGATCTCACCGTGAACCGGACCGTCATCCGGAGCGACAGCCCCGGAAGCAGCGTCACCAACCAGAACCTCGACGACGTCCACACCGGGGACGCCGACATCCCCTGGACCAACGGCACCGGCGCGGCCCTGACAATGGCCAACAACATCACCCTGGAGGTTCAAACCGGCCACACCTATATCCCCGGAGGCGCCGTTACCCTCCAGGGAACGGGCTCACTCCGGGCGAACGGTTCCGCGACCCTCGGGGGTGACGTCACCGCGCCGGGCGGCGTGGTGATCGGAGCATCGGGGGAGATTTCCGCCGGCGCCAACACCATCACCGCCAGCGACAACTGGACGAACAACCGGGGGACGGCGGGGTTCGTGGAGGGGACATCGCTCGTCAAGCTGAACTCGGCGGCGCAGGTGACGATGAATGAAACCTTCAACAACCTCGAGGTGACGGGCGGAACCCCCTCCGTGGCGGCGGGAAAAAGCGTGTACTGCGTCAATTTCACCATGAACGCGGGGACGAGTTTCACCCTGAACGACGACGCCTCCTTCACCTCCACCGGGGCCTTCGCCTGGAGCGCCGGGACGATTTCCGTGGGAACCACGGCGGGGAACGACGCCGGGGTGTTCAGTGTCCCCAATCTGACGATTCCGAGCGGTCTCACGCTTTCCCTGTTCGGGACCGCCGCCACATCCGTCTCCGTCAACGGAAACCTCACCGTGAACGGGACGGTGGATTTCAACACGAACGCCGTGACGCTCGGCGTCGCCGGCCACTGGATTCACAACACCGGGGGCGCGCTCAACAACGCCGGAAACTCCACGGTGTTCCTGAGCGGCGCCGGGAAGGAGATCCAGGGCTCGATCGCGGGGGGAACCGTCTTCCAAAATCTCTCCATCGGCGGCAACATCACCCTGAACAACGCCGCCCTCGCCATCCGGACCCTGGGGGATCTGACGCTCACCGGGACAGGGGTGTTCAACACCGGCGGCGGCGCCGTGGACGTGGACCGGGACCTCGTCATCAACGGGACGATGAACGCCAATTCGGGAGCGTTCACCATCGGACGGAACTTCACCGACAACGGCATCTTCAACGCCGGAACCTCGTCATTCACATTCGACACCGCCACGGCCGGCGCGATCGGCGGCACCACGGCCACCCACGCCTTCACCACCCTCGTCGTCGGCAAGACCGCGGCGGCGGACATGCTGGACATCGAAAGCGGCGACACGGTCTCCGTGGCGAACACCCTCACCATCAACGCGGGGACCCTGCGCCTCAACGACACCGAACTTCTCGATCTGAACGGATCCCCCGTGAGCCTCGCCATCGCCAACTCGGCCGAGGCCCGCCTCCAGGCGGCCGCCGGGACGCCGACCGTCCAGGTCGCGGAAAATCTCACCCTCGCGGGCGGGGGGGGCGCGGCGGGGAAAATCAATCTCGACGCGGGCACCCTCGAATTCGACGGGACATCCGTGGCGACCGCGTCCGCGGGAACCGCCACGGACGGGTCACGGGACGTTTTCAACCTCAAGATCAACAAGTCCGGATCGGGAAGCGTCGCGTTCGCGGACGGACTGAATCTGAATATCGACGGCGCCGTCAACATTCTCGACGGCATCGTCTATTTCGGAACCAACACCGTCACGCTGGCCGGAAACTTCACCAACTACGCCGCGGGCGCGGAGGGTTTCGACGCCTCCGGCGCAACCTTCACCCTGGACGGCGCGGGCACCCAATCCCTCGTGACCGGCGGCGACCCCTTCGTCACGCTCAACATGAACGGATCGGGCGCCTGCCAGCTCGGGGACACGTTCACCGCCACGACCGTCACGGTCAACAGCGGCGGGTGGAACCTGAACGGGCAGATCATGCAAATCACCGACGGCGGGACATTCCTCCACTCGTCCTCGACCGCCAGCCCGAACGGGGCCTTCCGCGCGACCGTGGCGGGATCCACCGTGACCTCCGCGAGCGGACGATTCTCGTTCACGGTGGACCAGGGGCAGATTGACATTTCCACGCTCGGATTCTCCAAGGCCGACGCCAACGGGTTTTTCATCAATCCGGCCGCCGCCGCGAACGTCAACGTCCTCGCCTTCGACGGCATCGCGTTTTTGAGCGGCGTCACCACCCACGTCAAGCTCGGCGCCAATTGCGGAGCCGCCACATTCACCGACACGGAATGGATTTCCCTTTCCTTCGACTACAACCTGGCCGATCCCGACATCCCCCCCGCCGACGTTGGGGACCCCGCCAACATCACCACGGTGGCAGGAGGCGGCGGGACGATCACGATGATCGGATTTTCCGGGTACGGGGCCGGAAGCGGGATCGCGGCGGACGCCGAGAGCAACGAGAGCCAGGGGGGGACGACGATCAACTGGGACGACACCCAGAAGATCATCACGGGAACATTCGACGGCTCGACGGACGTGACCATCATCTCGACGGATC
Organism: Planctomycetota bacterium; assembly: GCA_043803805.1. Classification (GTDB taxonomy): domain Bacteria; phylum Planctomycetota; class JAZDJP01; order JAZDJP01; family JAZDJP01; genus JAZDJP01. The sequence continues at coordinate 67,044 of JAZDJP010000031.1, forward strand.
CCGCGACCGGGGTCTCGACGGTCCGGGGCACCTACGTCACGAACGCCTCCCCGTATTCATTCAATGTCACCGCCTGGATCGCGGCGAATCAATTATTGACCATTTACTACAACGACAATGCCGGGGGGAACGACGCGGTGGTGGTGACCAAGGCGACCGGGAACACCATGTCGGGGCTGAACCTCGCGGCCGGCGAGGTGCGCATCCACGACGGCAACGCGGCGGCGATGACCAACGCCCTTCTCTATCCGAACAACCTGCCCTATGACAACGGGGACGACACGGACATCCCCTACACGGTCGGGGCGGGGACGCTCACGCTGACAGCGGGGACGAAACTCCGGGTGCTGACCGGCCAGACCTACACCCCCGGCGGGAACGTGACCTGGACGGCGACGAACGCCTCGAACGACGTCACCCTTGACGGAACGTTGAATATCGGCGCCGAAACCATGGACAAAATAGACGACCTCTCCGTGAGCACCGCCGGCAAACTGGACCTGACCGGAGCGGGAACGGTCTACGTCCGCAACAACCTCACCATGGACGGCACGGTGGAGGGTGGAACCGGGACCATCAAACTGGGCGGCAATTTCACCCTCAACACCATCGCCACATTCACCCCCGAGACCGGCACCGTGGAGCTCGTCCTCAACCAGAACGCCACCATCGGCGGAACCAAAACGCTCATTCCCTTCAACAACCTCAAGATCAACAAGACCAGCAGTTCCTTCACGGTGAACGTGGACGACAGCGACCTCTTCCGGCTGGTGCGGGTGGCCGACACCTTCACGCTCACCAAAGGGCGTTTTACCCTGGACGCCTCCGAGAACATGGAAATCAACGGAACCGGGACGTCGCTCTCCATCGCAAACGACACGGACGCCTGGATGGACGTGAGCGGGAACGGGGTCACGCTTTCCTGCGCGGGGAGCGTCTCCGTCGGCGCAAGCGGCCAGATGGATTTTGACGGGGGCCTTTTTACGATGAACGGAGTCGCCGCCGCGACCATCACCATGGCCGCCCCCGGAGCCCAGCGGGATCTCTACAATGTGGAAATCGCGAAGACGGGAGGCGCATCGGTAACGGCCACCGGCAGCATCGTCACGCAGGGGAACTTCACCATCAGCGGCGGGACGTTCGTCTTCGGCGCAAACACCCTCACGGTCGGCGGAAACTTCACGAATTCCGCCGCGGGGGCCGAGGGATTCGACGCCTCGAACGCCTCGGCCACGCTTGTCCTTTCCGGATCGGCGCCCCAGACGATCACCCCGGGCGGGGACGCCCTCAACATCGTCACGATCTCCGGGACAAGCATCGTGAAACTCGGCGGGGCCGCCTCCGTGGGGACGGGAATCGGCGCCGGCACCTCGTTCTCCGTCACGAGCGGATCCTTCGATCTGAACGGCTTCGCCCTTTCGGTGAAACCGGGAACCACATTCCTCTTCTCCTCCTCGACGGCGACCCCAAACGGCGCCCTCCTGGCCTCCGCGGCCGGGTCCGCCATCACCCGGATCGGCGGCGCGGGAACGTTCACGTTCACGATCGAGGAAGGGCAAATTGACATCACGAACCTGGCCTTCTCGTACGCGGACGCCGGCGGATTCAATATCGCGCCGGCCATCGGCCAGAACGGAGTGAGGGTTCTCCATTTCAACAACATCGCCTTCACGAACGGCGCCACCCGCCACATGACGGTTGACGACGGGCCGGGCCTCGTCCTTTCGAATTCCACCTGGGAGGGGTGTTCGTTCGACGGGACGCCGGCCGTCAACATCCGGACGCCCGACAATTCCACCCAGAACTGCACCCCCACCACCACCATCACCCTCCTCAACTCCACGGGCGCCCTGGGAGGGGCCAACGGCGAGGCGAACGACGACGACGCCGGGACGAACCGCATCACCATCTCCTGGGCGACCAACGTCACGCTCTCCGGCAACTTCGACGGAACGACGGACGTCTCCTGGGCGAAGAACGGAACCTGGCAGGCGACCTATACGACGAATATCTCCCCCTTCACATTCGCCAACGCCACCGTGACCCAGGGGGATTTCATCACCATATGGTACGAGGGCGGCGTGAAACTGGCCGCCGTCGTCACCACCGCCACCGGCGGCAACATGACCAATCTCGACATCACCGACGGCCGCCTCATCGTGAAAAACGACAACGGGGGCGCGGGCACCACGAACCAGAACCTGGACGACGCGCACACGGGGGACGCCGACATCCCCTGGACCAACGGAACGGGAGCAAACCTCACCGTAACGACCAATGTCGGCCTGGAGATCCGGAGCGGCCACGCCTACTCCCCGGGAGGGACGCTGACATTGCAGGGGACGGGAGCGTTGTACGTCAACGGAACGATGACGGCGGGCGGCACGGTGACGTCGCCGGGGGGTGTTTCGATCGGGGCGGCGGGGGAATTGTCGGCGGGAGCGAACACGATCGCATGCGGGGGGAACTGGACGAACAGCCGCGGCACGGCCGGATTCGTGGAAGGGACATCGCTCGTGCAACTGTCGGGGACGGCACAGGTGACGACGAACGAGACATTCAACAATCTCGAGGTGACGGGCGGCACGCCGTCCGTGGCGGCGTCCCGAGCGGTCATGTGCAACAACTTCACGATGAACGCAGGAACTTCTTTCACCCTCAACGACGACGCGGGCTTCACATCGTCGGGGGCGTTCACCTGGAGCGCCGGGAACATCCTCGCCGGGACGACAGCCGGCAACGACACGGGCGTCTTCAGCGTGCAATCGCTCTCCGTTCCCCCCGCCAGCACCCTTTTCCTCCAGGGAACGGCCGAGACCTCGATCACCGTCGCCGGGGACTGCACCATCAACGGGACAATTGACTTCAACTCCCGGCCCCTCACCCCGTCGGTCGGCGGCAATTGGGTCCACAACACGGGCGGTTCGATCGCCAACATTGGATCCTCGACGGTAAAACTCACCGGGAGCGATAAGAAGATCCAGGGGACTCTGGCCGGGGGAACGGTGTTCCAGAATCTCACGATCGCCGGGTCGGTGACGATGGACAACACGGCCATGCAGATCCGCGCCCAGAACGACCTGGCCGTGTCGGGCGGCGGAAGTTTCAATGTCTTGAGCGCCACGGTGGACGTGGACCGGGATCTCACGATTGACGGCGCGCTGGACGCGGGGAGCGGGACATTCACGGTGGGGCGTCACTTCACGAACAACGGCACGTTCACCTGCGGGACATCCGGCTTCACGCTGGACACGGCGACGTCGTGCACGATCGGCGGGACGGCGAACAGCCACACGTTCAACGCGCTCACGATCGGAAAAGGGACGTCGGCGGACGTGGTGGACATCGAGAGCGGGGACACGGTGACGGTGGGCGGGCTGCTCACGATCAACGCGGGGACCCTGCGCCTGAACGACACGGAGGTGATGGACCTGAACAGCTCCCCCACCTCGCTTGTGATCGCCAACACCGTCAACGCCGTTCTCACGGCGACGGCGGGGACGCCGGTGATCCGTGTGGCGGACGATCTTGCGCTCACCGGTGGGGCGGGCGCGGCGGGGAAAATCAACCTGGACGCGGGGACGATCGAATTCGACACCTCGGGGGTCGCGACGGTGTCGGCGGGGACGGCCTCGAACGGGAACCGGGACTTCTTCAATTTCAAGGTCAACAAAACGGGCGCGGGGAGCGTCACGATTCCGGACGGCTTCAACCTGAACGTGGACGGATCCGTGACGATCCAGGACGGGACGCTCGCGCTGGGGGCGAACACGGTGACGGTGGCGGGGAACTTCACGAACTCGGCCGCCGGGGCGGAGGGATTCGTCGCGACGGGGACGACCGTGACGCTGGACGGATCCGGGACGCAGGCGGTGACGTCGGGGGGCGACGCGTTTGTCACATTCAACATGAACGGCTCCGGGACCTGCCAGCTGGCGGACACATTCACCGGGACGACGGTGACGGTCAATTCGGGCGGTTGGGATCTGAACGGGAAGACGATGCAGATCACCGGCGGGGGGACGTTCCTGCACTCATCAAACACGGCGAGTCCGAACGGGGCCTTCAAGTCCACCGTGGCCGGAGGCACGGCGACGTCGGTTTCCGGGACCTTCTCATTCACCATTGATCAGGGGCAGATTGACATCTCGTCGCTCAACTTCTCGAAGGCGACGGCGGATGGTTTTTACATCAATCCGGCGGCGGCGGCGGACGTGAACGTCCTGGCATTGGACGGGATTGTCTTTACGAACGGGACGACGACCCATGTGAAACTCGGCGCGAACTGCGGCGCGGCGACGTTCACGGACACCCAATGGCTGACCCTGAGTTTCGATTACAACACGGCCGACCCCGACATCCCCCCCGCCGACGTGGGCAATCCCCGCAACATCACGAGCGTGGCGGGATCCACCGGGACCGTCACCCTGATCGGATTCATCGGGAACGGCGCGGGGGCGGGGATCGCGGCGGACGCCGAGAGCAACGAGAGCCAGGGGGGGGCGACGATCAACTGGGACGACACCCAAAAGATCATCTCGGGGACATTTGACGGGACGACGGATGTCACCATCGTCTCGACGGACCCCGGGACCGGGGTCTCGACGGTCCGGGGCACCTACACCACGAACTCCTCCCCCTACGCGTTCAACGTGACGGCCTGGATCGCGGCGAACCAGCTTTTGACGATCCACTATGACGACAACGCGCCGGGGAACAACGCGGTGGTGGTGACGATCGCGACCGGAAACACCATGTCGGGACTGAACCTTGCGGCGGGCGAGGTGAAAATTCACGACGGAAACGCGGCGGCGATGACGAACGCGCTTCTGGATCCGAACGATTCCCCGTACGACAGCGTGGACGACGCGAACGACATCCCCTACACGATCACCAGCGGGACGAACGCGATCACGTTTGCGACCGGGATGAAGGTCCGGGTCCTCTCCGGTCAGGCCTACGCGCCGGGGGGGAACGTGACCTGGACGGCCAACAACGCCTCCAACGACGTCACGCTGGACGGCACCCTTTCCGTCGGGGCCGAGACGGTGGACCGGATTGACGACTGCGCGGTGTCGTCCTCGGGGAAACTGGACATCACGGGGGCGGGTGTGGTGATCGTCCGGAACGCC
>JAZDJP010000032.1:0-39809 GCA_043803805.1 Planctomycetota bacterium
CGGTGATCGTTATCCAAATGAAAAAGAAGGCCCTATTGAGCTGGAGTAGCGGCAAGGACAGCGCATGGGCGCTTCACTTGCTTCAACAGGACCCGAGGATTGAGATTCTCGGCCTGTTTACCGTAATGAATCAGAAATACAGTCGTGTGTCAATGCACGCCACACGGTTGGAGATGCTTCAGCGTCAAGCCGAGGCCGTGGGTCTGCCGATCGAAACGATCAGCATTCCCGATCCATGCACAAACGAGCAATGCGACGCCATCATGCGGCACTTCATCACCGCGTCCGCCAACAAGAGGATTGAGTGCATGGCGTTCGGAGATCTATTCCTTGAGGACATCCGAAAGTATCGGGAGAATCAATTGAAAGGGACCGGAATTGAGCCCCTTTTCCCATTGTGGAAAATCCCCACGAACGAGCTGGCGGAGCGAATGTTGTCGGCAGGACTCGAAGCCTATGTCAGCAGTGTTGATCTCAAGAAACTGCCTTCGCGTTTTGCCGGGCAGAAATGGTCAAGGGACATGATTGCGGAGTTCCCCAAGGATTGCGACCCGTGCGGAGAGAACGGGGAAATCCACACGGTCGTCGCAGGAGGGCCGATGCTTCGGAAAACGATCCCGACCAGAGTCGGCGACATTGTGATTCGGAATGGATTCGCTTACGCTGATATCATTCCAATGAACTGAATGGAGAGGGACGGCTGCACCGGGAGAATGGACCGGCGGATACGATATCCGAACGGCTGGTCCCTTGGGGCGGCACAGAAACAATGCAGGCGGCCTTCCCGTAAATGCTCCCGCGCGTCGGCTCGCGGCTTCACCGTTTGACTCTCCGCCCCGGACTTGTAGGATACCCACCATGAGCCCTCCGTCCGACCGCCGGTTGACACCCTGCCGCCACCCGGGTAGGATTCAATCGAAATAGAGGGTGGAAGATGAGCGCAAGTCACAAGACCGACCGCCGCCTGATGTCCGGAAACGAGGCCGTGGCCCGCGGGGCCTGGGAGGCCGGGTGCGCCGTCGCCACGGCCTATCCCGGCACGCCGGCCACCGAGATTAACGAGTTCGCCGCAACCTATCCGGAAATCAACGCCGAATGGTCGGTGAACGAAAAGGTCGCGCTCGAGGTGGCCATCGGCGCGAGCCTCGCCGGCGCCCGAGCCATGACCAGCATGAAGCAGGTGGGCGTCAACGTCGCCGCCGACGCGCTGTTTTCGCTGGCCTACACCGGCGTGAACGCCGGGCTCGTCATCGTCACCGCCGACGAGCCGGGGCTCCACTCCTCCCAGAACGAGCAGGACAACCGGTTTTACGCCAAGTTCGCCCAAGTCCCCATGCTCGAGCCCTCCGACAGCCAGGAAGCCAGGGATCTCGTCATCACCGCCTTCGAGATGTCCGAGCGCTACGACACCCCGGTCTTCGTGCGCATGACCACGCGCATCTGCCACTCGGCGGGCGTGGTGACGCTCGGGCCCCGGCGCAACGTCCCCCGCCGGCCCTATGTGAAAAACGCCGCCAAGTACGCCATGGTCCCCTCCAACGCCCACGCGCGGCACTTCGAACTGGAACGCCGCCAGACGCTTCTCGATGCGGCCTCCGAAACATTCGATGGCAACCGCATCGAGATGCGTTCGTTGCAATTTGGCGTGGTCACGAGCGGCATTTCCTATCCGAACACCCGCGAGGCTCTTCCCGAGTTCTCCACCCTGAAAATCACCATGACCTATCCGGTCCCCCACCAGCTCATCCGGAACTTCGCCAGCCAGGTGAATAAATTATACGTCATCGAGGAGAACCGCCCGTTCCTCGAGGAGGAAATCCTCGCGCAGGGCATCCCGGTGGAGGGCAAACAACAGCTTCTGCGCGTGGGGGAACTCTCCGCCTCGGCGCTGCGGCGGCGCATCCTCCACCAGGATTCCGGCCAGAAACCGGCGATCGAGAACCTCCCCCGGCGCGCCCCCCAGTTCTGCCCGGGGTGCCTCCACCGCGGGGTGTTTTTCCTGCTGGGAAAACTGAAATACACGGTGATTGGCGACATCGGCTGTTACGGCCTGGCGGCGATCCCCCCTTATAGCGCGATGGACTCCCTGATTGACATGGGCGCCGGCATCACCATGGCCCACGGCTTCGGCAAGATCGCCGGGGCGGACGAACGCGTCGTCGGCGTCGTGGGCGACAGCACGTTCTTTCACTCGGGGCTTACCGGCATCGCCGACATCGTCTTCAACCGCGGGATTTCCACCCTTCTCATACTCGACAACCGGGTGACGGCCATGACCGGCCACCAGCCCAACCCGGCATCGGGCTGGGGCATGGATAAAAAACCCGCGCCGAAAATCGACGTGGCGGCCGCCTGCCGGGCGCTCGGCGTCACGCGCGTCTTCCGGGTGGACGCGTTCGACCTCGCCACCCTGAAAAAACACCTCGAGGCCGAGACGGCCGTGAAGGAACCTTCCGTCATCATCGTTGAAGGCCCCTGCGTCTTCATGGATCCGGACCGGCGCGGGGACGCGTGCGCGGTGGACGAGACCCGGTGCGTGAAATGCAAATCCTGTTTCCGCCTCGGCTGTCCGGCGATCACCATCGAAAACGACCGGGTGAAAATCCTCGCCGACGTCTGCGCGGGTTGCGGCCTGTGCCTCCAGGTCTGCCCGAAACAGGCCGTCACCCGGCCGGGGGGAACGCCATGACGGACCGCCCGGTCACCAGCGTCTTCCTTGCCGGGGTGGGCGGTCAGGGCATCGTCATGGCCAGCCGCATCCTCGCGGAACTCGCCTTCTCGGCCGGATTCGACGTCAAGCAGAACGAGGTCCACGGCCTTTCCCAGCGCGCCGGGAGCGTCACCGGCCACGTCCGCTGGGGGACGCGTGTGTTCACACCGGTCATCATGGACGGCGAGGCCGATTTCCTCCTCGCGCTCGAGGAACTCGAGGGGCTGCGCTGGGCGCATATTGTCCGGCCCGGCGGAATGATTATTTTGAATCGCCACCGGATCGTCCCCCCCGCCGTGACCGTCGGCGGGGAAACGTACCCGGAGAATGCCGCGGAACGCCTCGCCGAATACGGCCGGGTTGTGTCCGTGCCGGCCACGGCCGTCGCCGCGGAAGCGGGCAACGCCGGCGCGGCGAATATCGTAATATTGGGCGCCATGAGCGCGCACACCCCGGGGTTCACCCCCGACCGGTGGAAGGCCGCCATCACGACCTCGGTCCCGGCCGGCCGTCTCGCGGGCAACCTCACCGCCTTTGACCGCGGGCGGGATGCGGGAAACCGATAGACTCTTGGTTGTGAAATCTTGTGAGAAACAACAAGAAAATAGGGTTGGCGATGTGATCAAACCGCTCATCCTGAGCTTGTCGAAGGATGAGCAGAGGATGTAGTCCTGTTTGGTTCCGGCGATGCCGGGTTGGGCAGAAGAGGAAGTCTTGCGCGTGCCCGCTCCCGGCGGAACAGCCATCCCCGGCAACGATGACCGCAACCGGACCCGCCGCGATTTAGAGCAATTCACGATTAACGAGCTTATCAATTCGTGAACTGCTCTAAGGCTGTTTTCGAACCCCCGGCAACCGGCAGCTGTTGATGTTGATCACCTGCAGGATGTCGAGAACATCCTTCTCGGGAATTTTCCAGTCGCAGGCCCAAAGAATGATGTCGAGATTTTCCGCCCCGGACTTGAAACGGTCCACGATGCGCTCAACCAGAAGCGCATCGGGATGAAACATCCGATTCAGCAAACCGTAATAGTTGGGGTCGTACTCAAGCCAGAAACGCCGGCCACTGATATGCTCCAGCCACCGCTCCTTCGAGAAACGCCAGAGATAAAGCTCCTCCCAGTCACGGATGGCCGGGTCGCCAAGATCGCGGCCGGCCTTCTCGCTCTCAATCCACTTGTGCTTCTCCGCCTCCCGCCACGTGTACGGGTAAAGGCTTTCGGGATTGACATCCGCCATCGGGCACCCTCCGGAATCGTTGACGGAGGGTTATTTCTTTCCTGACTTTGCGCCCTTTTCGGGCTTCTCGACCTTCGGCGGAACCTTGGCGCTCCGACGAATGATGACGAATCCTCCGTTCGGGCCCGGCACCGCCCCTTTCACCACAAGGACGTTGTTGCCCTTGTCAACCTGGACGATGGCCAGATTCTTCGCCGTGGAGGGAACACTGCCCATGTGGCCGGGCATCCGCTTGCCCTTGGGAACCCCCTTCGAAATACTGCACTGGCGTCCGATGGATCCCGGGGCGCGCGGGCGGTCGGACTGGCCGTGGGTCGCGGAACCTCCGGCGAAACCGTGGCGCTTCATGACGCCGGCGAAACCCCGCCCCTTCATGATGCCGCTCACGTCCACATAGAAGACGCCCTCGAGGGTGTCAAGAGTCACCGGCTGGCCCGCCTTCACCTCGTCGGCGCCATCCCAACCCACTTCACGGATAAACCGTTTTGGCTCGGTGCCGGCCTTGCGGGCCACGCCCTGGGCGGCGCGGGTGACGGTCTTCCGGCGCCGATCCTGAAAACCGAGCTGGAGCGCATTATAGCCGTCCGTCTTCGAAGACTTGACCTGCATGACGACACAGGGGCCCGCCTGCAGAACGGTCACCGGGATGTGACAACCGCCCTCACCGAACACCTGGGTCATGCCGACTTTTTTACCGAGAAGCCCCGATATCATGGAACCCCCTTGATTTCCAACGGTTGCGAGAAACCGTCACTCTAATGGCGGATGTCCCTTCTGTCAACGATTTTTCCCCCGCCGGGCGGCGCGATGGGTTTTTGATTGCCGGGCCCGGTTTTCGCGTTTACCATACGCCGACATGGCCCTTCTTCAACTGGCGCTTGACTTTCTGGAATTGCCCCGGGCGCTCAAGGCCGCCCGCGAGGCCGTCCCGGGCGGGGTGGACTGGCTCGAGGCCGGCACCCCCCTCATCAAAAGCGAGGGGCTTGACGCCGTCCGTTCCCTCCGGAAGGAGTTTCCCCGGATATTCCTCGTGGCGGACCTCAAGACCATGGACACGGGACGACTGGAGGTCGAGGCCGCGGCCAAAGCCGGCGCGAACCTGGTCATGGTCATGGGCGTGGCGCCCCTTTCCACCCTCCGTGAGTGCGCCGAGGCGGGCGCGAACTACGGCGTGAAAATCGGGGTGGACTTCCTCGGTGTCGCCGACGCCCCGGCCCTCGCGAAACGCCTCCTCGACATCGGCATCGACCACGTCTCGGTCCACACGGGAGTGGACGAACAAATGGAGGGCAAGACCCCGTTCGACGCCATCCGGGCGATCCGCCCCATGCCCCTGGTCATCGGGGCCGCGGGAGGACTCCACTCCGGAAACGCCGGGGAGGCCGTCCGCGCCGGCGCCGATGTCATCGTTGTCGGCGGGGCCATCACGAAATCAGAGGACGCCCTGGAGGCGACCCGTCGCATTAAAACAGTCCTGTCCACCGGCGAATCCCGGCCCACCGACCTTTTCAAACGCGTGTCGGGCGGGGACGTTCGGAACGCATTCGAAACGGTTTCGACGGCAAACGTCTCCGACGCCCTCCACCGCTCCGGGGAAATAAGGGGGATTCCCCCCTTGCGAGCGGGGTTGAAACTCGTCGGCCGGGCGGTGACGGTGCGCACGCTTCCCGGGGACTGGGCGAAACCCGTGGAGGCGATCGACGTGGCGCAACCCGGCGAGGTCGTGGTCATCGCCGCCGGGGGCGTCGAACCGGCCGTATGGGGCGAACTCGCCACGGAAAGCGCAAAGGGCAAAGGCCTCGCGGGCGTCGTCATCGACGGAGCCATCCGGGACAGCGGCGAGATCCGGCGTCTGAACTTCCCCGCCTTCGCCCGGATCGTCACCCCCACCGCGGGCGAGCCGAAGGGATTCGGCGAGATCAACGTCCCGGTGAAAATCGCCGGGGTTGCCGTCCACCCGGGCGACTGGGTGATCGGGGATGATGACGGCATCGTCATCGTCCCGCTCGGGCGGGCCACCGAAATCGCCAACCGCGCCATGGACGTCCTCGAACGGGAAAACCGGCTCCGGAAGGAGATCCGCGAGGGGACCACGCTGTCGAAGGTGGCCGACCTCCTGCGCTGGGAGAAAATCTCATGATCTGCCAGTCCTGCAACAAGAGCCCCGCGACCATCCACCTCACCGAGATCACGAAGGGGGAGAAACGGGAAATCCACCTCTGCGAACACTGCGCGAAGGAAAAGGGCATCGCGTCAAAAATGCACTTCTCCATCGCCGACCTGCTCGGGGGGCTCATCGAGTCCCAGGGGGAATCCGAGCCGCCGGAGTACGCCAGCCTCGTCTGCCCGGCGTGCCACATGACCTACACCGACTTCAAGGCCAAGGGCCGCTTCGGGTGCGCCGAGGACTATCACGTCTTCAGGAAACCGCTTCTGCCGCTCCTGGAGAAAATCCACGGGAGCCTCACCCACACCGGGAAGTGCCCCAGCCGCATCGGGGAGAACACCGCCAAGGAGCAGGAGTTCGTCCGACTCCAGCACGAACTCAACAAGGCCGTCGCGGAGGAGAAATACGAACGGGCCGCGGAGCTCCGCGACACCCTCCGCAAACTCCGGGAGAGCCGAAAAAACCATGGATAAGCCCATCATCGCCGACGTCGGGGAATGGCTCCGGGGCACCGGCCCCGAGAGCGACATCGTCATCTCGAGCCGCATCCGCCTGGCGCGAAATATCGTCCAATTCCCCTTCTCGGCCAAATTGGAACCGGCCCGGAAGGCGGAACTGACGGAATTCCTGCGCGAACGCATCCTCGAGGTGAAACTCGCCCGGGATCTGATGTACATGGACCTCGAAGAGCTCCTTCCCGTGGACCGGCAGTACCTCGTCGAACGACACCTGATCAGCCGGGAGCTCGCCGACGCCTCCGGGAAGCGCGGGGTCGCCGTGGGCGCCAGGGAGACCATGAGCATCATGGTGAACGAGGAGGACCACCTGAGGATCCAGGTCCTCCGGTCGGGCTTCCAGCTGGGAAGCACCTGGGAAAAGACCGACCGCATTGATAACACTCTGGAAAAAGTCCTCGACTACGCCTTCTCCCCTCAACTCGGGTACCTCACCTCCTGCCCCACGAACGCGGGGACGGGCCTCCGATCGAGCGTCATGATGCATCTGCCGGCGCTCGTCATGACCAAGCAGATCGAGAAGGTCTTCCACGCCGTCATCCGCATCAGCCTGGCCGTTCGGGGACTCTACGGCGAGGGGACCCAGGCCACCGGGGACTTCTATCAGATCTCGAACCAGGTGACCCTGGGCAAAAGCGAGGAGGAAATCCTCGAAAACATCGAGAGCGTCGTCCCCCAGATCATCCGCTACGAACGCAAGACCCGGGACGCTCTCCTGAAGGACAGCCGGCAATTCCTGGAGGACCGCGTCTGGCGGGCCTATGGGATGCTCAAGAACGCCCACATCATCTCGTCGGAGGAATCCCTCCATCACCTCTCGGCCCTGCGGCTCGGGGTCAATCTGGGGCTCGTCAAGGGGCTCGAGATGCCGACGGTGAACGAGCTGGTCATCCTCACCCAGCCGGCCCACCTCCAGAAGGTCGAGAAACACGAACTCTCGGCGCCGGAGCGGGACGTCAAACGGGCGGCGCTCATCCGGGAAAAACTCGGCGGGACGAATGCCAGTTAGAAAGAGTTCAACGTGCTGAGTGCTGAGTGCTGCTTACTGAGTGCTGGGTTCGGAGTTCTGAGTTGAGAGTTCCCGAACTTAAAGGGCTGTTTCAAACCCGTTACCTGGCTCCGGCCGGCTGCAAGCCCACCATCCGGCGTCGCGCCTCCTCGACGTATCTCTCCGTTGATACGCCGGGAATCTCCGTCACGATCGGCGGACGCCGATCGCCTCATTCAACGACCCCGTCCGAAACCCCTCCAAGTCCAACGCGACATAACGGAATCCGGCGTCCTTGAGACGCTTCACCGCCTGATCCCGTAGCGACTCGTCCGCCCAGCGCGGGATTTCGGAGCCCGGCACCTCGATGCGGGCCACATCGCCGTGGTGACGGACACGACATTCCCGGAACCCGAGCGTCCGGAGCGCCGCCTCCGCGGTTTCGATGCGCTTCAACTTTTCCGCCGTCACCGGCTCCCCGTAGGGAATCCGCGAGGCCAGGCACGGCATGGCCGGCTTGTCCCAGACGGGAAGTCCCTTCTCGCGGGCGAGCGCGCGGATGTCGGCCTTGGAGAATCCCGCCTCCGCGAGAGGACTTTTCGCGCCCCCCTCCGCCGCGGCCGCCAGTCCCGGCCGGTAATCCTTCGGATCGTCGGCGTTCGCCCCGAGCGCGACGACCGCCCCCCCTTCCTCCGCCGCCATCGATCGAATAACGCCAAGGAGTTCCGTTTTGCAATGGTAGCACCGGTCGGGGGCGTTCCGGGCGTAAGCGGGGTTGGCGATTTCCCGCGTCTCCACCACCCGGTGGCGGATGCCGATCCGGGCGGCGAGCGCCTTTGCCGCGGTCAATTCCGAGTCCGGCATGCTCTCGGAGTGCGCGGTGATCGCCTGGGCCTGGTCCCCCAGCGCCTCCTTCGCGGCAAACGCAAGCAGGGCGCTGTCCACCCCTCCGGAGAAGGCGACGATGACGCGGCCGTACGCCCGCAGGATGCCCAGAAGTTGCCGGTACTTGTCCGCCCCATCGCCCATGGCGTCATCCTGGCTGGGAGAGGACATTGACGAACTGCGTAAGGAGCTGTGAAATAATAAATGCTTCACCGAGGGACGGTGAGGCGCCCCTCCGGCAAGGCGCGAGAAGGGCGCGTACCAAGAGGTACGCAACCGACGAGCAACGCAGCCGGAGGGGATGCATCGCCGTCCCGAATGAAGCAGTTATTGTTGAACAGCGACTAAGGCGGCCGGCGGCATCGTAATAATAACTCCCTTCCCGACCGTTCGCCTGGCCGGGCTGCATGTCACCTTGTCTTTCCTGTCGTCCTGTCATCGTTCATCCGTTCTTCAACCAGAGATTGTCATAATTTCATGTACGTCCCCTAGTGCCCTCTAGTGCCCTCCAACCATGTCTTCAAATCGCGTATAAACAAGAACATCATCGTTCGGTGAAGGATTGCTTATGGGCTTTATCTTCAACACGTCTCTCTGACGGGACTCAATAGCCCATGTACTGGAATTATTTCCATCCTTGTCCTCGAAAATCAATTGCCTATCTCTTTGTTGAATACGACCGGACCTAACGACACTTTTAACGCCATCCTTATCTACCATCCAAGAATCAAAACCGTCTCCATGCACAACCAAGTGGATTTCTTCGTAACTTGCAATGTGTTCTATCCATTTAAAATCACGGCATACCCAATGCCCATCAAGAGCGAGGGGCTTTTCAGGTTCCTGCGAATTGCATCCAGACCAACATACTCCAATTGCAAGAACCGCGAGGGATAGAAGATTGTTAGACATGTTACGTCAACCTCCTATTTGCTCGGCTTGCTTTTCGTGCGGGGGATAGGGGACGCACATGAAATAATGACATTATCCTTCATCATCCGCCCGATCGCGCCCGATGTCAAGACGGTTCGTTCCTGATTTTTCTCTTTCCCTTTCCCGTTCCCGTGCGTAGGATTTCCGACATGTTTGAATATGTCCGGGCCGGCGGGATCACGATGATCCCCCTCATTCTCCTCTCGGTGGTGGCGCTGGCCATCATCATCGAACGGTGGGTTCTTCTCCGGCGGGCCATCCGGGGCAACGAGACACTTCTGGCCGCGCTGGGCAACCTCCCCCCCGCCGCGCCGATGGCGGACGCCCGAAATCTCGCGAGAACGATCCCTTCCCCCCTCGGCGAGATGCTGGGACGCCTTCCGGATTCCGCCGACGACGACACCGCCGCGCTCCATACTCTTTCCGCCGCGGGATCCCGCATCTACCGGGGGCTCTCGAAGCGTCTGGAACTTCTTTCCACGCTCTCCCAGGTCGCCCCGCTTCTGGGTTTTTTCGGAACGGTGACGGGAATGATCCACGCCTTCCGCGACATCGAACGAACCACCGGCGCCGGCCAGGTCGTGAACCCCCAGATCCTCGCCTCCGGGATGTGGGAGGCGCTCATCACCACGGCGGCGGGCCTGGCCATCGGGATCCCCGCCTACGCCGTCCATAATTATATTGCCCACGAGGTGAACCGCCTCCTCGCCGAAACCGAGGAGGAGGTCAAGGAATGGATGACCCGGCGGAAGCCATAACGACTGAGGCTCTTGCAAAAGGCTCCGATACCATGCCCGACGGCTTCGCCCCCTCTTTCTTTCCGAAGTACCGCCCCCCCGAGCGGTATCCCGTGCCGGTCGGCCCGCTCGTGGATGTGATTTTTCTGCTGCTCCTCTTCCTGCTCCTCACATCCCCCCTCGTCCAGGCCACGGGATTCCCGGTGGATCTCCCGCGGGGAAAGACGGCGCGACCCGTTCCCGGCCGGACGGCGGACATCGTCATCCGGGCGGACAACGCGGTGGAATGGAACGGGCAGCGCCTGACGCGCACAGAACTTGAACGCCGCCTCAAAACGGCCCCGCCGGATCACGTCCGCATCCTCGGCCACCGCCGCGCCGCGCTCGAGACATTCGTTGCCGTATGGGATGCCTGCCAGGCGGCCGGGGTGAAACGGACCACCGTGGCCGTTGTGCCGGAAGACGGGAACAACCGCTGAACCCGAACGCACAAACCGCGATTCACGCCATGATGTCAATGTTATCCCCCTCCCCCGGCACTTTGGGCTGGGGGGCGGGAGGTTCGGACGGGGAAACCGGCTTCTGACCTTTCGGAGTCCGCCGGCGCGACTTGGACTTTTCGTCCTTGGGCTCTTTTTTTTCCTCGATGCGTTTGCCTTCGGCCTTGCGGGTCTCGCGGATTTGATCCTCCATGGCCCGGGTCTGCTTGTCGCGAGCCTCGATTTCGGCCAGTTTCCGGGCCTCGTCCTGGCCCTGGAGGTTGGACTGTATCTGCTGGGCCAGACTGACCTTGCTGAGCGTTTCCTGGACGTTCGTATTCCGTAACGCTTCCATGACCGCACCCTCACCGAGGGGATGGCCCCCCTCTGTTTAGGTCATCGTCCGGATTCCGGGCGGCCTTGATGAACCTTATTCGTCCGAAGCGGATCGCTGTTTGGACATCCGGTGCCGCAAACGGAGCATGATCTTCGCGTGGATCTGACAGACCCGCGACTCGGAGATGCCCAGGACATCACCGATTTCCTTCATGGTCAGTTCGTCGAAATAATACAGGAGCACCACCATCCGTTCCTGCGCCGAGATCTGGTGAACGACCCAGTCGCGGATCTCCCGCCGCTCGATGTCGACGACGGGACCGGGATCGCGCTTGTCCGCAAGGATATCGGAACGCTTCAACTCCTGGTCGGAGTCGGATTCCTCCCAGTCCTGGGAGATGGAAACCATGGTGGCGGTGTTCGTCTCACGGACGATGTCCTCGAATTTCTGAAGGGAGACCCCGAGGCGCCGGGCCATCTCCTGATCGGTGGGCTCGCGGCCGATCTCCATTTCCAAACGCTTGTAGGCCTCATCGATCTGGTGGGCGCGCGTGCGGATGAGCCGCGGCACCCAGTCCATGGATCGAAGCTCGTCCAGAATGGATCCGCGGATGCGACCCACGCAATAGGTTTCGAACTTGACGTGGCGGCCCATGTCAAACCCTTCGATGGCATCGATGAGCCCGAACACCCCGGCGCTGATGAGATCGTCCACCTCCAGGTTCGCCGGGAGGCGGGCGGCGATCCGCGCGGCGATATATTTCACGAGCGGCATGTAGCGCTCAATAAGAACGTTGCGGAGACGCTCATCCCCCTTTTTCTTGAACTCGGACCAGACGGCGCCGATTTCCCCGTGATCCCGTCCGGGACTGCCTGAGGTTGTATTCTTCACGTGCGAGTTCCTCCCTCATGAGCGCTGGGCGCCGTTGCGGCGTGCGCGGCCGGATTGGCCGCCTGCGGCGGCGCCGGCGGTCGCGGGCCCGCCAGGATCCGATCCGCCATCCACCCGATTCCCTTCCCGATCACCGCAAATATCACCAAGGCGACGGCCGCGCGGACAAAAACCAGGGACACATCCTGTCCCCGGAAGAGACCCGCGGCGCACACAATGACCACCGCCGCCAACCCCATCGCCACTGCGATCCGTCCGCTCCGGTCCGGCATCCTCCGAATCCTCCCCATTACGTTTCAGCAAACGAGAACAGACTCCGGAAAAAACCGCCCTTGCGGCCGTTATCGGGCTCCGGTCGCCCGCCGTCCCAGAACCGCGCGATACCCCGGATGCAACGGCTGGCGGGGCTGGACGGGAAGGCGTCGAGGAAAGGCCGGCGCCGGCGCACGGATGCGCCCACCGCGGCGTCCTCGACCACGTAACCTCCGTCCGCAAGCTCCGCCCCGAGAAACCGCCGGCACACCCCGACGAGCCGCGACGACACCGCGGCGGCCTCGTCGCGACCCGCCACGCGGTTCACAATGAGACGAAACCGCGCACCGGGCCGCCGGCGGACGACCAGTTTGATAAGGGCATAGGCGTCCGCGAGGGCCGTCGGCTCCGGCGTCGTCACCACGAGAATCTCGTCCGCGTGAAGAACGAACGGCATCACCGCCTGGGAAATCCCCGCCCCGGTGTCCAGTATCATGACTTCCGCACGCGCCTCCAGAGTTTCCAGCTCCGCGAGCAACCGGTCCCGTCCGGCGGCGTCGAGATCGGCCATGCCGCCGACCCCCGAGGCCGCCGGCACCACCGTAAGCCCGCCCGGGAGCGGCACCGCCACGTCCGACAGACGCGCCCGCCCCCCGACGACATGGGACAGGTTGGCCCGGGCCTCGATCCCGAGAATCACATCCACGTTGGCCAGGCCAAGATCCGCGTCGAAAAGGACGGTTTTACGACCCCGTCGCGCAAGCTCCAACCCCAGGGCCACCGCGATGTTGGTCTTTCCCACGCCCCCCTTGCCGCTCGTGACCGCAAGGACCCGGGCGACCGGC
This sequence comes from Planctomycetota bacterium, assembly GCA_043803805.1. Classification (GTDB taxonomy): domain Bacteria; phylum Planctomycetota; class JAZDJP01; order JAZDJP01; family JAZDJP01; genus JAZDJP01. Next base: position 12,979 of record JAZDJP010000032.1, read on the forward strand.
CGGTAATCGGCCATCAGGGCGCGCAGTTCCGATGCCTGATCCGCCACGCCGTTCACGGATAATTCTCCAGAATCCGATCCGCCAGCCGCCGCGCATCGCCCACTTCGATGTCTTTCGGCACATCCTGCCCGTTCGTCACGTAGGACAGTTTTCGCTCGGAGGTAAGCAGGACGTTCAAAATGGCCCCCTGCTGGACCGTCTCGTCGGTCTTGGTCACGATGATGCGATCCCCCCCGAATTCGCCGAACCGCTCGAGAACCGCCTCCAAGGTCGTCCGGCCCGTCGCCGCGCTCACCACGAGATGGATCTCGTCCACCTGCCCGGCGTCCAGGTACGAACGGAGCTCGTTCATCCGGAGATGGTCCCGCTGGCCCCGGCCCACCGTGTCCATCAGGATGATCTCGACCCCGGCCATCTCCTCGATGGCATGGGGCAATTCCCCCGGCGTCGCCACGACCTTGAAGGGAACCTGCATGATCTCGGCATATTTCCGAAGCTGTTCCACCGCCGCGATGCGGTAGATGTCGATGGTGATGAGCCCGACATTGACATGATCCTTCAACTTGAAGTTCGCGGCCAGCTTCGCGACCGTGGTGGTCTTCCCCACGCCCGTGGGGCCGATGAGGGCCACCACGCGCCGCCCCCCCGCCGCCCGGATGGGCCCGCCGGTGCGCACGAGCGAGGCGATGTGGTCCCGAAGCCGATCCTTCACCACCCAGACATCCTCCCGCTCCCGCACGGAAAGCACCTCCTCCAGGTGACGGATGATGTCCCGGGCCAGGTCCTCCGTCACCCCGGACGACACCAGATGGCTGAAGGCCGAAAGCAACGCCTTGGGCAATCCCGCCATATCCCGGAACTTCACCTGGCGGAGGACATCGTGCATCATTCCCTTGAGCGCCTGCATCTCCACCTCGAGCGACCGCATGACGCCGTCCGGGAGAGACACCCTTCCGGCGGGCGCGGCCACGGCGCCGGATGCCTTCCCGTATTCGGTTGCGGCGTGGGACGGGATGCGCCGGTGGCGGCGACGCTCCTTCGCGGCGGCATACTCCAGGCAATGCGCCACATCGTCCGTGGCCGTAATCTCCACCACGGGGGTGCCGCCCAGACCGAAAAAAGCGCCACGCTTCACCACGCGGGTTTTGAGGATGACCGCGTCGCGGCCGAGCTCCGCCTTGAGCCGCGCGGTGGCCTCCTCGATCGTCGGCGCCTGGATGATCTTCGTATTGGACATGAACCCGTTTCCCCCTCGCGCTACGCCGCGAGGACCTCCTCCGACAGCGTCACCATCCCGTGGGAATCCACCTTCACCCCGCGGGGGAGCTCATTATAGGCAAGCACGGCGAGCGTTGGCAAGGACACTTCCGTCAATCGTTTCACCTGGAGCCGCACCTGCGGCGATGTGAGAAGGACCGCCGGGTGCCCCGCCCCCGTCAGACGCTCCATTTCCCGGGAGACCGCCCCCGCGATTTTCTGGAGAACGGGCGGCGGGAGGGAAAGGAACGACCCCCGGTCGGTCCTCTCCACCTTCCGGTCGATGAAATCCTCGATTCTCGGATCGAGCGTCACGACATGAATGACGCCGGCCTCCTCGTAACTCCGGCAGATGACGGGCCCGAGGCCGTTTCGGACGTACTCCGTGAGAATCTCCAGGTCCTTGGTCTTCGATGCGTAATCGCCCAGCGTCTCGAGAATCGTCTCCAGGTCGCGGATGGCCACCCGCTCGCGAAGGAGATTCTGAAGAACCTTCTGAAGGTCCCCGACCTTGAGGATGTTCGGAATGACCTCCTCGACCACCTTGGGCGATTTCTCCTTGAGCGTGTCCACAAGACGCGCCACCTCCTCGCGGGTGAGGAGCCGGTGGGCGTTGGCGCGGACGACCTCGGTAAGATGGGTCGCGACGACCGACGTCGGATCCACCACGGTGTACCCCATGGCCTCGGCGCGCTGGCGCTGGCCCTCCGTGATCCAGACGGCGGCCAGGCCGAATGCCGGCTCCCGGGTCGGGATGCCCTCGATCTTCTCCCCGGCCCCCCCGCCCGCCTCCATGGCCAGAAACTGGCCCGGGTGCAGTTCGCCGCGCCCAACCTCCACCCCCCTCATCTTGACGACATAAATATTGGATTCGAGCTGCATGTTGTCCCGGATTCGGATGGGCGGAACGACAACGCCCAGGTCGAGCGCCACCTGTCTCCGGATGCTCGTGATGCGGTTGAGCAAGTCCCCTCCCTGGCTCTGATCCACAAGGCGGATGAGCCCATAGCCCACCTCGAGTTCCATCGTGTCGAGATGGAGAAGCGCGTGGACCTTCTCCGGCTCCTTGAGCGGCACCCGGGCCTCCTTCTCCCGCACCTTTTTCACCTCGGCCTGCTTCTTGGACTGCTGGAGGAGGTACCCCATGCCGCCGATCCCCAGCGCGAACATCAGAAGCGGAATCGTGGGAAGCGGCGTGAAGATGAGCACCCCGAGAAACCCCGCCGTGAGGAAGAGCGCCTTCGGCTGGCCCGTGAGCTGATGCATCATCTCCTCGCCGAGATTCAATTCGGAGGTCGCGCGGCTGACGACAAGGCCCGCCGATATCGAAATGATGAAGGCGGGAATCTGCGTCACCAGCCCGTCCCCGATGGTCAGTTTCGTGAAGGTTTCGAGGGCGGTCGAGAGTTCCATCCCGTGGCGCGTCACCCCCAGGATGAGTCCGAAGATGATGTTGATGAAAACAATGATGATCCCCGCGATCGCGTCCCCCCGGACAAACTTGGAGGCGCCGTCCATCGCCCCGTAGAAATCCGCCTCCCGGGTGATCTGGCGGCGGCGGTGGCGGGCCTCGTCCTCGTTGATGAGCCCGGCGTTGAGATCGGCGTCAATGGCCATCTGCTTGCCGGGCATCGCGTCGAGCGTGAACCGGGCGGCCACCTCGGAGATGCGCGTGGCGCCCTTGGTGATGACCACAAATTGTATCACCACCAGGATGCTGAAGATGACGAACCCGATCAGGGGATCGCGCCCCGCCACGAAGTCGCCGAAGGCGGCGACCACCTTCCCCGCGTTCGCCTCGCCCAGAATGAGACGCGTCGTCGCCACGTTCAGGACGAGGCGGTAGAGCGTCGTCACAAGAAGCACCGAGGGAAACACCGAGAACTGGAGGGGGTCCGTAACGTAAATGGTCGTGATGAGGATGAGGATGGCGATCGCGAGGTTGAACGTCAGCATGAAATCCATCGCCCACTTGGGCAGGGGCTGGATCATGACCAGCGGGAGCGCCACGATCCCGATGGCCAGGAGCATCCCCTTGTACCGGGCCATCAGCCCCCAGAGAGGAAGGTCTCTTACCCGTTCAAGCGACGCCATGATCTCCTTTCCCAATCCACCGGCGGTCTTCCGCCTCACCCCGCGGCCGTTTGCCGCCGGGATTCCTCCAGGCGATACACGTACGCGAGGACCTCGGCCACGGCCTTGTACAATTCCTCCGGGATCTCCGACCCCACCTCGACTTCCTTGAAAAGCGTCCGCGCCAGCCATTTCTGCTCGTAGATCGGAATGCCGCTGGCCATCGCGATCTCGCGGATCCTCTGGGCGACAAGCCGCTGCCCCTTGGCCACCACCTTCGCCGCGCGCATTTCCGCCTGGTCGTAGCGGATGGCGACGGCAAACTCCGTCGGGTTCGTGATGACGACATCGGCCTTGGGCACATCCTGCATCATCCGTTGCATGGCCATCTGCCGGTGAAGGCTCCGCCGGCGGACGCGGATGAGCGGATCACCCTCCATCCGCCGCATATCCTCCTTCATCTCCTGCTTGGTCATCCGGAGATTCGCCTCGTACTCCCAGCGCTGGTAGCCGTAATCGAGAATGGCGAGCACCAGGAGCGCCAGCGAGATCCGGATCCCGAGTACGAATGTGAAGTGGCTCGCCACATGAAAGATCGGCCAGAGTTCCAGTCGAACAAGATTCACCGTCGCGGGAAGCTGCTCCTTCAGGGTGAAATACGCCACGACCCCGATGATGGCGATCTTGAAAATGGAAAACACAAGCCGGAGAAGGGCCTGCTTTGAGAACAGACGGCGGAATCCGGCCGCCGGACTGATGCGCTCCCACTCGGGCATGAGGGGGTGTCCCGACATGACGCCCCCCACCTGCAGCAGATTCGCGCCGATCGCCCCCCCGACAAGAATCGCCATCGCGGGCAGGCACACCCCCAGCAAATACCAGATCCCCCGGGCGGTATAGGCCGTGAGATTCTCCGTGGTCAGCGTGACGGACGACAATCCCTCGAACACCGCCCGGCTCATCACGAACATCCCCTCGAATATGCGCATGCCCATCACGTAGAAAACGATCATGGCGAGGAACAGGACCACCGCGGCGGCAAGGTCCTGGCTCTTGGCCACGTGCCCCCGCTCCCGCGCCTCCTGGCGCTTCCGCGGGGTCGCCTCCTCCGTCCGATCCTCGCTACTACGCTCCGGCATGAAATCCCCCTGCCTCTTCCCCCCGCCTCACGGCGCCCCGGACCCCGGCGCCATCATGCGCACCATGCCCTCGATCATCCGGAACTGGTCCCGGAACATGTCCACCAGCGGCTCGGCCAGGTACGCCGTCGAAACCCCGAGGACCACGAATCCCACGACGATCTGCACGGGGAATCCGATGACGAGAATGTTGACCTGGGGAACCGTCCGCGCCACAAATCCCAGGGCCACCGTCGTCACAAAAAGGGCCACGACGACGGGCGCGCTGATCCGAATGGCGATGACAAACACATCCCCAAAGAGCCGGACGATCTCCCGCGTCGCCGTGACGTTGAGCACCATCCCCCCGAGGGGAATCCGGTCGAAGCTTCCCGTCACGGCCCGGAGAAGCATGTGGTGCCCGTTGATGGCGAGAAAGATCACGACGGCGAGGAAAAACTGAAACTCCCCGATCACCGACGACTCCGTTTCGGTAAACGGGTCCATGATATTGGCCAGCCCCTGCCCCATCTGCTGGCTGGCCATCTGACCGGCCAGTTGCACACCCGTGAAAAGAAGCGACGCGGCATACCCGAGAACAAGCCCCACCCCGAGTTCCTTCACCGCCAGAAGCCCCAACGGCAGGAGGTCCCGCGGCAGGGACGGCGGCGACGGAACGAGCGGCGCCACGAGAGATGCCACCACCAGCGCGAACGCGATCTTCCACTGGTCGAGGATATTGCGGCTTCCCCAGACGGGGGCGAAGATCATGAGCCCGCTCAGCCGGAACACGACGAGCAGAAACACCAGAAATTGCTGAATCCCGTATTGCGCGACCGCCATGACTCCCCTATCCCGGACAAGCCGGAACCAAACAGGATTGCGAGATGATTACGCCGATGAAAGAAACGATTACGCAGATCACCTCTCTCTCAAATCGGTTTAATCGCTCTTTAATCCGTGTAATCATTCATAAATCCTTTGACTTTCTCACAAGATTTCACGACCAAGAGTCTATACCCCGAACGTGTGAATCATCCCGAACACCCGGAGCGTGAACTCCATGAGTGTGCCGAGCATCCACGGCATGAAGAAAACCATCGTGATCACCACGACAATGATCTTGGGAATGAACGTGAGCGTCATCTCCTGCACCTGCGTCACCGCCTGAATAATGCTGATGAGGACACCGATGACCAGGCTCGCCAGCAGCAGCGGCGCCGACACCATGAGCGCCGTGTAGAGCGTGTCCCGTCCCAGATCAGCGACCACCTGAATCGGATCCATGCATCCTCCTCGTCATGACCGGATGTTTTTCCCGCGTCAGCGGAAACTCTTCACCAGTTCCCCGATCACGAACCACCACCCATCCACGAGAACAAACAGCAGGATCTTGAACGGCATTGAAATCACAATGGGCGGCAACATCAGCATTCCCATGGACATCAGCACCGACGACACCACCATGTCGATCACGAGAAACGGGAGGTAGAGCAGAAATCCCATCTCGAACGATCGCCGCAATTCGCTCGTGGCGAACGCCGGGATAAGCACACGCGTCGGGACGTCCGACAAACGCATCTCGGGCTTCACCGTCATCTTGCTGATGTCGATGAAGAGTTTCAGATCCTTCGCCCGGGTGTTGCGGTACATGAACTCCCGGAGGGGCTTCAACCCCTTCTGGAACGCCTCCCCCTGGGAGATCTTCCCCGCAAGCATCGGCTGAAGGGCCTCCCGGTTGGCCTCCTCCCATACGGGCGCCATGATCATGAATGTGAGGAAAAGCGCCAGCCCCACCACCACCTGATTGGGCGGCAGGTCCTGCGTCGAGAGGGCGCGCCGAAGGAACGACAACACCACGACGATCCGGGTGAAGGATGTCGTGAGGACCAGGATCGCCGGGGCGAAGGACAACATCGTGAGAAAGAACACGATCTGAAGGGAAACGCTCACCTCCTGCGGATTCTGGGCCGGACGCACGAGATTCGGCGAGAGCGCGGGAATCTGGAATTCCTGGGCGGCGGCAGGACCGGCCAGAACCGCCGCCAGCACGGCGACCGCCCCCAGGAATGCTGGAATTCGAATGACCCGGCTCCTCATGAGCGCCCCTCCCCGGAATCCCCCCGGGATGCGCCGCCGCCGGTCCAGGAGCTCATTTTTCTCCGGATGGCGTCAATCTCCTGACGGATCCGGCCGGCAGGCTCCGCGCCCTCCGGCCTCCTCGCCCCGCCGGCCTCACGGGCGGCCCGGTTCAGAAACCGGTCGAACGTCCCGCCGGCGCCGCCGCCCGTCGGCTCCTCGATGATTTTCGCCACCTCCGACTCGTCGTGGATATCCGCCAGGGCCGTGAGACGGTCCGGCGAGGCGCCCACGACAAGAACACGCCGGCCCACGCCCACGAGATAGATCGCCTGTTTTGGATTGAGCGCGACACGTTCAAGAATGACGGCGCGGCCGCGCCCCGCGATACCCTTCCCGGACATCAGGCGGCGAAGCAGGATGGCCGCCCCCACCACCAGGGCGAGAACCACCCCCAGCCACAGGATCATCATCGTGTAGTCGCGGATGGACAATTCGCCGCGCGGGATGTCCCCGCGACCCTTCCGTTCCTCCCCGAACACCAGAAGCGGGTCATCCGCGGTCGCGGACTTCACCGACGCGGGCGGCGCCGGCGCCTCTCCGGCGCGCCGCTCCGCCGCCCCGGCGGCGCCGGCGGCGGACAAACAGAGAACGACAGCAAGAAGAATCCGATGGATCATATCCCCTCTCCTTCAGGCAGGTGTCCCCGCCTGTCCCCGTTGTGACCGGACAACCGTCAGCCATCCCCCCACGGGATGCCCCCCGGCCGGCGCCCTTCCTCCCCGCCCTCCCCAGGAACGGGGCGCGGGCGCCGTCGAACCGATCAGGTCACGTCTTCAAGCCTCTCCTTCGGGCTCATGATCTCCGTAATGCGGACGCAAAAGTTATCGTTCAGCACCACCACCTCGCCGCGGGCCACGAGTTTCCCGTTCACCAGGACATCCACCGGGTCGCCCGCCAGCTTGTCGAGCCCGATCACCGACCCCTTCGCCAGACGAAGGATGTCCTCCACGTTCATGTGGGAGCGCCCGAGCTCGATCTTGACGTCGAGCGGCACCTCCATCAGAAGGTCCAGTGTCCCCTTGCCTCCGCCCGGGGATTCCGGCGTGTCAAACGACTCAAACGCCGGCGGCCGGGGGCCTGCCCCCCCCAGCACCCCATCCACCTTCCCCTTCGCCTCATCGAGAAGCGCGTCGATGGCCTTCTTCCGGCCCGCATCGTCCGACGGCTCCACCTTCCGTTCCTCGCCCGCCATGGCTCCTCCTAGTCGGTGAAGTAATAATTGTTGAAGAACACCTGCGACACGAGATCCCGCCCGCTTCCCACCCGGCGGTTGATCGTGTGACGAATCTCCTCCCGGATGGCGAGATCGTTCTTCGGATCCGCCAGGTACACATAGCTCTTGTTCCGGAAAAAAAGGATGATGTCGTTCCGGATCTCCGGAAGATTCTCCCTGAGAAGCGCCTCGTCCTTCTTCTCCTCAAAGAGATTCTTGTCCATTTTGAGCGCGATGTCCGTGACCAGATATTTCGTGAGGTCCGGTGTCGTGCCGAAGGGAACGTTGACCTGGAACTGTTCCAGCGTCTGAATCTTCACCGCCGGCGCCTTATCCCCCTCCTTCCCCTCCGCGGCGCTCCCCCCGCCGCCGCGCGAGGCCGTGCCGCGCCCCGCCAGGAACCACCAGAAGAAACCCGCCAGGAGCAGCGCCTCCACCACCATCGCCCCCCCCATCAGGGCAAGGCCCATTGAGGAAATCAAGGGCGGACGCGGGGGAGAAGGCGCGGCAGGGGTTTCCTTCGCCCCCCCTTCCGTCCTTTCGCGCGCGGGGCGCTCCTTGGTTTCCGGCTTGGCGGGAGTTTTTTCCGGCGGCATGTCATTCTCCTTTATTATTCCACATCTCCCTTACTGTTCCGGCACACGTTCTCCCGTGAGGGACACATGATCTTCCGACACGATGATTTCCACCCGTCGGTTCTGGGCCTCGTCGTATTCCTTGAACACCATGCGGGGCTGGGGATCGTATCCGGAGCAGGCGGCAACCCGGAACCTCTGGGGATTCAGCTTGCCCTCCCGGGCGAGAAAATCAGCCACAACCATCCCCCGCGCCCAGGAAAGATCCCACTTGCCCTTGAAACCACTTCCCGCCGCCGGGATGTCCCCCGCGTGCCCGCGGATTTCAATCCGGTTTAAATATCCGTCAATGACCTTCGCGATGGTCCTGAGTTCGGGCTTCGCCTCCTCTTTCAACACAGCCGCGCCTTCATCAAACAGAACGAATCCCCCGATGGTGATCCTCAACCCCTCGCGCACCATCGTGGTCTCCACATACCTCCCCTTCAACCCCGGACTGCGCCCGGTCTGCTCCAGGTCGCGCTTCTGCAGAATCGGCGGCCGCATCCGGTTGTTGGGCGGCGGCGGCCCGGCATTCCGGGTCGTTGGAAGAATGGTGTAATTCTTCTGGAGCGCTCCGGCCAGCGCCTCGAGCTTCGACTTCTGGACGTTGGCGATCGAGAAGAGAAGCACGAAAAGGAGGGTCAGCAGGGTGATCATGTCCGCGTAGGAAATCATCCACAGCGGCGCCGATTCTCCCTTCTCCTCCTCCTCGGTGTGGGGCTTTCCGTTCCGGCGCCCCCCTCGTTTTTTCTGTTCCGCCATCATCGTCTACCGCTCCTTCGGCGGCAGGAAAATCTTCAGTTTCTGCTCCACAATCCGGGGATTGTCCCCCGACTGAATGGACATGACCCCCCGCATGACAATCTGCCGGAGGAGCTTCTCCTCCAAATGCTTCCGGTTCAGCTTGTTGGCCAGCGGAATGTACACCATGTTGGCCAGCGCCACCCCGTAGAACGTGGCCACCATGGCCGTCGCCATCTTCGCGGCGACCACCGACGGATCGCCGCCGCTCTTGGCGAGCGCCACAAGCATCAGGATGAGCCCCATCACGCACCCCACCAGCCCCAGGGACGGCGAGAGCAGCGACAGAACGTCCATCATCTTCCGCCCCACCTTGTGCCGCTCCTCCAGGTACTCGAGCTCGGTGCTCATGATCTGCTCGATCAGTTCGGGATCCGTTCCGTCCACCGCCAGCTGGACCCCCTTCACAAGAAACGGGTCCTTGATCTCATCAACAACGCCCTCAAGGGCGAGAATCCCGTCCCGACGCGCAATCTCCGCGTACCGGACGAGCTGCTCGATGACCGGCTTCGCGTCGGGCGGCGTGACGAAAAAGGCCGTCTTCATGATCCCGATAAGGGACCTGAAGTCCTTCCATGAATTGCTGATGGCCAGGCAGATGAACGGACCGATGACGCAGAGGATGAAGGCCGGCATGTTGATAAAGATCCCGACACCGACCCCCTCCGCCTCATGGATGATGAGGAATACCACGACACCGATCGAAGTCACCACGCCGCCAATCGTCCAGAAATCCATCGCTCCACCCTCCCCCGTTCAAAGCCTGAGCGACACCACCGACACGATGCGCTGCTTGTAGCCGATGGTGCGCTCGATGACCTCGTCCACTTTTTCCCTGACGAGCACCGTCTCTCCGTTGGCGAGCGTGACCACCGTGTCGGGCGTGCTCTCCACGAACAGAATCTGCTCGGCGTTGACCACGAACTCCTTGTTATTCAACCGCGTCAATTTAATCATGCGCCGCCTCAACGGATGAGGTTGATGAGTTCCTGAAGCATCTCGTCCGCGGACGTGATGGTCCTCGCGTTCGCCTGGAACCCGCGCTGGGTCTGGATCAGATCCGTGAATTCCCGCGAGAGCTCCACATTCGAGGCCTCCAGAACGCCGCTCCGGACCACGCCCCGCCCGCCCTGACCGGCCACGCCGATCTGGGCGATGCCCGAGTTCGTGCCGATCGTGTAAAGATTCTCGCCCTCCACCGTCAGGCCGTTGTCGTTCGAGAACCGCGCCAGGGCCAGCTGGCCCAGCGAGCGCGTGAGCCCGTTCGTGAAAATACCCGTCACGATTCCGTCCGCCCCGATCGTGAACCGGTCGAGAACGCCCTGCTCGAATCCGTCCTGCTCCCGCAGATTCAGTTCCGACTCGATCGTCGCGAACTGGGTCATGCTGGTGAAATCCGGCGCGACCAATAGCGGCGTCGTCGCCCCCGTGTTCGTCAGATCGACCGTGATGAAATTCCCCGTCGACGACAGATACTGCCCGTCGGCCGAGAACGTGACCGTCCCCGTCCCCGGGGGCCCCGCCACGAGATCGCGATCGGTGTCGTCGGACGCGTCGGCGTACCACCGCCAGGTGTTCGTGTCGCCCTTGGTTTCAAGGGACAGCGTCATACTGATGACGTGCCCCGTCCCGAGCGAATCGTAAGCGACAAACGACGTCTGCGCGCTCTCGCCGACGGCCTCGACGTTGGCCGGGGCCGTGAACGTCAGAAACACGTTGCCGCCCGCCAGGACCGACACCTCGGAGATGGCGCTGGCCGTGCCAACGTTCCCCGCAATCTGGAAGGAATAGGCCCCGTCGCCGCCGGTGAAATCCCCCGCCGACACCTTCGGAGGAACCTCGATCCGGTATGTATCCCCCACCGCCTTGGCCGCGTCCCCCGCCGTCAGCGTGATAGTGTTCGTGGTGACGTCGATACCCGCGATGGTCGTCGCAAACTCCGTCGCCGTCCCGGGCCGCATCACAATCCGCTGCCCGATCTGTGCCCCCTGGTCAATCCAGTTCTGGGCGGCATCCAGGAGGGCCGTGGCCGCCCCCGCGGTGGTGACCATGGACTCGATCCGGGAGGCGTTCACCGCCGGATCGTTGTTGATCCCAATCGTCTCGTCCATGAACGCCCGGAAGTCATCCATCGTGCTCGTCGAGAGCACCGTGAATTCCTGGGTCGGAAGGGCACGACCACCCTTCTTCGCGTTGACGGAAACGATATCCCCCACGTTGAGAAGCGTCGCCGCCGGGGCCGATGCGTTCCGAAGGTCCGTGAGAAGCGTCGTCCCCAGGGCCGCATTCCCCAGCGCATCCCGCACCAACTGCTGGCTCTGCAGGATGGACCCCCGCGTGGCGAGATCGCCGTCCGAATTCAGATTCCCCACGAGGGTCGCCTGACTCGTCGGGCGGGCGATCCGCATCTCCCCGACGGGGATCTGGATGTTCGACAACTCCCCCCCGGGATTGATCTCGAAATCGGCGTTGGCCATCCATCCCTGGAGGATGTACCCCGTGCCGGGGTTGACCAGGTCATTCGACGCGCTCCGGCGGAACGCCCCGTCGCGCGTGTACACCGGAGTCCCGGTCTCATCCTGCAGGATGAAGAACCCCTCGCCGTCCACCGCCAGATCGCTCACGATCCCCGTGGATTCAAGAGCCCCCTGCCCGAAGTCGGCGGTGATGCTGGCCACCTGGGCGCCCAACCCCACCTGCTTGGGGTTGATGCCGCCGATGAACCCCTGCGCCGCCGTGCCGGCCGCCAGGAGCTGCGAAATCTGACTGGAAAACAACGTCCGTGAATACTTGAACGCCGTCGTGTTGACATTGGCTATATTGTTGCCGATCGTGTCGATGCGCACCTGATGCGCCTGGAGCGCCGACACGGCCGACGACATGGCTCGTCCCAAAGACATGGTTATTCTCCTTAAAATACCTCGGTGACGCCGGTCATCGGAACACGGTTTCCCTCGACCCACAGGAACACCGCGCCGTCCTCGACGGTCACCCGGTCCACCTGGCCGGCGACAATATCGCCGGCCTCACCCGATCCCACCACCGACCTTCCGATGAGCCCCGCCGCCGACCCCAGGGTCTGCTGGAGAACAAGCGACGAGAGCGTGCTGTTCAGCTTCTCCGTGGTCTCCAGGGATCGCATCTGCGACAACTGCGTCAGAAAGTTCTGATTATCCATCGGGGCCATCGGATCCTGGTGCGAAATCTCGGCCACCAGAACCTCCAGAAACTGGTTCGTGCCAAGATCATTCGACTTCTTTGATTTCGACGACTGGTACGTATCCAGCATCGTGTTGTCCACCGCTGTCACCGACATGGTTGTTCCCTCCATCATCGTCCGCCCCCCGCCGCGATGACGGGGGGCGGACGTTATTGTTAACCGACCACGTCCAGAAGCCTCGGGTCACCCGCCGGCGTCGCGGCACCCGTCGCCGCCCCCACCGCCGTCACCTCCGCGAGCCCTCCGTCCTCCTCGTCACCGGCGCGACGCCGGGCCCCTTCATACTCGCTCATGGAACCCTGCGTGCCCCGATCCACCGACACCGAGAAACCGCCGAGCTGGATCCCGGACTGGGCCAGACTTTCCTTCAATTCCGGCAGATGGTTCTGGAGAATGTGCCGCGCCGCGGGCGTCTCCGTCTGGAAATTGGCCGAGAGCACCCCGTCGCGCATGGCCAGTTCCATTCTGAGATAGCCCAGCTGGGGCGGGTTGAGCCGGATCTGCACCCGGCCGGCGCCCTCCTCCAACGTCATGCGCATCGTGCGGACCACCCGCTCCATCATCTCGACGCGTTCCGCGGGCGAAGGACCGGCCATCCGGTCCAGCCGTCCCGCCGGGACAACCTCCACCCGCTCCGCCACGGGAGCCGACGCGTTCCACCGGAGCGCGGACGACTCGCTTCCGCCCGCGCCCTCCGTGCGCGTCGCCGCCCCCGGCGCCGTATCCGTCCGGACCGCCTCCGTCACGACCATCCGCCGGTCCGGGGCATCCAGATCATCGAGCATCGTCGAGGCGTCCGCGCCCTTACCGGAGGCACCCGCCTCCACCGGAACGGGCTCCTTCGCCGTCGCGTCGGCCGGGGCTTTCGAGTTCCCGGACTTCGATACGACAGGCCCGGGTTGCTCCGGGCGGGATTCCTCCACCGTTTCCGGCGCTGGCGGATTCCCATCCGATTTCTCCGGAATGAGATCCGTCAGAACCTTCTTCATGGACGCCACGCGTTCCGCCGGCATCCGGAGCACCTGCTCCGCCGCCTCCGTTTCGCCCAGCTTCGTCAAACCCTGCGCCAGGATGTTCCGGAACGACTCCGGATCCATGGCCAGAAGTTGCTCCAGGGAAATCCCCCGATCAACCCCCGCCAGTCGCAGCGCCTGGAGAAGGGTGGCCATATCCACCCCCGCCTCCTCGGCCATCCGCTCGAGCTCCCGCATCCCGGGCGGCAGCGGCGCCCCATCTTCCGGGGCCTCCGCGACGTCTTTGGGCTCCGCCACCGAAACCGGGGAAACTTCCCGGTCCGGGCCGTCGGTCCCGCGGACATCCCGCGTCTCCCGGTCCGGCGTGCGCTCCGGCGCGGACGCCCTCAACTCATCGGATGCGCGCGACGCGGCCTTCCCGGACGATCTGTCATCACGGATAACGCGATGAATGATTTCGTCAAAACGTGCTTCACCCCCGGCGACAGACTCCGGCGCCGGGTTCGCGGACGCGGTCCGATTGCCCCCCAAAAGGGAAAACAAGGACATTGTCTGCATGCTGAATCACCCCCTTTCATCAACGAATGGATGAACGTTTCAAATCCTTCGTGACCAGATCCAAAAACCAGCGATCCCGCCCCCCCTCCAGCAGAAGGATCAGGCGATCCACCTGCTCCGGCGTGAGCCGCCGCAGGTACCGCAGGGCTTCCTCCTCCGGCATGCGGGGAAGCCGCGCGAACGCCGTGGCGAGCTCGTCCACCGTCAGGTTCGCCACGCTCCCCCGCCGGATGAGCAACTCCACCCTCTGGGTCTTTCCCGTGTCCTGCTCCGTCGCGAGCCCCGCCAGAATCTTCGCGGCGCGGGACGGGTCCATCAGCCGCAAAAGCTCCATCGCCTCCTCGTCGGACATGGCCTGGTAGAGCGGGATGAGCTCGATTATCTTCATCTCCTCCTGCACCTTCAGCGACGCGCGCAGACTCCGGGCGCGCGCCTGGGCCTTCTCCTCCTCGGTCGGACCCGCCGCCGCGGTCCCGGACGCGCCCCCGCGGACCGGCAGGGAGGTTTCGTTCTTCAATCGCTCGATATCATCCTGGAGTTTCTTCAATTCCTTCTGTTTGAGTTCCATCCGCGTGGCCGCCTCGACCTGCGTCTCCTGCCATGCCCGGGTCATCCGGTCAAGGTTGTCCCAGCCCTCCTTCACCTTCTGCGAGGTCGGCTCGTCCGACCCCTTCGCCGGGGTCTTTCCCGGGGTTGTCGGATTTTCAGGGGTGGCGGCCGTTCCGGCGGTCGCGACCGGGACATTCCCCTTTTCCGCCTTCGCGGAGGGCTTGCGCAGATAGACCAGCGCCCCGATGACCGCCGCGAAACCAAGAGCGGCGGCCGCCAGCACCGCATTCCGGAGGCGGCGGCTCTTCAGAAACTCCATGCCCTTGAGAAACTCAAGCCCCTTCACGTTCCTCCCCCTTCCGGCGCAGGGCCATCCCCGCGCCGATCTCGTCGAGAACCTTCCCCTCCTCGCGGAGAAGACACTTGCGGTATTCCTCCCACCGGCGGCCCCGGAGCTGCTCGATGGCCTTGCGCTCGCTCATCGCCTTTTCGAGAACCTTCTGGAGGCGCGCATGCGTCTCCGCGGTCTCCCGGAGCGACGATTCCAGACGCGACATCTTCATCATCAGGGTGTACCCGTACAACCGCGCCGCCCGGACCGACTCGACGTCGAGATCCCGCGACTGCCCCAGTTTCATCAGGGCGGTAACAGTCTCCCGGTAGGCCTCGCCCGTGCGAGAGAGAGACTGCCCGATCTCCTGCAACCGCCGCGCCTCCTTCGCCACCGCCAGGAGCGCCTCATCCTCGCGGATCTTCCTCAGGCGCAGAAGCGTCTCGAGATTAAACTTGAACCGCTGCATTCGCCTTCCTCCGGGGCGCCGGCGGGGCGGCGGGAACCGTCCCGGCCTTCTCCGCCACCAGCGCCTTCAGTTCCTTCACCGTCTCATCAAATGTCAGGTAGTCATCCATGCCCTGCGACAGGAACGCCCGCACGCCGGGCATCAGGGGGATGGCCGCGTCCACGTCGGAATTGGCGCCCTTGACGTATGCCCCGACCTGGATGAGGTCCTCCGCCCCGCGGTAGGCCGCGAGAATCCGCCGCAGGCGCGCCGCCGCGTCGAAATGCTCCTTCGTCACGACGTCCCGCATGACCCGGCTGATGCTCGCCAGGGGGTCCACCGCCGGGAACTGCCCCTTGATGAACAGTCCCCGGTCCAGCCACACGTGCCCGTCCAGGATGCTCCGCGCGGTGTCCGCCACCGGCTCGGTCATGTCATCCGCCTCGACAAGCACCGCGTATATCCCGGTGATGCTGCCCGTCCGGCTCGTCCCCGTCCGCTCCAGGAGCCGCGGCATGAAGGCGAACATCGAGGGGGGATATCCCCGCGTCGCCGGCGGCTCCCCGGCCGAAAGCCCGATCTCGCGGAGCGCGATCGCGATGCGCGTGAGCGAATCCATGAGAAGGACCACATTCTTTCCCGCGTCGCGGAAATACTCGGCGATGGCCGTCGCGACGAGGGCCGCCCGCACCCGCACCAGGGCCGGCTCGTCCGACGTCGCCACCACCACCACCGACCGCCGCAACCCGGACTCGCCCAGGTCCCTCTCCAGAAACTCCCGCACCTCGCGGCCGCGCTCCCCCACCAGGGCCACCACGCTCACATCGGCATCCGTGTGCCGCGCGATCATGCCCAGAAGCACGCTCTTGCCCACCCCGCTCCCCGCAAAGATGCCCACCCGCTGGCCGCGCCCGAAAGTGAGCATGGAATCAATCGCCTTCACACCCGTCCCCATGGGCTCATGGATCCGCCGGCGGAACACCGGGTCGGGAGCCCCCGCATACAACGGACGGCGCTCGACGCCGGGGAGGTCCCCCTTCCCGTCGATCGGCTGGCCGAGCCCGCCCATGACCCGGCCGAGGAGCCCGTCCCCGACCGCGACGGTCGAGGAGGAAAGGTGAAATTTCACCCGGTCGCCCCGGGCGATGCCCCGCGGATCGCCGTAGGTCATGAGAAGCGTCTCGTCGCCCCGGAAACCGACAACCTCCGCCTCCATCTCGCCGCCGCCGGAGGCCCGCCTGATCCGACAGACGCTTCCCACGGGAATGGGCATGGCGCTCGCCTTGATGACAAGGCCGCTCATCTCCCGGACGCGCCCCTCCACCGCGAACGGGGAGGCCGTCCCAAGAAGCGATGTCTTGCGTTCCCAGAAACCCGGCATCCTATTTCTCCAGGAGGACGCGCCCGATCTCGGCGAGCGCCTCCCCGACCCGCGCATCCACCGTCGTCTCGCCGCTGTCCACCACGATGTCCCCGGTCGCGAGCGTCGCGTCCGGCGCCAGCCGCACCGCGCCGCCCTCCGGGAACAGGGCGCGGAGGTCGGGATAGGCGACCCGCAGATTTCCCTCCGCCTCGGCCGACACCCGCACCCTCACGTCCACCCGCGAGGCCAGAATCTCAAGGATGGAACCCACCCGCCGGCGCATCTCGTCCGGCAGGGCGGACACCTCGCGTCCCAGGATCTTCCGCGCGATGCCCACGGCGAGATCCACCACCTCCGTCTCCGCCTGCCCCAGAAGCCGCCGCTTCACATCCGGGAGGTCCCGGACGAGAGCTTCGAGAACTCCGCGGACGATCTCCAATTCCCTGAGCCCATCCTCCCGCGCCGCCGCCAGCCCCTCCTCGCGCCCCTTCGCCAGGCCCTCGGCATGCCCGGCCGCCTCGCCCTCGCGACGCCCTTGGGCCCGCGCCTCGACCAGAATCCGATCCCGTTCGGCGGCCGCCTGGGCGAGCGCCTCCCGGACCTGGATCCGCGCCCCGTCGAGGGCCGTCCGGGCGTCGGCGACGAGCCCCGCGGCCTCCTCTTCGAAACGCCTGACGGCGAAAACGTCCGCGAGTCCGGATTCTCCCGCCTGGGCCTTGATGACGCGTGTCATACGACGATCTCCCCCTCGCCGCCGCGACCCTGGATGATGACGGTGCCCGTCTCTTCGAGCCGCCGCACAACATCCACAATGCGCTGCTGCGCGGCCTCGACGTCGGCGATCCGGACGGGCCCCATGTACTCCATGTCTTCCTTGATGAGGGCGGCGGCGCGTTCCGACATGTTCCGGAAAATCTTGTCCTTGACCTCCTCCGAGGCGGTCTTGAGCGCCAACGCCAGGTCCTCGTGATCGACCTCGCGGAGAACCGCCTGGATGCCCTTGTCGTTGACGAGGAGGATGTCCTCGAACACGAACATGAGCCGGCGGATGTGCTCCACCAGATCCGGGTCGTCCTCCTCCAGACTCTCGAGGATGGATTTCTCCGTGGCGCGGTCGACGCGGTTGAGCATCTCGGCGACCGTCTCCACGCCGCCCGTCTCCTCCAGCTCCTGACTGACAATGGCCATGACGCGTTTTTCGAGGCTCCTCTCCACCTCCCGGATGACGTCCGGGCTCGTGTGCTGCATCTTGGCGATGCGCTTGACCACCTCGATCTGCTTCTTGGCCGGGAGACCCTCCAGGATCGCCGCCGACTGGTTGCTCCTGAGGTACGCCAGGATGAGGGCGATGGTCTGCGGATGCTCGTCCTGAATGAAGGTGAGAAGGTTCTCGCTTTCCGCCTTCTGGAGAAAGTTGAACGGCGTCATCTTGACCGACTGCTCGAGGATGCCGAGGATGTGCTCCGCCTTGTCGTGGGAAAGCGACCGTTCGAGAAGCCCCCGGGCGTAGGTAAGCCCGCCCTGCTCGACGTACTGCATGGCGCTGGCCAGCTGGATGAACTCGTCCAGGACCACGTCCCGGCGCTCGGCGCTGACCTGGTCGAGGCGCGCAATCTCGACCCCGATCATTTCGATGGTGTCGGTATCCATCTGGCTCAGCACCTTCGCGGCCAGCTCCTGTTTCAGGGACACCAGGAGGACCGCCGCCTTCTGTTGGCCGGTGAGGACGTCCGCCATGCTACCTCTCCTCTTTCGTCAGCCAGCGCTTGATAAGCCCCGCCGCCTTGGACGGATCGGAGGCGACCACCTCGCGCACCTTCGACACCAGTTGGTGGCTCCGCGCCGCCGCCTCCGTCATCGCCGGCTCGGCGCCCTCGGCGGCGGCCGCGCCCGCCGCGGCCGCCACGCTCTTGGCGATCTCCACCGGGTGGGGGCGGCCCATCATCGAACGAAGCATCAGAAGCGACAGGAGCGCGAGAACTCCCAGAAAAATCTGACCCTTGAAGAGCCACAGGGTCTGGCGGGCCTCATCCCAGAAATTCACGACCAGGGCCGGCGGGACGGGCATGGCCACGGGCAGGATGGACACATTGCGCGGGATCAGGATCCCCGTCGCCCGCATGACATGGTCGCGAAGCTGCGCCAATTCCTCCTCGGCGGGCTTCTTCCCGCCGGCGTCGTAGGGGTACGTGATGGACACCGACACATCCTTTTCCTCCCCGGGGGGCTCGATGGTGTGGGTCTCGGTCACAGGCGCCACTGTGGGGTTTTCCTCCGTGGTCTCCGTCCGCGACGTCTTGGTGCGCGCCGGCGAGGGGAAGGACGTCCCCACCGACATCGAGGCGTTCACCCGGGTGCCGACCGGGCCGCCGGTCCCGTCGCCACCCCCTTCGGTCTCCTCGATGAGACGGGTCCGTTTTGTGGGTATCACCTTCTCGGTATCAATATCCACCTTGCGAATGGTCTTCTGGCTGCGGTCAATCTTGACGATGGCCGTGGCCTTCACCCGGGGGTTCGCGGCCCGGAGACACGCCTCGGCCTTCCGTTCGACGTCCGCGGTGAGTTGCTGGCGGAGTTCCCAGAGGTTGCCGGCGACCTCGGCCGGATCCCCTTCCTTGCCGACGCCGTAGTACTGGCCGTGCTGGTCCACGATCTCGACATCCCCGGGCTCCACCCCTTTTACCGCGCCCGACACGAGGTTGGCGATGGCCCGGACGTTCTTGGAGGACAATGTCTTGCCGCTCTTGAGGACCAGCATCACGGTCGCCCGCCCCTTGGGGGATTCGCCGAGGTAAATCGAATCGTCCGCCGGCGTCACCAGCACCCGGGCCGTCTGGACCATCTCCAGCCCCATGATGGTCTGGGCCAGCCAGTTGGAAAGGGCATAGCTGTACCGCTCCCGGCGGTCGCGCTCCGGAAGAAAGGGATTCGACGCGGACATCAGTTTTTCAAAGTCGAACAGGGCGGCCTTCTTCGGGATGACGTCCTCGCCCATGAGTTCCATGTAGAGCCCCATGCGCTTCTCCCGCGGGACAAGCACGAGACCGCTGTCGGAGATCTTGTGCTCCACCCCGCGCTCGACGAGTTTTTTCCGGATGGCGGTCATCTCCTCCCCGCTCACCCCCGTCACCAGGGGCTCGTACTCCTTCTGACCGCTCCAGACCGCCAGGAACACCAGGCTCACGACGACCACCACGCCCAGCAAACCCATGTTCACCTGCTGGACGGTCGTCATCCCCTTCCAGGCATCCCGCACCCGTTCCAGCCACTTCGTCAGAACGTCCATGGTCCCCTCTCCTTGTCACCGCCCGTCCCCACGGGCGCCGTTTGCGCGACCTGCAACCCTTCGACCCGCCGCGGCCGCCTCTCACGGAGCGGCCCCGTCGCGATCCTCATGCGGAATCCTCAAACCCGCATCCGCATGATTTCCTGATAGGCGTCCACCACCTTGTTCCGGACCTCCATGAGGAGGTCGAAGGCCACCTCGGCCTTCTTCACCGCCCCGAGGACCTCCGTGACGTCCTGCGTCTGGCCGGTGAACGCCCCCTTCACCGCCTGATCCGCCTCCTGCTGGAGATCGTTCACCTTCCGGATCTGATCCGTCAGGAAATTTTTAAAGGACGTCTCCGGCGGACGGACGCCCCCGGTCTGCGCGGGCATCATCTCCGGCCCTACCGGACGAATCGGATCCACCATGACTCAACCCTCCGTTATAATCCCGCGGATGATCTCACCCGCGGGCGCCATCTTCCAACGTTTCAACTCAGAAACCGCAGCGACGCGGCCAGCATCCCCTTGGACACCTCCAGGGCCGTCACATTCGCCTCGTAGGCCCGTGACGCCCCCACCATGTCCGCCATCTCCACCTCGAGGTCCACGTTCGGCAGGGACAGGTAACCGTTCTCGTCGGCATCGGGATGCCCCGGCCGGTAGACCTTCTTGAGTTCCGTCGAGAAATCCTCCTGGACACGCCAGGAGACGCCCGTCCCGCGCCGTCCCGCCAGGGCCGATCCCGTCCCGAACACCACCTCCCGGCGACGGTAGGGCGAGACATTGCCCGCCGCATCGCGCGTCGTGTTGATGTTCGCGAGATTATTGGCGATGACCTCGAGGCGCTTCCCCTCGGCCATCATCCCCGTCATGCTGATGTCCATCGCCGTAAACATCTTCTACCTCCTCACCACGAAATCACGGAAAGCCACGGGAACACGGAAGATGACATGGATATCCCCCGGCCCGGCTTCCCTATCGTTCCATTATCTGCTTTCATCATGCCGCCCTCTCCCCAATCCCCATTCTGTGTCTCCGTGATCCCTCATCATTGTTCCGTGTTTCCGTGGTTCTCCCATGTTCATTCCGTGTTTCCGTGTCATCCAACACGTCCCCGAATCGCATCCTTCAGCATGGAATACTTGGTCTTCGCCAGTTGGATGGCCACGTTGTAAAAAAGGGCGTTCTCGCCCATCCGCGTCATCTCGCGGGTGATGTCCACCGTGTTCCCGTCGTGCCGCATGATCACCGCCTCGTCCGGCTCCCGCGCCTGAAGATTCACCCGGGAGACCGATCCGCTCCGGCCGCTCTCCACCGTCTCCCGCAGGGTCTTCTGAAAATCGGCCAGAGGAATGTCCACCGCCCGGTATCCCGGCGTGTTCCAGTTGGCGATATTGTTGGCGATGACCGCGTGACGCCGCCCCGCGTACTTCATGGCGGCCTCAAGGACCGGAAGCGACGACTGTTCGAACATCCCGTCGAGAAACGTGTTCATGCGACCTCTTCCCGAAACGTCATTGCCAGAAAACGAAACCGTTTGGAGACACCCGGCCTCTTTGTCTTACTAGGCAATACCTGTGCCGCGCCCGCGGAAACCCGTTTTGATTTTCCGCATCCCCTTTTCGCGCAAGCGGTAACATTCTTTCTTTTCATGTTCCTCCCCATTCCCCGCCGGTCGATCCGGCAACTATTGCGCCCCTCCCAGGGCATTTTGTGCCTTCATTTCGTTAATCTTGTTCGTCAGGGTCCTGAGCCCGATCCCGAGCGCCGCGGCCGTTTTCTGACGGTGGCCGTCAAAATGCGCCAAGGCCTCCCGGATGGCCCGCCGCTCGATGTCCGCGAGGGCCACCCCTTCGCGGAATACCGCCCCGCCCTTCTCCCCGCCCGGGAGAAGCCGGAGTTCGAAATTCTCCACCGAGAGCGCCGGCTCCGCCGAAAGGACCACCGCGCGCTCGACGGCGTTGGCCAGTTCCCGGACGTTCCCCGGCCAGTCGTAGGCCGCCAGGAGCGCCAGGGCCTTCCCGTCCACGTTCCGGCCCGTCGCGCCGAACCGCCCGAGGAAATGCTTCACCAGGAGCGGGATGTCGCCCTTCCGCTCCCGGAGCGGCGGCACCCGGAGGGGAACGACGTGGAGCCGGAAGAACAAATCCTCCCGGAATTTCCCCGCCTTGACATGAGCCGCGAGATCCCGGTTCGTGGTCGCCAGCACCCGCACGTCCGCCTTCCGGGGAAGGGAACTGCCCACCCTCTCGAACACCCTCTCCTGAAGAACCCGGAGAAGCTTCCCCTGGAGGTGGGTCTCGATCTCGCTCACCTCGTCCAGGAGAATCGTCCCCCCGTCCGCCAATTCGAACCGTCCCCGGCGCATCCGGTCCGCCCCCGTGAACGCCCCCTTTTCGTGGCCAAACAGTTCGCTCTCGAGGAGCCCCGCCGACAGGGCCGCGCAGTTCACCGCCAGGAACGGCTTGTCCTTGCGGGGACTGGCCTCGTGGATGGCCCGCGCCACAAGCTCCTTGCCCACGCCGCTTTCCCCCTGGATGAGCACCGTCGCGGCGGAGGCCCCCACGCGCTCGATGTCCCGGCGGAGGGCATTGACGGGGGCGCTTTCCCCCACGATCTCCGTGGACTCCCGCCGGTCGCCCAACTCGCGCCGGAGGACCTCGTTCTCCACGAGGACCCGTCGAAGCTCGATGACACGCCCCACCACGCGCTCGATGTCGTCCGCCTTGAAGGGCTTCGTGACGTAATCCGCGGCCCCGAGTTTCATCGCCCGCACGGCCGTCTCCACCGTCCCGTGGGCCGTGATGAGCACCACCGGCAGGTCGGGTTGCCGCCCCTTCACCGCCTCGAGCACCTCCAGGCCGTCCATCTCCGGCATCTTGAGATCGGTCAGAACGCAGTCGAAGCCCCCCTCCGCCAGCGCCTCGAGGGCCTTCCGGGGCTGGGCATGGGCCGAGACGCGGTATCCCGCGCGGGAAAGCGTCTCCTTCAGGGAGTCCCGCATGATGTCCGTGTCTTCAATGATCAGGATATTCTCGCTCATCCCCGCGCCCCCGTTCACATCCCCAGCGGCAATTCCACCACGAACCGCGCCCCGCCGCCCGCCGCGTCCTCGATCCTCACCTTGCCGCCGTGTCCCTCGACGATGCGGTGGACGATGGAAAGGCCCAGGCCGGTCCCCTTCTCCTTCGTCGTGAAAAACGGCGTGAAAATCCGCGACTTCAGGTCCGCCGGGACGCCCGGGCCGTTGTCCTCGATGGCCGCCGCCATGCGATCCCCCGTCCGGCCCGTCCGGACCCGGACGCACCCGCCCCGGGGGGCCGCCTCGAAGGCGTTCCGGAGGAGGTTCGTGAACACCCGGTTCATGAGGGCCGCGTCCACCGGCACCGACGCGTCGTCGGCGTACTCCTGAACCACCCGCACCTCCGCCGACTCGGCCGCCGCGGCCGTCTCCGCCAGAGACTCCTCCAGGACATCCCGGAGGCGCGCCGGCCGCTTCTCCGGCGCGGCGTTCGAGGCGAAGGCGAGGAGGTCCCCGACGATGCGGTCCATGTGGCGGATGCCCGCGAGAATCTTCCCCACGAGATCCCGGCGGGGATCGCCCTCCGCGATGTCCCGCTCGAGAAGGCTCGCGTAGAGTTCGACCCCCCCCAGGGGATTCCGGATCTCGTGAGCCACCCCCGCCGCCATCTCCCCCAGGAATGCCAGCCGCTCCTTCCGGAGAAGCTCCTCGTTCTTGCGCTCGAGCTCCCGCGAAAGCATCCCCACCCGCTCCTGGAGCTGGCGCTGGGTGCCCTGGAGACGCTCGGTCGTCTCATTGAACGCCGCGATGATATCCGCGAGCTCCCGTTCGGAGATGCCCGGCCGTTCCGCCATGATCACTCCCGCTGATCCACCCACGCCCCCCCCTCCCGGTTCACCCGGGACCCATGGTAGGCCCGCCCCGCCTCCTTGGCGCGGGAAAGCTCCTGGATACCCTTCGCCACCACCTGCCGGTGGCTTTCCATGCGTTTGCGGCAATCCTCCTCCACCTTCATCAGTTCCTCGAGGACCTTCCGGACGCCGTCCATCACGCCCTCCACCCGCTGACGCAGGTTCGGCTCGATATGTTCCCGGCGGACCTCCCATTCGCGCTTGGCGTCGGAGAGATCCTTCTCCACGACCTCGATCTCCCGCACCATCCTCTGCTCCTCCTGGACGAGGGCCAGCATCTGACGGGTCTCCTCCTCCTTCGTGATGAGATCCCGAAGGGCCTGCGCGACCTTGAGCATCCGCTCATAGATGCCGCGCTCCGCCTCCAGTCCCTCAATGAGCTTCTCGATCCGTCCGGCCGTCTGCTGTGTCATGTTTTCCTCCCGGGCTTTGAAGCCCATCCGAATAATCCCTTACGGCCCCGCCTTCTCCCGTTGCCATCGGCGGACCTCCGCCTCCCACACCACCAGATCGTCCAGATTCCCCTTCTTCGGCCGGTTGGCGATGACCCGTTCGAGTTTCCGCTGGAGGCGCGCCACCTCCGCGCGTTCCTCCGCCCGTTCGAGACACCGGATCATCTGGGAAAGGACCCACACCGCGTCTTCCTCGTTGTACGAAAGCCCCTTCCGGTAGTGTCCCAGCGCGCCGGCGTAATCCTCCATTCGATAGAGACAGTCGCCCAACAACACCTCGGTCCGGCGGGAAAGCCCCGGGTCCGTGCCCTCGAGGCGCTCCGCCGCCTTCCCGAACTCCCCCGCCGCGTCGGCCGGCTTCCCCGTCGCCAGAAGCAGCAACCCCAGGCGAAAATGGTGATGCGGGCGCATCGCGCCGTCCGGAAGGCGATCCACGGCATCCCGATAGGCCTGGGTGGCCTTCTCCGCGGCGGCGGCATCGCCCCCCAGCCACATTTCCCAGTACACGTCCGCGCCGGCCGCCAGGGATTTCTGCCAGATCTCGCTCGACGGATAGAGATTGGGATCATCCAGGAGCCGGCGGAATGTTTGCACGGCCTCGGCGCGCTTCCCCTGCCGCCACTGACAGATCCCGATGCCGTAACGCGCCGAGAAGGCGAAGATGCTGCGGCTCCGCTCGGGATTCTCGACCAGGCTCCGATAGGCCGTCTCCGCCTCGCCGAAGAGCCCGAGCTTTTCACAGGCATTGGCCAGCGCCATCCACGCGAGAACCGCGTTCGGCTCGTTGGGCGCGATGGCCAGGTACCGCCGGTAGGCCGCGGCGGCGCGACCGTACTCCTCCAGGGCGGTCGCCACCTCCCCGGCGCGCCAGGCGGCGTCGAGAACGCGCGGGCTGTGGGACACCTGTTTCTGCAGGATTTCGTAGGTGTCCATGGCCCGTAGCAGCGCCTTTCTCGCGTCCGCCGCCGCCCCGCGCGCCCGAAGCGACTCGCCCAGCTCCTCGTACACCAGCCCCAGCCCGTAATAGTAATCCCCGCGTTCCCCGTTGCCCTTGATCTTGATGAGGAAATCCCCCGCGCGCGTCACCCGATCCAAAGACCCGCCCCGGTAGAAACTCTTGGCGAGGGCCAGAAGCCCCTCCCGCATCTCCTCCGGTCCGATCCAGGGATTCGCGACGACCTCTCCCGGAAAGAGCCGGAGGGCCTCGTCCCAGAAATCCAGGGATTCGACCGGCCGGCCGGTCCGGAACTCCGACATGGCCCGCCGGGCGAGCGACGCGAATCGTATCACCGTGTCCCCGGCGTCGCGATTGGTCTGGAACGCGGCCACGGCCTCCCCGTCCCGGCCAAGATGGAACAGGCATTCCCCGATGAGATGACGCTTCCCGGCCGCGGCGGAGTCGGTCCCCTTGACGGACGCCAGGGCCGGCAGGACCGCCAGGGCCAGGTCGTACCGGCGCGCCCGGAAAAGGAGCCCGGCCCGTTCCCCCCGCAGGACATCCACGTCACCGGGCCGCTCCCGTTCGAGCCGTTCGTAATCGCCCACGATCTCCTCGACCCGGCCCTTCACCGCGAGCGCCTCGCCCCGGAGACGGACGAGTTCGGGAAGGAGCGGGGACGTCCGGGGAAGCGCCGTCTCGAGGACGGCCAGTTCCGCCAGGGCCGAATCGGCCTCGGGCGGGACTTCCTGAAGGGCCAGCCGCGTGATCTCGAGCGCCGCCTCCGGATGCGACATCTTGATGATTTCCAGTTCCTTCCGGCTCAACTCCACGTCCCCGAGGTCCCGGCGGACGCGCGCCAGAAGAAACCACGCCTGCCGGGCCTCGGGCAACCCCGCCAGGCGCGGCAGCACCCCGTCAATGAGCCGCACCGCCTCCTGGGCCTCCTCGCGGACGAACGGGGCGCCCTCGGTTGGAAGATAGGTCCGGGCGATGGCGAAGACGATCCGGGCGCAATCCGTTTTGTCGGTGTACCGCTTGAGCCGGGTGGCCAGGAGTTTCCGGGCCTCCTTCATGCGACCGGCCCGGATGTCCGCGTCCGCCCGGGCAATGAGGGCGGTCGCGGTGCCTGGCGGAAGCAGAAGGCGTCGCATGACGGGGAGCGAAAACACAATCGCCCCCAGCGACGCAACGAACAGGACATACGGCCAGTTGGACAACAGGGAGCGGAAAAACGCCGGCCGAACCGGCCGCGGCGTCGGTCCCCCCCCCGCTTTTTCGGCGTCCGCCACGTTTCCCCTCTCAAAGGAATCGCACGTTCCCCTCATCCCGCGGGCGGGAAGGCATTATCGTCCGCGCCTCCGGTCCCCACCGGCGGCGCGGGCGATTCTTGCGTGATCACATCTTGTTCAGGATGTCCTGAATCTCCTTCAAGGTTTTGGTCTTCTTCAGGTCATCGATGTTCTTCAGAATCTCGAACACCTGCTCCGCGTACAGGCGGTGGCCGCTGTCGGTGCGCTCCTCCTCCCGAATCAATCCGAGCATGGTGTAATTGTGGACCGTCTGGCGGGACAG
>JAZDJP010000033.1:0-15825 GCA_043803805.1 Planctomycetota bacterium
GTATTGTTCTGATTGACCTTGGCCGCCCCCTTGATGATCATCTTCGACGGCCGGAGGCGCCCGTCGATGGTTTTATAGGCCTCGTACGCGCACGTCTTCCAGAGCCCGCCGGATTCCGAATAGAACTCCGCCTTCACGGGATGATACGTCCCCTTCTCCACCCAGTACACGATCCGGTCATAGGTCGTGTCGTCCGCGGCCGCCTTGAGATCCAGGACATGGCACTCCTTGTCCCCCACGGTCTCCGTCTTGAGGATCTTCGCGGTGTAATCCCCGGCCAGATTGGCGCGGGCGATGTCGCCGTTGGCCACTTCGCCGATGAGACGATCCCGAAGGCTCACCCGGATCGGCTGGGAAACCTCCGGGCTGTATGTCCACATATCGCTCCCCGTCATGAGCAGGGTCTGCCCGCGATCGGCCGGCGGGGTGAGCGTCTTGATGAGAGTCTTGTCCTTGCCCTTCACCAGGACTTCGTAGGAGGCCACGCTCTTTTTTTCCTTTTTGTCCCGATCCACCTCGACGCTCGTCACCTTCACCTCCACGGTGTAATCCTTCCGGGGATTCCGCACCTCGTCGGCCTTCTCGACGATTTCCGCGGGGGTCAGCGCCCTGGTTTTCGCCTTTTCCTCCCCCCCCGCCGCCAGAACCGAAAGCGCCCCCAACCCCGCCGCCACACCCCAGGCCATGATCCTCATGACGCCCTCCCCATAAATTCCAATGATTTGCCCGCCACCGCCCGCGCCACCGAGGACCTGGCGGATGAGCCGCGCGGGGATACCCGCGAAACCCCCGCTCATGGTGAGCCTGTCGAACCATCCCGGCGTCGGCTCCATCCGCCCGAATACACCCCCGACTAAATGTTATGTCTCAACGCCTCCCCCGTCTCCAGACGCGAGGCCTTCCAGGCCGGGATGACCGAGGACACCACCGCCGTGACCACCGACAATCCCAGCGCAAAAACCAGCAACCCGGGGACCACCGCAATGTGGGCAATCCAGTGCACATTCAGGCCGGGCGGCTTGGGCATGCGGATGCCCACGAGCGAAATCCCCCAGGCCAGAACGACCCCCCCGGCCACCCCGGCCAGCCCCCCCACGATGCCGATGAACAGCCCCTCCAGAAGAAAAAGCGCCAGAATCCGGACGCGCCGGGTCCCCAGCGCCATCATCGTCCCGATCTCCCCCACGCGCTCGAGCACCGCCATGTTCATCGTATTGAATACACAGAGCACCCCGATGATGCCGATGATGATCTTCAACACCGAAAACATGCTCTCGAAAAACGGCCCCGTCTTGAGAATGAAATCCGCCTCGGGAAGTTCGCGCCAGGTCTTCACGTTGAACCCGGCCCCGGCGACGGCCGGGCGGCGGAGGACTTCCCCGCGGATCCGGTCCGTGTCCGCGGTGCGGTCGAGATACACCACCACGACATGCGCCCCCTCCGTGCGAAGGAACGTCTGGACGCGTTTCAAGGGCATCCGGATGCCCAACGCATCGTACTCCTGGCTTGTGGAACCGAAGACGCCCTTGACGCGGGCCTCCATGTAATTGGTCCGGTCCTGGGCCGTGTGTCCGGTGATGACCAGAAGATCCCCCACCTTCGCCTCAATGGCCTCCGCGAGCCCCTTTCCCAGAATCACCTCCTGGTCGTCCCCCGGCTCGAGATTTTTTCCAAAGAACATATAGAGGTCGTCCCGGACCTCCATCTCGGCCGCCGGGTCTATCCCCGTCCCGAGGAACGGGACGCTCGTCTCCTCGTTCCCGATGAGCCCCGCGAACGAGAGGCGCGGGACGGCGTTATGGACGCCGGGAACGGCGCGGACGTCCCGGATGACCGCCGCCGGATCCGGGATGAGAAAATCGTAGGGGCGCGCCACACCTTCCTCGTAGTACCGCGGCGCGAACATCTGGAGATGCCCGACTTGAATCCGGATGAACCGCTCCCGGAACTGGACGACGGTATCCGTGATAAAGCCTCCCGACTGAATGAGGGAAACGGCCCCGAAGGCCACCGCCCCCAGCGTGATGAGGGAGCGCGCGCGGTTTCGGAAAATGTTGCGTAGCGCCAAAACAAGTGTCATCCGGACCGCCTTGCGATGAAACCCTTCAGGAATCGCTCCCATGTCGCCAGAACCGCCTCCGTATTCCGGCGGATATTAAAATCAAAGAGAAGCCCGTCGAACATGACCTGGATATCCCGCGCCGCGGCGTCCGCGTCCACGTACGCCGGCAGAATGCCATCCGCCATGCACCGGCGGACGAGCCGGCGGAGAAGTTCCTCCCACTCCGCGTGGAGACGCTCCATCTCCTCGCGGATCTCCGGAACCCCCTGGAGTTCCGCCTGAAATTCAAATAAAAGCCGCACCTGAAGAGGGTTCCCGATGGTGGACCGCAGGACCTCCTTCGCCCCCTCGAGGATGTCGGCGCGGTCGAGCGTCTCCGCCTGGAGAAGACGGCGGCAAAGCGCCAGGTGCCCGTCGCATGACATCCGGCAGATGCGCCGGTAGAAGTCCTCCTTGCTCTTGAAATGCCAGTAGAAACCACCCTTGCTCAATCCCAGTTCGGCGGCGATGTCGTCCACGCTCACCCGGCGGTAGCCCCGTCTTGCCAGGAACGGGGCGGCCTTCCGAAGGAGTTCTTCCAGGGGCCTTCCGGTCCCGGGACCCCGGGCGCGGCGCTTTTCGGCAACGGCGGCAACCATGGATGGAATAATACCGACCATCCGGTCGGTATTCAACGGAATTCCCGCGGAAATACCAATGACACCGATGCCCGGTCAGCGATAACCGGAAAGAAACGGCTTTTCCGCCGCAAACAATTCCTCCGTCATTTTTTTGATTTCCGCCGGAGAACAAACCGCGGCGGTCAGGGGATCCAGCATCAGGGCGTGGCCCGCGGCCTCCCGGGACCGCTCGACGCAGGCCTTGGCGGCCAGGTCAAAGAAACGCATGTCCCAATCGCAGAGCGCCGCGCACTGCGGCGGCAACGCCCCATGGCGAACGGGCCGGATCCCCAGACGGTCAACGAGGCAGGCGACCTCCACGACGCCGTCTTGCGGCAAATTGGCGATCAGGCCGCGATTCATGACGCTGCCATGGATCACAAACGGGTTGTTCGTTTCCAGCCCTTCGATGATGCCGCTGGCGTATTCCAAACCGCGACTTGTGGACAAATCCTCCCCGCCCGCAATCTGACCGCGCCAGATCCGATCGCGATCCTTGTGCCGGCTCCGGTGGGCGCCGGCGAAATACGGGCGCCTGGCGCCGAAGTCCTGACGGCAGTACTTTTTCAGAAGATCCTTTCGTTTGCGGTAGTATGGAACATATTCGCTGTCATGCGAACTGGATTCCGTGCAGTAGTATCCGAAATGCAACATCAAATCCAGACGCACGCGGTCCTTCTCCGCGAACGCGGGATCCCCCCGCGCGCGTTTCTTGAGCGCGGGATAGAGATCCCGCCCCGCATGGCGGCATTCGGTGAACCAGGCCAGGTGATTCACCCCGGCGCACGACCAATGCAACTCGTGATAAGGCACACCGCACCATCGCGCGAGCTGCTGGCTTGATTTCTGAACACTGTGGCAGAGGCCGATGACGTTCGCCCGGCTGGCGCGTCCGGCCGCGAGGCACAGGATGCTCATGGGATTGGTATAGTTGAGCACCCACGCCTTCGGACAGAGCCGCTCGACGTCCCGCAGGATATCCAGAAATATCGGGGCGTTGCGCAAACCCTTGAACAAACCGCCCGGCCCCATCGTATCTCCGACGGCCTGGTCCACGCCGTACTTCAGCGGGATTTCATACTCGACGCGTTGCAGGCCGGGTGCTTCAATGCAGCAGATGACGTAGTCCGCGCCCGCGAGCATCTTGCGCCGATCGGTACAGGACGTAATGCGCCAATCCTTGTCCAGCGTCGTGATGATCTTGCGGCAAAGTTGTTCCGCCAGTCCCAGACGCCGTTTGTCGATATCCACCAACGCAACTTCGCCGTTGTCCGCGCCCGGGATGTTGAGAATATCCGTGAAGAGTCCCGACAGGAACCCGCTGCCGGCCCCGATGAACACGATCTTCAGGGGACGCATGACCCGCGGCGCGCAGCCGAGCCGCAGGCGGTGCGCCTGGGCCGGCGTGTACCGCGGCACGCCGACATCCAGAGTCATCCCGGCACTGCCGCTGATCACCCGAACCACCATGAGATGTTCCCCGGCGTCCAGGGTGAGATCGGCCACATGATCCTCGCGGGCCGGGGGGTGCGCGCCGTTGCCGGAATTCACGGTGCTGAGGATTGGCGCCCCGTCAATCCAGGCCTCGAACCACCAGTCCGCGCCAACGCCGATGCGATACGGGCCCGCCTGAATGACACGAAACGGGATGAACACATACCCGGTCATTTTCACGCGATGACCGCCGAAGAGCGGACCGATGTTCAAAACCCCGTCCGGCCTTTTGACATGCCGCGCCGGAAGCGCGCGGCGGCCGATTCGCAACCGTTCCGGACAGGCGGCGAGTTGGGCGTTTTCCGGAAGCGGCTCATCGACTCCGCACGGGCCGAAAACAGTCCAATCACGGCCCGGAACCAGTTCATTGCCCATGTATTCCTCTCCGAGCCGACACGACGGCCGCTTGAATCGATCGCCAACGCTTATAACGGCAACGGCCTGGGTTCCCGGCCCGCGAATCTCTCGAAGTTAAGCGCCATGACTTTTTCGAGCACTTCCGGAGGGAGATTTATCCCGTGAAAGTCAACGCGGCCGTGAACGACCGGCGGCGGCCTGTCCATCGCCAGGGATGTCAGGTCGGGAAATACCTCATCCGTTTCCAGAAAGAGCCGGATGGTCTCGGCCTTGGCACGCGCCAGTCGAAAGGAGTTGTCGTCATGGAGATCGGTCCCGTAGAGAATCCGGTCCTGCCACGTGATGAAGAACCGCCGGGCCGCCTCCGGATCGGAGGACATGATGTAAAGATACTCGTTTCCCATCGCCAGGTCGACGCGCATTCCCGAATAACGGCTGAAAAGTCCATCCAGCCGATCGAGCCAGGGAGACATGTACATGAAGTGCGCAAACGAAATCCGCAGGTTCGGATGCGCCGCGAGCACGGCCTCCGCCTCGCGGATATACGCCTCAAAGGGGGCGTCGTCGCGATAGGCGTCTCTCAACGCCTCAAGGTTCCACGACGTGGCGGGATCCGCGAGGTGAGCGGTCACCGGCACGGACCGGTCGGCGACAAATTCCCAGAAGGGGCGGTAATAGCCGTGATCAAACGGCAGCGGAATCCGGCGCTTCCTTTCCGTCGGCTTGCCTTCCAACATCTTGACTCCATCGAAGCCGGAGGCCAGGAGCCGTTCGACCTGCCGGACCAGATAACGGCCGTCTCCCTTCGCGACGGACTCCGGATCGTGATGCAGACATCCGAAGATATAAAATCGCGCGGGCTGTTCCCTCTTGCGCTCCAACAGCCAGCCGTTCATGGGCCCGGGCATGAACCCCAGAATGGCGCATTTCGCACTGCCCCCCAGGTCGATGTTCTCATAAAAATGAGGCGCCGGTTCAACGCCCATAAAATGAACGTGGGCATCAATCACCTTGCCGACGTCCCATCGAACGCGGTCCATCATTACCCCCGGAACGTTGCGTTCCCGTGTTGCCCAACCAAGAGTTTACCGCCCCGGGGGCGCCCCCGCAAAACTCAGCATTACCGCTTCCGGGGCGTTGAACTCGAACGCGAACTTCGCCCCGTCGCCGAGCTTCTTCCCGGTGCGCTCGTCAACCACGTCCTTCACGGCCGCGGGGAACGCAACCTCCACGGAGATCCTGCCATTTTCCAGACCGCTCGTCTTCGTGTCCCCGAGTTCGGACGATGTGACGGTCACGTTCTGGAGAACGAACACGTAGGTCCGTCCGTTCTTCGAGAAATACGTCGCCTCGATGACCGGGGGACGCTTGCCGCCGCTTGTGACGCCCACCCACGGCTTGACGCCCGCGGCGAGAATGTATTCGTTGAACGCCTTGCGATGCCCGTCCGTCGCGACACCCTCCTCGCGGTACTGATGATAGCGCTGGGGGGACAGATTAAGGTAGACGGCCGTTCCCTTCCCCGCCTTCTTCACGTTCCGGACGCCGAGCCTCTGCTCGGCCACGGCAAATCCGCCCTCCAGCCGGCAGTTGATCGTCTTGAACAGGTCGCTGAACTTCTTGTATCCCCAGGCCGCGTCCTGATTCGTCTCCACCCAGAGATTCCCGCCGCCAAAAAAGTCCTTCTTCATTTCGGTCCCGTCGTGCGCCACGCCGAAGAGATCGTCGAGCGCGCCCTTCGCCCGGCCTTTCCCGTGCTGGTCGAAGATGCCGCATGCGAAATCAGCGATTACCGTGCCTCCGCCATCGCAGAACTCCCGGATCCGCCTCGCCTCAATGTCCGACAGGGCGAAGTTGGCCGGAAGGATAAGGACCTTGAATTCCTTCGGGACTCCGTTCACGATGACCTCGTCATACGGCACCCAGCCGTACTGGATGCCGGAATCCGCGAGGATTTTCTCCCAGGCCTTGCGCGTCAGATGCCACGTCCCCAACCGATCGTCGCCGCTGCGGCCGCGCCACGTCCCCCCGTGCGCCTCCATGTCGAGACACCAGGACACCTGGATGGAGGGATGGGAATAGTAGATCGCCACGCCGTCGTGGATCCACCGGGCGCCCGCCAGTTTCGGTCCCTGGATGCCGCCGACCTCCTTGTTCGTCGCCTTGTATTCCTCCAGCCAGGGAAGCGGTTTCCTGGCGTCGTCGAACCAGCCCTCGACCCATCCGATCATGCCGCGGTTGCCGTGCGCGAAGCACCACCAGGTCTGCCAGATGTCGTTCGCGGTCCCGAGCTTGTCCTGATGAAAGTGCGTCGTGACCTGCGGCATGAGCGGATTGAACGACCGGATGATGGATTGCGCCGTCCCGAGATACGCTTCGATAAACTGGTTTTTCTTGCACAGTTTCGCGTAATCGAACCCGCCCCACAGGTTCGGCGACTGGCTCCCCACGAATCCGCACGGCGTCTGGGGATCGAGCGCGTTGGCATACTCCACCAGCCGCCCGAGGAAATTCGCCCAGACCCCGTCGTTGTAGGTGACGCGGTCAAGCAACGGCGACAGATCAATGTCCTTGAGCGCGTTTCCGAGCTGCGCCTTCGTGAATTCCGGCGTGACGTACCGGGCGGCGGGCGGCTTTCCGCCGTAATACACGGAGAGCCAGGTCTCGTAGGCCTTGTCGTCCTCGTTCACCCGCCAGGCGATCGGCTTGATATAGGAGCCCCAGGAGATTTCGTCGTCCAGCGCATAGGCCACGCGCACCGGGCTGTTCTTGAGGCCGGCGACGCGTGTGTCCATCATCTTTTTCAGACGGTCCTCCATCGCCTCGTTCAGCGGCTGCGGCCCGTCCTCGCCGCAACGGACCGCGCGCGCATCGAGCATTTCCTCCTTGAACTTGCTCTTCTTTACGCGAACCTTGACGGATCCCTTGCCGCACAGGTGATCGCAGTAGAACTTGAGGTTCCATTTCTCCAGCCAGGGCAGAACACGGGTGTCGGCGTGATCGGTAAAACCTCCGTTGAACCCGTAATCCTTGCAGAACTGTCCGCCTTCGGCGCCCTCCCCGATGGCCCACTTATAACGCCAGGGCATGTAAATCCAGGTATCCCATCGGGCGGTCCAGGCATTCGGATCCTGTTTGACCGGTTTGAACTCCGGAGCGTTCCTCACATAAGCGAGGTAGGGGTCCTCCTCGGCGGCACGAACGAAACCGGACAGAAGCAATGCGAAGCAACCCGGAGCGAACACCATCAGGGACCGTTTCATACGCGCCTCCATAACCAAAAACTCCTCAATTCCCGAGGGAAAAATCGCAGGGGGAGTATAATCACGCAAGGGCCACAAAACAAGGGGCTTCGCATGAAGAAACCCGTGTCCGGAAACGCCCGGAGCGTCGTGGAATCCGACGTGTTGACACCTTCGGATGATTATTCTACCATGGGCTTGTCCGCCGTCCCCCTGGGGGCGGCACAAATGAGGAA
Source organism: Planctomycetota bacterium (assembly GCA_043803805.1). Taxonomy (GTDB): domain Bacteria; phylum Planctomycetota; class JAZDJP01; order JAZDJP01; family JAZDJP01; genus JAZDJP01. Next base: position 8,051 of record JAZDJP010000033.1, read on the forward strand.
GGGAGCCCATCATGAGCGATCTCCGGAACCGGATTGACCACCAGATCACGCGGCTGACGCACCTTCGAGACTCTCTTTGACGCCCCCGGCAAACGCGTGAAAATTCAAGGGCTGGAGGCCCGCATGAGCGACGCGGGGTTCTGGGCGAACGAGGAGGCGGCCCAGGCCGTCGTCCGCGACCTCAAGGCCCTGAAATCCGCCACGGACCCCCTCGACGAGGCGGAGAAACGCCTCAAGGAGGCCCGGGAACTTCTCGACCTGGCGGAGGAGATGAACGACGCCGCCACCCTCCGGGAGGTCGCCGACGAAGCGGAGGACCTGGCGCGCCTTCTCGACGAGATTGACTTCAAGACCCTCTTCACCGGCCCCAACGACGGCCGGAACGCCTACATCAACATCCACGCGGGCGCCGGAGGAACGGAGTCCTGCGACTGGGCCCAGATGCTGATGCGGATGTACAACCGCTGGGCGGAGCGAAAGGGACTGGTGTGCGCGCTCCTGGACGCCAACCCCGGCGAAGAGGCCGGCATCCGGCGGGCCACCCTCCAGGTGAGCGGCCCCTGGGCCTACGGCCACCTCCGGACCGAGATCGGCGTCCACCGGCTCGTCCGCATCTCCCCGTTCGACGCCAATCAGCGCCGGCACACCTCCTTCGCCTCGGTGGACGTCCTCCCGGAACTCGACGAGGTGGAGGTGGACATCCGGGAGGAGGACCTGAAGGTGGACACGTTCCGCGCCGGGGGGGCCGGGGGCCAGCACGTCAACAAGACCGAGTCGGCCATACGCATCACCCACCTCCCGACGGGCCTCGTCGTCCAGTGCCAGAACGAACGCTCCCAGCACAAGAACCGGAAGATGGCCATGAAACTCATGGCCGCCAAACTCTACCGGATGAAGGAGAAGGAACGGGAGGACGACCTGTCCAAACTGTACGGCGAGAAGGGCGAGATCGCCTTTGGCAACCAGATCCGGTCCTACGTCCTCCAGCCCTACCAGCTCGTGAAGGACCACCGGACCGACCAGGAAACCTCGCAAACGGACAAGGTCCTCGACGGGGATATTGACGAATTCATCGCGGCGTATCTGAAGATGAAACGGAATATTACTCCAAAAAAGAAGGAGAATTCGTGAGCAAACGAGACGTCGCGATTCTGATTTGCCGGTGTATGGCTCTGTACGTTTTCTTTTCCGGAATTACATTAATCACCTCCATGGTGATCCCACTTTTTTCCGGAATTCACATGCCGATTGAATGGCTGTGGCACCTTTTTGCGCCCGCATACACATTCGGTTTCGGATACTTTTTATGGAAAAAGGCCGATTGGATTTCCAATCGGATGATCCCCGCCGATCCAGGAACGACCCATGAGATAAACCTGGACAAAGACAATACGCAAACAATCGCATTTTCCGTTATGGGCCTCTACATATTGATCATGGGCGTGATCACGAGCGTCACAATTATTCTTCAAATTGTAATCCTGCGAACCATGAACCTTGAAATTTCCAATTCTTACGCGTACAAGTCGATGCAAAGAGAACAATTGATTAAAACCTGTGTTTCCAGCGCCGTCAAAATCGGATTCGGCCTCTGGTTGTTTCTGGGAGCCGAAGGCATTCACAAATTATGGAACAAAATGCGGTCCCGCGATAATCCCCAATCTTCGGAGAAGCCATGAATCCCCTCCACCAGACCGACCCCGAAGTGGCGCGCCTTCTCGACGAGGAGGTCCGCCGCCAGGAAAGCCACGTCAATCTCATCGCCTCGGAGAATTACGCGAGCCGCGCCGTGCTCGAGGCGTCGGGATCCGTCCTCACCAACAAGTACGCCGAGGGATATCCCGGCAAACGCTACTACGGCGGGTGCGAATTCGCCGACACCGTCGAATCTCTGGCCATCGCGCGGGCGAAGACGCTTTTCGGCGCCGAACACGCCAACGTCCAACCCCACTCCGGCTCCACGGCCAACATGGCGGTGTATTTCGCCATGCTGAAGCCCGGGGACCCCATCCTCGCCATGGACCTCGCCCACGGCGGCCACCTCACCCACGGGGCGAAGGTGAATTTCTCCGGGAAACTCTTCACGGTGCATCCCTACGGCGTCCGGCGGGACACCGAACTCATTGACTACGACGCGGTGGAACGGCTCGCGAAGGATGTCCGGCCCAAAATCATCGTGGCGGGCGGCAGTTGCTACTCCCGGGTGATTGACTACGCCCGATTCGCGGCCATCGCGAAGGCCGCCGGGGCGTTCCTCATGGTGGACATGGCCCATCCGGCGGGGCTCATCGCCGCGGGGGTCCACCCCTCCCCGGTCCCCCACGCCGATTTCGTCACCTCCACCACCCACAAGACCCTGCGCGGCCCGCGGGCCGGAATGATACTGTGCCGCGCCGCCCACGCGAAGGCCGTGGATTCGACCATATTCCCGGGCATTCAGGGCGGTCCCCTGGTCCATATTATCGCGGCCAAGGCGGTGGCCTTCGGCGAGGCGCTCACCCCGACCTTCCGGGAATACCAGCGCCAGACCGTCGCCAACGCCCGGGCGCTGGCCGAGGCCCTCGCGGCTCTCGGGTATCGCATCATCTCGGGCGGGACAGACACCCACCTCCTCTCGGTGGACCTGCGCAGCGCCGACAAGGACCTCACCGGGAGGGACGTCGAGGAAACCCTCGGGAAGGTTCACATCACCGTCAACAAGAACAAGATCCCCTTCGACGAGCGGCCGCCGGCGGTGACGAGCGGCATCCGCCTGGGGACGCCGGCGGCGACCACCCGGGGCATGAAGGAACCGGAAATCCGGAAGATCGCGGAGTGGATTGACCGGGCCGTGAAATCCCGGGAAAACGAGACGGAACTCGGGAAACTGCGGGAGGAAGTCGTAAAATTCTGCTCGCGGTTTCCCGTTTATCAAAAATCCGCATGCGGGAAGGGATGTTAATTCGGCATTCGACATTCGGAATTCGGCATTCCGCGGGCGGTTAGCTCAGCGGCTAGAGCACCTGCCTTACACGCAGGGGGTCGGCGGTTCAAATCCGCCACCGCCCAGGGAGAGTTCGAGAGTTTGGGAGTTCAAGAGTTCGGAAGTTCAGAAGTTCGAGAGTTATGGTTGGAGGCATGAACGTTATGATCCGGATCGCTCATTCGGGATTTCTCGCGGCGTTCGCCCTCGCCGCCGCGTTCGCGGCCGTCCCGTGCGCGCTCGGCGCCGACGACCCCTTCGAGACCCTCCAGGAAGCCGTGGCGAATCGCTACGATCTCGACGAGGCGGGCCTGAAACGCGCGGCGGCCTACGTGGAATCCCCGGAGCTCGTCAAGACCCTCGACGCCGCCGCCCGGAACCACATCGTCCGGACGAAGTTCGAGGCCGTGATCGAGCCCCCCTTCGACTTCTCGGTGGAGACCCGCGCCATCCCGAACGACTTCGGCCCCTTCGCCCGGGCCGGGATGGAAGGCTACCGGGGTCAACTCGAGATCCTGCTCCGGGACATTTCGAAGGCGACCACCCTCCTTCCCAATCTCCTCCGCACGAACGTTCTTAAAACCCGCTACGCGGGAACGGTGAAAACGGAAAAAGACCGGACGGTGATCCGTCTGGAAAAGAAGAAATCCGACGACCGCCCCTCCCGCCGCGGCCGCAAGACCCAAAGGCCCGCGGACGATTACGACACCATCACGGTCACGCTTGGAAAGGACCGGCTCCTCGAAACCGTGGAACTCGGAAACACCTCGGGCCGCACCGTCATCCGGACGGAGTGCCAGAAGATTGACAAGATGTGGGATTTCCGCCAGGTCGATGTCGCCAAATACGACGACCGGGAGCGCTTCGACGAGAGGATGGTGCTCGTCGTGAATCGCGTCAACGCCGGGGGGATCGCCCTTCCCGCGTCATTCGTCGTCACGCGTCTGGACGAAAAGGGGTCGCCGCTCATCCGCCGGAACGAGCCCAACCCGGTGACACTCCGCCTCAAGGACCATCAGGTGGAAGTGAAGAAGGACGCTAAAAAATGACGGGAAACCGCCTCTATCGCTTCCCGGGAACCGGGAACCGGAAACCGGAAACCGGGGGCCGGGCGTCGCGGCGCCTGCGGATCACCCTTGTTCCGATCCTCCTGTGCACAATGACCCTGTCCGGATGCCGGATCGGGTCCTTCCTGCGACTCCTCGCCCTCAAGGAGCAGCTCATTGACTTCGACAGGAACGTGGACTACCGCCACGACGAGGAGACCGACACCATCCACTTCGAAATCGCCAAGCCCTCCCTCCGCGACAGCGATGTCGTCTACTTCATCAGCCAGCCGTCCTCCCGGGAGCGGACAAACGAGACGCATGAAAACTGGCTCTATCGCTTCGTCAAACAAGAGGTCACGGAACCCGACGAAACGCTTCGGCATATCGATGTCGACCTGCTCCTGCGCAACGGCGAGTTGCATGCCGGCGCCTTCTCCGCCCGCTACTACCGATTCATGCCCGAGCGGGTGTTCATGGATCTCATCCGGGCCCTTGGCCGGGGGGACGTGGACCGCAAGAAGAAATCCATCTCGGCGCTCCTGAAGGTCCAGGATCCGCCGGACAACATCCTCCGCCAATCCCAATGCCTGGCCGTCTTCGGGATCCCGACGCGGGCGGAAAACCGGACAGAGGGAGGGGAAATCCTGATCTATCGCTACCAATGCGCCGCGGCCGCCGAAAAACCGCCGAAGGGCGAGGGGCGGTTCGTTTTCGACGACACGGGAATGCTGAAAATGATCGAGGCCCGCCTCGGCGAGTTCACCATCCTGATTGACGTGATCCGGGAGGCGGCGGTGAAATCCTCCGACACGCCTCCCCCCGCCGGGCCCGCCGCGCCGCCGCCGCCCGCCACCCCCCGGCAAGCGCAAGAACCGGCGCCCAAATAAGCAAAAGCCGCCCGGAAATCCCGGCGCGCCCCACCGCCAGACGCCATGCCGCGGGAATCACCGCATGAGAAATGATTGTGGGCATCCGTTCATCCGTGAATTGCTCTATCGTTTCTGGAAATTCAAGGCCGCGGAATTGATGCAATACCGCATCCCCGTCGGCTCGGGGCCGTCGTCGAAGACATGGCCGAGATGAGCGCCGCAATGCGCGCAAACCACCTCCGTCCGGCCGTCAGACTCCTCCGTGGTGTTCACCCCCCGCGGCGCGACCGGCGCGGTGAAACTCGGCCAGCCGGTGCCCGAGTCGTATTTCGCCGTGGAGGGGAAAAGCGGCGCCCCGCAGACCACGCACGCATAAGTGCCAGCCTCATGGTGATTCCAGTACGCCCCGGTGAAGGCCCTCTCGGCGCCCCCCTCGCAGGTGACCCGGTACGCAAGGGGTGAAAGTCGCTTCTGAAGATCGTCCCGATTCGCCATCGTCATCATCCCCTCCTTTCCGGCCCCGCCGGGCGCCGACGACTCGGGAGGCCGTGCCGGACGCTCGGGCGGGCAATTGCAACAGGCGGCGATAAATCCTGCGATGCCCAAAATCAGCAGGATCAAAATCATCTTCATGGCTGTTTCTCCGGTTTCGTCGGAATCGGGCATGCCGCCCCGCCGTGCTTCTCGGCATACCGCTGATGATATTCCTCGGCGCGCCAGAACACCCCAGCCGGGACGATTTCCGTCACGACGGGCCGGCGGTACCGGCCGCTTTTGTCCACACGTTCCTTCGCCGCGATGACCGCCGCCTTCTGCCGGTCGCTGTGATAAAAAATGACCGATCGGTACTGACTCCCCTCATCAGGCCCCTGCCGGTTGCGCGTGGTGGGATCGTGGATCTCCCAGAACACGTCCAGAAGATGCTCGTAGGAAACCTTCGCGGGATCGAACACCACGTTCACCGCCTCGGCGTGACCGGTCCGGTCGGCGCAGACGTCCTTATAGGTGGGATTCTCCACATGCCCGCCGGCGTATCCCACGGCGGTATCCACCACTCCCGGCACCCGGCGGAACGCCGCCTCGACACCCCAGAAACATCCCGCCGCGAATGTCGCCGTTTCCGTGATGTTGGGCATGTCCCGCTCCTTGCGAATCGCACCGTCACCGCATCCGACCAGAATCACCATCCCCGCCGCCATCCACAGGGGTTTCACGATTCCCCTCCCGCGAACCCCATGCCGGCGGGTTCGCTATTCCCGGATCATCACCAGCATCATCTTGAACCGCGTCACCGCCTTCAGGGCATGAGGCACACCCGGGGGAAGCGTGATGGTCTCCCCCGTCGCCACCTTGAATTTTTTCCCGCCGACCGTGATGTTTGCCGCGCCGTCCAAGACCACCACCAGCGCCGCGAAGGGCGCCGTGTGCTCGGAAAGCCCCTCGCCTCGATCGAAGGCGAAGAGCGTCACCGTCCCCGTCTTTTTCTGGATGACGGTGCGGCTGACCACCGTTTTATTTTGATAAGCCACGAGACCGACCAGGTTCTCGGCGCGGGGGGCTTGGGGCGGAACAGGCTTTTTCGCGGGCATCATCTGCCTCCTTGTATCAGTAAGAGTTCAAAGTGCTGAGTTCTGAGTGCTGAGTTGAAGGAAACTTATCCTGAATTCATTTCCATCAACTCGCAACGCACAACTCTCAAATCCCTTCTCAACTCACAACTTCCAACTCCAACTCCTTGCCCATTTAAAAGTTCCCCACCTCGATCGGTTTTTCCCTGTCAATGGTCATGAGACGTTTGGCGAATTCGCGCAGGTGACGCTTGCGCTCTGCGTCGGTGAGATGCGCCGGGGAATAAATAATGTGCGGAGCCAGGACGTCCATCCCCGTGAACCGGAATATGCCGCGATGGACCACACGCAAAATCGAATGGATGTCGCCACTGAACCCGCCGGGGACATAAGCCTCCGCCGGCCCTCCGGTTGTGACGGACACAAGCGCCCGCTTCCCCTTGAGCAATCCCGTGTCGTACATGTGACCCATGCCCCACGCCCGTCCCATGGCAAGCACTTTATCCGCCCACCCCTTGAGGATGGCCGGGGGGCCGAACCACCAGAGCGGGAACTGCCAGACCATGAGATCACACCAAGCGAGCTTCTTCCACTCCGCCTCCACGTCGGAGGCGAATCCGCCCGTCGCGACGGCATTGGCTTCTTCGGCCTGCTGCTGGAAGTAATCCGGATCTTTCGCCACCGTGAAATTCGTCCGGCCGGAGACCGGGTTGAATTTCATGGCGTAGAGGTCGCTCGTCCGGACATCGTGCCCGGCCCGTCGAAGCACCGACTCCGCCTCGCAAAAAAGCGCCCCGTTGAAACTCTTCGGCTCGGGATGGGCCAATACAAGCAAGGTTTTCATGGCTGCGGCCTCCTTGGACATTTGCCCGTGGCAAATAACGCTTCGATGAAACCCCGCTCATGGTGAGCCCGTCGAACCACGAGCGGTCTTATCAATCCGTGATTCGCGTCATGACTGCATGACCGCATGACGGCATGACGGCCATCTGCGGGTCACGGGGTCACGTGCCACGGGATATTGTACTCATCCCCCCCGCTCGTAAAAACAAAAAGGCCGCGAGGGATTGCCCCGCGGCCGTTTCGACGGTTCTCTGACAGGATGGCCCGGTGATCCGGATGCGCCGTTTATGAGCTTTCGCTCGTTTTTTCTCCTTAGAAAGGAGGTGATCCAGCCGCAGGTTCCCCTACGGCTACCTTGTTACGACTTAGTCCCAATCACCGATCTTACCTTCGGCACCGTTTTGAGGCGGCGACTTCGGGTACTCTCGGCTTTCGTGACTTGACGGGCGGTGTGTACAAGGCTCGGGAACACATTCACCGCAGT
>JAZDJP010000034.1:0-12719 GCA_043803805.1 Planctomycetota bacterium
CAGGCAGGACGATAAGGACGGAATGGTGAAAAACAGATGTGCCTGCGAACAATACGAATCTTTGGCAAGCAACTTCGGGCGAAAATGATATCCCGACGGGGGTGTCTTAACTTTTAAGCCGGTTTTTTAGCGGCCTGCTAGATGCATGACTGCATTTTCTGCAAGATCGTGAAGGGGGGAATTCCCTCCAGCCGTGTGTTCGAGAATGATCGCGTCCTGGCCATTCTCGACATCCGGCCTCTTGCCCCGGGACACACGCTTGTCCTGCCGAAGGGGCATTTTCCCGCCCTTCCCGACATGCCCCCGGAGGAAATGGCCGCGCTCGGGCGGGTCCTGCCCATGATCGGGAAGGCCGTCCAGGCGGCGACGGGGGCGGAGGGATTCAACGTGCTTCAATCCAACGGCGAGGCGGCCGGCCAGGAGGTATTCCACGTCCATTTCCACATCGTCCCGCGCCGGAAAGATGACGGCCTTGGCTACCGATGGAACGCGGGAAGTTACACGGGCGATGAGATGAAGTCCTGGCTTGAAAAAATCCGTCAACACCTTCCGGGAGGGATTTCATGAAACCGATAATGCTGGGTTTGAACGGGGCGTGCGGGCGGCTGGGGGTGGAGGTCATCCGGGCGGCGCTGGCCGATCCCGGGGTGCGTCTCGTGGCGGCCCTGGAATGCGCCGGGCATCCTCATCTCGGGCGGGACGTCGGGGATCTGGCCGCGGCGGGGACGGCCGGGGTGGTTGTCGCCGCGCGCCCGGGCGTCCGGCCGGACGCCATGATTGACGGCTCCCTCCCGGCGGGAACGGCGAAAATCCTGGCGTACTGCGTGGCGCGGAGGGTGCCGCTGGTGGTTTGCACGACGGGACTTCCGGCGGGGCTCCAGAGGCGCCTCCGGGCCGCCGCGAAACGCATTCCCATCCTCCAGTCGGCGAACATGAGCGCGGGGGGAAATCTCCTGGCGCACCTCGCGGCGGAGGCGGTTCGTATCCTTGGCGCCGGCTACGATGTTGAAATCATCGAGGCCCATCACCGGCTGAAGAAGGATGCCCCGAGCGGGACGGCCCTGCTCATCGCGGAGCACATCCGGGAGACGTCCGGGGGGAATCGGAAATTCGTCCTCGGGCGGCGGGGCGCGACGGCGGGGCGGGACCCCCGTGAGATCGGCATCTCGGCGGTCCGGGGGGGGGATATCGTTGGGGACCATATGGTAATGTTGGCGGGGCCGGGGGAGCGGATTGAATTGATTCACCGGGCCCACAGCCGGCGGACGTTCGCCTGCGGCGCCGTCCGGGCGGCGAAATACCTCGTCGGTCGCAAGCCCGGCTTGTACCGGATGGCCGATGTTCTGGACATGAAATGACGGAGGATGACCATGGATTTTGCTTCAAAACGCATCCGCTCGACGGGGGCGTACGCCTTCGCGGAGGTGGACCGGCTCGTGGCCGAACTCCGCGCGAAAGGCATTGCGCCGATTGACTTCGGTGTGGGGGATCCGGTCATCCCCACGCCTCGCTTTGTCCGCGAGGCCTGCAAGCGCGGCGTGGACAAACGCGCATCCGCCGGCTATCCGAGCTACATCGGGAGCGGCGAATTCCGCAAGGCCGTCGCGGCCTGGACGAGGCGCCGTTTCGGGGTAACGCTCGACCCGGCGACCGAGGTGACGGCCACCATCGGCTCGAAGGAGGCGGTGTTCAATTTTCATGAGGCCGTGGTGGATCCCGGCGATGTGGTGCTTGTGCCCTCCCCGGGGTATCCGCCGTACTCCCGGGGGACGCGTTTCGCGGAGGGTATCCCCTGGTTTTATCCGGTATGCTCCGAAAACGGGTTCCTCCCGGAATTCGGGAAATTCCCCAAGGGCGTTCTCCGGCGGGCGAAAGTCCTCTGGATCAATTATCCGAATAGCCCGTCGGGGCGCGTCGCGCCGAAGGCGTTCCTGAAGGAGGCGGTGCGGTTCGCCGCCCGGCACGGGATGATCCTCGCCTCCGACGAGGCCTACTCCGAAATCTACTTCACGCGGGAGAAACCGCACAGCGCCCTCGAATACGGCCGGAAGGGTGTCATTGTGTTCCACTCGTTCTCGAAGCGGAGCGCCATGACGTGCTACCGCGTCGGGTGGGCGGCGGGGGACGCGGATCTCGTGGGGCTCTTCCGGAAAGTGAAGACGAACATTGATTCGGGGACTCCGACGTTCATCCAGGATGCGGCGGTGGCGGCCCTTTCCGATGAGAAACATGTCGCCGCGATGCGCTCGGAATACCGGGAGAAGCGCGACATCCTCGTCCGGGCGTTCACGGCGGCGGGGCTTCCCGACTGCACCCCGGAGGGGACATTATATATTTGGCAGAGGGTACCTTCGGGAATGACGTCGGCGGCGTACGCGAAGCGTCTCCTCGCCCCCGATATCGCGGTCGTCGCGACCCCCGGGAGCTGGATCGCCGAGCCCCTGGCCGACGGGACGAATCCCGGCGAGGGGTTCGTTCGATTCGCGCTGGTGCCGGGTCTTGCCGACACGCGCGAGGCGGCCCGGAGAATCGGGCGCCTTTATCTCGCGTGATGCCCGGGGATTTCCGAATGCCGTCTACATGCTTTGTTTCCATCCGCCGCGTCTACGTCGCCGATCCGTTACTGCACCTTTACGACGATTCGTACAAAGCTGAAGAGGTCCGTGTGATCAAATCGCATCTCCACCAAGGTCATGGGGGTCTGTCGCAATAATCGTTCCAATCGGCGACGGGTATGGAATCGGTTCACCTCGTCAGGATAGAACCGAAATCTTTTCCATGAGACCGCGACCGTTTTCTCAATGGTTGTCAGAAGAAGTTGATAAGGCGCCCACCAAGGAGGCCAGTAAAAGATTGCCCGGCCGGAGGGTTTCAGGACCCGGGCACATTCCGCCATCATCCGGACGGTCTCGTCTGGAAAAAAATGTTCGAGAACGCCGACGTTCCAGATTCCGTCCATGCTCGCACTTCGGAGTGGCAGTGCAATGATATTTGCTTGAACCGCCGGTCGGTTCCAGGCGCGACGGCGCAGTGCTTCGCGCGAAATGTCGATCAACACAAAGCGACGCCGGCGTAGCGGGATACGGAGGGATGTCTCCGCGATCCCGCATCCGGCCTCGCAGAATACCCCTTGTCGGGGGAAGAGACGATCCAGATCGTGAGCAACAGCTCGTGCGATCACGCTCCGGCGGTAGAACGATGCGAACCGACCATAGGCCGTTTGCGGTTCGCCACGGACCTGCCAGAAACGATCCCAATCCCTTCCCCACGAGCCGGTCATGGTTGTCGTGTCGGTTTGGCGTTGACGTTCGTGTCGGATACCAGGCGGACCGGCGTGTATTTCGGCATGGGGGTCAGCGGGGGGCGTATGCGGACTCCGCTACGCAGGCGTTCCTTCAGGATCTGGATGAAAAAGCGTGGTCCATGTCGGAGTACCCGCGACTTCATCTCCCCTCCCGCCCGGGCCCGTTCATGGCTAGGAATTTCAACGATCCCATACCCGCGCCGCAGGGTCTGCGCCAGGAGCTCGATCTCGATTTCGAAATGACGGGAGCGGAAGGAATAGTTCGCGATGACCTCGCGCTGGAAAACCTTGTACCCGTTCAGGGCATCCGTGAGCACCCGGCCAAAGCAGAAGGCAAAACTGATTGTCAGAAAGATGTTGCCGAATGTGCGAATCAGTGTGTACTCTTCCGTCCCTCCCAGCATGCGGGAGCCCACCACCAGACCCACCCCGGGGTGGGAGAGGGCGTCGAGGAACCTCGGGAGTTCCAGCGGGGAGTGGGAATAGTCGGCATCAAGCATGACCAATATATCTCCCCCGGCGGCGGCGAATCCGGCCGCCAGCGCCCGGCCTTTCCCGTGCGCGCCCGTGTTCCGGACAATACGGCCTCCCAGTGATGCCGCCAGGTCCGCTGTCCCATCGGAGCTTCCGTCGTCAACCACAATGATCTCGGTTGAATAGGTTTGTTCCAGCTCCGGAAGAACCGTCCTGAGTTCGTGGAATAGCGCGGGCAGGGTCTGCGTCTCATTTCGCGCGGGGATGACGATGCTTACGGAAGGCCTTGTCATGGTTTCACCGGGGGGATGAGGTCGAATAAACGAAATCCGTGAATCCGGATCATCCGGTACTGCCGCTGGAGCGAGAGGACTTCCGGGGCGTGAGCGGAAAAGACGCCGGGTAATGTTCCGGATTGCATTGCCGCCCGGTAATAGGGGTGTTTCTCTACGAGCTCCTCTTGGATACCGATAACCCAATAGCGTGCCCTGCGGTTTGTTTGCGCTTCGCGGAGGTGAAGTTGGTTCATGCTGGTTATCGAACTCATCAGGTATCTATCCGCGTAATAGGCGGCGAGGAGATCGGTCACATTCAGTGGCGTGGCGATAGCATCTTCGAATCGGGTGGTTGTCGCAACCGCCTTGCAGAAATCGTGCGTGAGAATGTATCCCTGCTGGCGGGCTTCACTGTGGTTATACGCCAAAACGAAACCGGCCTGAGCAATATAGAGGGTTGCCAGAACCGCGGCCGCTGTGCGGAATGGAAGTCTCGGGTTCGAAGCCAGCGTCCACAAGCCGTCAACGGCCAGAATTAATATCAGCAATCCCACCGGATAAAGCATGAACTCGTGTGGGATTATGTTGCGGGGCAGGGCCAGTATCCAGATCGCAGAGATGATGATCAACGCCATGACGATGTCATCCAGCGTGGAACACGCATGTCCGTGTCCTTTCCCCCGGATCCACAGCCCCACCATGGCGAGCAACACCAGGGGCACCGTGACCCACATCGCCACCTTGAACGCCACCATTCTCGCCAGCAACAGGTATATTCCCCCCGGTCCGGTATTTTCCCCCACGGTTCGCGTACGGAGTCCCTCCAGGAGTTGTGTCCACCCGTCGGTTCCCAATGCCCACCAGGCGTGCAACAGGTACAATCCGAAGAAAGCCAGATGCATCACGCATAGCCATGTGAGCCAGGACAATTTCGGTCTGCGTCGAAACACATGCACCGCCCACAGGCTGGGCGCCAACAGGTACATCAACCATTCTGTCTGACAACCGAGGAACAGCACCGCTGCAAAAATCAAAAACCGGCGTGGGGCGAAGTTGTCGCAAATCCATCGGTCGTAGGCATAGAATCCAAAAAGCAAAAGGGGGTGAACCAAATTCATGCATTCCGGATGGCGACCAAAGTAGGCAAACAACGGCATCATCGCTGCCCCCACTCCCAAGGCAAGGGCATAGGATCGCGTTGGTGAAAACCGACGGCCAATCAGCCACAACATCCATGATGCCAAGGACATGGGAATAATGCTCGATAGCCGGACGGCCCACTCCCGGGAGTCCAGCGCGGATTGAAATGCCGCGGTCCACCAGATGATCATGTGGGGGTGATGAAAGAAAAAATCAAAATGGCCGGGAGTTTGGGGGCCGCCATTCCGGACATGGGCGAACTTGGTCGTCAAGAAACCATGACGAAGCGCCTGGGTGGCGCCCATCGAATAGAAACCGCCATTGGAGTCGTGATGGCCGATCCATGGTCTCGCGAGCCCCCAGCAGAGCAGGATGGCGGAGAGTGCGATGACAGAGCTTCCTTCGAAGACTGCGTGTTTTCTCCGTGACAGGTCCATCGCCGAAACGGGAGAGGCATTCATGGGATGTTGCGCTACCGGGTTGAAAGTAGATTTTTCAAGAGGGGCGCATTTTCAACCACCCACCGGTGGAGGCGTTTCACCCCTTCATGGATCCCGACTGTGGGTTTCCACGAAAGGTCCCGCGATACGGAAGAGATATCCGAGATGAAACAACGTTGATCGCCCGGACGCCATCCGGAGATTTTCAAGCGCAGGCGTCGTCCGGTAAGGGTGTTGAGATCATGAACGAGCTCGAGCAGGGATAGGGTGTTTTTGGGGCCTCCGCCGACATTGTATACATGTCCACGCACGCGTTCGATTCGGTCCACACAGCGCAGGAAGAGGTTGATCAGATCGTCAATGTACAGGGCGTCCCGCACCTGCCTTCCATTTCCATAAAGGACGACTGATTTGTTCAGCGCGGCCGCGATGGTGAACCATCCAATCCATCCTTGATCCTCGTTCCCGAACTGGCGCGGGCCGTAGATGCACGATTGCCGCAGGACCACCGTTTTGAGGGCATAGATGCGGGCATAGTCCCTTGTGTATTGATCGGCGGCGCCCTTGGAACAACCGTAGGGGCTGTGAAAATCGAGCGGATAACGCTCGGAGATCCCGCGGGGGAAGTCCCGGTACTGGTAGCGACCCGCGGACAATTGAGTGCCCGCGTTTTTCATGCCGCCGTACACCTTGTTGGTGGAACTGTACAGGAAGGCGGCGTGGGGGGTGTGGGTTCGGACGGCCTCCAGTACATTGAGAGTCCCCAGCGCGTTGATCTCGAAATCCTCGCGGGGGTTCTCAACGGACGTGGTGACCGCCGTTTGAGCGGCGACGTGTATGACCGCTTTGACATCGGCGTGGCGCGTGAAGATTTTCTGTACCAGGGGGGCGTTTCGAATATCCGCCTTCTCGAACACGATCCGACCGCGCTTTCGAAGCCATGTCAGATTGTCCGATGAACCTTTGCGGGCCAGATTGTCAAGAACGACCACCGTCTCGCCACGATCCTGAAGACGGGCGGCTGCGTTGCATCCGATGAATCCGGCCCCGCCGGTGATTAAAAATTTCATGTGGTTTTTATCCTTTCATTGAACGGTATCATTCCGAGCGGTCATCAACAAGGGATAACTTCGCCCCATGCAGGTTTGTTCGATTTCGTCTTTTCAATGGATCCGAAACACCTCGATCAGTGGATTGCCATACAAGACAACATGGTCTAGGTGAGTCGGCGTATTGGGTTTCTTGAACTTTTGTCCGACAAGGGGCACCCAGTCGAACGCGCTCTCCGGGGCGAACACGGCAACGGATGTCGCCTCCTTCCGCAGCCGGTGGTACCACATGAGGGCCCGGCGATGACGATCTGCGTATTTTCCCTGGACCGTCCATTCGTAACGGAACCATTCCATGCTGGAGATGGCGACATGCGTGACTCCCATCGCCCGCAATTTCTCCAGAGGAAAATCCGGACTTTCCTGGATTCGGGCCGTAAGCGCGCGATAGGGTAGCGTTTTGCCGGGCACGGGAGCCAGTTGACCGCAGTAGCTGTCTGCAAACAGGTAATCTTTCGCCTGAAGATTATGCAACGCCCATTCCCGGACACGCACCCGTGATTCCTTTCGCACCAATTGCTCGTCACCCACAACGGATAGAAGTAGTGGCCATGCCAACACGAGTGTGGCCAACCCGCCCCACACGGAACGCCATGTTCCAATCCGACCTGCGGTGATATGATCAATCCAAATCGCCGCCAGGATAATCAAAGATACTATCATCGGCGTGTGATATCGAATGTCTACAGTTGAACAGCTTCCCTGCATCAGGAGAAGCGTGACACCAGGAGATAAAATGATTACGAGTGGGATGCCTTGATTTCGTCGCGCATAATAAACGGCGCCCACTACCGCCAGGATGGGGATGGTTCCCAGATGTAACAGAAAATCAATCAGGATGCTTATCCATGGAGTTGTCATTCCCGCAGTCGCCAGAGTTCCCTCGCCAAAAACCACATTCATGCCCTGGCGGATTCCCTCACGGGCCAAAATCGGATGAAGAATCACTCCGGGATCAAGCAGGAATAACCCTACAAGAGAGGATGCTCCGCAACACGCGAGGCGAAAGTCATACCATTTCCATCGTTCGTTGATAACGCCATCGACGAATAACCACAGAATGGCGGGGAGCAGGATAATGCCCCAGTATTTGACAGCGGAGGCCAATCCCATCATGAATCCGCACAGTAGGAAATCCACGGTTTTCCCCCGCGACATGATGCGGCCGAGCATGACCATCCCCCACACCGTGAAGAACAGAAACAGCATGTCTTGGCGGGCGAAATGGGAAAGCCGTACCGTGACGGATTCGCAGGCCAGGAATAGGGCAGTCAATAGGGCAGATCGTTCATTGCACAAGTCGCGTGTCAGTCGGTACCCCAGGTAGACGGTTCCGGTCCCGACCGATGCCGAAAAAAATCGGGCCCACCACAGTATGTCGGGGTAAAGATCCCATCCGGATTGGAAATAACCGGGCAGGGGAATTGGATGTTTTTCCCAGAAGGTAGCGAGGGAGGCGGAATTGACGACAAGCAGAAACAGATAGTGTCCGAACGTGAAAACGACCGTAATGATACTGCCGATGAAAATAAACGGGGTAGCCAGGTAAGGAAATCCGGTCGGACTGTAGTATTGGCCGGCGTCAAAATTCAGATTGCGGAATATCTTGACGATGAGATTGACTTCCGCCATCTCATCATGATAAAAAAAGAGTTGAGGCAAGCCCCACGATATGCCGACCACCCGAAGCAAAAACGATACGGATACGATGACTCCAATGGGGGATGCAAGCCATTTTCCCAGCCTTCTCAAAGGTGCCAGAGGTTTCATGAAAACGGTATTTTGTGCATCCGCCATGGCGCAATGCCTTCTGTGGCAATTAGTTATGTTAGTGGCCCGGGGCCTTGTGAAATTCGGCCACAATCAGATATCTCCACAGGATCACCTTCCCCAGACCGATCTTGTCTATGGCTACCGAAGCGAGTCGGTTGATCTCGATAATCGCCTTATGCAACTTGTCACAACCAGGCGGGATGAGGACGGGCCCCACATATCCTCCGCTTGCAGCCATCGCAAAAAATTCCGTATAATATCTTTTTTCTATCACCCACCCGCGCGACTTCAGAAGCGACTCTGCCTCTCTCGCCTTCAGTTCGGGATCTTTGTGCCCGACCATCCACCGCGCAATTCTGACAACGAGGTTGGGTTGGGGATCGAAAACGATCAATTTCCCACCGGATTTTATTGTGCGTTCAATTTCATCCATGGCCTTGGTAAAATTTGCGCTCTGGCGCAGGTGATGAAGTGAGTCGCGCAATACCACGGCATCGAGAGCGTTGTCTGAAAAGTCAAGGTCTTCGGCATTCATGACACGTAGTTTCGAGGGATCAATATCGGAGAATATTGTTCTTGCTGATTCAATTATCTCCTTGCAGGAATCAATCCCAACCGCCCAAACTCCTCTTTTCGTCAAGGTGGCCGTTAGTGATCCATAACCACAACCCAGGTCGATCACCCTATGAAGACCGTCCAGTTCGGCGATGATTAAACGGTTGTGCTCGGCATCCACTTTTTGCCATAGTTGTCGTTTGTCCAGGCGCTTCCACGGATTAAGGATTTTCACGGCGTATTTTTTCAATTGTGATCTTTATTGAATCCGCTAGGGGATGATTCGGCTCATACCCGAGGATCGTTTTGGCTTTGTTCAAATCAGGAGATCTTCGCATGATGTCCTTGTATTTTCCGAAAATTTCCGCCATGGGGACGTGTTTTAACTTCAATGGCCAACCGACACCGGATAATTCATGAATCAACTTTGCCGTGTCAATGACGCTCATTTCCTCGGTGTTGCCGAGATTGATTATTTCGCCAACGGCCGCCTTGCATTCCATGGCAAGCTTGGTGCCTCTGACCAAGTCCATTACAAATGCCATCGACCGTGTTTGGGTGCCATCACCGTGTATGATAACCTCTTCGTTGTTGAGTATTGCCCTGATAAAAATGGGGATGTGTCCACCGCTCCATTGGAAACTCGATCGCCAGCTAAATCCGCCGAAATATCGCAATATGACGATCGGCACACCGAAATCGTTCAGGTATGAGTAGGCCAATTGCTCACAATAGAGTTTTGATACGGCATAGCTCCAACGCTTAATCATTGTCGGGCCTAGACACACATCTCCATCTTCACGAAAAGGGAGGTCGGGGGACATTCCGTAAACATCCGAAGTGGATGCGAGGATGACCTTGGCCCCCCACATCTTTGCCACCTCCAGCACATGTTCGGTTCCCTTCGCGTTGACTATTAATGTGTCATGGCTTGCCTGTTTCTCGTTGATTTTTTTCACTGCTGCGAGGTGGACGATTGCCTCGATGTCTTTTGACAAAATGCGCATTGCGTCGATGTCTAATATGTCGATTGGGTAGAATCGGAATTTTGGGGTGTCGAGATGGCGTTGGATATTTTTGGTTTTGCCGAATGACAGGTTATCAATTCCCACAACGGTGAAACAATCCATATCCATCAGATAATCTAGGAGATGAGATCCGATCATTCCCGCAACGCCCGTAATTAATACGCGCATAATCTGTTCCTCTCCGCTTCGTCAATGCGATTCACGCCGTGTTCATTCCCCGGTCGGTTATCCCGACCCATTTCCTGTATTTGCATAGCACCTTCAGGTATCCAATGACAGTTTTGGGGATGCGCATCTTGCTTTTTCCCCGCCTGCACGATGTGTCAAGTGTCATTTCAACCTCGGAGATTCGCGCCTTGATCAGTGTCAGTTTGATTAGTAACTCCACCATGCATTCGAAGCCGTCTGTTTCCAATATATTTCCTCCATAAACGCGGTGCAACTGTATGATGATGCTTCCCCTAAACAGCCGATAGAACGAGCTGAACGTGTGTATTCCCCTTAGTCCGGCGAATATCTTCAGTAGTCCATTGGCGCAATGACTAAGGATCAGGCGATGGGCAGGGGTGTCACTAAAACCTCCCCCGTAGGCGTACGGAGAAGCCAAGACGACATCGTATCCTTCCGATATTCTGACTACCATTTGCATGGCTGTTTCGATACGAGAAGTGTTGTCTCCTTCCATGAGTAGCACCAAATCACCGCTCCCGAGTTTATCGAGAAGGAAATGAAATGCCGTGGAAAAAGCGGCTCCGGGCCCGCGTCGCAGTTTGTGGGTTAGAATCACTAGTTCGAATGAATGATCGGAAGAATACGCAATGTCGCATGTCGCGTCCGTACTCCCGTCATTAACCAATATCATAGTCAACTGTTTCCCGGAGGACAGCATATGAGCATGCAGCTTATTGATGCCGAAAATAAAGCGCTCAATGTTGGAGGCCTCGTTATAAACCGGGACTATCACATGGAGTTTTTGTTTTTCTGATTTCATGTTTGTGTAGCCAAAACCCGGAGGGGCTTTTGGTAAATCTGAAAATTGCCGGCGACGTGTGTTCTTGTCGGGTGGTTCAACTGTTTTTCAGCCAGCATGGTTCATGATGTATCGGTACCATAAATCAAACCCATGTGCAATGAAAAAGCGGGTCGATATATCCACCCATGGGACGGCACATCAAACTACCCCGGACGGGGGGAAATGGTACAATGACATGCCATGCGGAAGTGTTTGTTGATCGCACACGACTTTCCCCCGGCGGGGGGCGGTGGGGTTCAGCGTCCCCTCAAATTTGTAAAATATTTGCCGGCCTTCGGTTGGACAACGGTTGTGCTCACGGCGCGCCGGCGCGTGTCTGTGGTCGAAGACCCGACGCTTCTCACGGAAGTTCCCTCGGATGTTCCCGTCATCCGGGCGTGGAACCCGGATCTGAAGGAAGTCATGATGGGCGTGGGGCGTCGGCTCGGGATTTCCTATGGCGCAATCGATCGCTTGGGGGCAATAACATTATTCCCGGATGATGAGGTGGGATGGTTGTTTGCCGCGCTTGCACGGGGCTCCAGTCTTTGCCGCAAACATCGGTTTGATGCCATCTTCGCCACCGGGGGGCCGTGGAGTTCGCTCATGGTCGGCGGGTTTCTTTCGTCGTATTACCGAATTCCCTGGATTGCGGATTTCCGAGATCCCTGGACGGAAGCGGATAATTCTGTTTTTGCGACAACGCTCCATCGGGCGCTTGCGGGCAGGGTGCAACGGTTGTTATTGAGACGGGCTGCGGCCGTGGTTGTGGCATCCCCCGGGATGGGTAATCGGATGCGGATGAATTTCCCGGAAACGGCATCGAAGATCACGACGATTACAAACGGATACGATGAGGATGATTTTTCATCGGTTCATTTAAGCAATTCCAAGGAGTTCGTTGTTGTTTTTTCGGGGACATTATACGCCAAGCGCGACCCAGGAGTGTTTTTGGCTGGGTTGCGACGGTTTATTGATGATCATCCCGCGGCGGAGGAGGATATGGCGGTCCGTTTCATGGGACGCATCCCTCAAGGATACAAATTGGAAATTGATCGCTTGGGGTTGTCCAATGTGGTGAAATACGAGGGGTACCAGCCACACGCAACGGCGGTGCGGATGGTGCGTGAGGCGACCGCGCTTGTTCTCGTTCAGGCGTTCCGTACGGATAAGTCAGTTGGAATTCTCGGGAAACTATTTGAGTATTTGAGGTCCATGCGGCCCATGCTTTATGTCGGTTCTCCGGGAGAGACATCGGATATCATTGAGAAATTCAAGGCGGGCGTCACGGTGACAACGCCAGACCTTGGACTTGTTGCGTCGGCAATCGCTGGATTGTATTCCAAATGGAAAGATGGGGTGCCGTACTCACACATCAAAGTTGAAGAGTTGGCTTGTTACGAGAGGAAGCATCTCACGAGTTACTTGGCGAACGTTCTTGACCAAGTCGTGACGACATCTTGAAAATCGTAACCGTTCACGGCCAGAAAAATCCGACGCAGATTTTTCGCCG
Source organism: Planctomycetota bacterium (assembly GCA_043803805.1). Lineage (GTDB taxonomy): Bacteria > Planctomycetota > JAZDJP01 > JAZDJP01 > JAZDJP01 > JAZDJP01. Next base: position 12,624 of record JAZDJP010000034.1, read on the forward strand.
GCTGGACGATAGTATTCTACATGGAAGTTGCAGCACTTCAACACCTTTCCAAGGAGCAGATGATCGCCCTGGTGGTGGCGCAGGACCGCCAGATCC
>JAZDJP010000035.1:0-16911 GCA_043803805.1 Planctomycetota bacterium
ACAATTTTGCAGGTCGTCAGTGTCTCGGTATTTCTGAAAACCCCGATCTTGCAAGCATTTGCGGATACTGTTTCCAAGATCGTGAACGGCGACTCCGCTAACCAGTTGGTGTTATTCGAGTAATGACCGGACAGCAGTGATCCAGTACCCCTTCTCATTAATTCCTTGCAACCAGAAAGCCGCCAAAATAACCATCAATCCCCATAAAACCCACAAAACAATAACGTGTACCCGGGGTCTATCATGACCGACCGAATTTGCAAAAACGCCTTTGCTTCCTGAATAACGATATGCCGCCCACACATAAAGCATTGCCAGCGAAAAGAATACATCAACCCCTTCCAATACGGAATTGGCGCTTATCATAATCCCATGTTGCAATCCAATCCGCCCACAACGACAACAAAGATCCCTCGCGTAAACCATCCCGCCCGTCACTGCACCCAATCCCCCCACAAGAATCGCGGCTACCGCACACCATGCCAACCATCGGAGACGCCTCATACTCTTCCCCACCGGTTCATGCCCATTTGCAATCACATGCCTTATTCCCAACCATCCCCCCCAACAGTAAAGTGATAACAGAATCACACTGAATTCTTCCCCAAACCGGAAAACGAAATATGCGGTATATCGCGGCCAATGATCAAAGTAAGGCCTGTTCATTTCCCAACACATCCGTTCCGCCATCCACCACCAATACAACACTCCTCCCGCAAGGATAAGAATAACCACCACCAAGGATTTCCATCGGTCTTTCATTGCCACACGACCTCGATTGCCCTGTTCTATTCAACGCCCGAAACAATCGCCGGGTTCATGAAATCCCATGGTGTCCGAATTCGCCATTCAAAACTCGAAATTCGTCATCCCTGCTTCGCCAAGAGGCTTCGCAGGGCCCTCCGTAGCGCCTTGTGCGTAGGAGGGTCATCATTTCTCTGCGAACCCCGCCCCCACCTCCTCGAAAATCCCACGCACCGCGTCGGTGTGCCGACGGATGTCGGTCCGAAGCCGCTCCCCCGCCTGCCCGGCGGGCAGGCCCGCGCCCGTCCCGGCGCCGGCCCCGTAGAACCGCCGGGCGAGGCGTTCCCGCACCCCCGCGTCGGCCGGCAGGGCGTGGACCGGGTGGTCTTCGTAAATCTGGAGGAGGTGTTCGAGGCGGCGCAGGAACAGAAGCGCCTCCTGGAGCGCCGCCCCCCGCCCCGCGTCGAGAAGCCCCGCGCGAACCAGTTTCCCGAGGGTGCGGAGGGTGTTCGGATCCCGGAGCGCCGGGTGATCGGCCCCGTGGGCGAGCTGAAGGTACTGCACCACGGCCTCGACGTCCCGGATGCCCCCGCGGCCCGTCTTGACGTTGGTGGCCCACTCCCCCGCGGCCTTCACCTCGCGTTCCGCACGGTCCTTGACACGCAGAAATCCCGCCAGGGATTCCCGCCACCGGAAGATCACGGGGGCCATCTTCCGCGCGAATTCCCGTCCGAGCCGGAGATCCCCCGCGATCGGCCGCGCCTTGAGAAACGCCTGGATCTCCCACTCGGCGGCGCTCTCCCGGTAGTAGCGTTCCATCTCCGGGCGGAGCGTCACCAGCCCCCCGGCCCGGCCGTAGGGCCGGAGGCGCATGTCCACCCGGAAGAGATATCCCTCGAGCGTCGGGCGGGTCAGAACATCAATCACCCTCTGGGCGAACCGCGTGGCGCGTTCCCGCTCGGCGGCCGGAATATCGAACAAAAACACAAGGTCAATGTCGGAGCTGTAGTTGAGTTCCTCGCCGCCGAGTTTCCCCAGCCCGAGAAGCACCCCGCCCGTTCCGCCGCCCGCCGGACGCGACCGCCCGGCGATGGCCCACGCCGTCCGCACCAGCGACAACGCCAGCCCCGAGAGCTCCCGCGTCGCCGCCTCGAGTCCGGCCCCCATCTCGAAATCGCGGGCGCCGATGCGGAGAATCTCCCGCCGTTTCCAGCGGCGGAGGGCGTCGAGTTTCTCCTCGAGGGCGCCGCCGCCCGCGACGGCCGCCGCCCCGTCGAGGTATTCCGTTTCGGTCCGCTCCCGTTCAAGCCCGCCGCGCTCGACCAGCCACCCCAGCAATCCCGGGTCCCGGACGAGGATGTCGGCCAGGTACTGGCTCACCCCGAAGAGCCGGAGAAGCAACGCCAGTTGATACGGTTTTTCCGCCAGGCCCGCGAAATGCGCCGCCGGGGAGGAAAGTCGTTCGACGAACCTCTGCCAGTTCAGAAGAATCCGGTCCGGATCGGCCGATGCGCGGAGAAGCCCCTCCGCCTCGCTCCAGCAACGGGCAAGGGCCTCCCGCGACGCGGCGTCCGGCGCCATCGCGAGCACGCTTTTCGCGGCCCGCGCCGGATCCCGGAAGCCCGTTCCCGCAAGGGCGGCCTCCATCGCCACGGCATCCGGCCGCTTTGCCGAAAGCACCCGGGCCGGCGGCGACTGGAGCGTCTCCGGATCCCAGTCCCCCGTCACCGCGCGAACCGCCGCGAGGTGCCGCCGGGCCTCCGCCATGAACCGTTCCCCCGACGGATCCCGGCCCATCCCCATGCGGCGGGCGAGAATCTCCATCTCCTCCCCCGGCCGGAAAGGCACGGCGACATCGCGGGGGTTTCCCCGGACGATGCGCAGGGCCTCGATGAGCCGCCGCCAGAAATCATAGGCCTCGCGGAGCGTCGCCGCATCCGCCTTCGCCAGATGCTTCCCGGCCGCCAGCGCCTCGAGGACCTCGAGGGTGTTGGGCGTCCGGAGACTCTCATCCCCTCCGCCGTGGCGGATCTGGAGCGTCTGAACGAAATACTCGACGTCCGCAAGGGCCCCGAGGGAGCACTTCGCGTGGAGATGCCCCGGCGGGACGAGTTCCGCCACCTGAAGTTTCCGAAGATGCGCCACCTCCGCGACGGGTACGGGACCGCCCCCGAACACCCAGCCGTCGCGGTGGGCCATCACATCGCAGGCGACCTTCTCCGACCCGGCGAGGAACCGGAGTCGCACGAGCGCCTGCCGCTCGAAGAACCGGGCCTTCCCGCCGTCGCCGTAATACTCCCGGAACGCCGCGAGCGACACGGCCAGGGGACCCTTCGATCCGAACGGACGGAGGCGCATGTCCAGCGGAAAAACATCCCGCCGCCCCCCCTCGAAGAATTTCAGATATCCCTGTACGAACGTCTCGAGGCGGGCCTCCGCAGCGCCGCCATGGCGCTTCCGCCCGGCGGGAACGTCGTACACGAAAAGCACCTCCAGATCCGACCCGTAGCCGAGTTCCCGGCCGCCGAGTTTCCCGAGGCCGAACAGCGCCAGAGGCGCCGACTTCGCCGCCGGCGGGCCGGTAATCTCCAACGCCGCGCCGAGCACCGCCTCGGCGAGATCCGTCATCTCACGCGAGAATTCCGGGGAATCCGTCCGCCCGAGGAGGTGGCGCAAATCCAGACGAAAGAGTTCCCGGTCCCGGAAAGCGAGAACCGCCTCGCGCCGGGAGCGGTCCCCCTTCGCCGCGCGGATTTCCTTTCGCAGCGTCTCGCGGTAATCCGCCAGGCGCCCCGGCCGGTCGAGCCGTTTCGCGTCGCCGACGAGGGGAAGAAGCGTCCCCGCCTCCACCCGGATGAAATCCTCCCAGAGGAAATTGCTCGTGCCCAGCACCTTCCCCAGGGTTTCGAGGGCATCGGCCTTGCCCAGGTACACAAAGGCCGGGTCCAGTTGCCCGTTCACCACCACCTGGTCGAGGAGTTCGTTGAAATGCCGCAGGGCCATCACCGGGTCCGGCACCGCCGGGAGGACCCCCGTGAATTTCACCGCGAGGACCACCGCCAGTTGAAGCGCCCGGCGGTCGTTCTCCGCCGTGAGCGGCCCGCCCCGGCGATCCGTCACGTAGAAACGGTCGCGGATGCGCCCGGCCTTCGTCTCGGCGGCGACCTTGTGGATAAACACCTGCCGCATCGAGAGCAGGTTGGAAAACAGATGCAGGAAGCCCGGCTCGTCCCGCGACACCACCTCGACGACGGTCGCGCCGTCCTCCGGCCCGGGGGCGATCGTCACCGTGACGGGATGATGAAGCGGGGCGACACGCGACTCCCGCGCGGCCAGAGACTTCACCGCCCGCCGGAACACCCCTTCGCGGACCTCCTTTTCCCGGCCGCATTTCAAGTCCACGAGCACCGCCGCGAGTTCCCGCTCGAACCCCTCCCCGTCCGGGGCGTGCGGGGAGATCTTGTCAATCTTCTCCACCCGGAAGAGCAGGAGCGCCCGGGCCGGCTCCCGGCGGTCGCGGGGAAGCGAATACGTCATGGCGTCGAGGATGGAAAACCCCGTGAGGGTCAGGAGTCCCGTCGCGATCGAAAAGATGCCCCAGTAGTCCGGCACGGCGACCGCGACATCCCACACCTCCTCGCCCGCCTCCACGCGCGAGACGGCCCGCGCGTCCCCCGCGCGCACCGACGCGAGCAGACGCAGATGACCCGCGGCCGCCTCCGGCCCGAAGCGTTTCCGGTAGGCCGCGTCCGTCGCGGTCCGGAACGCCTCCACCAGCGCCGGAGACGCGACGGGGGCAAGGGCCTGGAGTTTTCCCCGGGGAAAGACGCTCATGGGAGCGCCATCATATCCGAAAAGAAGGGTCACTATCCGGGAAAAATTCCCGAACTTTTCCCCCCGGCCGGCGTCTATATCATCGGATACCCGTGAATTTCGGAGAAACCGCCATGACGATCCATCCACGCGCTTTCCGCATGATGATCCTTGCGGGACTGTTATTGATGTCCACCGCCGGCACCGCGCTTGCCTGCCGGATCGAGCCCTGGCCCATCATCCGCCCCCCCCACCCGCACCCCAATCCGCCGCCGCTGGCGGCGGATCTCACCACGAAATCCCACCGGGCGGAGATTTCCATCACGGGCGCCATCGCCGCAACCAAACTGGAGGCAACGTTTTACAACCCGAACCCGTCGGAAATCGAAGGCACATACTGGCTCCCCATCCGCGGGGAGGCGGCGGTGACGAACTTCGCCATGACCGCCAACGGCAAGAAACTCAGCGCGGAACTCCTTTCCGCCGACAAGGCCCGCGAGATCTATGAAAACATCGTCCGCCAGCGCAAAGACCCGGCCCTCCTCGAGTACCTGGGTAACGGCGTCCTCCAGGCGCGGGTGTACCCCATCCCGGCCCGGGGGGATGTGGCCATCGGGGTGGATTACAGCCAGACCATGAAAGGCGAGAGCGGGGCGTACACGTTCCGGTATCCCCTCGGCTCGGCGAAGCCCGTTTCGGGCGCGGTCGGGCAGATTATCATCAAAGTCCATCTCGCGCCGGGGACGCCCCTCAAGGCCATCTACTCCCCCTCCCACCCCATCGCCGTGAACCGCAAGGGAGACCGGGAGGCGGAAATCTCCTACGAGGCGAACAACGTCACCCCCACGAACGATTTCATTTTGTATTACACCACCGCGGCGGAGGACATGGGCGCGTCCCTGGTGGCTTACACGCCGGCGGGCGAGGACCCGTACTTTCTCCTCATGGTCGCCCCGAAGTTTGACACCCGCTCGAACGACGTTTTCCCCAAAGACGTCGTCCTGGTCCTGGACACCTCCGGGAGCATGGCCGGCGACAAGATCCGCCAGGCGAAGGAAGCCCTCCGGTTCTGCGTGAACACGCTCAACGCCAAAGACCGGTTTAATATCATTGCCTTCAGTTCCGAGACACGCCCGTTCCGGGAGGGAAATACTCTTCTCGATGCCACGGACGACAATCGGAAGGCGGCCCTGGCGTTCATTGACGGCATCAGCGCCGCCGGGGGAACGGCCATCCAGGAGGCCCTCGAAAAGGCCCTGGCGCCGCTCGGGACCGCCCCGACGGCCGGACGCCTCTCCACCGTCATCTTTCTGACCGACGGCCTCCCGACGGTGGGCGAGACCGACATCAACAAAATCCTCGCCGTGACGAAAGACAAGAACACGGCCCGGGCGCGTCTCTTCGTGTTCGGGGTCGGGACCGACGTGAACACCGACCTCCTCGACAAGCTCGCGGTGGACAGCCGCGGCGACCGCAATTACGTGACGGGCGGGGAAAATCTCGAGGAGGAGGTGTCGCGCTTTTCCGCCAAGATCGCCAATCCCGTCTTCACGGACGTGGCGATGGCCTTCCAGGGAATCGAGACGTACGACATCTACCCGCGGACCGTCCCCGATTTCTTCAAGGGCACACAGATTCTGATTTCCGGACGCATGAAAATCGGCGCGACGTCGGGCACGGTGCGCCTCGCAGGGAACTGGCAGGGGGAAAAGCGGGAATTCACGTTCCCCGTGTCGGCCGGCGCCGGCGCCGACGCGGCATTCCTCCCCCGCCTCTGGGCGACCCGCAAGGTGGCGTTCCTCCTCGAGGAAATCCGCCTGCGCGGGAAAAACCAGGAACTCGTGGACGAGGTGGTCGCCCTCGGAAAGAAATTCGGCATCGTGACCCCCTACACCTCCTACCTGATCGTCGAGGAAGGGGAACTCCAGAGGAACGCCTCCCTGCGCGATCGGCTGGACAGCGTCAAGGGGGAATTTGAAAGCGGCGGACGCACAGGAGGGCGCGCGGTGGCCGAATCCAAGTCGCTCCGGAAGATGAGCGACGCCCCCGCCGCCGCGGCCGGGCCGCGGGGATATGGCGGCGGACTGGGATCCGACTTCGACGGGGCCGAGAAAGCCGTGATGGCGACAACCGGCGGCCAGGGCCGGGTCTCCATCCACGCCATCGCGGACAGGATATTCTACAAGAAATCCGACGGATTCCTCCACGACGCGGCCTTTGATTTAAAGGCCGGCGGGACCCCGGTGGCGGTGAAGGCATTCAGCGACGAATACTTCACTCTCCTCCGGGAGAAGCCGGCCCTGGCGAAATACCTCGCCGGCGGGGAGAAGATGATTCTCGTGTTTGCGGGAACCACTTACAGGATTGAATGAAATGCCGGAGGAGAAAGAAGTGAGTGAGCCCATGGAAAATGGCGAGTGTCCCCGGAATACCCGCGGAATACCCCGGAATACCCCGGAATACCCGCGGAATACCCCGGAATACCCCGGAATACCCCGGAATACCCCGGAATACCCCGGAATACCCCGGAATACCCCGGAATACCCCGGAATACCCCGGAATACTCCGGAATACTATCGGAATACTATCGGAATACTATGCCATCAGGAAACGGCGGATGTCGACCTCGCCGCGCTTGAGAAAGAAGGTGTCATCCGCCGCGTCAAAACGCCCGCGGGAAGACGAACGTCGCATTTTGAATATGCGAAGGGCACACTGCCCGGCACACGTGCGCCCCACGACACGCGGACAAAATGAAATTTCAACGCCACGCGGGAACCGCGACGGCTACCTCCTTGAGGCACCACGCCGGCAGGGTTTCGAAGTCGCACCGCATGAAAACCGCCGGGGCGTTTTGGAGTCCCGATGTTTCCCCGCTCCGCGCCACGGTTTTCATGTTGAGCAACCGCTGATAGACGCGCTCGTGGCGCGGATTGAATGTGAAGAGGCAGGTCGTCACGCCCGTTTCCACGATCCGGCGGATCGATTCCTGAATCAATCCCATGACGATCTGGCGCTCGTCCCGATAGCCGCTCCGCGTCACGAGACGCCAGGACGCCGCCAGTTTCCGCCCCTCCTGACGGATGGCGTCGCATTCCCGCCGGAAATCCACATCGTCGGGAAGGCCGAACGAATTGTCAAACGTGAAGGAATTGGTCCCCACGAGTTCCCCCTCCACCTCCGCGACGAGAACCGTTGTCTCCGGGATGCCGTCCAGATGCGGGTAGTGAATCAGGCGTCCATCCGGCCGGGGAACCGTGTATCCCCGCTCGACATAAGCGTCATGCGTCATCCGATACACCTCGTCCATCTCCCATTCGTTCCGAACGGATCTCACCGTCACATCGCGGGAGGAAACGGAAATCGCGTCGGCGTCCCAGCTCACCGCCCGTAATGCCGCCGAGATGCGGGATGTCCCGTTCTTCTGTTCGCCAATTGAAATCACCTGCCACCTCTTTCAATTCCACCTGTAGCTCTCGGCCAGTGTCCGTAATTTCCGCTCCACGGGTTTCGGCGCTTCCGCCGGCGGGCGCCTCACGAGATGCGCCGGTGGCGGATCATAGGGGACGCCGAGGCGATCCAAGAGGTCCTTCACTTCGCACTGCCCCGTGAACGCGTACCGGATGAGGTTGACCGCCGTGCCGAGGAGAATCGCGTATCCCCACGGCGTGACGAAAAACCCGACGCCCCAGCCGAGGAGAACCGAGCCGCCGATCATGAGACGACTCAGCCGCTCATGGGACATGCCGCGGTCCGACCTCAACCACCTTGTTATGCGCAGGTTCATGGATTCATCCCTCCCGTTTGGAACATTCGATAGAACAGCGAAAAGCATGCCAATCCGACTCATTGAAAAAACATTGCAATTTCAAGGAAATTGTTGAAAACAACTTTCTCGCATATACAATATTTTGAAGTAGTGCTTCAAATTATGTGGCCATGACACCACAAACATCCTCCATCGCGAGAGCCGTCCTCGACGCGGATTACGCGAAGGTTCGCGCTGCCGCCGACGCCGTTCCGGAAGACTCTCCGCTCGCTCCAGCCTATCAAGCCCTCCGGAAAGCCGCGGACGCGATCGAAAATATCATCCCCCCCAATCAAGCGTTTTCCGCCCTCCGGGATGTCATCCATCGGCCTCCGGAAGACACGGAACTGTTTTTCCTGCTCCTCGGCATGGGCATACAGATCTCCACCCATCTCGGCCTCGGGGCAGAGGGACGACGATTCTCGCTCCTGATGAAAGAACTCTTGAACGAACTTCGGCACCCCGAATTCAAGGCCTTCTGGCTGAACGAATGCCACCGCATCCATCACTCGTTGTATCCGGGTGATCGCGCTGCCTCCTGGGATACCCTGAACGAAGCCCTCTCCCTTGAAATTTCCCGCGACACCGGACTTGGGATTCGCCTCAAATTCAACCGTGTACTTTTCTCTCTCTTTGAAATGAACCTTGCCACGACAGAAAACGATCTCTCGGAGTTGGAACCTCTGATTCCCCGACACCCGCAAATCATTGCCCGGTTTCAATACTTAAAAGCCCTATGGCATCAGCGCATCGGAAACAACAACGAGGCGCTCCGCATTCTTACAAATGCCCCACCCGACGAGCTTTATGCAGCGGGCGCTCTCAACCTTCGCTTGTGGCTCCTCAGCGAAACCGAACAGTGGGAGGAATTCGACCGGGAACTTGCGACTCTCAAAAAGTCCCCCGTTCCTTTTTTCAAACCGGCCAATGATTCCTACTTTCAGGCGTGGAAGGAATATAAGCAAGGCCATCCTGAAAAAGCCCGGGAACTGGTGCGTGAAACCATTTCCCTCACCCAGGGACAAGATGTCTTCCAGCCGAATCTTCTTCTCAACGAGTGCATCGAATTACTCGTCATGGTGGAACTTTCCCTTCGACATTCCAAAACCGCCCGACGTCTCCTCGACATGCTTGATCCTGACATGTCCATCGTCCGAGTTGCGACTCTCCGGATGCGTCTTTTTCTCCTTGAGGGAAACGAAACGCAAGCCGCGGTTTTCCTTAAACGCATCCTCGATATCGGCAAGCATGGGCCGAAATTTCTCGTGCGTGGCCTCCGGAATGCCCCTGAAGTAGCCGCCCACCAAATCGAGAACCTCAGGATACTCGCCTCCGGAATGGCTTCGCTCCCGGCGCCGGCGGACGCCGCCTCTTCCGAACCCGGTCCTCTTCCGGCCCTCATCGGAGAAAGCCCCGCCATCCGCCGGGTCAAGACGCTCATCCTGAAATACGCGCCGCTAAAAACCACCGTTCTCATTACCGGAGAAACCGGGACGGGAAAGGACATCGTGGCTCGCCTCATCCACGAATCCGGCCGGCAACCGGAACTTCCTTTCATCCCCGTCAATTGCGCTTCCATCGCGGACACGCTCATTGAAGCGGAACTCTTCGGTTACGTGAAAGGCGCTTTCACCGGAGCAACCACGGATCACGAAGGACTTTTCGTCACGGCGGGCGAGGGAACGCTTTTTCTCGATGATATCGACGCCATGTCGCCGCAACTCCAGGCGGCGCTGCTCCGGGTTCTTGAGAACGGGGAAGTCCGCCCCGTCGGCAGTACCCAGCCGCAAAAAACGCACGCCCGAATCATCGCGGCTACAAACAGGCCCCTGGAAGAACTGATCCGGGAAGGAACTTTCCGCGAGGATTTATTTTACCGACTCGCCCGGATGGAAATCCGGATTCCGCCGCTCCGGGAACGGCCGGAGGACATCGCCGTTCTCGCCCGGCACTTTCTCAAGATGATTTATACCCCGACATCCGAAGGAGACCCTGCGGCAGAGGAAGTCCCGGCTCTCGGGGAAAACCTGCTTCAATCCCTGAAAAAACGCCCCTGGCCCGGAAACGTACGCGAGTTGAAAAACGAGATCGAGCGCATCGCGATTCTGGCCGGGGATCGGAGCGCGCTTGACGAGAATCTTCTCCCGGGGAAAGCCGAACCGCCGGCCGGTTCCTTCAGGGGAACCTTCCAGCCGCGCACGCAGAAACGGCGGGAACGCCTGCGGGCGCTGTTTGCCGAACACCCTCATCTCACATTTCAAGAAACGATGAATGCCCTTCGTTGCAGTCCCGCCACGGCGGTCACGGATCTCAGGGCTCTCGAGGCCGGTGGATTCATCCGCCGGGTCGAACGCACCAGCGGCAAAAGAACCCTTTACTACACGCGGGTTTGATGCGTGTTACACCGCCATCCGCACGTTCTTCAAGGTCGTCGGGAAAAACCTGCCTGGCCGATATCCCTGCCGCCAGGGCACCGGGACGTTGGGTGTGTCCAGCCGCATGAACACCGCCGGGGCGTTTGAAAGGCCCTTCGTCCCGTCGTTTGTCGCCACGGTAGTCATGTTGAAAAGCCGCTGGTAGATGCGTTCGTGACGCGGATTGAACGTGTAGACCGACACCTCCACGCCCGCGTCCCAGATGAGATGCCCGCATGTCCGGAACAGCGCCATCACAACCTCTTTCTCGCACCGGAACCGGCTTCGCGTGGCGATCCGCCACAATCCGGCCATCCGCTTCCCCTCCTTCCGGATGCGGTCGCAGACCTCCCGAAAATCCCCGTCCACATGCAATCCCGCCGGACCATCCAGCGTGAACGATACCGTTCCGACAATCTCTCCCTGGACAATCGCCACGAGCACCGTGGTCTCCGGAATGCCATCCAGACGCGGATAATGCACGAGCCGGCCGTCGGCTTGAGGCCGGCAGTAGCCGCGTTCCAGAAAGGCGTCGTGGGTGATGCGGTACACCTCGTCCAACTCGTCCTTATTTTTGATCGGCCGCACCACCAGATCGGGGGATTCGAGCATCGAAACATCCCGTTCCACGCTCTCGCTCACCGCCCGAAGCGCCTGCGAGATGCGCGACACCTGCGGAAGGGTTGCCACATCTGCCCGGTCTTCAACGCCAATGTCCGTTCGCATGATGCTGTCTCCTTGTGGGAATAACTCATTCACAAACCGCCGAAATTCCTCCCTCGCCGGACGAATGGCGATTTCCTGCTGTAATTTACCCGCCGCTTGCCGATAACTTTCTTCCGTCAGCACCGCACGGATCGCCGTCTCCAATCGCTTCTCGGTGGCCCCCGACGGCCGCACCAAAATTCCGGCTCCCGCCCGCTGGATGGCCTCCATGTGATAGAATTGATCCGCGTTCGACGGCAATCCCACCACCGGCACGCCTTCCCCCAGCGCCTGATAACCCGTCGCCGCGCCGCCGTTGAAGATGCACAAGGCGGATTCCTTCAGAATCGCGGCTCCCGGCAGGTAATCCGCCGCAAAAACGTTGTCCGGCAAATCCGTTGTTTCCATCCGGCCCGCCGTCGCCAACGCCACGGATACTCGATTCCGTCCCAACACCGCAAGAAGCGTCCTCATGACCTTCATATCACCGGATGACCCCATCGTCACGTAGACGATCGGCCGCTCTCTCATAATTCTCCCCCACCACACGGGCAACGGCACATCCGGATTCCACGTCACAGGACCAAGATACCGGTGATTTTTCGGAAGGTTCGCCGTCGGCGCCAGCGCCGGGATATCCAGATAGAGCGACCAATTCCCGCCCGTGTACATCTGGCGCAAATCCTTCACCGGAACCAAACCGTATTTTTGACGAACACGGTTGTAAGCCCGCGCGTGATACCGGAATATCCATGGCAGTACCGGTCTCATGCACAACCCGGTCAGTTTTTCTCCCAGGGTCCCCACCGCCGGCAATTCCGGCAGGGGAAATCTCTGCGTTGCGCAGGGGCTCCAGTGCGCGTTGCAAAGATTCGCGTAAGGAATGCCCATAACCTCCGTCGAAATTCCCAGAGAAACGCGGAAATCGCCAACCACAAGATCCGGCTCCAATTCGGAAAGCAAATCCATCTCGGCCGTCACGTAATCGTTGAGCGTGCCTCGATCGTACAACGGCGCCCCGACCGAAAGCCGGCGCGCGAATTCCTCCGCGGGCATCGTCGGCAACGAATGAAAATCAAAACCGGCGGATTCCACCAAATTCCGATAGCGCTCGTCACAGGCGAAGTGTATCTCGAACCTCCACGGATCCAGCGCCTTGGCCAATTCCAAAGGCCTCACCACGTGCGCAAGCGTCGTCGCTTCGCCCACAAAGAGAATCCTTTTTCGGGGGATCATGAAACCCTCCTCATCGCCCGGCCGAAAAGGCCATGACGATCCAGTTCGTCCACTGTCTTCTGATACAGGTCCACGGATTCCTCGGTTCCCGCCCACGACGCGAATTCCGCCATCCCCTGTTTGAGAGAAACCTTCGGTTCATATTCCAGAAGGTTTCGCGCCCGGGAGATATCCGCATGGCAGGAACGAATGTCTCCCACACGGAATTCACCCGTGCTTATGAGCAAGGCCTTTTGATTACCGGCTTCCGCCAGCGCCTCGGCCACATCCTGTATCGTGCTCTCAATTCCGGAACCAATATTGAGAATTGTTCCCGGCGGCACTTCCGCGGAGAGCGCCAGCGCGTTCGCCCGCGCCACGTCCGACACGTGAACAAAATCCCGCCCCGGAAGCCCCTCTTCGTAAAGCGCGATGGGCTGATGGGCTTTCATCCGGCTGTAAAATATCGATACCACGCCCGTATAGGGGTTTTTCAACGACTGCCGCGAACCGTAGACGTTGAAATACCGCAGGATGGTCCCGGGAAGCCCGAACGTCTCCGCCGCGTATCGGACGTATTCCTCCTGCTGTTTCTTGGTCCAGGCATAAACCGAAATCGGCGAAAGCGGACGATCCTCCGGAGTCGGAACCGAACGCACCTCCGCTTGGCATACCGGGCAGAGAGCCCCGAATCTTCCCGCTTCGAGATCCAGCCTTCGGCGCGGCGCGGGATGAACCAGTCCGTGCGCCGGGCATGCGCCGCTTCCTTCTCCGTAAACGGCACGCGAGGAGGCCAGCACGAACCGCTTCAGCTTCTGCCGGCGTTTGATGATTGCCTCGATAAGCGTCGCGGTGCCCGTGCCGTTGACGTCGACGTAGCTCTTCATGTCATACATGCTCTGGCCCACGCCGGTAAGCGCCGCGAAGTGATAGACCGCATCGACGCCGTCAAGCGCGATATTCAGATCCGCGGGGTTTCGGACGTCGCCGCGTATCTTCTCGACTGCCGGATGGAGATAGGCCGGAAACTCCCCGGTTCCGCCGTGAATCTGAGGATCCAGGCAATCCAGAATCCGCACCCGGTGACCTTCCGCGAGAAGCCGGTCCGCCGTGTGCGATCCGATGAATCCCGCGCCGCCGGTGATGAGAATTGTCGCCATGATCACAACCCCTTAAAGTTCCAACGTGACGCGGCACCATAGCCATGTCTTCCGCTCATGGTGAGCCCGTCGAACCATGAGCAGGATGTTCCTATGAACTTCGCTGCTCATCCTTCGACAAGCTCAGGATGAGCGGTTTATCCATTCGTGAAATGCTGTAATGAACCTCGGCCGTTTCAAAAACGCTCTCCCGTTCCGCCACCCGATTTTCCTCCGGCAGACAAGAGGCCATTTCCGTCATCGCGTGTTCCAAAATGCTTACAATCCGATGGAAGAACCTCGCGGCCTGGGCGCCCGCCATGACGCGCCGGTCGAAGTTCATCGTCAGCGTGAAGGTGGGCCGTATCTCGAGAGCACCGTCCACCACCACCGGCCGCGGCTTGACCAATCCGAACGAAAAACCCAGCGGCCACGGCCACATGGCCTGCACGTCGTCCACTCCGTACTTGGCCGGGGAACTGATGGCGAACGCCCCGCCGCGGTATTTGACCCACAGTCCGGGAAATAACAGGGGCAAGCGCACGATGATGCGGCTCATCCAGCACGGCAGTTTCCCAACCACGGTCTTGAATTCCCGCCATTGCTTGTTTGTGGTTTCGTCGCACGTCGCGAGGTCCCGCAACCATCGGTTGATTTCGGAAAGCGAGGCCCTATCGGCATTCCGGAACACATCGCAGAAAGCCACCATCGGAGCCCCGGGAATGTCCCGCTCGCAGAGAACGGTCGCGTCGATACCGGCGAAACTCTGCAAACGGCGGATTCCGAAAGGGAGCCGCCACACACGGCGGTTGGCGTACGGGTGCTCGCGCAACGCCATGGCAATGGCCTTCATCAGAATGGCGGTGTAGGACGGCTTGGGAGAACCACGGGAGATTCCCGCGCGCAAACGTTCGACGTCACTTAAATCGACCTGGGAATTGAACGTCACCGTGTTGCCGGGACGGTTTTCGTATTCCACCAGCGCGCAGACGGTGCTGAGAAACTTGTTCTTCGGTTCGATGGTGTAGCCGGCCATGACGTGCCTCCCGTTTTCTATTGGATGACGGAGCGCAAATGGCATGCCGATCCGACAGCGTCAAAAAACCTTCATATCTCAAGGAAATCACGGCTCGCCTCACTGGAATCCTTGAAATAAGTAGTACCAGTAGTACTATATGTTGCCATGAAGCCACACCTCTCGCCCCTCGCAAGAGCTCTTCTCGATTTAAATCACGACGGGGTTCGTGCCATCACCGATACGATCCCGGAGAATTCCCCGTTGTATTCCGCCTGTCGCGCCATCCGGAAAGCCGTGGACGCCCTCGATCTCATACTGCCAACCGAACAAGCGCTCCTCGCCCTCCGGGAATTCATTGATCATCCGCCGGATGACCCCGAACTATTCTTCCTGCTTCTGGGCATGGGCGTGCAACTTTCCAGTCGTCTCAACCGCATGGGAGACGCGCAGAGACTCTCACGATTGATGAAAACGCTCCTGGACGACACCCACCCTCGCGAGATGAAAGCCTTCTGGCTCTTGAATGAATACTTCCAACATCAAGGGGTTTTGAATTATTCCGATTGTCGAACGCGCCTGGATGAAGCCCTCTCACTGAATCTCCCGCGTGACACCGGATTTTGGATCCGTCTCAAACACAACCGCACGAATCTTGCCATTTCAGAAATGGACTTTTCCACAGCGGAAAATAATTTGGCGGAGATTGAAGCGCTCGTTCCTCACCATCCCTATGTCGCCAAAGTATATTATATCCTAAAAGCCGAATTGTATCGGAGCCTCGGGAATGCCGACGAAGCGCTCGCGATCCTTGCAGCCCTCCCGCCCACCGGGTACGCTCATCGGGTGTCGTTAGTCCGGCTTGGCCTGCTTTTTGACACGGGACGGTGGGAGGAATACGACCGGGAACTTGCAACTCTTGAGAAAGATCCTAATTTTTCACCGGGACACATTCTGCTCCTCCGGGCCTGGAAAGCGCTCGGACAAAACGATCTGGAAAAATCCCGCGAACTTGCCCGGGAGGCCATTTCTCCCTCCAAAACAGGCCTTTACCCTCATCACATTCTCTCCAGCTCCATCGAAATCCTCGCCTCCGTGGAACTATCCCTCCGCAATCCCAAAGCCGCGCGAACTCTTCTCGAAATGATCGATTCCCCAATGAACAAGCCCAACGTTCGCGTATTTTTGATGCGGCTTTTTCTTCTTGAAAAGAACGAACCGCAAGCCGCCATCTTTCTCAAACGCACCCTTGATATGGGCCGCTATGGGATCAAATTTCTTGCCCGCGAACTCCGGGAGGCGCACGAGGTCACCGGCCATCAAATGGAAAAACTCCGGGACCTGGCTTCCCGGTTGCCTTCCGTGTCGCCAACACCCACTGTTTCCGCCTCTTCGTCCGAATCCACCCCGCTCCCGACACTCCTTGGCGAAAACGCCGCCATCCGCAAGGCGAAAACACTCATCAAGAAATATGCGCCTCTGGATACAACCGTTCTTATCACGGGCGAAACCGGAACGGGCAAGGACGTCGTCGCACGGCTCATCCACGAATCCAGTTCCCGCGCGGAGCATCCTTTTACCGCCGTCAACTGCGCGAGCATCAGTGACACGCTCATGGAAGCGGAACTCTTTGGCTACGTGAAAGGCGCTTTTACGGGAGCCAGTTCCGACCACGACGGCCTTTTCACGACGGCGGGGAAAGGGACGCTTTTTCTTGACGATGTGGAATCCATGCCGGCGCGGCTTCAGGCGGGGCTCCTGCGCGTCCTGGAATCGGGCGAAATCCGTCCTGTCGGGGGAACGATCATCCGGAAGACCACGGCGCGGATCGTGGCGGCAACCAACGTACCACTCGATGAACTTGTCAAGAAAGGGACATTCCGGGAAGATTTGTTCTATCGGCTGGCGCGATTCGAAATCACTCTGCCGCCGCTACGGGAGAGAAAAGACGATATCCCGCTTCTCGCAAAGCACTTCCTGACCAAGATCTACGCGAGCCACACCGAAGGAGCACCCACGATGGGGGAATCGCTGCTTCACGCGTTCGAAGGGCACGAC
>JAZDJP010000036.1:0-14309 GCA_043803805.1 Planctomycetota bacterium
CCCGTCACGATCATCGGCACGCGGACGGCCGGATCGTAGAGCGTCATCTTCGCGTGCTGTCCGTGTTCAAAGGCCATTTCGCCGTGGTCGCTTATGAAAATGACGCAGGTGGAATCGGCGGCCTTTGTTTTCTCGAGCGTCTCGAGAACCTGCCCGAGCATGGCGTCGGTTTCGGCGATCATGGCGAGGTAGACGCGGCGGTAGGCGCGGATGGTTTCCGGCGGCAGGGCGTCGTTCAGGCGGAAGACGGCGCGTTTGTAGTCGGCGGTGGGGTGCCGCCATTGCGTCTGGCCGGGCATGTCGATTTTTTCAGGGTCGATGAGGTCGTGCCAGTATTGAAGGGTGCTGAATGGCGGATGCGGCGTGCCGATGCCGCAGTAGGCGAAGAAGGGTTGCGAAGACGTTGCGGATGCCGTGAGCGCCTCGCAGAAGCGGTCCAGCATCGGCCAGTCCAGGGACGCCATGTCGATGGGCGTTCGCCGCCGGGGATTGGTCTTTTCCACGCGGGGTGGTTTGAGCTTTGGCCAGACGGGGAGATGCAGGTTGGCGCTTCGCGTGTGCGCCGACAGTTGCGCGCGGAGGGTGTGCTGCCCCGAGAGATAATCGGTCCCGCCGTGAACGAGCGTGGCGTATCCTCCCGCCGTGAAGCGGTTGAGAAACGTCGGGGTGGTTTCTTCGAGGCCGTTGATGTTGTTCCACGCCTCGCAGTGATGGGTGTAGAGGCCGCTGAACATGCTGGCGCGCGAAGGCACGCAAAGCGGCGAATTGCAGTAGGCGTTTCGGAACAGGACGCCGCGTTCGGCCATGCGGTCCATGTGGGGCGTCACCGCGGCGGGGTGCCCCATGCAACCCATGAGGCGTCCGTCCATGCTGTCGCATTGCACCAGGAGGATATTCGAGCGCGCGTTCGGCATAATCGTAAAAACCTTACGGGATAATATCACCCTCACAAGACGGTGGCAACAAATCCATCATGGGCATCCGCCTCTTCCTCATCGCGCCGCCATAACGCCGGACGTCAATACCGTCAGGGTTGTTCGACGATTGCATAATATCTGAAATGTTGTATTATTGAAATGTGGGAAGTCGGTTATTTTACCGGGGAGGGGGCAATGACGGCCACCATTCAAGTCAATTCGCGGGGCGGGATGACCCTTCCGAAGCGGGTGCGGACCGCCCTCGGGCTGGAAAAGGGCGGGGTGGTGATGGCGGAAACTTCGGAGGCGGGAATTCTGCTCCGCCCCGCGGTCGCGTATCCGATTGAACTCTATTCCGACGCGCGCGTCGCCGAATTCGACTCCGCCGAAAAGGATCTCGGTCATCACCTCCGGCGAAAGGCCCGGTCGTGAAGGTTTTTCTGGACGCGAACATCCTGTTCTCCGCAAGCGATCCGGCGAGCGCCACGCGGCGGCTCCTCGACGCGCTCACCCGGCACGGCGAACCGGTGACAAGTCCCCACGCCTGGGAGGAGGCGCGGACAAACCTCGCGCACAAGCGGCCGCGGCATCTTCCCCACCTGGCCGATCTCCGCGAAAGAATTATTTTCACGCACGCCTTCGCCCCGATTCAGGATGCGACGCTGCCGCTTCACGACGCGCCCATTCTGGCGGCGGCGTGCGGCGCCCGGTGTACCCATCTCTGGACGGGCGACCGCAGGCATTTCGGACGATATTACGGAAAAACCATCGGCGGGGTATGCGTGGTGTCGGGCCTTCAACTGGCGGATACCCTCGTGGCGGCAGGGTGGCGGCCGTAGGGAACCTTCCGCTCCAATCACACCATTCCAAACGACGCCCGGTCGTGTTTGGAATTTGGTAATTGGAACTTACTCGCCGATCATCCGCCGAATTTCCGGCAGGATCCCTTCGATGGCCCTTCGCCGGTGGCTGATGGCGTCTTTTTCGGCGTCGGGAAGTTCCGCGAATGTTTTCCCGGCGGGCGGATACTCGAACACGGGATCGTAGCCGAACCCGTTCGCCCCGCGCGGCGCCCGGAGAATCACCCCCTCCACCACCCCCGCCGCCGTCCGGCAGCCCCCCCCCGGCCCAGCCATCGCCACCACGCACCGGAACCGCGCGGTCCGCTTGCCGTCCGGGACATCCGCCATCTCCCGGAGAAGCCGCGCCGTGTTCGCCGCGTCCCCCGCACCGTCCCCCGCGAAACGCGCGGAGAAAACCCCGGGCCGGCCGCCGAGCGCGTCCACTTCGAGCCCCGAATCGTCCGCGAGCACCGGCACGCCGAGCGCCGCCGCCCACGTGAGCGCCTTCTTCCGGGCGTTGGCCTCGAACGTCGCGCCGTCTTCCGTCACCGCGGGGGTGCCCGGATAATCGCGGAGGGTCTTCACCGTGACGGGAAGGCCCGCCAGAAGACGAACGAGTTCCTCGCGCTTCCTGGGGTTGTTGGAGCCGACGATGAGAAGCATGGCAAGACGGCGCTCGTAAGAAAAGTTCTGGAGTTCGCAAGTTCGGGAGTTCGACGAACTCTTGAACTCACACTATCCCGCCAATATCCTCCGTTGCACCTCGAACAACCGCCCCAACCCCGCCTTCGCCAGCGCCAGCATCCGGGCCAGCGTCTCGTCGCCGAACGGCGCGTGCTCGGCGGTGCCCTGGACCTCGATGAACCGCCCGTCGTCGAGCATGACCACGTTCATGTCCACCGCGGCGTTCGAATCCTCGGAATAGCACAAATCCAGCAATGGCTCGTCATTCACCACCCCGACGCTCACCGCGGCGACGGCGTGCTTCACCGGCCAGACGGGCAGTTCCCCCTTCTTCTCGAGTTTCCGAAGGGCGAGGACCAGTGCGATGTAACTGCCCGTGATGGCGGCCGTGCGCGTCCCGCCGTCGGCCTGGAGGCAGTCGCAGTCAATCCAGACGGTGCGCTCCCCGAGGGCCGGGAGGTCCGTCACCGCCCGTAGGGACCTTCCGATGAGCCGCTGAATCTCGTGGGTCCGGCCGTCCACCTTCCCGCGGGAGGACTCGCGGATCCGCCGCCCCCCCGGCGTGGACCCCGGCAGCATCCCGTACTCCGCCGTGAGCCATCCCTTGCCGCTGTTTTTCAGGAAGGGCGGCACCCCCAGTTCCACCGACGCCGTGCAAACCACCTTCGTCCGCCCGGCCTCGAACAGAACGGACCCCGTCGCCATCTCGATATAGTGCGGTGTAACGGTGACGGGACGCAGTTCGTCGGGTTTACGACCATCTTTTCGATTCGGCATGTCTCTCCTTTTCGGGAACCGGAAACCGGAGACTGCAAACCGGAAACTGGAAACCGGTTACGTCTTAAGTACCCACTGCAACACCCCGGCGCTCACGTGCATCCGGTTCTCGGACTGATCGTACACGGCCGCCTGCGGGCCGTCCATGACCTCGTCGGTGATTTCCTGCCCCCGGTGGGCCGGCAGGCAGTGCAACGCGATGGCCCCGGGCTTCGCCAGATTCAGCAACTTGCCGTCAATCCGGTATTTCGCGAACGCCGCGAGGCGCTCCGGCGTCTCCTTGTCCCCCATGCTCGTCCAGACGTCGGCGTAGAGGGCGTCGGCGCCGCGGACGGCCTCCGCCGGGTCCTCGACGAAGAAAAGCCCCTTCCCCCCGGCCGCCTCCTTCCTCACATCGGAAAGTTCGTAGCCCTTCGGCGAGGCGATAGCGAATTCCACATCGAGCAGCCGGCAGAGCCGCGCGAGCGACCGCGCGACGTTGTTCCCGTCCCCGATGAACGCCAGGCGCCGGCCGGCGAGATCCCCGAATTTTTCCCGGATGGTGAACAGATCCGCCAGGGCCTGGCAGGGATGCTCGTGGTCCGACAGTCCGTTGATGACCGGCACGGAGGCGTGGCGGGCCACCTCGTCCACGGTCTTTTGTTCATAGGTCCGCAGGACCACCGCGCGGAGGTACCGGGAGACCACCCGGGCGAAATCCTTCAGGGCCTCGCGCTTGCCGAGACGTTCCTTGGAATGATCCACGAACGTGGGCGTGCCGCCCAGCGCCGCCACGGCCGCCTCGAATGACAGCCGCGTCCGCGTGGAGGCCTTCTCGAAGAAAAGCCCCACCATGCGGCCGGAAAGATCCCGCCCCGTTTCGCCCCGCCGCCAGCGTTTTTTGAACTCCGCCGTGGCGGCAAGAATATATTCCGCGTCGGCGCGGGACAATTCCCGGATGGTCGTGAGATGACGTGTCATGATTCACTCCCCCGGCCGTCAGGCCCGGGCCTGGACGCCAATCTTGTTCTCCGCCTCCTGTAGCGCCTCCTCGAAGATCGCCAGCCCCTTCGCCAGTTCCGCCTTCTTCACCGTGAGGGCCGGGAGGAACCGGATGACTTTGTCGTGAGTGCAATTGATGACAAGCCCCCGGCCGAGGCACCCCATGACGACCTCCGCGCCGGGGATGGCGAGTTCCACCCCGATCATGAGGCCCTTCCCGCGCACCTCGACGATGGTCTTGTGTTTTCGCTGAAGTTTCCGGAGCCGTTTCATCATGAATTCGCCGAGTTCCGCCGCCTTCGCCACGAGGTTTTCATTCCGGATCACCTCGAACACCGCGAGCCCCGCCGCGCAGGCGATGGGGTTCCCCCCGAACGTCGAGGCGTGGGTGCCGGGCTTCAGGAATTCCGCGACGGCGGGCGTTGCCACGAGCGCCCCGACGGGGACGCCTCCGCCGAGGGCCTTGGCCAGAGTCATCATGTCGGGGACGATGTCGTAATGCTGGTAGGCGAACATCTTCCCCGTCCGCCCCATGCCGGTCTGCACCTCATCCAGGATCAACAACAACCCCTTCGCGTCGCAGAGGGCTCGCAATCCCTTCATATATTCCGGCGTCGCGACGTGGATGCCGCCCTCCCCCTGGATGGGCTCAATCATGACGGCGCCGGTTTCAGCGTCCACCGCGCGATCCACCGCCGCGAGGTCGTTGAACGGCACGTGGACGAACCCCGGCACCAGAGGCCCAAGGCCCGCCTGGTACTTCGGCTGGCCCGTCGCCGAGATGGCCCCCATCGTCCGGCCGTGAAAGGAATCCGCCGCGGTGATAATCTTGAAACGCGTCCCGCCCGACCGGAGCCGGGCGAGTTTGATCGCCGCCTCGTTGGCCTCCGCGCCGCTGTTGGCAAAGAACACCTTGCCGCCGAACGACGCCTTCGAGATCTCCTCCGCGAGCCGCCCCTGCCAGGGATGGTAAAAGTTGTTGGGCATGTGGACGAGGACCTTCATCTGGGCCGCCACGGCCTTCGCCACCGCCGGATGGGCGTGGCCCAGCCCGTTCACCCCCCAGCCCGGGAAGAGGTCAAGGTATTCCTTCCCCGCCTCGTCCCGGAGACGGGAGCCCTTCCCCTTCACGAACACGACAGGGGCTCGCTTGTAGTTGGCGATGACAAATTGATCAAAGGCGCCCACCACACCGCTCGCGCTCATCGGAATTTCCTCCGCGGGGGGAAACACGGACTTTACCACAGCCCGGGGCGGTTCTCAAGATGAATCGACGTTCCCCCGCCCCGACCACGTTCGAGACCGCAAAACCTGGAGGAATTCCCCTTCCCGCCGCGGAGCGGATGATATAATAGGCTCATGAATAAAGGCGGCTCATCCCCGGCGGGATCCCGGCCGGGAGCGAATTTCACCATCCAGGAGGAGAGAAAGGGGGATCTCCTCCTTCTCCTCAAGGTGCTGGGCGAGGCATCCCCGGCGCTACATACCCAGCTCCGGCGAATCATCCAGAGCGCCCCCGGCTCGGTGGCGCTGGACCTCTCCGGCTACACGTCCGCCAACTCCGCCTTCATCGGACTCCTGACCCTCTCGGCCCACGAGAAGAAACGGCGCGGGCACAACGTCATCCTCGTGAAGCCCGACGACCGCGTCATGGACCTCGTCCGCCTCACCCAAACGGAAGAGCAGTTCCGAATCGTCCAACAGTTATAACGTATCGGCTCCGGACATGCCCATACCTCCCCTCTACCGTTGTCCACGCGTCTCCCGCCCGGTTGCGCTCACCGGCCGTCTCACCGACCCCGCCTGGGGAAAGGCGCCGGCGGTGTCCCTGGCGCTGACCGAAGACGGCCGGACGCCGGTCCAGGGCACGACGGCGCGGATTCTCCGGGACGATATTCATTTGTATGTCGGCTTTTCCTGCGTGGACCGGGACATCTGGGGAACCCACACGAAGCACGACGACCCGCTTTACAACGAGGACGTCGTCGAGATTTTCATCTGCCCCGCCCCGCCCCGGAAGAAGGCGGCCCTCTGGCTCTATTACGAGTTTCAACTGTCGGCCCGGAACGTCACGTTCGACGCCGTCATCCTTCATCCCCGGGAGGCGTCCGACCGGAAGCGGAATCCGCGGCTCCGGCCCGTCATCGGATGGGACTGCCAGGGGCTCGCAAGCGCGACCCATGTGGACGGCCGCGTGAGCCGGACGGATCCGCGGAAAAATCCCCGGCGCCGCCCGGCGCGGGGATGGACGGCGGAACTGGCCGTTCCCTTCGCGGAAATCCTGGGCGCCCCCCACACCCCGCCCCGCAATGGCGATGTTTGGCGGATAAACCTCTACCGGATTGACCACCGGCGGGACGGCAGCGAATACGCCGCCTGGAGCCCGACGCGGGTCTTCGATTACCACGTGCCGGAACGGTTCGGGAAACTCCTCTTTACATAATTGATAAACCCGCTCATCCTGAGCTTGTCGAAGGATGAGCCCGTGCTCTGCTCATGGTTCGACGGGCTCACCATGAGCGGCACTGAGAATTCAGCTAATCGTGCATTGCTCTAACTGCACCCGCTCGTCGCGCCGCAGTTGACACACTTGTAGCAGGCGCCGTTCCGCACCATCATGGATCCGCATTCCGGGCACGGCGGGGCGTCGATCTGCAACACGTAGCCCCGCGCGCTCTCGATGCGGCCGCCCGTTCCCGTTTCCGTCCTCACCTCGGCGGGTTTCGAGGATGCCGCTTCCGGCTTCGCCGTCGGGACGATCACCTTCCCCTCCGCCGCTTTCGCCGTCTCCTCGTTCGTCAGGAACTTCAGGGACATCCACCGGAAGATGTAATCCACGATGGAGCTGGCGAACCGGATCTCCGGATTCGTGGTGATGCCCGACGGCTCGAAGCGCGTGTGCGTGAACTTGCTCACCAGCACCTTGATGGGCACCCCGTACTGCAGGGCGAGCGAGATCGCCGTCGCGAAGGAGTCCACAAGCCCCGACACCACCGTCCCCTCCTTCGACATGACGATGAATATCTCGCCCGGGGAGCCGTCCTCGTACATCCCGACCGTGATGTACCCCTCGTGGCCGGCGATGGAGAACTTGTGGGTGATGGCCCGCCGCTCGTCGGGCAGGTGCCGCCGCTCCAGGCGGCCGGCCGCGACCACGCCTTTTCCCTTCACGTCCCGGCTCGTCGTGAGCGGCTGGGTGCGCTTGGAACCGTCGCGATAGACGGCGATGGCCTTGAGCCCCAGCTTCCACGCCTCCAGATACGTCTGGATGACGTCGTCCACCGTCGCCTCGGTCGGGAGGTTCACCGTCTTGGAGATGGCCCCCGACAGGAACGGCTGGACCGCCGACATCATCCGGATGTGACCCATGTAATGGATGGACCGCTGGCCCTTGGCGGGCTTGAAGGCGCAGTCGAAGACCGGGAGATGCTCCTCCTTGAGGAAGGGCGCCCCTTCGATGGTCTCCTGCTTGTCGATGTGGTCCAGGATCGCCCGGGCCTGATCCTCCGGATACCCGAGTTTCTGCAGCGCGAGCGGCACCGTCTGGTTGATGATCTTCAGAACCCCGCCGCCGACGAGCTTCTTGTATTTGACGAGCGCGATATCGGGCTCGACGCCCGTCGTGTCGCAATCCATCATGAACCCGATGGTCCCCGTCGGCGCGAGCAACGTCACCTGGGCGTTCCGATAGCCGTAGTCCACGCCCAGGGTGTACGCCTCCTGCCAGACCTCCCGGAGGGACGCCATGAGATCCTCCGGCACCCGCTGGGGATTGATCTTGCCGAGGGCCGCCCGGTGCTTCTGAACCACGCGGAGCATGGGCTCCCGGTTTTTCTCGAAGGCGGGAAAGGCCCCGCCGTGATTCCGCGCGATCTGGGCCGATGTCGCGTAGGCCTGGCCGTGCATGAGGGCCGTGACGGCCGCGGCGTAGTCCCGCCCCTCGTCGTTGTCGTAGGGCAGGCCGCGCGCCATGAGGAGCGCGCCGAGATTCGCGTACCCCAGGCCCAGGGCCCGAAACTCGAGCGAATTCTTCTCGATCGGTTTCGTCGGGTAACTCGCGTTGTTGACGATGATCTCCTGGGCGATGACCGTCAGGTGCA
Source organism: Planctomycetota bacterium (assembly GCA_043803805.1). Classification (GTDB taxonomy): domain Bacteria; phylum Planctomycetota; class JAZDJP01; order JAZDJP01; family JAZDJP01; genus JAZDJP01. The sequence continues at coordinate 8,302 of JAZDJP010000036.1, forward strand.
CCGCGTGGCGGAAGGCCGGGATGTCAAATTCCCCGTCGGACTTCCGGAATTTCATCAAATTCAGCGACGCCAGATTGCAGGCCGAGTCGTCCAGGAACATGTATTCGCTGCAGGGATTGGAGGCGTTGATCCTCCCGGAATTGAGGCAGGTGTTCCAGTCGTTCACCATCGTGTCGAACTGGATCCCGGGATCGCCGCAGATGTGGGTGGACTCCCCGATCATCCGCATGAGGTCCCGCGCCCGGAACGTGCCGACAACATCGCCGGTCGTGACGGCCCGCGTCTGCCACTCGCGGTCCTCGACCACCGCGCGCATGAACTCGTCGGTGACGCGGACGGAGTGATTGGCGTTCTGGAACTGGACGGAGTCATAGGCCCCGCCGGCCACGTTGAAGCCGCCGTCATACCCGTTCTCGATGAGGACCCAGGCCTTCTTCTCCTCCTCCGACTTCGAGGTGATGAACTCCACGATGTCCGGATGGGAGATGTTCAGGATGACCATCTTGGCCGCCCGGCGCGTCTTCCCCCCGCTCTTGATGACGCCGGCGAAGGAATCGTACCCGCGCATGAAGGAAACCGGCCCGGAGGCCGTCCCGCCCCCGGAAAGATTCTCCTTCGAGGACCTCAGCGCCGAAAAATTCGTCCCCGCCCCCGACCCCCACTTGAAGAGCATTCCCTCGGTCTTGGCCAGACCCAGGATGGACGCCATGGTGTCTTCGACCGAATTGATGAAGCACGCCGAGCACTGGGGCCGCGCCTCGATGCCGCAGTTGAACCATACCGGGCTGTTGAAGGCCATGTACTGATGAAGAATGAGATGAATGAGTTCGGCCTCGTAAACGGCGGCGTCCTCCTCCGAGGCGAAGTAACCCTGCTCGCGTCCCCACCGGGCGATGGTCGAGGCGACCCGGGTGATGACCTGCTTCAGGCTCGTCTCCCGTCCGGACGACCCCACCCGTCCGTGGAAATATTTCGAGGCGACCACGTTGGCCGCCAGCGGCGACCAGCTTTTCGGCACCTCCACGCCCTTCTGCTCGAACACCATCTCGCCGTTCTCGCCGGCGATGGCCGCGGTGCGTTCCTCCCAATCCACGAGGTCGAACGGATGCGTCCCGGCCACCGTGAGCCGGCGCTCGACGGACAGCCCCCGGGCCTTCACCCGCAGGCGGCTGGCGCTCTCCGTCCCGGCCACTTCCGTCAGATTATGAGACGACATGAATGATCCCCCTTTTATTTGAAAAACATTTCCCCGCCCGACCGCAAGTCTCTCTGTCGGTCTCACCCCCGGAAAACACCATGGTTAGATGAACGACGGGGAGTGTACCACTATATATGGTGGCGTCAATTTAAAAAATTCTTATTCCATGGGCCTCCGCCGTGCCGCACCGGCCCAGCGCCCAGGCCGCATGGGCGCGGACGACCGGATCGGGGTCGGACGCTTCGAGAATCCGCGCCAGCGCCCCCGCCGCGACGGGGCCTCCGTCATTTCCCAGACAGACGGCGGCATTCCGCCGCAGGCCCATCCACGTCGCCCGGCGCACCGCGCTCCCTCGGAATTCCGCATTGAAGGCCTCCGCGGACAATCCGAGAATCCGGACGAGATCGAGTCCCCCGCCGTCGTGGGGATCACCCCCCGCGGGCGAAAAACGGTTCCATGGGCAGGCGGCCAGGCACGCGTCACAACCAAACACCCGGTTCCCGATCCGGGGACGGAGTTCCACGGGAATCCCCCCGCGGTGTTCGATGGTAAGATAGGCCAGGCACCGGCGGGCGTCCAGGGTCCGCGGGGCGACGAGCGCCCCCGTCGGACAGGCATCCAGACACCGGCGGCACCGCCCGCACCGGTCCGGCAGGGGGTTGTCCGCGGGGAGTTCGATGTCGAGAAGGATTCCGCCGATAAAAAACCAGTTTCCGAACGCCGGACTCACAAGATTCGTGTGTTTTCCCACCCATCCGAGACCCGCCCGGGCGGCCAGTTCCCGTTCGAGGACCGGCGCGGTGTCCGTGAAGACGCGGCCCGACACCCCATCCCCCGCGTGCGTCCGGATGTCCGCCAGAAGCCGGCGCAGATCCCGCATCATCACGCGATGATAGTCGCATCCCCGGGCGTATCGGGCGACGCTCCCGTGCCCCGCCGGCGGCGCGGGACACTCCGTCCCGCCGGGATACCTCCGCGCCACCATCACGACGGAACGCGCGCCGGGCAGAACAAGACCGGGGTCGAGCCGTTGCTCCACATTCCGTGCCAGCCACGACATCCCGGCATGACAGCCCCCGGCCAGCCACATCCGGACAAATCCGGCGCGCACCGACGGCGCCGCGGACGCGATGCCCGCCGCGTCAAACCCGAGTTCGCGGGCGCGGGACTTGATGAACCCGGCCGATCGCCCCTGATTTCTCATGGATTCGGACCAATCAGACACGGATACGACTTCGAATCCCAGGTTCGGCGCCGATACGATCGCACGGGAATTTCGAAACGGACCGATGGACCGTTATTCGTAGTTTCTCGGCCGGAGGATGGTCCCTCCGCCGCCGGGGGTCCCCTCCTCCGGCGGCAACCCGGGGAACTTGCCCTTGTCGAGCGGGACAAACGTCATCCCCGCGACAACGATTGTGACACGAATCTCCCCCTCGCCCAGGCGCGGATCCCCCTCCCGCGTCTCAACCGTGAGTTCCCGGACCAGAAAGTACCGCCCCCGGTCGCGCAGATTGTGAAGGAGCGTCAGGAGCGAACGGAAGTCGGCCACGACGACCATGCGGACGGGAAACTCGTGGATGAACCGGACGGTGGGATACTCCCGGGGCCCCGTGAGGTCCCTCGACCGGTGCTCCAGGGACTCGACGACCTCGACGCCGGCCTCGACGGCGATCTCGGCGAGCTGGCGCTTCACCCCAAGCTGCAACAACAGCGTCTCAAACACCTCCCGATCGAGATCAAGCGCCCCCTCCGCCTCCTGCTTGAATCCGAGGTAGTCCTGCACATCGTCCCCGGTCTTGCCCGGTTCGGCGCTTCCGAGCCGGACGCCTTTCTTCCCGGCCTTCTGCCGGACGGCCTTCGCGACCTCGGACACCCTCTGGGAAAAGAAGAGCCCGGGCTGGGACACCTTCTCCCCGATCCGGTACTCGGGGGGAAGAATCATCGCCAGTTCCGTCTTGAATTTCTCAAAGGATTCCTGGAGAAGGACGGTGTTCTGGCGGATGATATTTTCCTGACGATTGATGGGGGCTCCGGAGGGCGGCGTGTACCTCCGGAGTTCCGTCTGCAGGCCCGAGACCTGACGGTCCATCCGGCGCGCCGCCGCGCCAAGCGGACCGCCCGGATACATCAGCCCCCCGGCGATGACAAGCGCCGCGCCGCACGCCCACGCGAGGAACCGGAGCCAGAATTTTTTCAGGTCTGAATCCATCGCTCCGTCTAATCCCGTTTCGCCAGCTGAAGCTTCATCTGGAACCGGATCTTCTCATCCTTGTCAAAAAGCACGCTTCTCTCGTCAACCGCGGGCGTCCGGAGAACATCGGTCTTCGCGATCAGCGGCGAGGTCTTCAGCGCCTCCTGGTAGGCCCCGAGAATCTCCTTGGCCTTCAGGACGTCGCCCGGTGTGCGAACGCGACCGTCCACGATGACGAAATCCCCCGACTGGAACGTCGGCCCGTCGCGGACCGCAGGAATCCGGGCCGGACCCGCCACCGGCGACGCGACGGGATCGGAGGCCGGGAGCGTCGAGAACTTGGTGATGATGATTTCCCGGGGCGTCTTTTCCCGCAAAACGAGAAAAATCTCCATGAGATCGCGCGCGGAGAAGACGCGTTTGCGCAGGGCGCTCTCCATCGCCCGATAGAGGTCGTGCTCGGCCTTGAGAAGGAGGAATTTCGCCTCCTCCACCTTGGCCCCCTCGATAAAAAACCGCTCCTCCCCCAGGGCCTGCCGGCTCCGCCGGTAGATCTCCACCCCGCCCCACGCCACGGCCGCCAGGGCCGCCCCCGCGGCGACCGACGCGCCCCAGCGGTACACCGTGCTCCGCCAGAAGCGCCGCTGGCGGAAAACCCGTTCCGGAAGCAGATTGAGGGACGCGGCCTCGCCCGCGAGGCCCAGAAGCGCCATGCCCGACGCCGTGGCATAAATGTCGCGGTTCCGTTCGACCGCCTCCCGGTCGGAGGACGGAAGACGGCTCAAATCGAAATTCGCCAGCGGGTCCATCACCGCCACGGGAAGATCGAGCCGTTTTCCCAGATATTCCGCGAGGCCCGGCAGACGCGACTCACCGCCCGTGAGGAACACCCGGTGGACCGCCAGCCCCGGGATACGGAGCTGGCTCCGGGCGTACAGCATGGAGGACTGGACCAGGGTGAACAGCGCGTCCGCAACTCCCTTCAGGGCCGTCCCCAGCCGCCGCGTCTCCGCATCGGCATAGGTGTCGGGATTCGCCGCCTCGGAGGAAAGCCGTCCGCGCTCGTGCTTGATCCGCTCGGCTTCGGCAAAGGGGGTATTGAATTCGCGCGCCACCGCGGCGGTGAACATGGCGTCCCCGGCGGGCAGGTTCCGGGCGAAATACAAACGGTCTTCGGCGCGGATGACCAGATCCACCGTGCGGGCCCCCAGGGAAAGGATGAGATCCGTCTTCCCCTCCCCCGGCGGGACGGCGACCATCGCCGCCTCATGGAGCGCCAGAGGGGGCGCCGTGAGGATCCGCGGGCGGATGCCGCCCTTCCTGAGGACCGACAAACGCCCCTCCACAAATTCCGTCCGGGCGAAGGCCGCCATCACGATGAGGTAATTCAAACTGCTCGGCAGGTTGAGAAGCCGGTAGTCGGTGGTCACCGCCCCCTTCTCGGCCCCCATCTCGTTCTGGAGCTCATAGGCCATGAGCATCTTGAGTTTCCAGAGGGGGACCTGCGGAACCTGCATGTAGCGAAGGATGACCTGGTTGCCGGCAATGCCCGCCGTCACGTTGCCGCGCGGCATGCCCCGTCCACGGAGGAGTTCGCGAAGGGCGACCGATTCGAGACCGCCGCCCTCCTCGTGACCGGGCCCCATCTCCCCGACCTCGATGTGGCCGGCCCGAAGGAGAAAATACCGCCCCGCCTCCCGTCCAATCCGGACGGCCTTGAGGCAGCGGCTTCCAAGATCAATGCCAACGGCGGATTCCATGGTCACGTCCCGCGTGAAACATCTCTCGCAGAAACACCATCAGAAATATCCACAGATCGAAGGGCCACTTCACTTATCACGGAGAACGACCTTCTCCAAATACAATTTCGGTCTGGATACACCAAAATTTTACCATCCCGATATCGCGGATGCCATTGCCAATTTGAATCAATACAATGATCCCATTTTCGATGCGCCTTGGAGAATTCCCATGCCCATCCCGCCGTTTGCCGTCCGTAGCGCGATTGAGGCGGTCGCCATCCTCTTCACCCAATCCTACGAACTCGCACGGTGTCGCGCGGCCGGACATCCTTCGAGCATCACGCGACTCATGGCCGAGCGCGACGAGACATTGCTCGACGCCGCGCTCCTCCGACGCCAGGTGGGCATCCACCAACGCAACCGCGCCGCCTATCCGGCCGAAAAACGACCCGATTACCTTCCTGCGGATCGGTTTGAGATTCTTCAAATTCAGAAACTCCGCGGCTGGTCCCAACGCGAAACCGCCCGGCAATTTGTTCTTCACCCCACCACGATCTGCGCGTGGAACCGGGCGTGGCGATGCCGGGAAAATATCGGGCTCTTTTTCGGGAACGCTCCCTGGAACAAGATGGCCGACGGCGTGCGATGGCTGACGCATCAGATTCGTTCCCTCTGCCCGGAATCCGAGTTCGGCACACGGCGGATTGCCTTGGAACTCATCCGGTCCGGCATTGAAATCAGCCGCTCCACCGTCCAGCGGGTCTTGAGGGAAAAGAAACCCCGGTGTCCGCCGGAGCCGGTGTTCGCGCCAACTCTCGCCAACACGGATACGTCCGCCATTCTGAAGCCCCGAAAGATCAATCAGACCTGGCAT
>JAZDJP010000037.1:0-36620 GCA_043803805.1 Planctomycetota bacterium
CCCCGCCCACCCCCCCCCCCCCCCCCCCCCCCCCCCCCCCCACCCCCCCCCCCCCCCCCACCCACCCCCCCCCCCCCCCCCCCCCCCCCCCCACCCCCCCCCCCACCCCCCACCCCCCCACCCCCCCGCCCTCCCCCCGACCGGTCCCACTTTGCCCTTCCATTAATGACCGTCGGCCGCCCCCCCCCCCCCCCCCCCCCTCCCGCATCGAACAATTTGCATCTCCTCACGTAACGTTTTGATTCGGCGTACGTTGTTCAAGTGAGCCGGGAGCGTTGTAGTGATTTTATCCCGGTGTCGCACGCGGAAACCGCAACGTCGGTCTCAATAGGAGGAACAAATCATGTCACTCTCCGGCGGACAGAAGCGAAAAATGAAGGGGAGGCTGGAGCACTGGGAGAAACGGGAGCACCACCGCTCTTGGATTCGGGAACACCCCGAGGCGATCTGGGATTATATGGATCGCCCGCCGGCGGTCTGCCTGGAGATCCCGGTCGTCAGCGCAGCGGACAAGACGGCAGCGCTGACGTTTCCCGCGACGGGACGTCGCTACAGCATTCGCCGAGAATTACGCCGTGCGGCCGTTTGGTTCTCCATTCAGTTGAAGCGGATCTGGGACGGAATCTTCAAGCGCGGACTCTCGGCGGGACACATCGACTGAAGGTGATACATGTTGGATTGCTCCCATCTTGGTCTCAATTTCGGGAAACTGCTCCGCAGGATGCGGACAGAAACTCTCAAAATGTCTCTCGTCGAGATGGCCGAGCGTGTCGGGCTGTCGTCCTCGGTGCTAAAGAAATACGAGCGCGGGGATGCGGGTAGTGTCAAATTGCGCGATTTGGCTATGTTCGCGGAGGTGTTTGATATGACGCTTGCCGACCTCTGCGGCGAGATCGACGACCCAAAACCGATTCACCGTCCCCATGTTATCTTCATTCCGTTGGAGACTATTGGAAACGCGCTCAGAAATGGAATCAGGATTTCGTTCGGGGCGGCTGAAGCGAAGGACACAACAAAGTCCAACGAAGGTCACGGCGATGTCCGCAAAAGTTCGGGAAATGATGTAGCCTTATGAGGAAAGTAATTTGCGAACATTGTGGGAGCCGGTTGTTGAGGATCACGGGGATATTTCAAGAGGTGCTATATGCCGATGGGGATTCCTCCTGGAGGCGGCAACGAGTGGGCCAAAAAGATCGCCGATATTGCCATACTAGCCGCTCGCATACCGATTTATGTGCTGTTGTTTGTTTCTTGCGTTGCGGTCAGCATAGTGGGATCGGGTCTTATTGTTCGATGGGCGATTACTTTCTTCAAGCGCCATGTGCTGGGGATATGAGCCATGCCAACCGATCCCAATGACCCGAATTTCATCCATCCTTTCATCGGGTTTGACATCCCGGGTAGCGAGACACGGGAAACCGAGATCGTCCGATTTCCCAGCGGTGCTATAAGGAGGTTTATCAAAACTATCGATGTGTCCTTCGGAAACGACCTTCAGTACAGGACCAATGCCGTATTGGATATTGTTCCGCCGCTGGATTGCAGCGATTCGCCGCGTGACAGCCACGATGCGGTGGAATGTTACCGGTGTCTATCCATTGTGTGTGCCACCCGGCATAGCATCACATGTCCCTCGTGTGGACGGATTTCCTGTACCGCATGCCTGGGTCGGACCGCGGTGAACGGGACGACAATGGTGATGTGCAAGGAATGCGCTAGGGAAAACGAGACCCATCCCCTGGTGAAGATCTACAGGAAGCTGTTGTGGGATTGATCATGGACAAGCGTGAAAGCAGCCATTGGCAACATTCCATCCCCGGGGGGATGCATCCCAAGGACATATGGTTGTTTCTTCATGACACCTCCATGCGCTTCGGGGATACGCCGGGGGATATCGTGCTCGGAAGAGCGCTGATGCGCGATCCGACAAATCCCTATTTCCAGAATTTGTTCATGCATCGCATCTACGATAAGGCGAATCGGCGACTCGCTGCGATCGGCGATTCATTCTATGCGTACCTTCCCTCGCCTCACTCCGTCAGCCCCATTCCTCCAAGAAAAGGGATCGGCGTCGGTTTCACCTCGAATCGTATTTTAGCATGGATCAGCGAAATAGCCGTTAACGCGCACCTCGGCGTGTTCGGCCCAAACGGTTCCGGCAAAACGATGTTCACCATGATGTTGGTGTTGCAGTTGCTTTTTCTTGGAATGCGCGGATCGGTCGTGCTGGTTTTTGACCTCAAACGGACTTGGCGGAATCTCCTGACACTTCCGTACCCCTGGCTCCAGAACAAAGTTTTCGTTTTCTCGGCCGATGATTTTATGCATGCGTTCCTCGAACCCCCGCGCGGCGTTCCCGTGAACAAGTGGGCGAACATCTCAAACCATATTCTTGCCCAATCCTACAAAATCGTGTCGGCGCAAAGGCTGTTGAGGGAAATCCTCCAGCGGCTGTACGACGCCATGCAGCCCGGGCGGTGGCCGACCCTCTCGGAAGCGGAGGAAGCCATAAGAGCATTCAGGCCGTCCCATGGAACGCGTGAAGCGGAATATCGCGAAAGCGTTTTGTGGATGCTTTGCGACATCCGGAACCACTTCGGGAACGCATTGACCAATTATAGAAGCTCGAACTTTTTTGAAAAAATGTTCACGCCGCCGGCAATTCACGTGGTGGAGGTTGGCGATCTCCCTCCAATCCATGTGTCGTTCCTCATCAACACCGTGATCGAGTGGATCACGTATTTCAGGGACTACAACCCGCTTTCGAAAAATTTCAATGTCGTCATCGTTATCGAAGATGGCACGGCGGTTCTTGACGCCAGAAACGATCTTGATGCCCCCGGAGGTGTTTCCCTTCTCTCCCAAGCCATGGTTTTGTCACGGGAGCGGCTTGTTTCAACCATTTCCGTTGGGCACCGGCTCACTTCCATGTCCCAGACGGTTCTGAGCAATACCGAATCGCGGTTCGCCTGTTGCCTGCGAGGAGAGGATGAAGTCCTCGTTCAGCGTTTTTTTGGAACCACACCGGAGCAGACTCGGGCCTTGCGGACGTTTAAACCCGGGCAATGCCTGGCCTATATCCCCAGTTTCTGGAATCACCCCATACCGGTTTTTTTTCCCAGGCTGCCGTTGCAATCCTGCGACGACGACACCGCGCAAGCGCCGGCGCAACTCTTTCTGACGGGGGTTCATCCGCAATGAGCATCGAAAACAAAATCCGCGAAGCCATGAAACGGTTCCACCGAGGATTGATTGTCGTCGGAATGGAACCGGCGGCGCCGGCGCAACCGACCTGCGCGGAATCGCGATCTGATCAGAAATCGGCCCATGGTAATGCCCCCCCCCCGGCTTTCTCGCCGGATGAAGTTCGCTTCCTGGTGCTTCATTCCGGGTGGCTTTCCCTGCCTGTGACAAAAAGTTTCGCCATGTTGGGTTTCACACCCAATAAGGGCACCCAAATCGACAGGGGACTCACAAACAGGGGAATTATCAAAGGACATTATTTCTCATCCGGCAAACGGGGAGGAGACACGAAGCTCATCGAAATCATCAAATTCCAAGGACTTGAGATATACGGGATCCGTCCACACGACCCGCTCACGAAGGGAAACTGGGAACATAACCTCGGCTCCGCCCTTGTGGTAAGACTGATGCGCCGCAAAGGCGACAAAATCCAGTTCGAGGCCCCCGTCGGCGACGGCGAAACTCGCGTGGACGTTCTCATCCGGAGCAAAACCGGGGAGATGCACTTCTGGCAGATCGGAATTTCATCCCCGGAGCGTGAAGTCAAAGCGCTCGTCAATCTTCAAAAACATGCCGCTCCGGGAGGGGGCCGGATTCATGTTGTCTGCCGGGATACGGATTTTGCCAGGGAGTTCCGCAGAATTCAGAAAAAGGAACACGGCAAACAATCTGAATCGCCGGAGATCTTACTTATTTCGGATCTTCTCAGCGCTTATTGGTGTAACGGAAGAGGGGCCTTCAACGTTGTAGATACGAATCCGGATTGATGGAAAACGGTAATGTTAACCATAACGATCGCTTACAAACGAAACCCCGTTATGAAAGAACAGCCATGCTGACGGAAAAAGATCTCTTCGGATCAGATCCGCTTCTCAAGGCGGATTTCTCGATGTACGAAAAGCAAGCAGAGTCCACGGAACCATCCTCATCGCATGTTCCGGAAAGCGACGCCCCGTTTGGATGTGTGACTCGTCTTTTGATCGGGACGGTAAAAGGGATCGGCCGGTTTCTTGCCACGGGCAAAACGGCGTTTCATACAGGGAAAACATTAGAGCAAAGAACCTTCATTCGACTATTCACTGAGCCATCACCGAATTACGTTGATGTTAAACAGGTACCGGACGTGGCAACGATGGAAAGTGTCGAAGATGTCCCGACACGTGTTATCAGAAAATCGAACAGATCGACTCCTGTGTCATCGGACGAATTCAACCCGATTCCCGGCAGGACAAACAAGCAAGGAGTTATTTGCCAAATCTGCGGGAGGAAACAAGATGGCCACAAACATTAGCGATTTCCTGTCTCGGGAAGTGGCCGCGGGGTACAAACCCGCGATCATGCGGTCGAAACGGATCCTGATCGCCGGCGCTGGCGCTCTCGCCAACAACCTTGCCCTGATTCTCGCCCTGAGCGGGTGCCGATGGATTCTCGTTGTCGATTTCGACGATTTCGAGGAGCACAACCGCACCCGAAGCCCCTTTTTCCCCTCTCCGACGGATGTGGAAAAGTTCAAGACGTGGAAGAAAGCGTTCTGGGTGGCGTTCAAGGCGCAAGCACTCGCCACGGCGACGAATCCCCGGTTTTATTACCACACCGATTTCATCCAGTCGTGCGGCGACGCGGCAGCCGAGTGGGCGGATGTCGTGTTTTGTTGCGTGGATAAAAACGGCGCCCGGGCTTACCTGGCGGAGCTCGCTCGCGACCACGGCAAGCCGTTTGTGGAAGGGGGCTTCTTCAAGGAATCTTTCAGCGTGATGATCTCGCGCAATTCGAAGGAGTCGGAAGCGTGCTGGCGCTGCGATTTCACAGGAAAACTGGACGGGGGGATATCATGCACCGAATACGCGAAGCAGGTCGAAAAGAAAGGACTCATCCCCGCCACTGAATCGGTGGCGGCGGCGGCGGCCGGCGTTCAATCGGAGTTGGGGATCCAGGCGCTTCACGGCGACTTTTCGTTTTCCGGAAAACGGCTTTTTCTCAACATGCGCACGGGTTATTCGGTGGTCACGGTGCTCGCATCAAATCCCCAGTGCCAGGGATCCCACTCCATCACGCGGACCCGGCCGATGGATCTGAAAACCACTTCACAAGACACGGTAAAGAATCTCCTCGGCGAGGTGTCCCGGCATTTGCCCCGCCCCACCCTCGTCCTGCCGGCGGGATTTGTTTTCCGCGCGCCGTGCCGCTCGTGCCAGAAGTCGTGTCTGTATCTCGCGCCCGGGTGGAAATTCAAACCGGCAGTCTGCAAAACGTGCGGTGGCGTTCTCAAACGGGCCGACGGCCCAGTGATGATTTACTCGGAGATCCACGAGAAGACGAGCCCGGAGGTACTCGGTCTTTCGTGTTTTACGCTGGGACTGTCCCCGAGAAGCCGGATCAACGCTTACAGCAATATGGGGAAGGATCGGCGCTTCGCACTGGGCGGAGCGGCCCCCTTTCTCAAAAACCATTTCTAGGAGGTATGCCATGAGTGCCAATGGCTTGCAGGTTTCGTTCATGCATCCGCGTGGATCAGGGTCCACTTCGGTGAATCTGTCGCCGGACTGTTCCGGATTGAAGGCGAAAACCGGCCTGGTGGCGATGAAGTTCCTCGACGGAAATCCGTTCGACTACAAGTTGACGCTTCGCCGCACCGACCAGCCGATCAACGACAACGATTCCTTCGGCGCCGTCGGGGCGCAGGACAATGACGTTGTCTCGGTCACCACCACGACACCGGGAGCCCGGGGGGAGGCGTAAGCCTCCCCTTCGGGGGAAAAGGAGAACACTCCATGGCAAAGCTCAACCGCCGCGATCTCGAATCGCGCTTGCAGTATGACTGGAAAGTCGCGTCCCGAATCGAAAGCCCCCTGCTCAAAATCCGGGCGTTCAAGACCGCCGAGGAAGCCCAGGGAGAAATTCGTGGAACCGCGATTTCATCCCCGGCGCAAGCCTCAAGCGCACGGCACTACGCGGTGGAATATGCCGTCCGGAGCATGATCGAGAAGGAAGTATTCCACAATCACTTTCGGGCTCATTTCGACCTTTTGGCCGGTTCCAATTTCCCTTTCACCCCACCGACCGTCACGATTACCTCTACCCCCCGACCGTGGTCGCCCCACTTCTCTTTGTCCGGATGGGTTTGTATCGGCAACAACTGGGATCCCAATGGAAACTATCTCGTGGCACAGCTCATGTTGGATGTGATCCGGTTCCTCAATTGGGATGAGCATGACTCCGGAGACCGTTATGTTGGATTCAACGCTTCAGCCTACCGTTATTGGCTCAATAAGCGGCACGGACAGCCGATCACGCCGGGATTGTCATATCCGAAGTTGCCGCTGGATTTGACACATGGCATCGATGAAACACCGAAGAACAATTATTTCAAGCCCTTGGGCGGCGATTTTATTATCCCAAGCGACAAAGGCTTCTTCACGCCCGTATAGGAGAATTTCCCAATGGAAGACTTCGTTCCCATTCAAACCGACAAGCCGTTCGTTCAAATCCGGATGCGGTCCGAAAAGAATCTCGGCGGCTATCTCACGGCGCACTCGGGCGATTTTACCGTGTTCCTCTCGCCCAAAGCCTTGAGGTACATGTTTCACGTGGCCAAGAAGGGGCTGCCGCATGAGGTGGTTGGTCCGGTTGGCGGACGTGTCTACAAAGACACATTTGGACTCTATCTGATCGTTACCTGCGCGGCCGTGGACGACCTGGCGAAGTCCACAGGAGCGAGCGTCACCACAACTCACGAGGGAGAGATCGCAAGCGAGGAGCGTCTTTACAACGAGGATCCGTCGAGCCAAAAATCGGGTTGGTTTCATTCGCACACGGGGTTTGGGGCATTCATGAGCCACACCGACGCCGAAACACAAGGCACCTGGCCGGAAGAGTACCACATTGGGGTGGTCGTGGATCCTCTCGCAGGGGAAGCCAACTGCCTGGCCATTTTCCACGGACCCCAAGCCGTAAAAATGACCATCGAAAACGAACCTGTCAACCGTTCAATCATCGCGGACTCGCGGGATAATTCCCGGCCCCTCGCGAAATCCGACCCCCTTCCACAAGACGTTTCGACGAGCATCCCGAGTCCCCGCCAACGGTCGAAACCTGAAGTGACTTCATCACCTGTTGCGACGGGGCGCTTGATCGATTATGTCGCGGGATTCCTCCTGACTGCGCTCGCTTCCGCCTTCGGAACGATTCTCGCCATAACCTTACACAAACCACCGACGATCGTCGTAACTTGCCCGAAGATGGCTGAATCCAGTCCCACGCCAAACGCCCCGTCGGTCGTTGCCGAGACAAAGACGAAGAAAACCGACCTTCCGAACTCCAATTTATCCGTCGAGCCGGACAAGGCGAAGAACGAGACACCGAAGCTCACCGTCGAAGAAGACCAGGCTGAAAAGCCCAACAAAGGCATAAACGAAGAGGCTCATGAAGAAACGGACAACAAACAAACACCTCGACCCGTCCCGAAAGAACAAGAATCCGCATCCCGGAACGGTTCGACTGCGGGTTCAAAACAACCGGAAGGCAACCCCTGATTCGGGATTGCGATTTGTGGATAGGAGGTGAGAAGAATGGAAAAGATTCTTATGGGGATTGAGACGTCGGATGCGTTGCGTTTCTTGAGCGCCCTCCATGGCGAAGAACTCGACGGATATTTCGAGATCTTGGCGTTTCGGGATGGAAAACCTTCGAACGCCAAGGCGATGTTCTACCTCGATGTTGCCGCCGTGGATTCGGACTGGAAGACGCTCGACGCCCTCTCCCACAATCGGTTCAACATCAGCATTGGCATCGGTCGTCGTAAGGGGAAATCGATTTCTAGTGCAAAAAAAGACATCCTCTGCATGCCAGCGTTGTTCGCGGACATGGACGTCGGGCACGTGATCACCAAGAATGATATTGACCGACTGACAAAAACGTTGCCGTCGGCAATTCCGTTTCCTCCATCGGTGATCGTGATTTCGGGACATGGTTATCACCTCTACTGGTTATTGAAAGATCCCTTTCACATCGGAGGTCACGAAGACGTTTTGAAGTTCGAAGGATGTCTGAAGCGCCTCGCCGCATATTTGAAATCCGATCCGGCGGCGACGGACGTGGTTAGATTTATGAGGTTGCCGGGAACAACCAACTGGAAGGACGTTGAAAAGCCCGTGAAGGCCGTTCTTGTGGAGTGCCATGCCGAACGCAGGTACAACATCGAAGATTTTGACTCGTTCTTGCCGGAGATGCCAAGGGCGTCGCGTCATTTTACACCTTACCCCGAACTTCGCTGGGAGAAAGGCAACGTCATGTTGATTCAAAACAACCAGTGCGCCATGAGACACGATTCTGAAAAAGATTGGAAAACCGCAAGGATCTATCGGGTTCACGTGGAAAAATCAAAAAGGGGAAATTCCATGACCGTCGTGACTTTCGAAATTCTCGGTGAAGCGAAGAAAAGATATGTACGCGATTTCTTCGTTCAGAATCATCCCGTGGCCTGCCGGAGGATGCTCTCGTTACATGCCGCGGTGCGGTTAATCGGGCGTAAAGAGGTGAGGAACGATGACCTATTGGGGAAGGAACTTATGATAATCGTGGCACATCAGGAATACGAGGGCCGTCCCCGGCTTGTCGTGAAACAGTTCAAGGAGATGACAAAAGGAGCCCAGGATATCTTGTCAGCTTCAACCCAAGTGAAGAATGATTCGCGACAGGGCAACTGACGGAGGCTCCCATGACGGAATTCTTTACGCTTGCAGCGCTCATCGCCACAATCTTCATCGTGTTTCCCATGGTGAATCACGCCATCCAACAATCGGCATTCTTGGCGGAGACGCCGATGCATGGAAAGTTAATCGCGGGGTGCGTGACGATTCTTGGGCTGATTGGGATGAAACGGTGCATGGGTCTTGTGTTGATTCCCTATGGCGCTCTTGTGATTGCGATGGCGCTGTTGTTTCTGTTCTTCCTCCTTGCATCACGTCGGAGGACCGAGACAAAGCAGCGAGAGAAAAGTGGACATCGGGGGGAAATCATTGGAGAGATTAAACGGAAGGATGAATTTGTTGACGATGAAGATGCCGATACGCGCAGGGATGAACGATAGAACAAGATTATTTTGAAGCGAGATGGGCGGCATATGCCTATCGCGACATGGACAGATATTGAAAACCAGTTGAGCCGGTAATCACCGGGAGTTTTCCCATGCCGGAACTGGAATACATCGCCATTGAAGAAGCTCTTCAAATCACAGGGCTTTCACGAAAAACCCTTCTTGAAATATTGAGGGGCCAGGTGCCAATGGTCGGACACAATGGATTTTTACGGAGGGAGTTTTTTGAATTCTGGCGGCTTCGATTCGAACAGAAGACCGCCGAGAAACGACGGAGGGCAGGGGTGACGTCCGCGGTCATTAATGCTCTTGCGAAGGTGAGGAAATGAAATATCATACGCGTGGGGAAGCAGCCAAGCCTGCCGGGAAGGATACCGGCATGAAACTCCCAAAGGGACTGGCGCTTCGCGGCGATGTGTATTGCATTGATGCCCGGATAGGCGGAAAGCGGATCAGGAAGTCTACGGGCGTGCCCAAGGATGAACCTGCCACCGCCAAGAAACTGTGTCAGGAGTTTTGGCTGGCGGTGGGTCGAGGGAATTTGGGGATAGCCCAGCCGAAAAATCCGCCTCTCCGGTTGCTCTTTGACAAGTATCTGGAATATAAGAGACCGCAGGTCGGGCAGAAACATTTTGACCAGATCAGCGGATTCTTCGACAAGTTGCTCGCCGACACCGGTGTTGAGCTGACCAAAGAGGTGTCCCGGGATCTTCTCCTCTCCTGGTTGAGCCGTCTTGCGGAAATTCATTCCAATACGGCGATCAAAGCCCAAGTTCAAGTTCTTGCGGCGATGAAATACGCGGAGAAGATCGAAATGACCGATCGATATGACTTCACCGATCTTCCGAAGATACGGCACGTGTACAAAGGGAAGGAGCCTTTGTCGGAGACTGAGCTTATCCGGTTTTTTTCACACATGAGACGGTATTCGTGCTGGATGCTTTTGCTTTTCCTTGCCAAAACCGGGTGCCGGTTTGGAGAGGCGCAAAAACTCCGGTGGAGTCACGTCTATCTGGAGGAAAATAAAGCCGTTTTCGTCAGGGACACGGTCAAGACACGAAAACGTCGAGAGGTGCCACTTGCGCAAGACGTTCTTCTGATGCTTGAAAATCTCAGGGGAAGAACGAACGCGGACCCGCAGGAATTGGTTTTTCAAACCACCAATGGCACGCCGTTCTCGGATGACAATGTCCGGCGGGTGGTCAAGTCCATCGGTCGAGAAATCGGACGCCCTGACTTCACCACGCACTGTTTTCGGAACACGTTCATCAATCTGGGATTCGAAAAGGATGCTAACGTGTTGAGTATGCGTTCCATCGTCGGACATTCCAAGGCAACAACGACCCAAATTTACGAGAAAGCCAGTATCCAGCGATTGCAGAAAGTTGTGGAGTCGTTACCTCGTATGACGATGACCGCGTGAATAGGTGAATTAGTGTGGCCGGATCTGTGACCAAAACTATGGTAAAAACGGGTAATAACCGGGTGTTTTTCAGGAAATTCACATTGGAGGGTGATTTCAAAAAAACTTGTAACGCGTGGAGTTGTGGGTTATTATGGAGTGAAATGCGGGCGTAGTTCAGCGGTAGAACGTCTGCTTGCCATGCAGAAGGTCGTGGGTTCAAGTCCCATCGCCCGCTTTTTTCCGCCGATAAACATCGCCAATGGAATCCAACGCCCGTGAAATCCCCGAATTTTCCGTCGCCTGGGTCGGCGCCGGCATCATGGGCCGGTCGATGTGCGGACATCTTCTCGCCGCTGAATACCCGGTGACCGTCCACACCCGAACCCGGTCCAAGGCGGGAAACCTTCTTGACCGGGGCGCCCGGTGGGCCGGTTCGCCGCGCGAGGCCGCGGCCGCCGCCGATGTCACGTTCGCCATGGCCGGGTTCCCCCACGAGGTGCGCGAGGTGTTCCTCGGGACAAACGGCATCCTCGCCGGCGCGCGACCCGGATCCGTCATCGTGGACATGGCGACAAGCCCGCCGTCCCTCGCCGCCGAGATCGCCGCCGCCGCGAAGGCCCGCGGCGTCACCTTCCTCGACGCCCCCGTCACGGGCGGGGACGTGGGCGCGCGCGAGGCGAAACTCTCCATCATGGCCGGCGGAGACGAGGCGGCGTTCCGCCGCGTCCTGCCGCTTTTTCAAAAAATGGGGAAGACGGTGATGTTCCACGGCCCCGCCGGCGCGGGCCAGCACGCGAAACTCGTGAATCAAACGTTCATCGCCGGAACCATGATCGGCCTGGCCGAGGGACTGCTTTATGCGTACAAAGCGGGCCTGAACATGAACCGGGTGATGGAATCCGTCGCTTCGGGCGCGGCGGGATCCTGGTCGCTGTCGAATTACGCCCCGCGGGTGCTGGCCGGGAATTTCGAGCCGGGTTTCCTCGTGGAGCACCTCATCAAGGACCTCGGACTCGTCCTCGAGGAGTGCCGCCGGATGAACATCACACTGCCCGGCGTGGAACTCGCTCATTCGTTGTATCAGGAACTCGCCCGTCAGGGCCACGCCCGTAAAGGCACCCAGTCGCTCATCCTGGCTCTGACGAACTTGTCGAAGGTGGAATGGCCGGGCTCGGAGGGAAAACGGAATACCGCCAGCGGCTGAATCGTCCAGTCGCCACAGGGGAATCCGGATTTCTATCCCCTGACGATTTCCAACGTCACTCCTCAGACAACGCCTTTAGACGATCGGCCGAAGGAGTTGGGTCAGCCGTCTCTTTCTTTTGATCTGGCGGCCCGACTGGCTTGACCTCAAGTCGATAGGTATTGATTCCGTCGTTCCATACAACCTTGTTCAGTTCCGTAGAAACGTCTTGGATGTATGGGCAGGACTCCTGAAACATTCTCTTCGCTTTGTATACGGTGATCAGCAATCCGTCTTCGGTTTTGAGAGTAAGAACAGAGGTCTCCGGATCAAGAAATGGCACGCCCACCGATTCAAAGGTATAACTCAATTCCACTTCGCCATTCTCAAAAGGGAACGACTTTGTCTCCAACACCCTGCAATGGTACCCAGTCGTGAGGTGCTGGAACACCCGCCCGCCAATAATCCCGATCAGGAAAACCGCCAGAAAAGCGAGTGCCAATGCTATGGTTTTCTTTTTCATTCTGTAGCCGAACGTATCTATTGGCCGCTTTCCCGA
Source organism: Planctomycetota bacterium (assembly GCA_043803805.1). Lineage (GTDB taxonomy): Bacteria > Planctomycetota > JAZDJP01 > JAZDJP01 > JAZDJP01 > JAZDJP01. Next base: position 12,485 of record JAZDJP010000037.1, read on the forward strand.
AATTCCCCGGACCTTACTTCATTAACTCGACATTCGGAATTCGGCATCCCTGCTTCGCCCAAGGGCTTCGCAGGGCTCTCCGGAGCCCCTTGGGCGAAGGAGGGTCGGAATTTCACCCGTTCTCAACACTCCGCACTCCGAACTCAGCACTTCGTGCCCTATCCCCTATTCCCCACCCCCGCTCCCGGCGGCCGCGACAATTCCTCCGGCATCGCGCGGAGAATGTGATCGAGGATATCCTCGATTTTCGCAATCCACAGGATGCCGCGCCGGTACAGGCCGTCGAGTCGGCGGAGCGCGTCGAGGTCCTCCCGGCCGAGACGGCCCTGCCCCAGATGGGTGTAAAAAATCATGGCGCCCCCGGTGGCCACGAGTTCATCCACGCGGCCGGGGGCCAGCATCGCGTGAATCCGGTCCGCCGTGGCCTGCGACCAGTTGCCGTAACGACAGAAAACCCATCCCGTCGAGCCGTCCCGGAACGTGTGCCTCCGGACCGGGGATGCGGGCGTGTGATAATCGAACCCCGTTTTATGGAGGACGCGCCGGCAAACATCGCGCAGTTTCCCCCCGGGCAGGAGGGCGACGGCCGCCGCGACCGGCAGGACGAGCCACCGCCCACCCTCCCGCCGCGACGCCCCCAGGGGCCGGATCCGCTGCAGAAGCGTCGCGGGCCTTCCCTGAAAAGGCAATGCCACGATGTCGCCCATCCAGAAGAACCGCGCCCCCGCCCGCCGGACCAGATCCAGGTGATAGACCTCGGCGTCCGGATCATCCCCCGCGGCCGCGGGATTGACGATTCCCATATTCTGGGTGTTGAAGCGGTCGCCGTGGTTCGACCAAACAGGCAGGCTCACCCGCATTTCCTGCAACAACACGACCATGCGTTCCGCCATCTCCCGGCGGAATCCTCCGCGTTCGTTGAAATTGCCCCAGGCGTGATTGATCGTCAACCGGCCGGCGGCAAGATCCTCCGCCAGTTCCCCGAACGCCTCCGTGGGCCGCCCGCCCGCGTCCCAGAGGGAAACGGCCGGGTCCGTTTCCGGCGCCCCGTTGACCGCGAACACCGCGTTGCCCATCGGCCACCCGAGCCCGGGACCGAACTCGGTGGAACGCGTTGTCTGGAAGAAATCGCGGAGAAGACGGTAGCGGGGAAGGTCCGTTCCATCAATGTCGTTGCAGACCGCGAACGCCGCGGAGAAAGGCTCCGGCCAGCGGAAATCGGAAGCCAGGAGCGTCATGACGGCACGCCGTCCTTCCGCACGAGAAACCGCTCCAGCAGAAGGGCGTCCAGGCCCGACGAGTAGAACGTCCGGACGGCGTCCGCCGGGCTGTTGACGATGGGCTCTCCCTGCAAATTGAAGGATGTGTTCAAAACGACCCCGACCCCCGTGAGATCCCGGAAATGACCGATCAGCGACCAGTACCGCTCATTGTCCCGGCGCCGGACCGTCTGGATCCGGGCCGTTCCGTCCACATGAGTGATGGCCGGAAGACGATCCCGCCAGGCCTGCCGGACCGGGAAGACGAAGATCATGAAGGGGAGCGCCCCCCCCCACTCGAAGTATTCGGCAACATCCTCCTCACGGCAGGCGGGAGCGAAGGGGCGGTACCCCTCCCGGTTCTTGATGACGCTGTTCACCCGATCCTTCATGTCCGGCCGGCGGGGATCCGCCAGGATACTGCGGCGCCCGAGGGCTCTCGGACCGAACTCGCTCCGACCGTGAAACCACCCGAGGATGCCACCGGCGGCAATGATCTCCGCCCCCGTCCGTTCGGGATTGTCCATCCGGGCGTAACGGATCTTGAACCGCCGCAGGGTGCGTTCGATCTCCTCCTCGGAGAACTCGTCCCCGAGGTCAGCCCGGTCCATCGCCGGTGTCCGCGGCTGCCCGAGAAGCCCGTGGGCGCCCCAGAGCGCCGCCCCGAGAGAGAGCCCCGCGTCCGAGGACGCCGGCTGCACCCACACCCCCTCGAACCCGCCCTCGCGGGCGATGCGTCCGTTCACCACGGCATTGAGGCCGCACCCGCCGGCGATGCAGAGATTTTTCATGCCCGTGGACGTACGGAGCCACGCCGTCATGTGAAGGACCGCATCCTCGAAACGAGTCTGGAGACTCGCGGCCATGTCCTTCTGCCACTGGTCCGGATGGGTGCCGTCGCTCCGCGGCGGACCGAGCCGCAGAAGTTCCGCCGTAAACCCACGGTAATAATCCATGTGCCGCCGCCGGATTCGGTACCGTCCGCGGGGCTGCAGCTCCACGGCGCCGTCGAACCACGCCTTGTACGCCGGCCGCCCGTAGGGCGCCAGGCCCATGACCTTGTACTCGTCATTGGAACCGTACCCGAGATAGGCCGTGATCTGGGCGTAGAGATGCCCGAGGGAATGAGGGAGACGAATTTCGCCGAGGGGGGTGATCTCCGTGCCGCGCCCCACCCAGAACCGGGTGGACGCGGCCTCCCCCCGGGCGTCCATGGTGAGAATCGCCGCCTCCGCGAAGGGGGAGGCGTAAAAGGCGCTCGCGGCGTGGGCCAGATGATGCTCGCAATGCGCGAAACGACCGCGCCAGGGAGGACGCCGAAACCGCCGTTCGATGTTGAGGTAGGCCGCCAGATCGTTGTGGGCCGCGAAGATCTGGTGAAGATGGAGGAAGACGCGCCGGCCAAACAGGCGGGGGAGATTCTCCCGGAGTTCGTAACGGTAAAAACGCCACGGGAGCCACGGATGGACGACGAGGTCAATCCGCTCCGGCCCCCCGACGATGTCCAGGGCGCGGCGCAACGCCTTCTCCGGAAATCCGCCGAAATGTTTCTTCCGGTTGAGACGTTCCTCCTCCGTCGCGTACCGAATCCGCCCTTCCTCCAGGACCGCGACGGAACTGTCGTGCACGTTGGCGTTGATACCGAGGATGATCATGGCGTGAGCGCAATTAAAAACCACCCCGTCCAACCCTCCCTGAAGGTACTCTCCTGCAATCCCCCGGTCAATGCCAATCCCGGGAAAGAGTATCTTGAAAATGCCCCGGGGTGGCTTATGATTTCCACGACGCACAGGGAGCCTGTTTCATAACCATGGATTCCCCCCCGGAAGTGGAACAACTCCTTGCCGCGGTGCGGCGTCTCGCCAAGGACGCCACGCCCGTGGACACGTCCACGCCCCTCCTTTCCAGCGGACTGATTGACAGTCTGCGCCTCGTCCATCTGATTGCCGAGGTGGAGAAGGTGGCCGGCCGGAGGATCCCGGATCGCTACCTGAACCCCGTTCATTTTAATTCCGTGGGGGCGATCGAACGGCTGCTCGGGAAAATCAGGGGATCGTGACACCATGACGCCATTCGAATTCGGCTTCTACCTCCTGGTGGCGGTCGCGGCGTTCGCCGGCCGGCGGCGCTGGTCCGCGACCGGACTGGTCCTGCTGGGAATGCTCCTTCTGACATGGTTCCGCTGGAACTTCGGCGTGGCCACGGTCTTCGGGATTCTCGCGCTGGGAATCGTTCTCGCCGCGGACCAGCGCACCCTCGGGGAGACATCCCGCCGGCGCGTCCTGGCCTGGCTCTCCCTCGGCTTTGCCGCGGCCGGCGGGCCCGGAACGCTTCTGGTCGCGGGCACGCTTCTCCTCATACATTATCCGCTGGGCCGCCGACTGCGGGAGCAGGGGTCCGCGTATCTGTTGGGGATCGGCATCGCCGTCAACCTGCTGACGCTGGCAGCGTTTCGATATCTGCCCCTCCTTCTGGAGGCCGCCGGGGCGGATTCCGCCGCGCATTTCCTGAACGACCCCCGAATACAGCCGTTCGGTCTGTCCTTCCTCTCGTTCACGTTCCTGGCCTACCTGATGGACTGCCACGCGGGAGCAGGGGAATTCTCCGGATTCCGCGACTACGCCCTGTACCACCTGTATTTCCCCAAGTTCGGTTCCGGCCCCATCACCCGGCCCGATGAATTCCGGGAGGCGATGGCACGGAGCGAAGCGGATTCCCCCTCCCTCGAAAGCGGCCTCTTTCTCCTGTTGTGGGGGATTTTCCAGAAGATGGTCCTCGCCGACCGCGTCGCGGAGACCCTCGCCCCCGTATTCTCCACCCCGGACGGATTTTCCCGGGGGGCCCTCGCCGGGGCGGCGCTCCTGTACCCCGTCCAACTCTTCCTTGATTTCTCGGGATACACCGACATCGCCCGGGGGGCGTCCCGCATGATGGGCATCGAACTCCCCGTCAATTTTCGGAATCCGTTCCTCGCAAGATCCTTCACGGAATTCTGGCAGCGGTGGCACATCACCCTGTCGCGTTGGCTGCGGGATTACCTCTTTGTCCGGCTGGCGCACCTGGGATCGGGAGATGCCCGCCGACGGATGATCGCCGCCACGATGGCCACCCTGATGATCTGCGGACTCTGGCACGGGGCCGCGGCAACGTTCCTCCTGTGGGGAACGCTACACGGGGCCGTGCTGGCTCTGGAACGGATCACGCGATGGCCGGAACGAATCTCCGGCCGGTGGGAAGGAATCCCCGCACGGCTGGTTCTGGCGATCCCGGTCTACGCGGGACTCGCGGCGACCTTCGTCGTGTTCCGCGCCGGCGGAACCGCGGAACTGATGGGATTCCTCGCCGCCGCGGTCCGCGGCGGCGGAACGGGGACCATCGCTCTCTCCGGCCTGATCGCCGCGGTCCTCGCCGTGATCCTGATGCACGGGGCGGAGTTCGCCCCCGGCCTCCGGACGGCGGCCGCCCGCGCGTTCGCGCGTTGCCCGCGGATGGTGACGTACGCGACGGCCGCATGGATAACGCTCTTCATCCTCTTTTTCCGGGAAGAACCCCGTGCGTTCATCTATTTCCTGTTCTGACACGCGGGGCGTCCGCGAAACCCTGCGCCTGTGGGGGGGGATTGCGCTGGGCGCCGTCGCGTTCGAGATCTTCCTGCACGTCCCTCCGGTGACGCGGTTTCTCGCCGGCGAGCACAACACCAGCTTCAACACCGCCTCCTGGCGCCAGCCGCAGCGATGGCCCCTGCCCGATCCGATCGTTCACAGCCGCCAGCCGGCGCACTGGACGGGCACGATGACCTTCGAGGAGGGGGCCGTGAACTACCGCACGAACCGGGACGGGTACCGCTTCGACGACATCCCCGAAGATCCGCCGGCGGGAGAGCTCCGCATCGCCGTGATCGGGAACTCCTTCACGACCCAGTGCGAATTGCCGGAGACGGACACCTATATCCATGTCGCCGAACACGCCCTCCGGACACGGCACGGGATCCCGGGGGCCCGGATCCTCAACTTCGGAACGAACAACGCCCCCCTTCCGCAGTTCGTCCAGGTGATGCGCCATGACGCCCTCCGGTACCGCCCACGGCTGGTGGTGATGGCCATCGAGGGATTCGACTCCGGCTGGCCCGGGGAGTCGGTGACGATGGGCCCGGACGGGAGGATCTCCGGATTCCCGGAGAAATGGCCCGGACGGCCGTTGCGCCCGTCAGAAAGGATTCTCTCGCTCCTGGAGGAACACATCTGGACCCTGCGCGCCGTCGCGGTGACCCTCACGAGAAGCCGTTTGACGCCGTCGGACCTCCGGCGGCGCTGGATGCCCCCGCCGGCGGGCGTCGCGCGGAGGCAGACGTGCGATCCGGCCCCGACCTTGAGAATCGCGGCGCTGGCGGCGGAGAAGGCGGAACGGGACGGCGCGCGTCTGGCGATCTCCCTCCATCCGATCCCTCCTGCCTGGAGCGGGAGCCGGGAATACTTCGGGACCGATCCGGGTATCGCGACGGACCGGCATCCCGGGGCGGGCAGGGCGCGTGTCTGGGACCTGCGGCGCAGGCTCGACACGACCCGCTGGCAGACCTGGACGTACCGATCCACGAACCATTACAACGCCGCCGGAAGCCGGCTGCTGGGAGAAGCCCTGGCGGAAAAGATCGCCGGAATCCTGCGGGAAACGGAGGGGCCGGATGGGCGGTGACCCGCGGATCATTCCCCGAGCGCCTCACCCCGCCGGGCTGGGGGGACGCCTCCTCGACCTGGCGCGGGAGGACCCCGGCCGCCGCGCGGTGGGATTCTTCGAGGGAGGTGATCCCCCCGTCGTCTGGCTTTCGCGCGGGGAACTCATCCGACGGGCCGGGGGGATCGCCGCGGCGCTCTCCGGCCGAACCGCCCCCGGAGACGTTGTGGCGCTCGTGATGCCTCCCTCCCTGACCCTCATGACGTCCTGGGTGGGCACGGTGCTCGCCGGCCGCATCCCCACAATCTGCGCGCCCCCCTCCTTCAAATTCGACGCGCTCCATTACGCCGACATGATCCGGACGGTGATCCGGGGCACCCGCGCCACCCTGATCGCAAGCGATTCCGACACCCTCGCCGCCCATTTCCGGGACAGCGGGGCGACCTGTCTCGATGTGAACACACTGGGGGACGCCGCCCCGAACGGCCGCCCGGCCGCCGTCCGCGCCCCGCACGCGCTCCTCCAGCACTCCTCGGGAACGACCGGGCTGCAAAAGGGCATCCTCCTCTCGCACGAACAGGTCCAGGCGAACACCAGCCGCTACGCGGAGGCCATCCGGCTCGACGGAACGGACGTCGTCGCAAGTTGGCTCCCCATCTACCATGACATGGGACTCATCGCCTGCCTCGTGATGCCCCTCCTGGCCGGAATCCCGTCGGTCCACGCCTCCCCGTTCCAATGGGTCCTGCGTCCCTCCCTCCTATGGGACATGGTGACCGCGTCGGGGGGAACGCGGATCTGGATGCCGAACTTCGCGTTCCGGCTCCTCGCGGAGCGGGCCACCCCCGACCCGGAATCCGGATGGGAATTGTCGCGTGTCCGCCAAATCGTGAACTGCGCGGAGCCCGTGCGCCTGGAGGACATGCGGGCACTGTTCGACACCTGCGCCTCCCGCGGCCTCCGGGAGACCGCCATGGGAGCCAGTTACGCCCTCGCCGAGAACACCTTCGCCGTGACGGAGGGGGGCGTGAGCGCCCCACTCGAGGCGTTCGAGGCCGACGCGAACGCTCTCCGAAAGGGAAGGCTCTCCCCCGCGGCGCCCGGCCGGCCGCGGACGACCCTCCTGTCTTCCGGACGGCCCATCGCGGACACGGAGGTCCGGATCGCGGACGAGTCGGGCGCCGTCCTGCCCCCGGATCGAACGGGAGAGATTCTCCTGAAAAGCCCCTCCCTGTTCGACGGTTACTGCAACCGCGGTCCGGCCGATTCCCGGATCGATCCGGAGGGGTTTTACCACACGGGGGACGTCGGCGTGATGGACGCGGACAGGAACCTGTTTGTGACCGGCCGGAAGTCCGACATGATCATCGTCGCCGGGGCCAACATCCACCCGGAGGATGTCGAACATGCCCTGGCCGGGATGAAGGGGATTCTCCCGGGGCGGGCCGTCGCCTGCGGGGAATACCTCGACTCGCTGGGAACGGAGAGGATCGTCGTCCTGGCGGAAACCACCTGGACGGAGGCCGGCCGGCGGGAGACCCTGATCCGGGAAATCCGGGAGAGGATTTCAAATTCGCTGGGCGCGGACGTGGCGGAGGTTGCCCTGGTCCCGCCGCGCTGGCTCGTCAAGTCCACGTCGGGCAAGCCGTCCCGACGCCGGTGCCTGGCGAAGTGGCGCGTTACTTCGCCGCCCCCATCAGCCCCACGACGCGCGTGATGTCGCGGTCCACGTAGGCGAAACCCACCCCGGCGAAAACGCCCGGGCGCTCCTGAAGGCTGTCGGCCCCCGCCATGACGCGGAAGTATTTCCACACCCGAAGCGACACCCCGGCCCGCAGGAGATAGGCGTTGTCCCGCCCCTCGTCAATGTTGTCCGGCGTCTCGTACATGCCCCGGGCCTCGACGAAGGCCTGGCCCCACCGGCGCGGGAGTTCGACGTCCACGCCGCCGCCCAGTTTTCCCTCGAGCAGCCCCCCGCGCAAAGTGACGCGGTTTTTCCAGAGCTTCTGGGCCGCGAGGAACTCGGGCCGGATGAAATACTCCTGGCTGGAGTTGATGGTGACGGGACTCTGGTCCATGGGGTTGAAAACCACGCCGCCCAGATAGAAATACCGCGTCGGTCGCGGCACGATGCGCAGACCCAGTTTCGTGATGGCCAGTTTCTGGCGGTCATACCCAATACTCTGGCCATCCACGTAGGTCTCCAGACGCCCCATCCCCTCCACGACATCCCGGGCCTCGGCCACGGTCTCGGACGCCTTGTTGTAAAGCGTGGGATCGTTGACGAGTTTTCCCGCCGTGCCCTCCCCGCGGTCGATCTTGGCGGCGATGGACGTCAGGTGTTCCATGGTGGCCTTGAGTTCGGCCAGCACGCCGTCCACGGTTTTCCGGGTGTCCCGGAGTTTCACAACATCCGCCCGCACCTCGTCCACGAGCGCGGGGATTTTCTCGGCGGTCTTCGCGAGGTTGGCGCTGGCCGGCTCCAGACTCTTCATGACGTTGCGGCTGGCCTTCACGAGCTCCCCGACATCCCCCTCGCCCCGCCGGAGATTCTCCGTGATGGCCTGGACGTTCTCAAGCACCGGCCCCACGCGCTCGAAATTGGAAAGGAGGTCCGGCGATACCTCCGCCACGAGAACCCCGCCCGGTTCGTGGGGCGGCGCGGCAGGACTGCCGGGGGTGATGTTGATCTCGACCTGGCCGAAGAGCGCAGGGAGGACCACATGCGCCTTCGAATCGGCCCGCACCCACTCCAGGTACTCCCGCTCGACGCGCATGACCACCTCGACCCGGCCCTCCCCCACGAGGCGCGCCGTTTTCACCTCGCCGGCGCGGATGCCGTTCACCTTGACGGCCGTGCCCTTCGTGATGCCGTAGCCCTCCCGGAGAAGGATGACGACCTCCTGACCCCGGAACCAACCCTCTTTGCGGGCCTTCGTCCCGAGGACCAGCGCCAGAATCGCCGCCGCCCCGAGGAGAAACGCCCCGGCCCACATCTCCATCCGTCCGATGCGATAGTTCACGTCGCCTCCCTGCCCTTCCGAAACACGACATCCGTCTTCTGCCGGAGACGCCGCCGGACCTCCTCCGCCGATCCCTCCGCTTCGAGGCGGCCGCCGGAGAGGACCACCGCGCGATCCAGCCACCCGCCCGTCAGATGCGCCGCCCCCCGAAGGGCCGCGACAAACGTCACCCCCCGCGTCCGCGCCGCGATGAGCACCCCGAGAAGCGCCTCCTGCTCAGCCTCGGAAAGCCGGTCGAACGGCTCGTCGAGAAACAGCGCCTCCGGATCCGTCACGAACGCCCGCGCGAGCCCCGCCCGGACGCGCTCCGAAGGCGGAAGGTCCGCCGGCCGCAGCCGCGCCGCCCCCTCGATGGCGAACCGCCGGAGCTCCTTCCCCACCCGCCGTTCCACCTCCGCCTCGGGGAAGGCGTCGTGGTACCGCAGGGGCAGCGCCACGTTCTCGAACACCGTCAGGTTGCTCACGAGACCGCCCTCCGGCGGCACCCAGGCCGCGCGCCGGCGCCATTCCTGGAGCGCCCGGAAATCCGCCGCGTCGAGCGCAACCCCGTCCACAACCACCCGGCCCCCGGACGGCGCGATCAAGCCCATGAACAATTTAAGAACGGCGCTCTTGCCGCTGCCGCTCTCCCCCACCACACCGACCCCGGCGCCGCGGGCGACCGCCAGGGAAATGCCGTCCACCCACCGTCTCCCGTTCCCTTCGCAGGAGACCTCCCTCAGTTCGAGAAAAACATCTCTGTCGTTCATCATACCGGGAACACCACCACCGAGAGAAAGACATTCAGCCCGAAACACAGAAAAATGGACTGCACCACCGCCCGCGTCGTGAGGCGCGGCACCTCCGTCACCGCCTTTTCGAGCGACAGACCGTGGTGGCAGTGCAGGAGGGCGATGAAGAATCCGAAGAACCCCGCCTTCACGACACTCAGGACCACGTCCCGGAACACGAGCACATCCAGGAACGCCCCCGCATGGAACGGGAGCGGCGCGAGCTCCAGCGCCGCCGTCACCACATACCCCCCGGCGAGAGCCGCCACCGCGAACACCACGGTCAGCGCCACCACGGCCGCCGTCACCCCCAGCAGGCGCGGGAAGACGACGAAATAGTTCCGGTTGATGCCGAGGGACTCCAGGACCTCGAGTTCGCGATCGAGTTTCATGTTGCCCAGTTCCGTCGTGATGGCCGTGCCGGACCGCCCGATGACGATGAGCGCCGTGAAGAGCGGGGCGAGCTCCCGCACCACCACCCAGAAGGCGACCCGCGCCGCCTCCGTCGCTCCGCCCAGGAACGGCAGGAACGACATCGTCTGGGTGATGACCAGCGTCCCGAGCGCCACCGCCGTAAACACAATGACCGGAAGCGCCTGGACACCCGTGAAAAACACCTGGGCGGCGAGAACCCGCCGCAGGACAACGCCCCCCCGTCGCCGTTCGAGCCACGCCGACTTGAAGGCGAGGTAACCAAGCGCGAGCACCCGCCCCACGCCGCGGAAGGCGGCCAGGACGAGCGCCCCTCCCCATCCGAGAAGGCTCGCGGGCGCGGCGGCACTGGCGGAGGCAACGGTTTCGTTCACATGCCTCATTCTAACCCCGGGAGGCGTCAATTCAAGGACACCTCCCCGAGGCCGATCGTCAGGGAAACGAAGCGCCCCCCGGAAGGGCGGGGGGCGCGGATAATTCGCGGAACACCGGACGATCTATTCCGCCGGGGCGGGCGCGGGAGCAACCTCCTTCGAAGCCTCCGGGGTTGCTTCCTTGGCCGGCGCGGGGGCCGGGACGGCGGGCTCCGCGCCCTTTTCCTTCTCACGCTTCCGGGCCGCAGCCTCGTCCTCGCTCAACTGCTGGTAGGGTGTTTTGATGTGAAGTTCGTCCAGCACGACGTCCAGATCGTCCACCCACTTCTCCTCCACGAGCAGGAAATCGTCATCCTGGTCCTGAAGGTGGTCGCCCCGGCGATCGTAAACCATCACCCACGTCCGCTCCTTGAACACCGTTCCGCCGTCCTTCCCGGGCAGAAGTTTGTAGATGCTCGTGATTCCCTGGACGGCGACAATCAGGCGGTCCGCCTCGCGATCGACCATCCCAAAGATGGCAACCCCCTTTTTGGTCTCGTCGTTCTTGATGCGCCGGCCCATTTCAGAGGCGTCCACATAGGCCGCCTCGCGGCGGTTCTCCACCATCTCCTTCACGCGGGGGTCCGGCGTGTCGTGGAGGACCTGGCCGTTGTCCGTGTAAAGATTGATGTCGCCGGCGAGCTTGCGATCCTTCCCGGTACGGTTCGCGATCTCGTAGAGAAAGTACGTCTTCACCTCGGCGGAATTTTTCACGGTGTCTTTCACGAGAATTTCCCGGAGGGGAACCACCGTGGTGTAGTCGAGAACCCAGAACCTGCTGACGGCAAGCGCGACCCCGGACGCCACAAAAGCCGTCACGAGCCCCGCCGCCACGAGTCGTGTCCAACGACCGCCCATGGAGCACCTCGCTGGGAACAGAAACGCCGGAGAACCTATGGTATTGTTCCCGCCTGCGGTTACCCTGTCAAGCCGATTCTGCAAGCGCCGGCAAAATCGGGGCGCGGGATCCATCCGCCCGGGGACCGGCCCCATATCCCGATTGGTGTTGCATTCATCCGGCGAGAACGCATAGTATGGTCGGGGAACGGATCGGGGACCCTCGATTCGGGAGAAGGGAACATGCGTATCCGCTGGATGCTCGCCGCGGCCCTGATGGCGATCGCCTCCGCCGCCCACGCCGGCGCCGTCACGGTGCGCCTCAAGGGCGGCGGCGCCATAACGGGGAAAATCGTCTTTTCGACCGGAGGAGTCATCGTCCTCGACACGGCGGCCGGTCCCATTTCCATCGCCCGGGACGCCATCGCCTTGGACGAAACACCACCCGCCGACCCGCGCCGTCCCGTCCCCGGCGATCCGGAGAAAACGTCTCCGACGCCACCCGTGACCACCCTCCCGAAACCCCTACCGCCGAAACCGGCCAACACGCCCCCGCCCGCCCCGCCGGCAAGCCCCCCCGCGCCTCCGGCGACACCCGCCCCTCCCCCGCCGGCGCGCCCGTCCAAAACCTACGCGGCCGTCCGTAGCGCCCGGCTCGAAAACGCCTCCCGGATTGTCTCGCGCTGGGACGAGTTGGCAAAAACCTACCACCACCGGCGATGGGACATCTGGCGGATCATCTTCCTCGATGGAAAAGGAAACGAGGTCCCGGGACTGTGCCAGGTGTGGCTGGCGAATCCCTCGGGGCCGGTGCTCCTCGAATCCGCGGTCCCGAAGACCAATGACGGGTTGACGTATTACCGCCTCGAGGAGGGCGATTCCCCGGCGACCTTGCGCGTCCAAAGGAACGAAATCCGCGTTCAACTCCCCGACGGCCGCGCGTTCGGACCGTGGGTGATCACGGGCATTTCGGGTGATGTGAACGAAACATCCACGGACACATCGCGGACATCAGGAACCGGGGTCCGGGAACCGCAGGCGCCCTGACGAAACCGGGAAAAATCAGGAAACTCCCTTTTTGGCCACCTCTTTGGCCGCCTCGGGGATATCGAGGCGGCTGGCGGTAAAGTCGCAGTCGGGATACCGGTTGCAGCCGAAGAAGGGCCGGCGGCCTTTCTTCTTCGAGAACCGGCGAACGACGTCGCCCGTCCCACAGGTCGGGCACTTGACACCGGTGGGCAGCGACCGGGTGGTCTTGCATTTCGGGTAGGCGGTGCAGGCGAGGAACTTGCCGTTGCGCCCGTGACGAATCACCATGGGGCTCGCGCAGGCGGGGCACTTCTCGTCGGTCGGTTCGGGCGGCGCCCCGGCCCCCTCCGTCTTCTCATCGAGGGATTTCGTGAACTTGCAGTCGGGAAATCCGGGGCAGGCGAGAAACTTGCCGAACCGGCCGATGCGCACGAGGAGCGGCTTTCCGCACGTCTCGCAGACGCGTCCCTCGGCATCCACCTGCCCCTTCATCCGCGTCATCCCCAGTTTTGCCTTCTTGACACAATATTCAAAGGGCTGGTAGAACGAACTGAGGATCTGACGCCAGTCCGCCCCCTCATCCTCCACCTTGTCCAGAAGCGCCTCCATCTCGGAGGTGAACTCCACGTTCATGATGTCGGGAAAGTGCTCCAGAAGCATATCCGTCACGATCTCGCCGAGTTCCGTGGCATGGAAGGCCCGCTCTTTCAACTGGACATAACCCCGATCCTGGATGGTCGAAATGATGGGCGCGTAGGTGCTCGGCCGTCCGATGCCCTCCTTTTCGAGGACCTTGATGAGGGCGGCCTCCGTGTATCGCGGCGGCGGCTTCGTGAAGCTCTGGGCCAGCGCCACCTCCCGGAGGGCAAGCGTCTCCCCCTCGGCGAGCGTCGGGAGAATCTGTTCGGCATCCTCACGATCCCCGCCGTAGAGGCGCGTGAAACCGTCGAAGATGACCTTGCGTCCCTTCAACCGGAACAGATATTTCCCCGCGGCGATGTCCACCGTCGTCGCCAGGTAGCGCTCCGGCGTCATCTGGGAGGCCACCGCGCGCCGCCAGATCAATTCGTACAGTTTGTATTGCTCGGCGGTAAGAAATTTCTTCATCTCCTCCGGCGTCCGGAAGACCGACGTCGGCCGGATGGCCTCGTGAGCCCCCTGCGTCCGCGCGCGGGAACGATAGACGTTCGGCTTGGCCGGGAGGTACGGCGCGGGACAAGTCTTCCCGATATGGTCCCGGATCTCGACGAGGGCCTCCTCCGAGAAATTCAGGGAGTCCGTGCGCATGTAGGTGATGAGTCCGACGGGCCCTTCGCTTCCGACGTCGAGCCCTTCGTAAAGTTGCTGGGCGATCCGCATCGTGCGCTTGGCGGGGTAACCGAACTCCACGGAGGCCGCCTGCTGAAGGAGGCTCGTCGTGAGGGGCGGCCAGGGTTTCTTCTCCTTCTCCTGGGCCTCGACCTTCGCCACCGTGAACGGCAGGGCCTTGAGTTCCGCCTCCACGGCCTTCGCCGCGGCCTCGTTCTGAATTTTGACGGGTTGCCCGTCCACCTGTTCGAGGTCCGCCGTGACTTCGCCGTCGCCCGCCTTCGCGAGTTTCGCCGCCACCCGCCAGAACTCCTCGGGCTTGAAGGCGCGAATCTCCTTCTCACGGTCCGCGATGAGCCGCACGGCCACGGACTGGACGCGTCCCGCCGAAAGCCCGCGGGCCACCTTCTCCCAGAGGAGCGGCGAGAGCATGTACCCCACGAGACGGTCCAGGAGCCGCCGCGCCTGCTGGGCATTCACCTTGTTCATGTCCAGCGTCAGCGGCTGGCGGAACGCCTCCTTGATGGACTTCTCGGTGATGGCGTTGAAGACGACGCGACGCATCCGTTCCGGCGGGCCGCCGAGGATCTCCGCGAGATGCCACGCGATGGCCTCCCCCTCCCGGTCGAGATCGGTCGCGAGGTAGATGACCTTGGCGTCCTTCGCCAGCCCCTTGAGTTTCTTCACGACGGCGGATTTGTCCCGGAGCGGAATATAGGAAGGCTCGAACCCCTTCTCGACATCGATCCCCAGTTTGCTCTTGGGGAGGTCGCGAACGTGGCCCATCGAGGCGGCGACCACATAGTCGCGTCCGAGATAGGCGTTGATGGTGTGGGCCTTCGCCGGCGATTCGACGATGACGAGATTCTTTCCGGACATGGGACACGAAGTGTAGCCGCCACCGGAACCAATTCCAGCCCAAAATTCATGGCGGAGCCGCCCCAAACCGGTACAATCGCTTGCTGGCATGGAAACAGACCGCGCCACACTCCCGATTCCCGAACGGCCGAATCTCCCCGCATTTCCGAAGGGATGGACCCCATGGAACGCCGCGCGCCCCGATTGTCTTTCCTCCCCCGCGCGGGCCATCCCGCCCCGGCCGGAATACTCCTGGCATTGCTCATTTTTGCGTCGGGCGGTTGCCGGACCGCGGAGAAAAGCATGACCCCCTCCCCCGCCTTCCAGGCGTGGCTTGCCGGAGGAAAAGGCGACGCCCCCCGCCAGGCGAAAGACGCCCTCTTCATCCCCGAACTCGACGCCGTATCCCTTCAGAACGGCTGGCCGTCGGCGTCCGCTTGGAACACCCTCTCCGCGGTTCCCTTCGTTTTTCTCGACGGGAGCGGCGACACGCCCCAGGCCCCCACGACGATGCGCGTCGCCACAGCGGCCGGAGAAATTCTCTTCCATTTCACGTGCCTCGATCCCGATGCCACCCATCTCGTCTACACATCCTCCGGTCATGACTCGCCCATGCTCTGGCGCGAGGATGTCATCGAAATCAACCTTGCTCCCGACGCCGCCCGCGGAGTTTGTTTCATGGTCGGCGCGGGCGGGGGATACTCCGACGCCGATGCGTCGGGAAACGTCGCATGGGACCCGCCGGTCCGACGGCGCGTCGAACGGACGCATCGAGGTTGGACCGCGGAGTTCGCCGTTCCCCTGCGGGCGCTCGTCGCCGAAGGCGGCATTCCGCCGGTCTGGCGCGCCAACATCTCGCGCGAACGGCAGGGCCGGCCCGGCGCCTTCATGGAAAGCACCGGATGGCGGCCCACGGGCAGTCTGCGTTGCGCCGTTCCGGAACATTATGGTTATTTATTTCTGGATGCTGTCGGAAAGGGCGCCGTCCCCGCCACCCCGCCCGCCGCGCCGGCGGGAACCGATATTCTCACGGCCCTCGGGAATCCCGACAAGGCCGCCGACGCCCTTCGCGGACTTTTCCGGGCGCCGGCCGCCGCGGTGCCCGTGGCGCCCGCCGATCCGTCCCTGGGCGAAGGCCCCGATGGCCCGTCCTGGAAGGTCGCGGCGGAAATCACCCTCATTCCCTCCACCGGGGGAACCGATCCCGATGTCGGGACAACAACGGTCAAAATCTGCCGCCGCCGGGATTCATTATTCGTTGCGGTGCGCTGCAACGAGCCGCGCATGGGAACCCTCGTCGCAAAGGAACGCCCGGACGGCGGGGATATCTGGAGGGACGACAGCGTGGAGATTTTCCTCGCCCCCCACCGGAAGGAATCCGCCGAATACCGTCAAATATCCGTGAATCCCGCCGGCTCGATTTACACCGGAAGGGGCACGGAACCGACGCCGCTCCCCGGAATATCCGTGAAAACCGGACGCGGCCCCGGCCATTGGACGGTCGCTCTCCGGATTCCCTTCGAATCCTTCCCGCTCACGCCCGAAATGCTCCCGGCGCTGTGGGGATTCAATGTCATCCGGAACCGCGCCGACCGGGCGGGGGAACCCGCCGCCAGCCTCGTCTGGAGCCGGTTCCCGTGGTCCGCCCACGACCCGGGCCGGTTCGGGACTCTGTGGCTGGCCGGGGCGCCCGTGCTCCCGATCCTCGACCCGAAATCGCTGAATGAATGCGCCCGCGATGGCGCGCGCCGCCGGGCCCTGGAGGCGCCGCCCGGCCCTCTTCCGTTCAACCCCGATGTGTTCACGCCGGAAGAACGGGACAAACGGGATCTGCGTTCCATGGCGTCCCGGCATCTCGACGCCATCCGCCTTGAACTCCTCCAAAAACGCGACGCCGAATTGGCCGCGATCAATTCCCCCGAAACCTGGAAACCCCTGCGTGAAAAAATCCGGGAGAACTTCCGCCGGTCCATCGGGGCCCTCCCGACCGAAAAGACGCCCCTCAACCCCCGCTCCCGGATTTCGTTCGAGGATGACAACCTCCGCGTTGAAAACCTCGTCTTCGAAAGCCAGCCGAAATTCCACGTCACCGCCAACCTCTTCCTCCCGAAGAAGGCCCCACGCCCCCTTCCGGTCATCATCCGGACGATGGGCCATTCCTCGCCGGGCCGATTTTTGAAGGACGGATTCCTCTTTGCCGAGGCCATGGCGAACGCCGGTTATGCGGTGCTCATCATGGACTCCGTCGGGCAGGGCGAGCGCATACTCCTCAACAACATCCGCTCCTCGACGCGCGAACATGATGCCCTCGGCATCCCCTGCGTTCTGACGGGCGCCAACCTGGCCGCGTGGATGATCCACGACGTCATCCGGGCCATTGACTATCTCGAAACCCGCAGCGAGGTGGATTCGAAACGCATCGCCCTCACCGGGGCATCCGGCGGCGGAACGATTACCGCCTACGTCGCGGCGCTCGACGACCGGTTGTTCGCCGCGGCGCCGGTCGCCGCGGGACACGTCGGGCGCGAAAGCGGCGGCGCGGACAGCGAGCAGACTCTATTCCGGGAAATACCGGACTTCATTGACGGCGAGGGGAAACTCGCCTGTTTCGCCCCGAAACCCCTGTGCGTCATCCGCGAGGCCCCCGGCGACGCGGCGGAAAAGAAACGCCAGGACGATTCTTATGTGAATGTCCGCCGGATCTACGCCCTCCACGGGGCGGAAGGGAAATTCACCGTTCATCTCACGGACGAACCCCACGGCTACGGAGAGGGCCATTTCCGCCTGTTCAAGGAATGGATTCTCCCGGTGATGCCCCCGAATCCGGGAACCCCGCCGCCCCCCGGGAAGCCGGCGGGATTCTCCGGGGACGCCTGCCACGCCACGGCGTCCTGGCGGGCGTTTTTCTCGCGGGACCTGCCGGGGGCCGAAACCGTTCCATCCCTGAACACCCGGCGAATCACCCCGTACGCCGGCGGCGACGTCCGCGAAATCCTGCGAACCGCCCTTGCCCTGTCCCCCCATCCCGTCCCGGCCGTCCGCGCGACACCGAAAGGATCCGCATCCTTCGGCGGGAACGCCGTGGAGAAAATCGTCCTCGAGACGGAGCCCGGGATTCTCCTTCCGGCGCTTCTCTTCAAACCCAGGAAAGCAACAAAGCCCGCCCCCGCCGTCCTGTGGCTTTCCGGCGGCGGCAAGAAGGCGCTTCTCCGCGCCCGGGGGGAGGAAATCCGGACGGCGCTCGACCGGGGCGTCGCGGTTGTATTGTTGGATCTCCGCGGAACGGGGGAGGCGGCCGGAGACTTCGACCCCACCACGGAAGGAATGGAAACATCCCTCAATTACTATTCCTTCCGGACCGGACGGCCCCTTATCGGGATGCGCGTGGTGGACGTCATGGCCGCGACGGCCTGGCTCCGGACACGCCCGGACGTGGATCCGGCGCGCATCGGCATATTCGGGGACTCCCTCTCCATGACGAATCCCCCGCATCTCCGGGAGGTCCGTCTCCTCACGGATCCGGCGCCGGAACTCCGCCACCCGGCGGATTCCCTGGGTCCCGTCGCGGCGCTTCTCGCCTTCGCGCTGGACGGAAAAATCGCCGCCGCGTCCGCGCACGGGGCGCCCGCCTCCTTCGCGAATCTCTGCGAGCCCCCATGCGCCTACCATCCCGCCTCCATCATCATTCCGGGGATTCTCCGGTTCTGCGATCTCGACACCATCGCGACATTGGGAATCCCCCGGCCGCTCTGTCTGACCGGAAGCGTGAGCGGGCTCAATCAGAAAATCGCGGAAACCGGCGCGGGAGACGCGGCATTCGGGGAGCTTTCCGCGGCGTACAAACGCGCCGGACGGAACCTGGTTCTCCGTCACAACGGCTCCGCCCGCGACGCGGCGGAGGCGCTCGTTTCCGTCCTCGGGAAATAGCGCGGGCCGGGGACCGGCGGCTATCGCCAATAACGCTTGGCCCATCCTTCGACAAGCCCAGGATGAGGAGAAAGAAGTGAACCCATGGAAAATGGCGAGTGTCCTCGGAATAACAAAAACTGTCATTTCAAGACCTGACCCCGTCCCTCCTCTCGACTTTTGCACCCTTGATCTTATCGTCATCCGTTTCTATATCGCCGCCGTCCTG
Source organism: Planctomycetota bacterium (assembly GCA_043803805.1). Lineage (GTDB taxonomy): Bacteria > Planctomycetota > JAZDJP01 > JAZDJP01 > JAZDJP01 > JAZDJP01. The sequence continues at coordinate 31,220 of JAZDJP010000037.1, forward strand.
GACGGGTACTCCCGGAAACTGCTGGCGCTCCGGGTGTTCCCCGATGCCCCGCGCACCGCTCACGTCCTGCATCTCCTTCGGAATGTCATCACCAACGATGGCGCGCCCCGTCACATCATCACGGACCATGGGTGTCAGTTCAAACGAAGATTCCGGGATGCCATCCGGGATGCTTGGGATGTTCACCTGGTCAAGGGTCGCGTCGCGTCGTTTCATACCAACGGCAAGGTTGAACGCTTTTTCAGGACGTTCCGGATGTGGGTACGGTTGATGCCCTTCTTTGGATCGCGGAAATCCATTCAGAAAAAACTCGACCGCTACCGGGGCTGGTACAACGTCCACCGACCGCATGGGGCGCTCAACGGGCGGGTCCCGGAGGAAGTCTGGTTGGGGACTTCGCTGCCCGAATCCACCCCCGTTCTGGAAACGGATCCGATCAAACCCGCATTCTCCGTGACAAGGGTTCCGTTTCGGGGTGATCCGAGACTGCCCGTGCTGGAGATCGTGGTCGTGCGAGAGGGGACTCGGGCGGCGTAGGATGATTTTGGGCGAAGCGGGATCGTTTTCACAACAGGGACAATCCGCTTCGCCGCGAGGATTGACGCAGGTCCCGGGATTTTTCGCCCGGTTTCCCGGGTTGGGTGCGGGAGAAGTTGCGTTTTTTTGCAATTTCGCCCCGCGCTCCCTTGCTCAATCTATCTCACAGGGTGATGGGCCGCTTCACCGTTCACGTACTCGCGAGCGAGGGCGTCCGATGAATCGCGGTCCTCGATGATGACGTTGCCGTCGAAGTAGAATCGGGTCTCCTTGTCCAGTGTCCCGTCCGAGTTCGTATCAATGTTCTTCACCACCCGCCGCCCATCCGCCGTGTAGAAATACTCCGCCCGCAACGTTGAACCATTCCTCATCACCTTCTGACGATTCAGCCCGTCCCACTCGAAGGCAAACGTCCCGTCGCTCGTCTGGCTCCCGTTCGCGTCATGGGTGAGATTGGTCGAATCGCGGGCGGTCAGTTCATTCGCAATGCTGTGCGTCCTGTTCTCCGTCGTCCCCTCCTCCACAAAACTGGTCCAGTTGGCTAACTTGTCGAGGTTGAATGTCTGGTCAAACGGGTCCTGCGCGGTGGGATTTCTCACATAGTTCGTCAGGCGGAGGGCGGTGTCATACTGGAACGTCTCGTCCTCGGAGCCGTTCGTCTTGTGCAGATGCGTGGTCGCCGTTCTATTTCCAGCGAGGTCGTAGGTATTTGAGAAGCCGACCTGGCTCGTGGAGTTCTTGAGCCAGTTGTAATTCGTCGAGCGGCCCATCGTGTCGTAGGCCACACCGAGCGCGACACCGGTTCCGGAATGCAGGGTCTTCGTGGCGAGAAGGGGCCGCTTGTCGTTTCCGTTGTCATACAAATACGCATAGTCGGCCACCGTCGCCATCCCACTTCCCACGTCCGTCTGGATTTCGTGCGGCTGGTGAAGCGTGGTCCACGTGTAATCCACCTCGCGCCCGCTCGGCTGAGTGCGCGTCGCTATTTGCCCGAAGGCGTCATAGGTTTTCGTCGTGTAGCGCGTGGTTCCGCCACCGATGTTGAGCGATTCCTGCGTCATCCGGGAAAGCGCATCATAGGAGAATCCCGCCGTGACGCTCTTGTTCCCGGAATTATCATCCGTGTTCCCCGTCATCCTCCGCAAGGCGTCATGCGTAAACGTCTGCGTCCCCTCATTCGCTCCGTTGTAATCGTAAACTTTTGTGGTGAGGAGGTCGCGACTGTTGTACTGGTACGACGTGACCTGCCCCTTCTGGTCCGTCTTTGTCGTTAATTTTCCGTCGAGGTCATACGAGAATGAGACTGTGCCGGAATCGGGATAGGTCTCCTTGCTGACACGATAGTCGGCATCGTAGGTGTAGGCCGCACCCCGATTCTCCATTCCATGAGGTGTTCGCGGCGTCGTAGTGCGATGCGCCGTGTCGTCATACACATACCCATGAGGCGGGCGAGGCGTCATACGACGATACTCCCGGTCGTAGGACCATACCGTTACGATGCCGCCTGGAATCGTACGTGTAAGAAAGGCATCGAACCAGACAGCGAACGTCCTGAACCAACTGTCGAGAAGCAGGGTGAACGCTTCGACGGGCGTGAGCGGATAGGCGAAGGCGGAGGATATGATGGTCATTCTATGTCTGTCATCCATAACGATTCCCCACCCTCACTTCCCCTCCCGTGCGGGAGCGTTGTCACGTGAGGCGGGTGTTGTTGTGATGGCAGCGTCCGTCCCGCTCGGCCCGCTACAACGTACCACTACAATCCATCAAATCTCTGGATGACTGCCTCAACATCCTCTAATGCCTGCCTCGCATTTTCATCATCCGCATCTATTTGCAAAGACTTTGAAAAGCAATCGGCAGCCTCCTTATACATCCGCCTAGCCCTCAATACATATCCAAGATTAAGATAAGCATCATCAAGTGGATGCGACGCCACCCTGATAGCATGACGATAAGATTGTTCGGCTTTTTCATAATTGCCGAGTTGCGCATAAAGGTATCCAAGATATATATAGAGATTGGAATTATTAGGACAAAGTTCTATCGCACATTTGTACCATTTTTCCGCTAATCGTCTCTTTCCCAAATCTCGATACAGATGGCCAAAGCTCCAAGCAATATTAAATCTGAACTTTTGCGGTGAACATCCCCAACTTTTCCGCAAAGCATTTAGTGCGTTCTTAAAATCAGCCATATCCGTCAGAACGGACCCATAAATCCACCAAACTGGCCCCTGATTTGGATGAAGTTTTAAATATCGCTCACACAATTCAACGGTTAAACCTTTAAAACCATTATCGTGAGCTTCAAATATTTCTCGATGTGTCATTACATTACTCATATTTCACCAACTGTCCCTTGCTCCATGGTTGCCAGAATCGCCAAAACCGCCTCACTTGTAACATGGGTGAGTAATAGTTTCTTTGATATCATACGTCATTCCAACGGCCCATGTCAAAAGTCCACCTCCCCAACTTACATTTTCAGGTTTAAATCTTTGTTCAAGTTTAGGAGGACTATCTTTATCTTGGTCCGGGCAACAACAGGCAAATGTTACAGTCCGTCGTTTCAAGTGCCAGTAAACAGCACTATATGACCCACCTACTCCCCAAATGGGACCGTATACATCAGCCCTCGTGTAACTCAGTTCTGAGACTTTTTCCACCGCAACAAGAACTAACGGCGGGGAACATTCCATTGGACCCTTCCTTACATACTTCCAAACGGGTTCGTTGTCACCCAGACCCAACATGTCTCCATAATTTGAAACGACATAATTGCTTACCAACAATCCTAGCAAGACCGTACCCCCAACCTTTGTTGCGGAAGAAACTTCACTCAAACTCCCCACCCTCGCAGAGCCTCTCTCATTTTCAACATAATCTTGCGCTAAATCCTTCGCCTCACGTAAGCCTCTACTCACCGACTTCTGAATGCTTCTGATTTTCTCAACCCCCTTTACTTTTTGCGCACGTTCAATACCCTCCAATCTTTCAAGTCCCTCGCCAATTTTATATCCCCCAACACCCCGCTGGGGTCCAAACGGGCCTAAATCTCCCAAGCCTATTGGGTCAATTCCACATGGCGCAAAATACCCTGCATACAAATTCATGCCATCGTAATATCCCTCTCCCGCTTCAGGCATCCCAAAATCATTTTGAATATTTCCCGTTGCAGGGTCCCTTGAAACGAACCTCCCTTGTTCCCCCGAATACATTCTATGCCTGAAATAATAAAGTCCCGTTTCTGAGTCCAATCTTCTCCCCGCATAGAGAATCGCATTGCCAACCGCCGAAGAATTCAAAACGGTTTGTCCATCGCCAGACAGGAACGTTACCTTGCCATAAGCGGTGTAACGATACCGTTCCGCCATCGCACCAGATGTATCGCACAACCCATAAACGGAATATCTCGGGTCGTGTAGATAATAGTGGATTGCACCACCCGACGCTTCTTTCTTCAGGACAACCTCGTCAACGTACTGTCCACCGAAAACATATTCACGAACAAGATTGTCACTCCCATCCCGTTCCTCAATCTCTCGCCATCCAGACAAGTAGAACCTTGTCTCCGTACTCGTGGCGTCTACATACTTCGCTACCCGCCTGTCAGCCGCATCGTAGTAATACTCCGCCACCGCCGTCTGCCCGTTCAAGACTTTCGTCATCCGATTATTCGCATCCCACAAATAAGTCAGCGTCCCATCCGAAGTCTGACTGCCGTTGGCATCATGCGTCAGCGACGTGGAATCGCGGGCGGTGAGTTCATTGGCAATGCTGTGCGTGCGGTATTCGGTCGTCCCTTCCTCGACAAAACTCGTCCAGTTGGCGACTTTGTCGAGGTTGAACGTTTGGTCAAACGGGTCCTGCGCGGTGGGATTTCTTACGTAACTCGTCAGGCGGAGCGCTGTGTCATACTGGAAGGTTTCGTCCTCCGAGCCGTTTGTCTTGTGCAGGTGCGTCGTGGCCGTTCTGTTCCCGGCAAGGTCGTACGTATTCTCGAAGCCGACTTGACTCGTGGAATTCTTCAGCCAGTTATAAGTAGTGCTCCGCCCGACAGAATCATAAGCCACGTTCAGGGCCACACCGGTCCCGCTGTGCAAAGTTTTCGTGGCGAGCAAGGGCCGCTTGTCGTTGCCGCTGTCGTAGAGATACGCATAATCTGCGACGGTCGCCATCCCGCTTCCCACGTCCGTCTGGATTTCGTGTGGCTGGTGAAGCGTGGTCCATGTGTAATCCACCTCGCGGCCGCTCGGTTGCGTGCGACTCGTGATTTGCCCGAAGGCGTCGTAGGTCTTCGAGACATACCGCGTCGTCCCGCCACCGATGTTGAGCGACTCCTGCGTCATCCGCGAGAGCACGTCATACGAGAATCCCGCCACCACGCTCTTGTTCCCGCTGTTGTCGTCGGTGTTCCCCGTCATCCGCCGCAGGGCATCGTGCGTGAAGGTCTGCGTCCCTTCGTTCGCTCCGTTGTAATCGTAAACTTTTGTGGTGAGGAGGTCGCGATTATTGTACTCGAACGTCGTGACCTGGCCCTTCTGGTCCGTCTTCTGCGTTAATTTTCCGTCGAGGTCATACGTGTACGACACCACGCCGGAATCGGGATAGGCCTCCGTGAGGACATGATTCTCGTCATCATACGTGTAAACCGTGTCCTGATTCTGGGCGCCATTCACCGCGCGGAGTGTTGTCAGGCGGTGCAAGGTGTCGTAGTACCGATCCGTCTCGATGTTGAGATGGCTCGTGCCTGCGTCCTCAATCATCTGCGTCTGGCGATAGGCGTTGTCGTAGGTGTAGGTCGTTACGAAATAGGTGGGCGAACCGCCACCCGTTACCTTGACGGTCTTCGTGAGCACGTT
>JAZDJP010000038.1:0-56217 GCA_043803805.1 Planctomycetota bacterium
TACGGGGGACAGTTTATTCTATTCTGATGAAATTCCGATATTCCGGCCCCGCGGAAATCGGCCGCCATCTCAACGTTCATTACACGACGGTGAGCAAGATGGTGAAGGCGGAGGAATCGAAAAAGTGATATTTCAAGACCCCATTCTTCCCGGGGCCGAAAGCGAAAGCGCCGGGGAAACGCGGGCGCCGGACAGTGAGATAAATATGGTGTCCCCGGAATTTCCCGGAATTTCCCGGAATTTCATGTCCCCGGGATGCATACCAAGTGATACTTGCAGTCGTAGACGGTATGCGTTCCTTTCCGGTAAAATTCCATGCCCCTACACTACCATCGCCTAAAGGCGAGGGATTTACGGATCCCCAAGGGGGGACCTTAAAGTGCGCGGGGAGAGAACTGTGAATAATTGAATCGGCATAAGAAAATATGTATATTGTCAGGTATGCGAAACAACAACAGGGTCAAAACTTCCAAAGTGATTGCCCGTAGTTACCCGGACACGAAACAAAACATAGTGTTTCGTTTGGGTGAACTTTTTTGTGGTCCCGGTGGAATTGCCTTAGGGGCCTTACGGTCTTGTGTTCGGACGAGTAATGCCGAATACCAAATTGAACATGTTTGGGCAAACGATTATGATGAGGATACATGCACCACATATCGTCGCAATATCTGCCCGGACGGGTCTGGTAGTGTCGTCTGTTGCGATGTTCGTGATTTAGAGATTGAACGGTTGAGTCAAATTGACGCCTTCGCATACGGCTTCCCTTGCAACGACTTCAGTATCGTTGGCGAACAACGGGGTTTCCATGGCAGATTTGGTCCTTTGTACTTGTACGGATTAAATGTACTCAACAGATTCAAACCGAAGTTCTTTGTTGCGGAAAATGTTGGCGGAATGGCGAGTGCCAATGAAGGAACTGCTTTTCGCAAGATTCTTTCAGGCCTTCGTGCCGCTGGAGATGGGTACCAATTAACAGTACATCTGTATAAATTTGAGAATTATGGGGTGCCACAGACAAGACACAGAATCATAATCGTTGGAATTGATCGGTCCTTAAATCTTTCCTTCCGTGTTCCAGCACCAACAACAATCAAGTTCCCCATCAGTGCAAGAAGCGCGATCGAAAACCCTCCCATTGGAAGCAATGTCGCCAATAACGAATTAACCATGCAGTCAAAGAGGGTCGTCGAGCGGTTGATGAAAACAAGGCCCGGCGAAAATGCATGGACGGCCAATTTGCCTGAACATCTAAAGTTGAACGTAAAAAATACACGCCTTAGTCAAATTTACAAGCGTCTCCATCCGGATCGTCCCGCGTATACAATCACCGGGAGTGGGGGAGGTGGCACCCACGGATATCACTGGGAAGAACCGCGCGCACTCACTAATCGCGAGCGAGCGCGGTTGCAGACATTTCCTGACGATTTTATTTTCGAGGGCTCGAAAGAAAGTGTACGGAAACAAATAGGGATGGCCGTGTCACCCCTCATGTCAGGGATTGTGTTCACGGCGGTGTTGAAAACATTCGCAGGGATTGCCTATGAATCTGTCCCCGCATCGTGGAATGACCGTCCAGAACTATTTAATCTGCCGAGTGGCAATTGGGGGTTGGCATGTGCGAAATAACACGGAATATTAGCGCCAAACTTGGGATAGATAAAGACGAAGCGGAAAAGATAATTGAAAAAGCTGAGGCTGGTGGTGAAATCACTGACGAATGCCCTGTCGAGATTTGGATTGAAAAAAGACTGTTGGCAAACGTTGTCATGATTGACGAAGTTGGTTATGCGCGCATGTGCGTTGACGCTCTTAAAATTCTGGGCACCACCGCCGCAACTGATTACGGTGCCTCTCGACAACGCGACCTTGGTCAACTTTGGGCCGATATGACTCGTGGTTATCTCGGGGAACTTGCGCTGGCTTTATTTTTAAAACAAAAATGGGGAATCGAGTCCAAACTCGGTCATGAGTCCGGGAAGTTGAAAGAGTATCTTCCAATGGATATTCATATGGTTCGCGAAAGAGGAAATGAATATAGAGCACCGAAGATTAATATCGGCGTAAAGACTACAAAATGGAACGGGATATGGTTGGATATCCCAGGCGATCAGTTCAATCATTCGGACGTACATGTATTGGTGAAAGTTGGAACCGGCAGGGATCACCTGTTTGCGTTTTTCAAATCCATTAGCGTTTTCAAAGATAAAGTTCTTAAACGTGGGCAAGATGTCGGAAGCCTTACGGCAGAGGAATCTGAAAAACTATTCGATAAATTACCGTCTTTCAGACCAATACCCGCTTACATTTGCGGTTTTGTGCGAAAGGATAGTAGGTACAAAACCTTGGACTACAGTGGGAAGAAGGGAAGGATTAACTACACAATCTTGTCATGGAACGGACCTATCAATCCTGGTGACATAGAAACCGTAAAAAAACGAGAAAAAGTTCCCGGAAAAATAAGTTTCGAAGGCATCGGCGACTTCGCTCACGACAAGGGTTATCTTTTCAATACCGGAAATCTCCATTGGCATGAAAAAGATTGGGAGGACATCAGGAAACAACTGTAGCCTGAATCCTTTTGTCTAACCACCCAACCAATTGCATCTTTTTGCAACTCGCGTTAGTTTGTAGGCGGTGAAACGGAATGTGCCCCATTCGATGAAATCGAGCACCTGGGGAACCCTTGCATTTTTCTGATTCCGTGCGCCAAGATATCGGGCGACCTCTCTGTCCACTGGGAGGTACTTGTGAAAACCTAACAACATCATGAGGTGATTGGTTGCGTAGGTACCAAAGCCATACCACGAATTGATTGCGCGCAGGAGTTGGTCTTCATTCGGGAGTCGATTGTCGAGTAACCACGGGGCATCGTTAGAGCTTGCTCTTTCGGAGAGTTCGATAAGAGAACGACTTCTATAACCCACCCGGACCCTTTTTTCCAGGAAAGCGCGACCCTTGGCAAGGATTCGATGAGGGGATGGAAACGTGTAACAATCTGAAATTGTGCGATGTCCCAGTTCAAGGCATAACCGCCTGCACATGGCGACCGTGTGTGACCAAGATGCGTTGGTAGTGCAAAGTGTCTTGACGGCATCTTCCCACGGCGTTGATGATCTGAAAATACGCCCCCAACCCCGTTTCGCAAATCTAAGTAGGTCATCGCGCATTTTTGATGTGCGACAAATCTTACAGAATGTGTCGAGTGGAAAATCGGCGGATAACATACGGAGGAGTCGTTGTTTAAGATCCTGTCGTTGTGGGTAACTAAGATGACGATCCGTACTGCACCTCACTCTGAAATTGTGGAAAGTGACCGTTATTGTGATGGGTGTGTTGTCGAAGAGCACCAGACTGTAACGGAATCCGTCTGCTTTCTTCTCGACGGGAGCCAGATTGATCCAACCGTGACTAAACATGATGGGTTTCAATGAAGGAGTAAATCGGCGGAGATGAATCTGCGATTTATGTTTCATGCCGAGATGCGATCTTTTCGTAATCGGGTATTCCGGGGACATCCATAGAAGCCGCCCGAAGAACCCTGGGCAGACGACGGCATCGTAACAATATTTTGGGACACGGGTGAGGGAAATCGCGCGCAATCGCAGACATCCATTCGCACCGGTGAAGCCGTGCAATATAACATACGCGGAACCCCCGACCCAGTCATAATAACGGCGCAAGGATCGTCTCCTTCGCCAGTCCCCAGGAACGGGCCCCGGGGGTTCCGTTAAACGCGCACGAACCTTCCCGACTATCCCCCTTCTTGCGGCGTCCCTCCGATCAAGGAGGGGGACGCTGCAAGAATCGCACGTAATGGCTCATGATCCGCCTCCTTTCATGACAACTCCGTTCATGGCAATGCGCGTGACGGCGTGAGGATTCACCGTCCGCGCGCCTGGCCGGGTTATGCCGCCGGATGTTGCTCGTGCCATTCGACGAGACGCTCCCAACAGATTCCGGCAAGTTTTCGTGCAACGGCGACGCGCGCAACCTTGGCGCCGGATCGTTTCCTGATGCGGACGTAGAAGTTCTGCAGCGCCTGATCCCGTCGGACAATTTTGATGGCCGCCTCGACGAGAATCCACCGAAGCCACGGGGATCCCTGACGGCTGATGGATCCGTACCGGGCGTTCTGGCCGCTTTGAGAAACCCGCGCCGTCAACCCGGCGTAGGCGCCCACCTGCCGGTCATTCAGAAATCGACGCGGGTCACCCAATTCGCCAATGACCAGTAGCGCGGTGTAGAGGCCGACGCCGTGCAGGACGGTCAGCGCTTGAGACTGTGGAAAGTTATCGCTCATGCGGGCCAGCGCCTTATCCAACGCCATGAGTTCTCCGGCCAGGTATTGAAGCCGTCGGAGCCGTTCGTCGCGAATCAGCGTGTCGGCCTCCGGTAGCGCGGCGGCCGCGACCCATTTCACCCCCCGCACCCCGAACGGGCTGTGAAATGGAGGATGAAGATTCGCCCTGGCGAGAATCGAGCTGATTTCATTCTTTGTCCGGGTGATATCGCGCGGAATTCCGGCGGAATTCCGGGGGGAATTCCGGGGACACCATACTTATTTGGAGTCGGAGACATGATACTCATTGTGATGTCGAATTCGAGATTTCCAACGCGAACGTCGTCATTCGCCCTTCCCGCGGTTCCCGGTTGCCGGTTCCCGAATCCCGGTTTTCAGTTTCTGACGGTTTTTCTGCGATCCACGAACCCCGACTCACGATCCACGCTTCCGCGATTCGCGGCATGATCGCATGATGTCCATGCCCGGGCCGCGCCTCCCCGTCCCGCCGCCTCTTTTCCCCTCCCCGACTCCTCGACTCCGAGACTCTGAGACTCCAAGACTCTGAGACTCCCAGACTCCCAGACTCGCCGACTCGTTAATCATCCTTCAATCCCGTATTTCTTCATGAGTTTGTACAGCGTCGTCCGATCAATCCCCAGACGCTCGGCCGCCACGGCTTTCTGATTGTCCGTTTCCCGGAGCGCCCTCTCGATGAGGGTTTTCTGGAGCATTTCCATGTGTTCCTTCAGGGTGCCGGCCGCGGCGGGCGATCCGGGGGCGAGGTGGCCGCCCAGGACGATGTCCGCGGCCTGGATCTCGATACCCGGGGAGAGCACCGCGAGTTTCCGGATTTCGTTGTCGAGTTCCCGCACGTTTCCCGGCCAGTCGTAGGCCATCAGGCGATGAAGGGCCTCCGGCGACAGGTGTTTCGCCGGGCTTTTTCCCTCGACGGCCGCCGCCGCGAGAAAGTGCTCGGCGAGGAGCGCGATGTCCTCCCGCCGCTCCCGGAGCGGCGGCAGATCCACCCGGATGACGTTGATGCGGAAGAACAAATCATCCCGGAAGCGGTTCTGGGCGACCAGAGCCTTGAGCGGCCGGTTCGTCGCCGAGAGAATCCGCACGTCCACCCGGTGGGTGACGGTGGCGCCGACGGGGCGGATCTCGCCCTCCTCGATGGCCCTGAGGAGTTTCGTCTGCATGTCCAGGCTCATGTCGGCGATCTCGTCGAGGAAAAGCGTTCCGCCGTGGGCGACCTTGAAGAGCCCCTCCTTGTCGCGGTCGGCCCCCGTGAAGGAGCCCCGCGCGTGGCCGAAGAGCTCGCTTTCGAGGAGCTGGGGCGGGAAGGCGGAACAGTTGATGGAGACGAATTTGCCGGTCTTGCGGGGGCCGTTGTCGTGGATGCTCCGGGCGACGAGCTCCTTGCCGGTGCCGCTTTCGCCCTCGATGAGCACCGGGAGGCTCGTCTCGGTCACCCGGTCCAGGAGCAGGAGGACGTCCTTCATCTTCGGCGATTTCCAGAGGATGAGCGGGTAGGGGAATCGGAGATCCGAGGCCCGGGTCGTGAGGACCTCGCGGACCTCCTTCATTTCCTGCCCGACGCGCTCGACCTTGATTTCCAGTTTTTTATTGAGCGCCTCGACCTCGCGCTTCGACGCGGCCAGTTCCTCCACGCGCTTCAGGCTGTCCTCGTGGAGCCGGGCGTTGTCGATGGCGATGGCGGACTGGTCGGCGATGGCCGTCATGAGTTCCAGATTCTCCTCGTTGAATTTGTCCGAGACGAACCGGTGGTCCACGTAGACGGCCCCGATCGGCTCGTTCTTGAGGATGAGCGGGACGCACAGGATGGAGCGGAGTTTCAGGCTCTGGACGGAGAGGCGCTTTTTGAAGCGTTCGTCCGTCTGGGCGTCCACCGTGAGAAGCGCCTCGCGGGAGGTCATGACCTCCATCGCGGTGGACTGGCTGATCTTGAACTCGGGATTCTTGATGGTTTCGCGGTCGATGTTCCGGGCGGCTTTGAAGGTGATCCTGCCGTCCGGCTCCTTGAGCATGAGGAAGCCCCGTTCGGCGCCGACGCAGTCGATCGCCATGTCCATGATCAGGCTCAGCAGTTTGTCCAGGCGCAGTTCCGAATTGAGGGCGGAACTGATCTTCTGGAAGAGTTTCAGCCGGTCGGGGGTCGTTGCGGACGGCATGAGGTCTCCTTTCATGAGCGTCTGGATCGCGGCGCGTTTCGCCGTCAGGCCGTGGCGGTCGCAGAGGTCGAGGGCCTTTCGGAACAGAAGGCGGGCGTTCCGCCCGGATGTGGACGCCGGCAGACGCGGAAGGGCCCGTGCGTAGGCGGCCAGAACGTCCGCCATCGCCATCGCGGCGGGGAAGGGGCCGGTGCGGGGGGGGATTCCCAATGGCGGGGTGTTGGCGTCGGTGTCGAGCCACGCATCGTGGAGCGTTTCCACCGCCTCGAGGGCCCGTTCGAAATGGGGCAGGGCGCCCGGGCCGTCGCCCGCGGCGAGCGCCGCCTCCCCCAGGAGTATCCGGGCGCGGGCGGCGGCCGGCACGTCGTCCTCCGCTTCCGGGATCGCGGCGGCCAGACCTTCCGCCTCCGCGCGGAGCGCCGCCGCGTCGCCCGCGGCCAGGGCCAGCGCCGTGCCGAGGGCGTGCCACCGCAGACGGTCCGTCCCGGAGGGGGCGCGTTCCAGGTCCGTCCGGGCCTTGTCCCATACGGCGCGCGCGGCGTCGGAGCGGCCCAGGGCGATCTCCGCCTCGGCGAGCCCCGCGCCGGCGGCCGCCCGTTCGCGCGGGCGCCCGTTGCGATCGGCGAGGATTTCCAGTTCCGTGAATGCCCGGTGGGCCTCTTCGAATTCGCCCCGGAGGAGCGCGAATTCCCCGGCGCCCTGGAGCGCCGCCGCGAGGGCGGGGGCGCCGCGTTCGGCCCGGGCGGCCTCGAGGGCGGCCCGGTATTTCGGTTCGGCTTCCTTGAGGTTGCCCGTCGCCGCCAGGGCCTCCGACCACGCCAGGAGCAGCGGCGCGAGGGCGCCGGCCGGGCGGTCACGCTCGATCGCGGCCCCCGTGCGCGCGGCGGCGGCGGCGGCCTTGAAATCGTTCAGGCGCAGATGGGCGCGGGCCAGTGCCAGGTGTGTTTCGGCGAGAGCCTTGTTGTCCCCCGGGGGGATGATGGTGAGCGCCCGGGTGTAGAGTTCCACCGCGTCGGCATCCGCCGAGAGGGTCTCGGCGCACGCGGCGGCCCGGAGGAGATACCCCCGCGCGCGTTTCGTGTCGCCCGCCTCGAGGAAGAGGCGCGCCAGCATCTCCACGACCTCGTCGGGCGCGTCGCGGTGCTGGCGTTCGAGGAATTTGCCGGCGCTCCCGTGGAGTTTCATGCGTTCCCGTTCGGGAATCTGGCGGAGGAAGAAGCCGCGGAGTTTGGGGCTCTGGAGGGACCAGCGCGGCGGCTCGGCCGGCTCCTTCACGAGAAACCGCAGATGGGCCAGTTCGTCCAGGATGTAAAACAATTCCTCCCGCCCGAGTCCCGAGAGGTGTTCCAGAAGTCCGAAGTCCGCCCGCCCCCCGGCCACGGCCAGGAGCGAGAGGACGCGGCGGAACTTCTCGGAGAGTTCCTTCGCCCGCTCGACGAGGAGATCATCGAGGACCACGATGACGGGGGTCCGGCGGGCCTTCTCCGCGTCGAGGGTCCATTTCCCGCCCCGTTTGAAAATGATGCCGTGTTCCACGACGGCCCGGGTCGCCTCCTCCACCGCGAAGGGGATGCCGCGCGTGACCTTGAGGAGGTTGTCGAAGACGGCCGTCTCGACCTCGCCGCCGCCGAGCATCGAAAGGGTCATTTCCGCCGTTTCCCGGTCGGCCAGCGGCGCCAGTGGAATCTCCCGGCAGAAATATTTCTTCTTCAGGCGCAGGAACATCCGGAGGAACGGGTCGAAGCCCGTCCGGGTGTTGTCGCTGTAGGCGCCGACGAGGAGGATGCGGTAGTTGACGAAGTAGGTGATCATCCACTCGAGGAGCCGGCTGGAGGCCGTGTCCATCCAGTGGAGGTCCTCGAGGATGAACACGAGCGGCCGCCGCGCCGACGCCTCCGCGAAGAACTGGCAGAGGGCGCGGAAACTCGGCTCGCGGCCGCTCGGCAGGTCGTCCCGGCGAACCGCTTCCTCGTCGGGGGGGACGTGGTAGGGGCGTTCGGCCAGCGCCGGCGCGAACCGGAGGAGGGCGGTGCCCCATTTCCGGAGGAGTCCTGGGAGGAGTTCCTTCTCCTGTTCGACCAGGACGTCCGTGAGCCCGAGAAGCAACTCCCCGAACGGCCGGAGGGGGGCCTTGCCGACCTCGTCGAAACGGGTGGCGACGACGATGGCCCTTCCGAAGTCCCCGCGCGTCCGGAATTCGGCCAGGAGCCGCGTCTTCCCGGATCCCCGTCCGCCCCGGACGAGGAGGAGGTTGCTCTTGATGATGCCCGTCGCCCCGAGGAACCGGTTCAGGGCCTCCAGTTCCATGCGCCTTCCCGTGAACCGCGGGGGCGCCAGGAGTTTCGCCCCCGTTTCCTCTTTCGTGGCGGTGATGGAGGCGGCGGCCGTGAGCGGCACGAGCGCGGCGAGGAGTTCCTCGGCCGAGGCGAACCGGCGGGCCGGATCCTTTTCCAGAAGCCGCAGGATGACCGGTTCGAGCTCGGCCGGGAGGAGCGGGTTGTGCCGCCGCGGGGGGACGGGGGCGGATTTCATCCGTTCGGCCATCGCGGTCGCGAGGGAGGTCGCGGGGGGGAACGGGAGGCGGCGCGTCACGAGTTCGTAGAAAACCACGCCGAGAGCGTAGAGGTCGCCCGGGGGCGAGGGGGGCCCTCCGGCGAGGATTTCCGGGGCGAGGTAGTCGGGCGTCCCCGCGATGTCTCCGGCCGGGGTGGCGCCGGCGGGCGCCTGTGCGAGATTGAAGTCGATGATCTTGACCAGTTCGCCCCGGGTGAGCATGACGTGTTCGGGCTTGAGATCGCGGTGGACGATGCCCTGTTTGTGGATGTGGCCCACGGCCTCGGCCATCTGGATGACGATTCGCAGGATGAGCGCAAAGTCGCGCGGGATGGGCCGCGAGAGGAGCGTCCCCTCCACGAACTCCAGGGTGAACCAGCCGGGCCCGCGGTCGTAGGCCCGGACGATCCCCGGGTGGTCGAGGCGTTTCAGGAGGTGGTATTCCTCCTCCTGGCGGGCGATCTCGGCCGGCGACAATAGCGGTTTGAACACCTTGAGAGCGACCAGTTCGTCCAGGACGTTGTCGTAGGTCTTGTAGACGTCGCTTGTCGCGCCCTCCCCGAGATGGTCGAGGACGAGGTAGCGTCCGGCGTGGAGAGTGTTTTTCCCAAGCATGGTTCGACAGGCTCACCACGAGCGGGGTTTCATCGAAGCGTTATTTGCTACAACCAGAGCGTATTGTAGCCGGCTTTCGAAGGTTCCGGCAATGGAATTGTTGACAAAAATCAACAAATGTGGATGTTTCGCAACGCGGCAAGGGATTTATGGGGTGATGTCTGTCTGGATGAGGTGTGGATTCATTTTGAGTTTGAATCGCAATATATTTTCTTTAAACAAGATGCGATTATTATCCTGGAATGCATGAATAACCGGATTGAACATGTGGAGAGGCATATTTTTTGCTAGAGATACTGATGGAACATGGGGATTCGGGAATCGCTCCACGTTGTCGTGCGGGGGCGTTCGCGGGAATCGCGACGCGTCGGCCCGGCGCGATGCCGGGAGAAACGGGACGGTGTTGAGTGGGATGGATCGGGACACGGGAATTGCTTTCCGGGGATTCGGAATTTCACGGGGGGCGATGGATCGCTTGGGAACCGTGAAACAGTTATTGTTGAACGGTGACTTGACGCGGCGGGGACGGCTTGATAGATTAACCGGGCTTCGCCACCCCCGTGCCCATTCCGAGGAGAAGAAAATGGTTTCCAGCCGTTTCCGAGGCGTCGTCAGGGGATTCGCGCCGACCGCCGTGGCGCTGGCGGTGATGTTCGCCGCCCTCCCGGCGAACGCGAAGATCCTGTGGTCGGATCAGGTGGCGCTTCCCGTCGGCGCCCCGGCCCTTACCGAGCCCCTCCCGGCGGCCCGCTTCGGCGCGGCCTCGGCCGTGGTCGCCAGCCGGATTTATGTCATCGGCGGTTTCACGGGGAGCAGCGTCGTCACCAACACGACCTACGAGTACAACCCCGCCACGGTTCTCTGGAGCGCGCCGCTGGCGCCCATGACGACCTCCCGCGCCTACGCGGGATGCGCCGTCGGCGTGAATGGCGTCGGGGCCACCTGCATCTATGTCATCGGCGGGCTCGGGGCCGGGGGGGTGGTCCTGAACGCCGTCCAGGAATACAACCCGCTCACCAACACGTGGACCGCCCGCGCCGTGATGCCCACGGCGCGGATGGGGTTTGCCTGCGCGACGGACACCGTGAACAACAAAATTTACGCCATCGGCGGATTCACCGCGACCGCCCCCGCATACGTCACGACGGCGGTCGTGGAGGAGTATAATCCGGCGACGAACGCATGGGCGGCGAAGGCCCCCATGACGGTGGCGCGGGGATTCCTCCGGGCGGAGTATGCCGGCGATACCGCCCGCATTTACGCGCTCGGGGGCGCCGTCGCCTATACCGAGACGCCTTCCAAGACCGCGACGGGAACGACCGCGAACGAGGCGTACAATCCCGTGGGTGACACATGGGCCACGATGACGGCCCTTCCCGACGAGCGTTGCATGATGGGGTCGGCCGTGGCCGAGACCGATCTTACCGGGGCCAGGAAGATATTCCTCGTGGGCGGCGTCGTATCCAACTCGGTTGTGGGCACGGTGGACGTGTATCATCCGGCGGGGAACACATGGACGGCTTCCGGAGAGACCTCCATGAGTCTGGCCCGGGCCAACCCGGCCCTTCAGACCGTTACCAACCGTCTTTACGCCATCGGCGGCGATCTCTTCCGGTTCAGCACCGTGTTCGACACGAATGAGGAGGGCATCGTCCGGGGGATACGGGTGTCCCCGACGGCGCTCACGCTCGGCCTGGGCGGGACGACGACGTTCCTGGCGCAAAGCACCAATGCCGCCGACGCGTTCGTCTGGTCCAGCAACGCCGCCGCCACCGCCTCGGTGGACGCGAACGGCGTGGTGACGGCCGTCGCCTTCGGCACCGCGACGATCACGGCCACCGGCACCGTTTCGGCCCCCGAGGCCGGGACGGGCACCATCACGGTGGAGGCCGCGGGCGGCGGCGTGGTGGGCGTGGCCCCGAGCCCGGCGGTGGTCCGGGTCTCCGGCACGCATGCCCTTGCGGCCACGAGCAAGAATCCTTCCGATGTGGCGTTCTCCTGGTCCAGTTCGAACACGGCGGTGGCCGCGGTCGACGCCGCCGGCGTCGTGACGGGCGTGGGCGTCGGGAGCGCCATGATCACGGCGACCGGGAACGTGAGCGGCGAGACCGGCGGGTCGGTGGTCTACGTGGATGATGACGGTTTCATCGTCGTTCCCCAGACTCTGACGATGAAGACGGGAGGCACCTACAAGCTCACGGCCCTGTCGGACCTGGTCGGGGAAACGTTCTCGTGGTCCTCGTCGGACAGCGGCATCGCGTCGCCGGACGGAACGGGGTTGGTGACGGCCGGCGCGACGTCCGGATCCGCGGCCGTGACCGCGACCGGATCGAGCGGACGGTCCGCCACGGCCACGGTGACGGTGGACGAGGCCGCGGGAAGCGTTGTGGCGACGGCGGAGAGCGCGTCGGTCAATCCCAACGCGAACAGTCCGTGCTTCCTGGGGGCGCTTCGCCGCCGGTGAACGGAAGGGAATGGCACAGGTTTCGGAGATTCCTGACATGAAGACCCGAATCGGGCGGATGACGGGAATGGCGTTCGTGGCGGCGGTCGCCGGGGGGATGACCCTTGGCTCTCCCGATGCCGGCGCCGTCAAGTTCCGGCAACCGCCGATGCAGCTTCTCTCCCAGCCGCTTTCCCGGTCCCCGGGCATCGCCGTGGGGCCGACGGGGATACTTTTCGCCGTCAACACCCTCATCCTTGGGAGCGGCCAGTTCAGTTCCAAGGCGGACATCGCCTTGTCCCGGAGCGAGGACGGAGGGGTCAATTGGGAATTCTTTGACATGGGTCGCGTCAACGGCATTCCGGGGGATCTTGTGAATCCCTACCGGGCCAACCAGACCCAGTCCGTCGTTGCGGCGAACGGCCACGATTTCCCCTTCGTGGTCTGGATGGATTCCCGCAACTACGATCCGGACAACCCCGCGGCCAACAATCCTCCGCCGCCCTACGGCGGTCCCGAGCGGTATGAGGCCTATTTTTCGGCGCTTCCCTTCCATGGGAATGCCATTCCGGCGCTCAACATTCCCCTGGACGGGGACACCCTGAACAACAAGGCCGCGGCGCTGGAAAACGCCAGCCTCAATCCCGTCCGTCCCGACATGCAGGTGGCCGACTGGGATTTTGAAACCCACGTCTACGTGGCGGCGGTGGAGCGTTCCGCCGCGATCGAGCAGAGGGCCATCACGTTCTACCGATCTTACGACAACGGGGTCACATTCCAGCCGGGGGTGGACGTGAAGAGCCTGGCCGCCGGCCAGGTGTCCTGGAGCGGCGACGGAAGCGGTCTTTCGATGGCCCTTTCGCGCACCCCGAGCCAGGACGTGGTTCACATTGTCTGGCCGGACAATCGGAACAACAATGCCCTTCACACCAGCGACGTCTACTACGACGGCGAGACGGTTTATGACAACATCAGCCGGACCGGCTATGTCGTGAATTTCAATGACGCCGACGGCAACGATGACGTCCGCGTCACCACTCACGGGTTCACCGCCAAGGAGCCCGATGTCGCGGTGAAGAACCGGGGGACGGGCGAGACGCCGATCATTTACATCGTCTACACCGATTACCGGAACGAGGTCGGGGGGGACGGCAATTCGGACATCTATTTTTCCTATTCCACGGACAACGGGGCCACCTGGAGTTCGGGGGTGAAGGTGAATTCCGACTCCGGCGTCACCGTCCAGGACCAGCCCACCATCGCCGTGAACCAGGCGACGGGATGGATTTACCTGGCCTGGCGGGACCAACGCGAGGGGCGGAGCGACATTTATTTCGGTCTGTGCAAGACGTCTCTGCCGGCGCAGACGGCCGATTTCGAGAACGTCCGCGTCCAGCCCATCGAGCTCGGCGTCTTCTCCATCGAGGAGCGGTCGTACCCCTCGGTGGCGGTGGACTCGACCGGCAACGCCGTCCTGGTCTGGAACGACGCCTACCGCCAGGCGACGGCCGCGGCGGACAGTTACACGGACGATTACATTCTCTTTGCCAAGACGAGCGACCTTCAGACCGGCGCCCCCAACCCGCCGACGCTCCGGGTCTCGGAGAGCGGCCAGGTGGGGTTGAACATCCGCGTCACCTGGGACGCAAGCTCCGACCCGGACGTGGTGCGTTACAACATCTACCGGCGTAGCGACAACGCCACGCCCGTGACGAGCGATCATCCGTTCGTCATGATCAGCGCCACGGTCCAAACGACGTCGCTTCCCTACAACAGCATCCAGTTTTATGTGGACCAGTACGACCCGAGCGATCCCGACGATGATCCCCTTCCCCCGAACAACAAGTTCGGGGACGGGCGCCGGTATTTCTACCGGGTGACGGCGGTGGACGATGCCGGGAACGAAAGCGTCTTCTCGGAAGAGGAGGTCTCGGTTCTGTTCGACAGTTCTCCGAGCGACACGCTGGCCTCCCAGACCAACACGAGCGCCGCCTGTTTCCTGGGGAGCCTGCGGGTGGCGGGCGACCCCGTGGATGCGGCGGCCGATCCCAGGAACAAAGAGCCGAAACCGCCCGCGGCCGAGAACAAGCCGCCCCCCTATGTGGGATGGGGGCGTTCGGTGGAGGATGCTCTCAAGCGGGCGGACCGGGAGGCGATGCCGGTCCTGGTGTTTTTCCCGGATAAAGAAAAGGATAAGGAGAAGGAAAAGGAGATCCGGAAGCCGGTCCCCACTTCCGCGTCGGGTGGGACCGCGGTGTTCGAGGACGTGGCGCTCCGCCAGGTGATGGTGGACGCCCTGGCCGTCAAGACGAGTCTCACGGCGGAATACGCCCGTCAATTCGGGGTGAGCAAGGTGCCGGTCGCGGTCTTGTGCGCCCCGAACGGATCGGTGATCAAGCAATTTGCGACGTTGTCCGCGGGGGCCATCACGGCGGCGGTGAGGGATGCGATCAAGGCGCTGGAGCCGCGCCGGGCCCCGGTCAGGAAGGATCAGGAGGAGGTGGATCGGAAGCGCAAGCAGGGTGAGGAATTGATGAAAAGCGGGAAACTCGCCGAGGCCTACGCGGATTTCCGGTGGATCAAGGAATGCCGGTCGGCGCGCGAATTCACGGTGGAATCAGCCGAAGCCCGCATGAAGGAGATTGACGGGAAAGTCAAGGATAAGGTGGACCAGGAGCGCGTCAAGGTGCGCGCGAAAAAGTACGTGGAGGCGGCGGAGGGTCTGAAGAGAATTCTCCAGGATTCCCGGGAGATTCCCGCGTCGCGGGAGGCCCAGGAATTACTGGACAACATGATGAAGGATGAGGAGGCGCGGGTCCAGATTGAGGCGACTCAGAAGAAGTAGAGCGTTGAGGAATGGCGACGGATGTTGTTGAATGGCAACATCACATGTTGGGTGGGATACGGGAGTCATCGAATTTTAAGATGTAACATGCTTTTGGGTGTGTTGTTATGGTTTTTATTGGCGGTTGGTTTGTGTTGGCACGGGACTTGCTAATTTCCCTTGATGGGGAGTTGCGAGGGACCCGTTGATGAGGAGAATCGCCATGAAGATGTTTGCCCGGAAAACGATGCTGGCCGGCGGCGGCTTGCTCGCGATCGCTCTGGCCGCGCCGGCCGGCGCCGTGGAATTCACGGATTTCAACGGGGTGGCGGGGCCGCTTTCCCAGAATCCGCGGGTGGCCATCGCCCCGACGGGGACGACGTTTGTCGTATTCGATCAGACCCAGGTGGGTAGCAACGTCAGCAGTCTGGCCCAGGGCAACAACCTTCTGGGCAACGGGGAGCATTTCGACGCGATGCCGGGCATCAGCCAGGTGGTGCTCAACATACGCACGCCCAAGAACACCGATTACGGATTCAACGACACGCCCGCCCCGCACGGGAGATTCCAATACGTGACGGTTCTGGGGGGCACGGCCGATCCCCATTCCTACGCCAGCGCCTGCGGCCTCGACTCCCGCGGGCCCTTCATCTGCTGGAGCGAGGAGGGTGCGGTTGCCGGCGTCCAGGGCGTCGGTTGCGACAATTTGGAGGTGGTGGGCCAGACGACGGCGGGGAACTCGGACGCCGTGGAGATCATGATCCACGAGGGGCTGGAGAACAGCCGGGCCTATTTTTACTGGGCGTGGGTGACCGGCGTCCACGGGGACAACGTGGATCACAATACGCCGATGGTGTGCGGCTACTACGACAATTACAGCAATTTAGGATCACATGCCTGGACTCTGGAAAGTTGCCACGAGCCGGCGGTGCCCAAGCCCCTGGACGACGGCATCCGGAGGATCGACACGGAGGTGACGATCCTCCTCAACTACCTCGCCTCGTTCGCGACGTTCGATTCCTGCATCGGGATATGCTGGTGGGCCCCGGATTGCCCCTGGTACGACCGGAACTACGCTCCGGTGAATCCCGCCATGAGGCATGACGACCTGGACCCGGACATTTTCCATTTTGAATACGCGGTCCCGTCGGCCCTGCCGAACTCGGACATCTACTTGGGGCGCACGGGGGACGGCGGGCAGGACTTCGCCTACTACGGGGAGGCGGTCAACTCCGTGTCGCAGAACCCGGCGCGCCAGGTGAACCCCGCGATTGCGGTGGACGGGCGGAATGTCCCCTACGTGATCTGGGCCGATCCGCGGAACTTCGGCCAGAAGAATCAGTGGCAGCCCTATTTTGCGGCGTTTGACGCCTTCGGCCAGCAGGAGATGACAAAGGTGGTTAGCGGCGTCCTGCCGTGGGAAGTGGACGGCGGCGCGCTTCTCCTGAGCAATGTGGCCATAGGATCCCTGGCGCCGTTCGCGCCGGACATCGCGGTCACGACCTGGGACGTCTCGACCCACGTGTACACCATCTGGCAGTCCATTGACGCGACCCAGCTCTGGATGGATGTGTCGGAGAACGGGGGAACGACATTCGTGGGACGCGATTCCTCGCGGTTCACGGACGCGGTCATCGGCGAGGGCGCCACCCAGCCTCGCCGGGGCGTCCGCGAGAGCGGGGTGAACGGGACGGCGACAAGCCCGAGGCTGGCGGCCCTGCGTCTGCCGGACCGGGACATCGTCGCGGCGGTGTGGGTGGACAGCCGTAACGCCGACGCCGCCCATACCTATGACATCTACATGGATGTGGACCAGGTCATGGGGCCGGAGGGGACGTTCACGACCCCGGCCACGCTTCTGGGCGGCGCGGACAAGCGGGTGACGGTGTCCGGCAAGGACGCCCTGGACCCGGATATCGCCATCCGGTCGCGGGGGGCGGGGCAGAATCCCATCATTTACATCACCTGGACGGACTACCGGAACGTGGACGCGGCGGGGCCGACGGACACGGACATCTACATGACGTACACGACGGATCTCGGGGCCTCGTTCGCGACGCCCGTGCGCGTCAACAGCGACACGGTGCGCGTCATCCAGGAGGACGCGGCCATTGACGTGGCGGGCAACCAGGACCGGGTGTATGTGACATGGCGGGACGAGCGGGAGGGTCGCAGCGACGTCTACGTGGCCATCGCCCGGACTCTCGCGCCCGCCGACGGCGACTTCGAAAACACGCGCCTGGATCCGGCGGGGGACGGGGTGTTCACGTTCGAGGACAAGGACAACCCGGACATCGCCGCGGACGTCGGCGGCAATTTCGTGGTGGTCTGGGAGGACGCGCGTCGCACCCAGAACGGCCAGGCCCAGGCCGGCGGCACCACGGACACGTGGGTGGAGTACGCCAAGAGTTCGGACACCTCCAACGGCGCCCCCACGCCGCCGGAACTGCGTTTGGGGGACAGCGGCCAGATGGGGTCCGAGGTGGTTGTCTCCTGGGATCCCAGCCCCGAGACCGACGTGTCGGCCTACCGGGTGTACCGCGAGGACAACGCCACGCAGTACGATGATCAGGGGAACCCCATCTACAAGATGAGGCCGGGGGAGCAGGTCAGTTTTATTCTCACCTACGTGGCGGATCCGGGGCCCGACGGGAAGATGAACACGGCGGATGATATTATTTTCCAGGTGCCGCCGCCCTACAACTGGAATCTCACGCAGAACCAGTCCGGTTCCCTCACTCTCATGGGCGCGGACGTGGACTTCATTGATTACACCGCGGGCATGAATCCCGGGACGATTGATGTTCTGGTCGCCAACGACACATTTGGCGGCCAGCCGGTGACCATCACGTTCGAGATCACCAGTTACCTGTGGCACGGCGTCCAGGCCATCGGTTCCGCCACCACGGCGGCCGGATCCTCCCAGGATTACTATTCCTTCCGCGAGGACACCGCGAACCTGGAGGAGGGTGTCACCTACCGGTACAAGGTGACGGCGCTGGATGACGCGGGGAACGAAAGCAACTTCTCCACGAAATCCATTTTCGTGACGTACACCCGCGAGGCCAGAGGCCAGACCGGCAACTCCGGGGGCGGAAGCGCCAAAGGCGCCTGCTTCATCGGCGCCGTGAGGAAGTACATGAGGAAGTAGACTCTTGGTTGTGAAATCTTGTGAGAAACGGCAAGGGAATATGGTTTGCGAGGTGATCAAATCGCTCATCCTGAGCCCGTCGAAGGATGAGCCACCGCTCATGGTTCGTGGTTCGACATTTATTTTAATTTTTAAGGAAGAAACGCGAAAGGCGCCGGTGATCGGTTGAAAATTCCGGCTTGAGAAGTCTTCGGGAGGGGGATAGAATGGGCGTCCTCATGATGTCACGGCGGCGGATCATCGCGGCGGTGTTTCTGGTGGGGGCCGGTCTTGTGGCGGCGCCGACGGTCGGCATCGAGTTCACCCAGTTTCGCCAGGTGGCCAACGGTCAGGTGGCCACCAGCCTGCCCCAGCACCCGGCCATCGCGGCGGGGAATACCGGGGCCGTCTACATCGCGTGGGAAAAGGTGGTCGGCGCGGATTCCACCATCGGGTTCACCCGGTCGGCCAACGGCGGACTCGACTGGCGGGAACTTCCGATTGACGTGAACGACAGCGGGGACGTGGGGCGGTCGCTTATCAACGGCGCCGGGGGAGCGGGCGGGCGGCATGCCGTTCCCTCCCTTGTCGCCGACGCCCGGGACATCCCGTATGTGACGTGGTTCGATCCGCGATTCTGGCTTGCCCTCACCCCGTATGAATACGAACCCTATTTCGCGGAAATGGGGCGCTACGGGGAGGGCGCGGTTCCCAACCGGCCCCTCGACGGATCCATCCTTGACACGGCGGCCGGGTGCGTTGCGGTTCCCAATCAGATCGGGTGCTATCGCAACGTTCTCCTCGACCGGCCCGACGTGGATGCCGCGACATGGGCGCTTTCCACCCACGTCTATTTCGTCTGGTCCGCCGACCGGTACCGACGCATCTACTTCACGGGTTATTCGACGAAGGACGACGAGGCGTTCTTCGATCTCCACATCAACCGGACGGATGTCGCGGGGGTGGGGACTTCCGTCCGGCGGGTGGACAACTCGGGGCTGGCCTTTGAACGGTTTAGTCCGAAGCTTGCCGTGTGGAAGGGCCTGGACCGGGACATCGCCTTCATCGCCTGGACGGACACGCGCAACGCCGACATCAATCACACGTCGGACATCTACTTCGCCTCGGAGACGGTGTACAACACGACGTCCCTCGTCACGGCTCCGAGCGTTGACTTCAACGACACAAATGACAATGTCCGCGTCACCACCTCCGGTTTCTCGGCCCGGGAGCCGGTCATCGCGGTCGCCGAGCGGGGGCCGGGTCTTTCCCCGCGGGCCATCGTCGCCTGGACCGATTCCCGGAACGAGGTGGGGGGGGACGGGAACACGGACATCTACATTTCGTATTCCGACGACTACGGGATCACCTGGGCCCCGGCCGTCCGGGTGAACGACACCGCCTCCAATTCCACCGAGGACCAGCCGGCACTGGCCGTGAACGCCCGCCGCGGATGGATCTACATCGCCTACCGGAGCGAGCGGGCCGGCCGGAGCGATGTCTATTTTGCCCTGGCCAGGACCAGCGCGCCCACGCAGACTTCCGATTTCGAGAACGTCCGCATCCTCCCGGTGGACCAGGGGCAGGAGACGCTTGAGGATAAGGGCATGCCGGATGTCGCCGTGGATTCCTCCGGCAACGCGGCCCTGGTGTGGGAAACGGGGTATGTGCAGGATGGGAATCCCCTGGACGTCCTCTGGTTCTGCAAGACCTCCGACATCGAGACCGGCCCGCCTGCCGCGCCCTCCCTCGACGTCCCCAACTGCGGCCAGGAGGGGTTGAACATCACCATCGCCTGGGGGCCCAATGCCGAGATGGATATCGCCTCGTACAACGTCTACCGATCCGATGACGGTGCGACGCCCCAGGCCATCCAGTATCTCCCGGCGAGCACGCCTCTCCTGACGTTCAACCAGTTTCTGGGGCTCTACCAGTACACGGACCAGCAGGTTCTCACGGGGGCGATCACGTTGCTTCCGGGCGTCACCTACACGTATGCCGTCACGGCCGTGGATGACGCCGGGAACGAGAGCGGGCTGTCCGATCAGAGGTTCTCCGTCACGTATGATCCCCAGCCGGTTGGAAACAACACCGGCCAGAAGTCCTGTTTCCTCGGTCGGATGCGGGCGGACGCGCCCCGGAGGACGCCACCCGCCCGGCCTCCCGAACCCCCCGGACCCCGGGGCATTCTCCGATGGCTCGGGATGCGTTGACCCGATTGGACATTCCCATGGTTTTTCGGATTCTTCGCGGCAGGCGCGTTGTTTTTTACGGGATCCTGACGACCCTGTTTTGTTTCGCCGCCGCCCCGGCCGTCCCCGGCGAGGGAGTTTCCCCCGCGGTCCCGCGGATCGTCCTGCCCGCCGAGGGGTGGGAAATGGGGGGTGTCGAACAAAACACCAAGGTGACCCGCCGTTTCCCGCTGAAGAACGACGGCGCCGCGGAACTGATCATCACCCGGGTCCAGCCGGGATGTGGTTGCACCACCACCAATTATTCGCGAAAAATCGCCCCCGGCGGGGAGGGTTTCATCGAGCTCACCCTCGATGCGACCAAGCCGGTGGGCAGTTGGGTGAACCATGTGGATGTGGATTCCAACGATCCGGCCCGGCCCACGGCGCGCGTTCCCCTCAAGGCCTCGGTTCTTCCCGGGGGGCCCCAGAAAGCGCGCAGGGATGTGCCTTATCCCATTCTTGTCGTCAGCCCGAATCCATTCGATTTCGGGGTGATCTTCGGGCGTGAAAACCGGGAGGCCGTCTTCACCCTTCGGAACATGGGGGGGGTGCCGCTCGAAATCCAGAGAATCCAGGGGCTTCCCCCGGCCAACGTCGCGGGCGGGAATCTTCCCTCTTCCATGTTCAACGTGGATGTGGAATTTGTCGGGGGACGGCGCGACCGTCTCCGGCCGGAGGAGAGCGTGGATGTCAAAATCACATTCAAGAACGTGGGGGACCGCGGGGTCATCGAGCGCCGGGTCGCCATTCAGACCAACAGCATGCAGCCCACGATGGAGGCGCGCGCCATCGGCTACTCCGTCGGCGCCCCACGCCCGATGGCGCAGTTGTCCCGGCAATCGTGGAATTTCGGGGTGGCGCCGGAGGGGACGCCGGTCACCCACGATCTTGTCATCACCAATGTCGGGACGGCGGACCTGGTCCTCCGCGGTTTCCGCATGAGCGGGGTGCCCGACAAGCGGGTCCGGGTGGAGATCGCGGGTCCGGCAACCGTTCCGCCGGGGGGCGTCTCCGCGGCGCGGGTCATCGTGGAGGGGATCCGGGGGACGGTCAAGGCGACGCTCCTCCTCGAATCGAACGACTTCGACGCCCCCCCGTCTCTGCTGATTCTCGGCGGCATCGGCACGGTGGAGGAGGCCCGACGGGCCCGGGAATTTGTCGAGGAACAGAATGCCGACCGGGCCGTCCTTCTTTTCACCAGCGACGAGCGCGGCGAGATCGAGAACTGCGGATGCTTCGACGGCCAGCTCGGGGGATTTCCGCGTCTGGGGAAACTCGTCCGGGATATCGCCGCCACGTCTCCGGTCCTTTTTCTCTCCGCGGGGGACCTCTTTGGATTCAAGGAGGATCCTTATCCCCTCCGGGCCCGGACGGCGCTCAAGGCCCTCGCGGCCCTCCAGGCCGACGCCCTCGTCCCGGGGGAGCGGGAGTTCGTCTTCGGACCGGAATTCCTGGAGACGTCGCTCGCCGGAATTCCGCTTTTGACCGCGAATCTGGTCGTGGCGGAGGACGGAAGGCCCTTGGGGACCGCGAACCTCGTGAAGACTCTGGCGGGCCGGAAGGTGGCGGTCACGGGGGTCCTGGGCGAAAACATGCCGGCGTCCGGCGTCCGGGTGAACCCGCCGGGCAAGGCCCTTGAGCGGGCGCTGAAGGACATGGTCCGGGATCGTCCGGACGCGGTGGTCGTGGTGGCCCACGCCGGTTGGGACGGATCCGTCGCGCTTGTCGAGGGCATTCGCGACCGGGCGCTTCGCGAGTCCGTGAAGGTTGTCATCGTCGGGCACGGGGAGGGCGCGGCAAAGGCGGAGGAGCGGGGTGGCGTCCTGTACGTCCAGCTTGGTGGAGACGCCGTGAAGAAACTGGGGCGTGTGGAGATTCTCTACCGGAAGGACGGGGGATACATCCGGGCCCGGGGATCGTTCCTGGATCTTGACAAGCGGGTGGGGGAGGATCCCGCGATGGTCGCGCTTCTGGCGGAATACCGGGCGAAACTGGCGGAGATTCCCCCGCCGCCGGAGGCGGTCGCGCCCGGTCCCCGGTACGAAGGGACGGAAAGCTGCATCGAATGCCACAAGAAGGATTACCCGGTCGCGGTCTCGACGTGGCTTTCCTCCCGCCATGCCCATGCCATCGATTCGCTCAAGGCGAAGAAGAACGAGAACGATCCCGTCTGTCTCGGGTGTCACACGGTGGGTTACCGCAGGCCCAGCGGCTTCCGGCGGCTGGACCTCACTCCGAAACTGGCCAACGTCGGTTGCGAAAGTTGCCATGGCTCCGGGGGGGATCATCTGCAGAATCCGAACAAACCCTACCGGCCTCCCGCGGACGTGAACGCGGTTTGCATCACCTGCCACACGTCCGCGAACAGCCCCGCCTATGAGTTCAAGGCGTACATGGGGAAGATCAAACACTGGAAGTAAGAAATCGATTGAAATCTGTTGTTGATACCGGTCTCGCCGGGTACAATGCGCCGGTCGTCCGCCGGGGAATCCGGGGGGCGGTTCCCGTCCGGGGAGTCGGCAATGCCGATGTTGAAGAAATCATCCGCCTGGGGTATTGACGTGGGGGCCCACGGCGTCAAGGCCGTGAAGCTGGTGGCCGAGGGCGAGGGGCTCCGCGTCGCCGATTTCGATATCGTCAATTTCGCCGACGTGTCCGGCGAGGACGATCGGACCCTCGGGGCCATCCGTCTCCTGCTCTCCCGAAACCGCATCCGCGGCAAGGACCGGGTCGCCGTCTCGGTCGTCGATCTTTTCAGCAAGAACATCGTCCTCCCGCCGGTGGACGACACCCGCGTCGCCAAGATCGTTGATTACGAGGCCCGCCAGCAGATTCCTTTTCCGATCGACGACGTCATCTGGGACTATCAGGTCATCGGAGCGGGCAAGAGCGTCGGCGAGGAGATGGAGGTTGCGCTTTTCGCCGTCAAGAAGGAGGCCGTCCAGGAGATCGTCGCCAAGGTCCGCCAGGCGGGGCTACCGCTGGACATCATCCAGGGCGCTCCGGTCGCGCTTTACAATTTCCAGCGGTATGAAAACCAGGAGGAGGCCGCGACGGTGGTCCTGGATGTCGGGGCCAAAAGCACCCACTTCATCATCCAGGACGGCGATCGGTTCTACTTCCGCCGGCTTCCCGTCGCGGGCAATGACATCACCTCCGCCCTCCAGAAGAAATTCCAGATCTCCTTTGAGGAGGCCGAGGACCTGAAACGCAACGCCGCCACCTCCAAGCAGGTGGACAAGCTCTTCGCCCTCATGCGGCCGGTCCTCCGCGATCTCCTCGGCGAGGTCCAGCGCTCCATCGGATTCTATCGCTCGCGCACCCGCCAGGTGGCCATCGCGAAGGTTCTGCTCCTGGGCGACAGTTTCCGGATGGACATGCTCGCCCGGTTCTTTGCCGAAAACCTTGGCTATCCCGTCGAGGTCCTGAAGCAGTGCAAGGAGATTCAGCCGATCGAGGGCGAGCGCCGGGCCGAGTTCGACCAGAATTTTTTGAGCTTCGGGGTGGCGCTGGGGCTGGCGGTCCAGGCCATGGGCGAGGGCATCATCACCACGAACCTCATCCCGAAGGACCTGGCCCGCGCAAAAGCCGCCTCCGAGCGGCGCCCGCTGTTCATCGCGGCAGCGGCGCTTCTGGCGGTCCTGGCCGGCACGGCCCACTACTCCGCCGTGAAGCAGGAAAAGACGCTCAAGGATCTCCCGGGCAACATCGCCAGCGTGAGGAAAACGGCCGACGGGCAGGAACGGACCCTGGAAGAGCTCACCCGGCAGGAGCAGCCCATCCTTGACAAGATCGTGTTTCTGAGGGATCTGCGGCGTGATCAGACGCTGTGGCTTCCGGTGATGGGAACGCTCATGAGCGCCATTCCCGCCGGGGAACTCTGGGTGGACGATGTGACGATGGAACTCACCACCCCGTCGGCGTGGAAGGCCCGCATGGAGGAGAAGGCCCGGAAGGGGGGAGGCGTGGTTGGCGGGCGACCGACCGGGGGAATGGCGAATCTGGGATCATCCGCCCCGGCGCCCGTCGCCGGATCCGCCGTTCCGGCGGCCGAGATCCGGGCGCTTGGTGTGGAAGTCGCCGGCCGCATCCGGTACCGGGACAACGAGGCCCGGTCCGTGCAATACATCCGGGACACCCTGCTCCGGAAGTTCAAGGGACAGAGCAACTTCAAGGATTTCGACATCGTGGCGAATCGGCCGATTCCCCGGGCGGTGCGGAAGGACCCGGTCGCGGCGGAAGGGAAATCCGTGGCCAAGGAGATCCGGGTGGGGGACAAGGTCATCCTGCGGACCATACCCCCGGATGAGAACGATTACTTCGGATTCACCGTGATGGGATTTGTCGAGTTCCCGGCGGGGGGATAGGGGTTTATGGAATTCGTCCGTAAAAATCTGACGTGGCTCGTTCTGGCGGTGGCGGCCGTCGGGTGCCTCCTTTTTTACTATTTTTCCACCGCGGAAACCCAGGCGCGCAACCGGAATGCCCTCCAGGACCTGAAGGGTGAGGAGGTCCGTTTCAAGAAGTGGACCCAGAACACAAAGGAGGTCCCTTCCGTCGGCCGCATCGAGAGCCGGCGCCAGCGTTTGAGTACGATTGAGGGGGCACGGCAGGAATGCCGGGGGTTCTTCGAAGAGCGTCAGAGGGATCTGGAACGGTATTTCGAGAATGCCGGCGGCCGGGACGTGAGGAATTCCCCTCCGGACTTCAAGGCGCGTTACAACGATGAGCGGCAGAACCTCGTGGGGCGTCTGGCTGAAGGGCTTTCGGGGAAGCCCTCCCGGTCCGAGGTGGAGGCGGCGATCCGGGGCGCCTTCAAGGAATGGGGGGATGGCGTTCCGAATCCCGCGGACATCCCTGTGGAGCAGAAGAAATTCTGGATCCTGGACGATCTCGCCCGTATCCTGGTGGCCGGACGGGTGCATGCGATCAAGGCCATGGAATGGAAGGTGGACGGGGCGGCGGCGCGCGAGGCGAGGGATCCCTCCGGCGCCGAGGTGTACAAGGGCTTCCCGTTCCGTCTGGAGGTCGAAATCGCGGAGGAAGGCATTCCGCAACTCCTCACCCGGATCCTCCGGTCGAAACGAAGTTTCTTCCTTCACCGGTTGAAACTGGAAAAGGGGCGGCTGCCCACGGAAGAGGAACTCCATCCGCCGGTGCGGCTGGTGGTGGAGGGGTTCGCCCTCGATTTCGCGCTCAAGGCCGACGGCAAACAGGAATGATCCGACAATGATGGAGCGTGTTCTCATCCACCTCCGGCGTTACGGGATCCCGGTCCTTCTGGGCGTGCTCCTGCTTGCGTGGGGAGTGTGTGTTCTGCGTTACTACAGCGAGGTGGATCGCATCCGGCAGATGGGGAAAACCCTGGCGAATCAGGCCGAGAGCGTCCGGAGGCATCTGGCCGATACGGAGACGGGGACTGTTGAGCCGCTCCCGCAGGCCGAGTGGCCGCGGCTTATCCGGCGCCTCTGGAACGACGACATCCGTGAGCCGGCGTCCGTGGCCGCGTGGACGTTCTTCCCCAATCCCAATCCGACGGATGTGGAGAAGGTGAGGAAGACGCTACCGGTGGAGCCTCCCGAGGGGATTGCGGCCGAGGCGGAAATCGGGGTCGTCACCCTTACGTTCCGGGACAATCCGGCGTCGAAGGCCCCGCTCGTGAATTACCGGGTGGAGCGGAAGGACACGAATACGGGGGATTATGAAAAACGGGGCGAGGCCGTCCCGGCTACGGCGGGTCCGGGGAAGGTTCCCGATGTAACGCCCGCGCCCGCCGCCGCGTCCGGGTGGATGTTTGTGGACAAGGGGCTGGCGTCCAAGACCCGTTACGACTATCGCGTCGTGACCGTTGGGCGCAAGGTGGTTGTGGACGATTCCAAGGGCGCGGGCGTCCCGCCCCCGTCCCCGGCTGGGGACGGGCCCGTGGAGACGGTGGAAAGTCAGGCCGTCGAAATTTCCGCCGAAACCCCGTACGATTTCCAAATTGTCTTCTCCCAGGCGGATATCGATATGACTTGGGGCAGTTTCTATGTTTACAAGTACTACCAGGGCGGCGAAAAGCCACCCGCGGTCAAGAGTTACTCCAAGGTCATGCCCGGTCAGGAAATCGGGGACATCTCCAACGGGTCGGTGTGGGAGAACGGAAGTCTGCGGAAGGATCTCAATCCGCGGAACGTGAATTTCCGGACGGGACACAAATTGCGGATGATCAAGAAGGGAGAGAAGGACGTGGTGTACACCGTTTGGGAGAACCGGACCACGGCCGAGGGGGGGCAGGAGAAGGTCGCGGTCGAGAAGACGAAGAAGGCGGAGACCGAGATCGCGGTTCTGGAGGACCCGGAGGGGAAGGAAGTCGAATTCGTAAAAGAGTCCCCGGCGCCCCATCTGAAAAAGGCCGCCTTGACGACAGGGTTGAAGTCCGGTCCCGTGAAGCCGGAGGAGAAGGAGTTCTATACGCCGCGAGAGGTTCAGGATGAACTCAAGATTGACGACACCCGGTTTCAGCGGCTCATGAAGCAGGAGCGGATCAGGCCCGTGCCTCGTGGGGGGGAGTTCTTCCTTCGGAAGGGCGATGTGGAGACGATCCGGAGGGCCTTGAGGGACGAGGTGGAGAAGAAGAAGCGGCTCGAGGAGGAACTCGAGCGGGAAAAAGGAACCGTGAGATAACAAGTGTTTCCCCTATTGTTGAACGGTGACGGAGGGGTGCGTCCGTAATGTGATAAAACCGCTCATCCTGAGCGAGTCGAAGGATGAGCCAAGGCGTTGCTCATGGTTCGATGGGCTCACCACGAGCGGCATTGAGAATTCCGTCCTGTTTGGTTCCGGCTATGCCGGATTAGGACAGCATCGAAAGGAGGCGTCATGAGGGGCGTTCACCCGTGGGAAATGGGCGTTGCGGCCGTGGTGTTTGGTTTGACTCTGGCCGGTCGCGCGGCCGAGGAGAAGGCCGGGGCGGAAGCCCCCGCGCCGGACGCGGCGGCGGCGCAACCGGCCCCCGACGCGGCGGTGCAACCCGCCTCCGCACCGGCGGAAAAGCCCGCCGACATGACGAGTGCGGAGGACGAACTCGCGAAACTGGCGCGGGAGGACAGCCTCCGCCGCCAGCAGGAGCGTTATCTGGCCCAGAAGCACTTTGAACTCGGCCAGAAGTACTACAAGGAATTCCGCTACGAGAAGGCCGAGAAGGATCTCGCGGAGTCCATGAAGTATTTCGAGACCCTGAAGTATGACCCGAAGCTCGCCCCGCAGGCCGAGGAGGTCCGGAAGCTTCTTCAGGAAACGCGTTGGCTCCTCGGGCAGTTCGACGAGAAGGAGGCCAGCGTCACGGAGAAGATGCGGACCGAGCGCCAGGTGAAGATCGAGCAGGCCAAGGTCGAGGTGGAGCACGCCATCCAGGAGGCCCAGAGGTTTCGCGCCGACAAGAAATTTGACGAGGCCAAGGACCGTTTCGACAAGGCCCTTGAGATCATCCGCTGGATGCCCTATCGGGTGGACCTTTCCGCCGAGAAGAAGCAGGCGGAACAGCTCAAGGGCGACACCCTGAACGAGGAACAGGTTCACCGGACGCTGCTTCGCAAGGACCAGGAGAAGGTGTCTCTCGAGGCCGCCCGCTCCGAGGAAGTCCGCCAGAGGGAGAATCTCCGGAAGCGCGTGGTGCTTCTTCTGAAGATGGCCCGGACCGAGTACGAGGCCCGGCGTTTCCGGAAGTCGGAGGCCATCGCCGAGGAGGTCCTGGACCTCGATCCCAATAACAAGGAGGCGACCGCCCTGATTCTCGCCTGCCGCCGGGCGCGCTACAGCCGTGACATGTCCTCGAACCGGACGGGCATGGCGGAGGAGCTCCGGCGCCAAATGGCCCTCATCGAGGAGACCCAGATCCCCTACGCGGACATCCTGCGGTACGATCAGGAGCATTGGGAGGATGTGGTGGTCCATCGCCAGGCGCCCGGTTACGGCGCGGGGGGGGAGCAGGAGATCCCGCAGTGGGAGCAGGAGATCCGGAACAAATTGAAGGAGAGCGTGTCCTTCAATTTCGACAACCAGACCTTCGAGGCCGTGGTGGATTTTTTCCGCGACACCAAGAAGCTCAACATCGTGGTGGATCCCGAGGCGGCGGCGAAGGTCAACCAGACCATCAAGCTGTCGGCGGCGAACATCTCCGTTGAGCAGGCCTTCAAATGGCTCATGAAGTTCACGGATCTGGACTATCGCTTGAAGGATGGCGTCGTCTACATTGCCGACAAGTCGAAGACGCTGGATGCCCCGAATCAGCGGTTCTACGACATCCGCGACCTCACGGTGAAACTGTCGGACTACGCCGGACCGGACATCAACCTGTCCGCGGGCGGCGGCGGCGGCGCGGCTGGCGGCAACCTGTTCGGGAACGAGCCGGCGGCCGAGACCGCGGCGCCGACCGGGGACGAGATCAAGGACATGGTCAAAAATCTCGTCGCCCGGGAGAGTTGGGAGCAGAACCCCAATTTCTCCATCGAGTATCGGAACGGCCAGCTCGTGGTGAATCAGACACCCGAGGTCCAGCGGCAGATTCAGGATTTCCTCTCCGCGATGCGCAGCCAGGGGTCCCTCCAGGTCAGCATCCAGGCGCGTTTCATCACGATCGAGGACAACTTCCTGCAGGACATCGGGGTGGATTGGCGGGGCCTTTCCACCGATCCGGTGGACAATGCCGAGGGCGAGTTCCTCGATTCGGACTTCGACCGGAGGAGCGGCGGCACCAATCCGCGGGGCCGCCTCCACGACATCCGCGCCCGCACGGACGCTTATTTGGACGTAAATCCAGGCGGCGTGAACCTTTCCAAGAAGGGCGGGCTCGACATGCAATGGGCCTTCCTGGACGAACTGCAAGTCTCGGCGATCGTCCACATGGTGGAGAAGACCCAGCGCGGGAACACCCTTGCGGCGCCGAAACTGACGGTTTTCAACACCCAGCGCGCCCACATGGTGATGACGCGCGACATCGCCTACATCTCGGACTACACGGTCCAGATCGCGGCGGGGGCGGTCGGGTACGATCCCGACATCTCGATCGTGCAGGACGGCGTGGTGTTTGATGTGCGGCCCATCGTGAGCCATGACCGGCGGTATATCACTCTGGACCTCAAGCCCACGGTGGCGACCCTGCGGCGTCCCATGCAGCAGATCAGCATTTCGAGCGGCGCGGCGGCGGGCGGCACGGCGGGCACTACGGGAGGAGGAACGGCCGTGGCCACCGGCAACCTGCCCATTCAGGTTCCCGAACTCGAGATCAAGCGGGTCCGGACCACGGTCACGGTGCCCGACGGCGGGACGTTGCTGATTGCCGGGATGATTGACGCCGTGGAAAGCGACAATTACAGCGGCCTGCCCTGGATTTCGCGCGTCCCCGTCATCCGGTATCTGTTCGGAGAGCGCGGCCGTTCGAGCGAGCGGAAAAATCTGATCATTCTCGTCAAGGCCAACGTGATTCTCATTGAGGAGCATGAACCGACGAGGCTCCGGATGGGAGACGCCGGCCTGTAGCGCGCGCGACGGCCCCCCGGGATCGGATGAGGCGGAAAACAAATCCGTTTTGTCCGAACCTTCGCGGGGGGCCGTGCGTTTAACCACAGGGAGGAGGGACGAGCGTGATGGGGAAGGCGTTCATCGGGCGGACGGGGTTCCCTCGGCGGAGGGTGTGGCGGGTTGTGGCGCTCGCGGCGGCGGTGTTCGCGATTGGCGCGGCGAGCGCGGGCGAGGCGCCGCAGGGAGATCCCCAAGTCGAACGCCTCCTCAAATTTGCCAGGGGTTGCAAGGACAAGCAGTTCCTGGATTACGCCACCAAGGCGACGGACCGGATTCTCCAGATCCCCGGTCTGGCCCCGGAATTCGAGATCGAGACGGTTCTTCTCCGGGGGGACCTCTTCCGTCAGATGGCGCTTCTGGCGAAGAAGGATGAGGACGCGGTCCGGTACCGGGGACTGGCGGACCAGGCGGCGACGGCGCTCCAGACGAAATTCCCCGGCCACTCCTCCCTGCGGAAACTCAAGTTCACACAGATGCTCGCGAACGCCAACCTGGCCTTCCAGTCCCTTCAGATGAAGGGGGAGGCGGCGCGGCCCGACGTGGAGAAGACGCTCCGGGAGGCGCTTGTACGGGGGGAGGAATTCCTCAAATCCACCCAGACGGCGGTTGACGAGGTCAAAAAGAAGTACGGGATTCCGGACAAGGACGTGGTGGATTTCGATACCCTCCGGGGGGAATGGCCCAAGGAGTGGTCGCCGGACAAGAACGGCGAGATTAAAAATGCCCTGATGGCGGGCCTGACCGCGAAGTGCGAAGTCCACTACCTGCTCAACAATCTCCGGTACCTCGCGGCCACCCAGGTCTGGGGGGACGGTTCCAAGGAACAGAAGGATCTTCTGACGAAGGCGAAAGACGGGTTCGCGGACTACGGCTCGGACTGCCTGGCCTCGCCCGAAAGCGACCTCTGGATGGGGAAGTGCGACCTCGCGCTCAAGGAGTACGAGAGCGCGAAATGGTCTTTCGATACCGTAGTCGAAATCGTTTCGGGGTTGAACCCTACGGGCATTTCTCCGGATGATCGCAAACGTCTCGAGTCCATGGCCCAGGAGGCCTGCACCAAGCGGGCCGAGGTGGCATTCCGCCTGGGCGAGAAAACGGAGGAGGCGGAGAAGGCCGAGAAATTCAAGGAATGCATCGCCGGGGTCGAGGACATGATGAAGAAATTCCCGGCCATGAAGGACAACGATGCCGCCATCGAGGCGCGGATCTTCAAGGTGCGGGCGCATTGGGCATTGTCCGGGTTGCTCAATCGGGAACTCAACAAGGTGGAGGCCCGGAAGGAGCAGGCGACGGCCCAGAGGCTGGCCGAGGAACTTGCGAGGCTCAACAAGCCGAAATACCAGAAGATGATCAACGCGATCCTCATCGAGATCATGGGCGGGTCCGGGGTGAAGATGGGGGCGAAGTTCCTTCTGGAACTGGCGGACGCGGACAGCCAGCAGGGAAACTGGAAGGGGTGCATGGAGAACGCCCGCCAGGCGCTCCGTCTTCCTTCGCAGGATCGCACGAGCGAGGGCGCCCGGGCGTGGCTTCTTCTGGCCAAGAGCCACTACGCGCAGGAACAACTCGAGGAGGCCTACATCGCGGGCAGGCAGGCCCTGAAGGAATACGGGACGCCGAAGGAGGGGCCGGACATCATCGAGGTGATGATCAGCGCCGCCCAGGCCATGAACGAGCGGGCCGAGAGCGCGTTCGCCCGGGATCTGGAACTGAAGGCGCTGGAGTTGCTCCGGACGAAGTACCCGAACGACCCCAAGGCGAAGATGGCCGTGTACTACGAGGCCAACATCCTCGTCCGCGAAGCCCTGAAACAGATCAAGGACGAACCCGCGAAGGCGGCCGATAAATTTGAAAAGGCCGTGGAGCGGTACCTTTCCCTGGACAAGGGGCTCGAGCAGTATGAACTCGCCCTTTTCCGGGCGGCGGATATCACGGGGCGCATCCCGGGGCTTCGAAAGGGCACTCCCGAGGAGGCCGCGAAACTTCGGGACAAGGCGAAGGGGATCTTCGAGCAGTACCTCAAGTGGGTCGAGGACCACAAGGAGCCGTCGGTGAACAACCGGGAGGCCCGCAAGCAGATGGTACCCCGGGCCTGGTCGTCCCTCGCCGGGATCTACGTCCAGGACAAGAAATATGACGAGGCCCTCGCCGCCCTCGCGAAGGCGGGCCCGGTCGAGGGGGAGCAGGAGGAGAGATTCCTGACCGTCCGGGCGCGGGCCTTCCTCGGCCTCAAGAAATACAAGGAGGCGGAGGAGGCCATCACCGCCATCCAGACAAAATTCCCGCAGGCGAAGAACATGGCGGGGCTTCTCGTTCCCTTCGGATGGGGGGTTCTCGTTGACGAGGTGGACCGGATCAAGAAGGAGGGTGGGGATGCCCGGCCGGTGCAGGAGAAGGCGCTCGCCGCGCTCGAAAAGGGGTATGAACTGGACCCGAAGAAATTCACCGCCGAGCTGGCCCGATTGATTGCCTATACGTATTCGGGTCTCGGAAACGGCGTGAAGTTCCAGGCGTGGATGGAGGTATTCAAGACGTTGGGCGGCAAGGTCGGGGACGAGGAGGTTGAGGCAATGTTCCTGAGTCAGGCGCAGGATCTTCTGGCCCGGGGGAAGTTCGAGGAGGCCCTGGCCAAGGCCCAGGAACTTGAAACGACCCGGGATCAGAAGAAGAAAAAGCAGACCATCGAGACCCGCCTGATCATCGCCAAATGCTTCGAGGCATTGAAAAAATGCGACGAGGCTTTGGGGACCTACCACGATATCTGGGAAAAAGTGCCGGCCGAGAAGAAGGAGCAATACCGGCTCAAAAAGTTCGATGTCAAATTCGCCTGCGGTGATTTCGAGTGGGTGCTCCAGCAGATGAGCCTGCTCGAGCAACTCGGGGAAATCGCGGCGATGCCGCCGGAATTCAAGACCAAGTACGAGGAGTTGAAGAAGAAGGCGGAAGAGGCGGCGAGCAAGAAGGGCTGGGAGAAAAAATAAGTTTCCATCATGGCTTGTCGGCGCCCGGATTCGGGGCCGCCGGCGGGAGGGAGGGGGATGACGATGCGGCACACGTGGATCGCGGGGGTTCTGGCGGCGGCGGCGTTTGTGCCGCTGGCCCGGGCGGACAAGGTCTACAAGAAGTCGGGCGGGGCCCCGGTGGAGGGGTTCGTCACCGAGGAATCCGTCAGCGTCATCAAGGTGAAGAAGGATGGTTTCATCTCGGAGATCAAGGCCGAGGACGTGGACCGGGTCGAGCGGGAACCGGTCACCTGCCCCGAATACATCCGGGCCTGGAAGGCCTTCCAGGAGCGGAACTTCGCCGACGCCGCGGAGTCCTTTGAGAAGGCGTCGAATTCCGGCAAGAAGGATCCCTGGACGAGGACGTACGCCCTCTTCTACGCCGCGGAGTGTTACCGCCATCTCGGCGCATCCAGCAAGGATGCCGGCCAGCGCGCCGTGGACGCCTACAACCTGTATCTCAAGGAAAATCCGAACCATCTCTTTCTCAACGGCGCGCGGTCCGGGCGGATCGAATGCCTGATTCAGGTCGGGAACATGGCCGAGGCTGACAAGGCGGTCAGCGAACTTCTCACGGCGGGCCTGGCCGGATGCGCCCTGGCGCGGGTGAAACTGCTCCAGGCGCAGATTCTCGAACGCCAGGACAAGTTCAAGGAGGCGGCCGCGAAGTACAAGGATCTCACCTCCCAGGGCCGCGACTGCCCGGATGTGTCCGGGGCGGCGGGCGCCGGGGTGGGGCGGTGTCTCAAGGATCCGGAGGAGCGTCTGGAGTGGTACAAGTCCCTCATCCAGAGATCCACCCATGACCAGTCCCTGGCCAGCGCCTTCAACGGCCTGGGGGATTCCTATCTCGAAAAGAAGAATTTCGAGGAGGCGGTGTGGAACTTCCTTCACGTGGTGGTCATCCCGGGGATGGCGGCGTACGATGAGGAATTGGCCCACGCCCTCTGCGGGGCCGGCGAGGCCTTCGAGGGGCTCGGCCAGAAGACCCGGGCGGGCCAGCTCCTGGATCAGGCGGCCGCGATGCCGGGGCCCTGGGGGGATCGCGCCCGTAAGCGTCTGGGGAAGTGATAATTTCGTGTGGACAAAGTCGGTTTTATTGTAGAATGCGGTCCGGCGCTATTTTTTAGGAGAACAGCCATGCGGTGTGTATCAACGTGGAGGCGGTGGATTCCCGTCCTCTGTCTGACGGTTCTGGTCCTTTCCATCCTGGTGCCTCTCGCGGTCACGTGGGCCGGCGATGCGGCGCCCGCGGCCGGCGGCGGGGGGGAGGGAGAAACGTCCAAGAAAGCGTCCCTTCTTACGATCATCGGGTACGGCGGCATCGTGGGGCACTCCATCATCCTTCTCTCGGTGGTGGGCATGGCGCTCATCATCGAGGCCTTCATGAACATCAAGCGTGAAAAACTCGTCCCGCCGGAGCTTCTGGCCGAGATCGAGAACATGTTCGAGGCTCAGGAATACGAGAAGGTCCTCGAGGTCTGCCAGGCGCACGAGTCCTTCATCGCCAAGATCATCGCGGCCGGCCTGTCCCGCCTTTCCATGGGGTATGACGCCATGTCGGAGGCCATGGGGGCGGTGGGCGAGGAGGAGGCGACAAAGATATACCAGAAGATCGGCTGGATCAATCTCATCGCGACGATCGCGCCCTTGCTCGGTCTGTTCGGCACGGTCACGGGGATGATGGTCGCGTTCAATACCATTGCGTCGTCGGTTAACGTGAACCCCGGGATGCTGGCCGCCGGTATTTTCCAGGCCCTTGTGACGACGGTCGAGGGGCTTACGGTGTCCATCCCTTATGGTTGCGTCTACTTTGCCTTTAAAAACAAGGTGGATCGGTACATCATGGAAATCGGCATCATCACCGGCGAGTTGATGGATCGGTTCAAGGGGCAGGAGACGAAGGCGTAGATTCTTCCGAAATCAACGGCGGGCCGGATCACGGGGAGGGAGGGGCCATGAGAATCAAACGGAGTTCCGGAAATGTTCTTACCTCCCTCAACCTGACACCGATGATTGATTGTGTCTTCCAGC
Organism: Planctomycetota bacterium; assembly: GCA_043803805.1. GTDB lineage: Bacteria > Planctomycetota > JAZDJP01 > JAZDJP01 > JAZDJP01 > JAZDJP01. The sequence goes on from JAZDJP010000038.1 coordinate 34,871, forward strand.
TGCTTATTTTCTTCATGTTGGTGAACAAGTTCGATCAGATCATGGTGGAATTGCAACTTCCCAAGGCCAGCGAGGCCAAGAAGATGCCGGGGGATTTTGACCGCCATCGTGTGATCATCAATGTGGATTCAAAGGGGCAGTATAATGTGTCCAACAACGTGCTGACGCTCGAACAGCTTATTCAGCAGGTCCTCAGGCCCGAATCCAAAATTAGCGTGGCGGAGGACAAGTCGAGCAACCTGGTGGTGATTATCCGGGCGGATCGCACGACGGATTACATCCACGTGCAGAAACTGCTCATTGAATGTATGAAGTTGGGGGTGTGGAAGTTGTATGTGTTTGCGATCCAGGAAAAGTAACTTGGGACGGAATGCCACGAGGTGAACCATGAAAGTCAAGAAGAAGGGGGATGATCCGAATTTCGAAATTCCCCCGAGCATGATTGATGTCACGTTTCTTCTGCTGATCTTCTTCGTCGTTTCCGCCCGGTTCAAGGCCCCCGAGGGGAATCTGGAGACCCATCTTCCCAAGGACAAGGGGATGATGAATGTCGCCCACAAGGTCTTGATTTCGGAGGTGGAGGACATTCGCATCCGCGTCGTCAAGGATGGAATTCGTGTCAAGACATTCATCAACAAGCAGGTCTGTGTGGATGAAGAGGATCTTTATAAGCGCCTTTCGAGTCTTCACCAGCAGTTTCCGGAGAAGATGGTCGTGATCGAAGGGGAGCCCAAGGTGCCCTTCCAGCCCATCGTGACGGCCATCAATGCGTGTGTCAAGGCGGGTGTCACAAAGATGAATTTCGCGGCGCCGAAGGATGTGGGGCTTACCTTCAATTAGATCTGTTCGTGAATTGAACGGCCCGCTCATCCTGAGCCTGTCGAAGGATGAACCAGGGGTCTGCTCATGGTTCGACGGGCTCACCATGAGCGGCCATGAGGATCCGGGTGGCTGTGAGTATCCGTAACTTCTTCTTGGAAATGGTTATGAGATGGATTTTCAAGGCGGTGTTTCCGGTCGCCCTGGTGGGGATTCTTTCCTGCCAGTCGGCGCCGGCGAATCGTCCGGTCGCCGCCCCGGAAGTCACGGAGACCCCGAAGGTCCCGGCGGTGCGTGTCATCAAGGAGGGGAAGGTCTTTCTCGATGAACGCCGGATTGAGATCCGGGCCGAGTTCGAGGTCGTGAAAGGCCTCATCGAATACCTCATCACGAACGAAAACGGGCCCGTCCACGAGACTCTCTTTGTCATGCTCGGCGATCCCGAGGAGCTGGCGAAGGGGCTTCGGGACATCGGCGTCGCGGACGGGGCCGCATCGAAGACCGATCCCGGTCGAGTCCGCATCCGCGCGGTTTGGGAGGCGGACGGCGGGCGTGTCGAGGTTCCCATCGAGGAATGCGTCAGGAGTGTTTCGGCCAAGGGGGTCATGCCGCTCGCGGAGTGGGTTTTCACGGGATCGCGCTACTGGGAGAACCCCGAGACGAAGGAAAAGTTTTTCCTCGCTAAAACCGCTGGTGTCGTGGCGGCCCTCTTCCGTGATCCCGATGCCATGCTCAACAATTCGCTCCGGCTCTCGGACGGTTTCTCGAAGGAGGGCGGGCATATCGAGGGGAATCCCGACGAGTACCTGGTGAACACCGATCGCGTGCCCGCGTCGGGAACGCCCGTCACGCTCATCTTCACGCCGGCCGGCCGCGGGGCGGCGAAGTAACACGTATCCCATCATCCATGACCGTCCCGCGCATCCGGATGCTTCTGGGGGCCACCGCCTCGGGCAAGAAGGAGGTGGCGTTCCGTGTCGCCCGGTCAATGGGCGCCGAGATATTGTCCCTCGACTCGATGAAGGTCTATCGGGAGATGGATATCGGCGCCGCCAAGCCATCGCCGGCCGCCCGCCGGGAGGTGCCGCATCATCTCCTGGACCTCGTGGCGCCCACGGAGAATTTCAGCACGGGCCGATATGTGGCGGCCGCGGGGGAGGTCTTGGCGGGGGTGATGGCGCGGGGGGGGATTCCGTTATTTGCGGGAGGGACGGGGCTCTACGCCCGGGCGGTTCTGCGCGGTTTCTGCGACGCCCCGCCGGCCGACCGCGTCATCCGGGAATCCCTGGAACATGAGGCGGCGGAGAAGGGTGTCGCGGCGCTCCACGGGCGATTGGCGACCGTGGACCCGGCTGCGGCGCTCCGCATCCATCCCAACGACCTGCGTCGCATCATCCGGGCCCTGGAGGTGGCCGCGCTGGCCGGGAAACCCCTCTCGGCGCTGTTCGCGGATTCCCGCCCGCTCGCCGCCCGGGAGGATTTCCGGGTCGTATGGTTGCGCCGCGACAAGGCGGATCTCGATCGGCGCATCCGCGCGCGCGCGGATGCCATGCTTCGCGAGGGGTTCGTGGAGGAGGTACGGGGATTGCTGGCCCGGCACGGCTCGATCGGTCGCGAGGCCGCCCGCGCCGTGGGGTATGCCGAGGTCATCGAGCATCTGGCCGGGAGGATTCCGGCGGGGGAACTCGCGGAGCGGATCGCGCAGAGGACCCGCCGCTTCGCCAAGCATCAGACGACGTGGTTTCGCTCGATCGGGGCGGATGCCGTCGTGGACGCGGCGCCGGACGAGATGGTGGAGGTGACGGCCCGGCGCGTGGAGGCGGTGTTCCGGGAGGATGCCGCCGGCTACCGCAAATGACGTGTCGATTTATCAATTCGTGAACTGTTCTGGTTGGGGGACGCCGGCCCTGGGCGGGGGACTCCGTCAGCCGTTCCGGGCGATCCGGCGGTATATGTCCGCTCCCGTTCCCATCCGGGAAAGGTTGCTTTTGGCCTCCGACAGAATATCGAGGAAGAGCCGTTCCGCGAAGGGGATCCGGAGATTCCTCAGACGCCGGATGGCCTGCCCGGCGAAACGCAGGAGGATGGTGCTCTCGATGCCCGAGATATCGGCGCTGAACCAGCCGCAGGAGGTATACATCAGGAGGCACAGCCGTTGGATGTCCAGGTGCGCGAGAGCCCGGTTCCGCCCCGGCCCGGAGAGTTTCCCGAGGGCGTGGCGGCACAGAAAATCCTCCCGCGTCCGGAGACCGGGATCCAGGATGAGCCGGATGGCGTCGTCCCGGGCCTCCCAGGGGTTCCGGAGGAGTTTTCCCCCATCCTCCTCGAAGTGGGCGGCGGCGCGGTCGCGAAGGACATCCAGGGCCCGTCGGAGCGGCCCCCGCCAGGCCTGATTCCATGAAGGTTCCCCGCCCGACTGGCAGCCGCAGTCGCGGTACCACCGGCCGACGCCGTGGGCGCAGCTCCACGCCGTGCCTTCCCCCGCCGGACCCTCCTTGATCCGCACCTCGCTCCGCGGGGGATGGCGTTCGAGGTATTCGGCGTAGTTGGTGACATGGAATCCCATCGCCGGGGCCTCGGTCTCGAGGGCGTAGGCCAGGCACAGCGCCCCGAAACGTTTGTGGTGGCCGAACGTCTCCCCGTCGGTCGCGGCGTGGGCGATCTGGTCCTCTCCGGCGCCGGCGGCCGCGAAACGGCCGGCAAGCGATGCGCTCGACATGAAATTCTCCTCGAAGGCGATGGCGTGGGAGATGCCGCCATGGGTGAAGAGGATGTCGAGGCACCGTCCCGACCCGTCGCGGGGAATGTGGCGGTAGGCCACCCGGCTGTCGATCGAGCCATCCGAGACGTCGAAGAAGGGGCCCTTTCCCAGGGGACGCACGGCGGCGGCCTGGGAGGGGACGAGGAGGGTGAAGCGGATTCCCTCTTCGATCAGGGTGTCGAGCAAGGGGCTGTTCGCCGCCGTCTCGGGAAGCCACATCCCCTCGGGGACGCGTCCGAACCGGTGGCGGAAGTCGGCGATGCCCCAACGGATCTGGGTGAGGCGATCCCGTTCGTTGCAGAGGGGCAGAATGGCGTGGTTATAGGCCTGGGCGATGGCGTTCCCGTGGCCGATCCGCCGGCGGCTCTCCCGGTCGGCCGCGAGGATGCGTCCGTAGGTGTCGGGGTGGCGCCGCTCGATCCATGCGGCGAGGGTCGGCCCGACGTTGAAACTCATCCGGTCGAAATTATTAACGACGCGGACGGTCCTCCCGTCGCCGTCCCGGATGGGGGCGAAGGCGTTCGCCGCATAGCATTCCGCGTGAATGCGCTCGTTCCAGTTCGGGAAGGGATGGGCGCCCAGTTCGTTGTCGATCTCTCCCGTCCGGGGATCCTCCCGGGGAGGCTGGTAGAAGTGGCCGTGAATGACCAGGGATGGGGGCATGGAAATGATGAATTATGAATGATGAATGCGGAATAGATCCGTTTTCCGGGTCGTCACGGCCGGGCGCGGCCGTGCTCCACGGCAAGGGTCCGCACCGCCTCCGCCAGTGTATCCGGGAGGGCGTCTTTTTCCAGTCTCCATTCCCAGTTTCCGCGGCTCGTTCCCGGGACGTTCATGCGGCCCTCCGACCCGAGTCCAAGGAGGTCCTGGACGGGAATCACCGCCGTGCGGGCGGGGGAGGCGAACGCCGCCCGGGTGAGGTCCCGGGCGATCTCGCGCCCGTCGGTCCGAAGAAATGCGCAGACGTGCCGGCGTTCCTCGGGACGGGCCCCGGCGAACCATCCGGCGGTGGTGTTGTTGTCGTGGGTTCCGGTGTAGACCACGGTGTTGGGGACATGGTGGCGGGGAAGGTGGTCGTTGTCCTCGCCGCCGCCCCAGGCGAACTGGAGTACCCTCATGCCGGGGAAGTCGAAGGCGTCCCGAAGGGCCTTCACGGCGGGCGTGACCGATCCCAGGTCCTCCGCGATGAAGGGGAGCCGGCCGAGCGCCGCGGACATGGTCCGGAAGAAGTCTTCCCCGGGGCCCGGCATCCATTCGCCCCGGCGCGCGGTTCGGGATTCCGCGGGGATTTTCCAGAACCGCGCGAAGCCGATGAAATGGTCGAGGCGCATCACGTCGAAATCCCGGAGATTCTTGCGGAAGCGGTCCGCCCACCACGCGTAGCGTTCCTTCTTCAGGACGTCCCACCGGTAAACCGGGTTTCCCCAGCGCTGGCCGGTGCGGCTGAAATAGTCGGGGGGCACGCCGGCCACCGCCGCCGGGGCGCCGTCGGGTTTGAGCGCGAAGATCTCCGGATTCGCCCAGACGTCGGCGCTCTCGGGGGCGGTGTAGATGGGGATGTCGCCGATGAGTCCGATGCCGAGACGGACCGCCGCCGTCCGGATCGCCGCCCACTGGCGGTGAAATTGGAACTGGAGAAAGCGGCGGAACTCGATTTCCTCCCGCAGGCGATCCTCCACGCGCGCCAGAGCCGCGGGTTCCCGCCGGCGCAGAGGCTCCTCCCAGGTCACCCAGGATGCGCCTCCGTGGGCGTCGCGGAGGGCGTCGAAGCGCACATAATCATCGAGCCACCCGGCGTTGTCCGTCAGGAATCGTGTGTAATCCGGCGACGGAGGGCCTTTTTGGAAATTCGCGAAGGCCTTTCGGAGGCGCGGCATCTTGAAACGCGCGGCCGCGGCGTAGACGGTCTTTCGCGGGGCGGCGATCGTCCGGGGAGTGCCGAGATCCCCCGGCGTCAGAAGTCCCTCCTCCGCGAGACGATCGAGGCTGATGAGCAGCGGATTCCCCGCGAAACTGGACGGGGACTGATAGGGGGAATTGCCGCATCCGGTGGGTCCCGTCGGGAGCATCTGCCAGAAACGCATCCCGGCGCGGGCGAGAAATTCCAGAAACCGGTGGGCCTCGCTTCCCAGATCCCCGACGCCATGGGGGCCCGGAAGGGAGGTCGGGTGGAGGAGGAGTCCGGCGGTCCGGTCATCGAGGGTCGGCAACGGCATGATGGGATCATTGTAATGAGGTTCGTACGGGTGAAAAGCCGAAAATTTTCGGTACAATGGCGGCATGCGGGGAATCGGGTACAGGACGGCGGGGGCGGGGAGGGCCGGCTGGGCCGCGGCGCTGGTCATGGCGTTCCTGTGCCCGTCCGCATTCGTGCCGGCGGCGGAAAGCGGGACGGACGCCCGGTACGACTTCGAATCGGATCGCGACGGGAACCGCATCCCCGACGGATGGCGGAAGGTGAAGGATCGGGGCCTCAGGGTCTATCCCGACACGCCGACGTTGGACGGGACGACCCCGCGCGGCGGCCAGGGGTGTCTCGGGTTCGTCGCCAACAGCGACGACCAGGACATCGAATCCACACCGTTCCCCGTCGAGTCCGAGGCTCATTACGCGCTCGAGGGATGGTTCCGGGCCGAGGGATTTGATGCCGGAGGGCTTTCCCTGTCGGCGGTGGTCTACGATGCGGAAGGACGGATCCTCGATGTCCTGCCGGGGCCGTCGATCGCGGGGAATGGGGCCTGGATGTTTCTGCGGAAGGACCTTGCGGAGATCTCCATGAAGGCGCGTTATATCGGGGTGCGCGCATCTCTTTCGGGGCGCCCCCGGGCCGGACGCGTCTGGCTGGATGATGTGGCGTTGACGCGCGTCCCTGTTTTCCGGTTGAAGGTCATCCGGGTTCCCCCGGTGTTCGTTCTGGGGGAGACGATCGGCTGCCGGATTTCCTGGAAAAAAATTCCGCCGGGTCCCGCGACGCTGGTTCTCACGGCCTACGATTCCGCCCGGAGGTCCTGCGCCATCCATGAACGGAAGGTGGATTCCTCACGGGAGTCGCACGACGAGGAAATTCTCCTGTCCATCGGCGCGTGCGGATATTTCGAAGTGGAGGCCGTCCTCCGCCGCGGGGAATCGGTGATCACCGCGCCTTCGCGGCCGGTCGTTGTCCTTTCCCTTCCCGAGGCGAAGGTCGCCCTTGCGGATGATGTTGGGGTTGTGCTCCAGTCCCGGAGGGATCCCCTGCGGTTTTCCGCCTCCGATTTCCTGCGGCATTTCCCCTTCGCCTGGATGAAGGTCCATTTCTGGCCGGTGGACGATCCTCCCGGGGTGGCGCCGGACGCCGAAGCGGCCGTCGGCGCGTTCCTGGATCTGGCCAACATCCGCGGCGTGAGCATCGTGGGGGTGATGGGGCCCGTGCCGCCCGCGCTCCGTCCCGGGCTCGGGGAGGATGCCGGGTTTCGGGGGCTTCTCAAGCGTCCGCCGGTCGCCTGGGATGCCTGGCTCAAGGGCACCTGCGCGCGTTATCCCGGCGTGGATTTCTGGCAGTTGGGGACGGATGGCGAAGGGCTTTCCACCCGTGAGGAGATCCAGGATGTTCTCCGGGCGGTGAAGCAACGGGTGGGCCGGTCGGGAATTCCCGCCGCGGGGGTGCCGTTCTCCGGTCGGATAGGCGCGGAATCCGGCAAGGATGAAGTCCTGCCGGAACTCGATTTTATCTCCTGCCGGTTTTCGGGGGACGTTGAACCGAAGGATATTCCTGCCCGGCTGGGGGGAATGGGGGTGGATCCGAAGCGCCTGTGGTTTGCGGTGGATGCGCCGCCATTGGCGGGGGGCGGCGCGATGACCCCGGAGGAAGAGAAGGCGCTTTCCCGTTTCGTCCGGATTCTTCTCTACGGGAAGGCGGCGGGGGTCCGGCGTATTTTCGCGGGGCCGCTCCTGGGACGGGAACCGCCCGGGCTGTTCCAGGACGAGGAGATGCCCACGCCCGCCTATGCGGCGCTGGCCACCATGGCGCGGCTCCTGAACGGGGTGCGGTTCCGGGGGAGCCTGGTGATGCTTCGTCGGTCGCCCAATCTGGTGTTTGAAAACGATCGGGAGACGTTCGTGGCCGTCTGGAACGAGGCGGGTGTCCGGGAGGACGAGGGGAATTTTGGCACGTCGGCGGCGGCGATGGACCTCATGGGAAATGCCCTCCCGCCTCTGACGGCGTCCGGGGAGGAGCGCCAGAGGCTGCCGGTGGGTCCCCTCCCCGTTTTTGTCCGGCGACTGGATCCCGTGACGGTCGCCCTTCAACTGTCGTTCCGGATCGATCCGCCGACCATCCGTTCCGAAAAGCGCTGGCAGGAACGCGAGGTGATGTTCCGCAATCCCTCCACGCGGGAGACCGGGGGGAAGTTGAGCCTGACGGGCCCCGCCGGATGGGTGATCGAGCCGGCCCGTTTCGATTTTCACTTAAAACCCGGCGAGGCATTTTCGGAAACGGTGCGCATCGCCCCGCCGCACACGGAGGTGCTCGGCCCCCATGCGTTGAGCGCGCGGTTCGAAATCACGGGGGATCGTCCGTACCGGTTCAATCTTCTTTCGGAGGTGACGCTCGACCCGATCGTGTCCATCGGGGCGGAGGTGCGCCGCGACAAGGGGGATGTCGAGGTTCTGCAGACGCTGGCCAACCGGGGGGGCCGGACGTTGATTTTGTGCGCCTACGTGGTCGTGCCGGGACGGGACCGGATGGAACGTCCCCTCCGCCTCCGTCCGGGGGCATCGGTGCGTGAACATTATCGCATTCCCGCGGCGTCGGCCGCCGGGATCTCCGAGGTCATCGCCGGCGCCCAGGAGGACAACGGGGAGGTCTTCGGAAACATCCGCGCCGTCGTTCCGCCGTGAGTGTGCGCCGGTTGGCCGATTGACATTTCCCCCGGGGACCGCTACAGTTCATGACCATGAAAGCCCTCGTTCTCGCCGGCGGAAAGGGGACGCGCCTGCGTCCCCTCACCTACACGATGGCCAAGCAGTTGATCCCGGTGGCCAACCGCCCCGTGTTGCATTATGTGATGGGTCACCTGGCGGAGGCGGAGGTTCGGGAGGTGGGCGTCATCGTTTCGCCTGAAACCGGCGACCAGGTTCGCGCGTCGCTTGCGGCGAATCCCTGGGGGCTCTCCTTCACGTTTCTCCCCCAGGACAAGCCCATGGGCCTCGCCCACGCGGTGAAGACGGCGCGGGGGTTCCTGGGGGATGATCCGTTCGCCATGTACCTCGGCGACAACCTTATCGGCCAGGGCATCCGGAAATTTCTCGACGAGTTCCGTTCCTCCCGCGCGGATGCGGTCATACTGCTCAAAGAGGTGCCGAATCCATCGTCCTTCGGGGTGGCGGAGGTGGATGCCGCGGGGCGTGTGCTCCGACTGGTGGAAAAACCCAGGGATCCCCCGAGCAACCTTGCGCTCGTCGGCGTGTACGTTTTTTCGCCGGCCATCCACGCCGCGGTGGACGCCATAAAACCCTCCTGGCGGGGGGAGTATGAAATCACGGATGCCATCCAGTGGTTGCTCGAGAAGGGGCGCATTGTCCGGAGCATGGTTCTCGAAAACTGGTGGCTGGATACGGGGAAGAAGGACGACTACCTTTCCGCCAACCGCACCGTCCTGGACGAGTATGCCCGGACCCGTATCGAGGGGACGGTGGATGCGGAAAGCCGCCTGCACGGCCGCGTGGAGATTTCATCGGGGGCCGTTGTGCGCGGGAGCGTCGTCCGGGGCCCCGTGATCGTCGGGGAGGGGGCGGTGGTCGAAAAGGCCTTCATCGGTCCCTACACGAGCATCGGGCCGAAGTGCATCGTCCGGAATTCCGCCGTCGAACATTCCGTCCTGTTCGAGGGGGCATGCGTGGAGGGGGTGGCGCGCCTGGAGGACAGCGTGGTGGGAAATCATGCGGTCGTCCGCAAGGGCGGCCGCGCGGGCGAGACGTCGGAGGCCCTCCGGCTTCTCATCGGTGATGATTCCGAGGTCATCCTGTAAAAGGGGCGTCATGCCGTTCCGCTTCCAGCCGCTTTCCCTTGCCGGGGCCGTTCGGATCGAGCCGCGGTTGTTTTCGGACGAACGCGGCTATTTCCTGGAGACCTACCAGCGCGCGGCATTCCGCGCGGCCGGAATTCAGGACGAGTTCGTCCAGGACAACCGCTCGCGATCGGCGAAACACGTTCTGCGCGGGCTTCACTTTCAGCATGAGCCCTTTGCGCAGGGAAAACTCGTGCACGTTGTGCATGGCGAGGCGTGGGACGTGATCGTGGACATCCGGAGGGGATCGCCGTCGTTCGGGAAATGGGAGGCGGTTGTCCTCTCGGAGGAGAACCGGAGGATGGTCTATGTTCCTCCGGGTTTTGCGCACGGATTTATCGCGATGGCCGACGGGACGGAGCTCCTTTACAAGGTGACGGCGGATTATGCGCCGTCCCGCGACGCTGGCGTTGTCTGGAACGATCCCGATCTCGGGATTGCCTGGCCGGTGGAGAACCCGATCCTGTCATCCAAGGACCGGGCCCTGCCCCGTTTTCGCGACGTCGTTCTCTGACGGAGGATTCCCATGAATGTGCTTGTGACCGGGGGGGCCGGATTCATCGGGAGCAATTTCGTGCGCCTGGCGCTGGCGGAGCGTCCCCGCTGGCGCATTACGAATCTCGACCTCCTCTCCTACGCGGGGAACCTGGAAAATCTCGCGGACGTGGAACGCTCTTGCCGGTACCGTTTCGTCCGGGGGGACGTGGCGGACCGGAAGGGGCTGGAACCCCTCTTCCGCCGGGGCCGTTTCGACGCGGTGATCCATTTCGCGGCGGAAAGCCACGTGGACCGGAGCATCCTGGACGCCGCCCCATTCATCGAAACGAATGTCCGGGGGACCCAGGCGCTCCTCGAGGCGGCGACGGCCCACGGCGTGAAGCGGTTCGTCCAGATTTCCACCGACGAGGTGTACGGTTCCATTCGTCGGGGAACGTTCACGGAAGAGAGTCCGCTCAGGCCCAACAGTCCCTACTCGGCATCCAAGGCGGGGGCGGATCTTCTGGCCCTGGCTTGGCACCGGACGTTCGGCCTGCCGGTGATCGTCACCCGCAGCTCAAACAACTACGGCCCCTTCCAGTTTCCTGAAAAACTCATCCCGCTCATGATCCGGAACATCCTCGAGGAAAAACCCCTCCCGGTCTACGGCCGCGGGCGGAACATCCGCGACTGGCTTTACGTGGAGGACAACTGCCGGGGTGTTCTCCGGGTGGCGGAACGCGGCCGGCCCGGCGAGGTGTACAACATCGGCGGGGGGGAGGAGCGGCCGAACCTCGAGATTGTCCACCGGCTCTGCGATATCGCCGCGCGGCGCCTCGGACGGCCCCGCGCCGCCGCGAGGGCGCTCATCCGGTTCGTGAAGGACCGCCCCGGTCATGACTTCCGGTATTCCCTGTCGAGCCGGAAGATCGGCCGGGATCTTGGATGGCGGCCCGCGATGACCCTGGAGGTGGGGCTGGAGCGGACGGTGGACTGGTATCTGGCGCACCGGGAGTGGATCCGGTCGGTGATCTCCGGCGAATACCGGCGTTGCTACCGGCAGATCTACGACCGTGGATGGAGAAAGGGACGGGCATGACGCGGCGCGTGATGATTTTGGGCGCGGGCGGTCAGCTCGGGCGGGAGATGGTCCGGTTGTTCGAGTCGGACGCGGCGTGGAGAGCCGTGGCGTTCGACCGAAACGCGATGGACATCACGGACCCGGATCGGGTCCGGCGGGTGATCGGGGAAATCCGTCCCGCCGCGGTCGTGAACGCCGCGGCGTATAATCATGTGGACAAGGCGGAGGAGGAATCGGAAGAGGCTTTTCGGGTGAACGCCGGGTCCGTCCGCGCCCTTGCGGAGGCGTGCGCGCGCGAGGACGCGGTTCTCGTGCATGTCAGCACCAACTACGTTTTCGACGGCAGGAAAAACATTCCGTACACGGAGGACGATCCCCCGGCGCCCTTGAGCGTTTATGCCGCCTCCAAACTGGCCGGGGAGGCGCATGTCCGCTCCCTGTGTCCCCGTCATTTCGTCATCCGCACCGCGGCGGTCTTCGGTCCCGGCGGGCGCCTGACGCGTCTCGGGAACTTCATCGAGACGATGATTCGGGTTGCCGCGGCCGGGAAACCGCTCCGCGTGGTGGCGGATCAGGTGGTGACCCCGACCTCCGCCGGGGAACTGGCCGGCGCGATCCGGGCGTTGCTCGGAACGGACCGATACGGGATGTATCACGTCACCGGCGGCGGGGAGACGTCCTGGCACGGCTACGCGGAAGCCGTCTTTTCGATGGCGGGCATCCGGGCGGATCTCACGGCGGTCACCACGAAGGAGTTCGGCGCCAAGGCCGCCCGTCCGCCGTATTCCGTATTGGATTGCGGAAAACTGGTCCGGGCGGGAATTCCGGCCCCGCGTCCGTGGCGGGAGGCGGTGGGGGAATACCTGGAGAGCCGAAAGGCGTTTGGCGCGTAGCCCTGCGTCACGCTTCCGGCATTTCCGGGGTTTTCCGCGAGTCACGATCCACGAGACCCGAGCCACGATCCTGCGTCTTCAGTCGAAAGTAATGCGTCCGCGGTGACCGCGTCGGCGTGACCCGTTCGGCAAATCCTTCCCGGATGAGTTCCGCAAGGTCCCGTGTCGCCGTCATTTTGGAGGTGTACAGGAGGGCGCAGATCTCCAGCCGTGTGAGCCGGCCGTGCCGCCGGAAGAGGGCGCGGAGCCGCTCGTGGCGGCGGAAGGGGGATCGCCCGGCGCGGAGGATTTCCTCCTCGGTGGTGACCATCGGGGGAGGCGGGGCCTTCGGGGGGGCGAGGTGCGGGGCGGCTCCCGGTGGAGAGCCGCCAATTCCGACGGCGGGACTGTCGGCAACGGCGAGGTCCTCCAACCGGTAATCCATCTTTTCCGAATGGAAGAGCCTCATCCGTTCGATGAGGTTCCGGAGTTCCCGGGCGTTCCCGGGCCAGTCCCGACTCCAGAGGGTTTCCTTCAGTTCCTCCGACAACGCAGGGCGGCCCCCGTCCGCGCGCTCGGCGGAGAGAAAATGGTCCGCGAGCGACAGAATGTCCTCCCGGCGCTCCCGCAGGGGGGAGATGTGGATTTCGAGCCGCCGCAGCCGGAAAAGGAGATCTTTCCGAAACGTCTCTTTCTCCGCGAGGGCATCCAGGTCCGCATTCGTCGCCGCCACCACCCGGCAGGCGATTCCCCGGGAGCGGCTTCCCCCCACCGGCCGGACCTCGGCGCTTTCGAGGACGCGAAGGAGCGCCACTTGGAGCCGGGCCGGGATTTCCCCGATTTCGTCGAGGAACACCGTTCCCTTCCCGGCCTCCTCGAAGAAGCCTTTGCGGGCCTTCTCGGCTCCCGTGAACGCGCCTTGTTCATGGCCGAAGAGCTCGTCCTCAAGCAGGCTTTCCGTGATCGCGCCGCAGTTCACGGCGATGAAGGGTTCGGCTGCCCGGGGGCTTTCTTCGTGAAGGGCGCGGGCGGCCAGTTCTTTTCCCGTCCCGGTCTCGCCCGTGAGCAGGACGGGGATGTCCAGGGCCGCGAACCGGCGGATGGCCTCCCGGACGCCCGCGATGGCGGCGCTTGTTCCGACGAGGCGTCCGGTCCCGCGACCGGGCGGGGAGGGCATCGGCGGGGCGGGGGGGGCGGGCGTCTTTTTTCGTCCCCGGAGAAGCGCTTCCGCCTCCAGGGCGAGGCGCATGGCGTCCGACGCGTTGATCTCGCAGGCGAGACGCATTTCGGCCTCCAGGCGCCCCTTTGCCCCGTACCGCTCGCAGGCGCGGAGCGCCGCCGCGAAATGCGGGACCGCGGCCGGGAGGTTTCCCCGGAGGAGCCAGATGCGGGCCAGGAAGACGTCGTCCATGTACTGGCGCCGGCCGTTCGCCCAGCGCCGGGCGAGGTTTTGCCGGGCCGCCTCGATGTTGCCGCAGGCGAGTTCCGTCCGAAGGAGGGTGCAGGCGTCAAACCCGTAGTCGAAAACGTATCGGTCGTGAAGGGCGGGGTCATTCATGTTTTCCCGGCACAGGGCCAGGGCCTTTCCCGGCTCGCGGGCCAGAAGGAATTCGTTCACGCGAAACCATGCGGGCCGGGTTTCTATCGAATCGGGGACGGGCGGCGGGGGGTGTCCGAGGCAGAGGCACATGAAACTCAGGCCGGCCAGAATGTCGTGATAGAAAGATGGTTGTCGTGAGGATCTTATGTACGGCAGGAGTTTGGGAAGAAGCCGGCAGGCCTCCGCCGCCCGTCCCGTCTCGACGCATTGGGTGAATCGGGCAAGGGCGATTTCCTGACGATAGACGGGGGTGTTGCCGGAAACCTTGCTGATCCATGCGTCGTTCTCGGATTCCTCTCCGGCGTCGGCCAATATGGTCGCGAAATCGCTCAGCGCGCGCAGATGGGGTCTCGATCCTTTCCGGCACTGTTTCAGAATATCCTTCATTTCCCGTGTGAACCGCGGGAGATCCCCGTGGGTGTTGAGCGCGTGTGTGAATTGCGCGACGAGGACCGGGGATCTCAGGGCGGGGGGGGAGCGGGGGGTGACCAGGGAAGCCGCCTTGCGCACGGCGGCGTCCCATTGTTCCCGCATCCCAAGACGTCGGAATACCTGGATCCATTGGATATAAAAGATCAGGGTCATGTCCGGATCGCCCTTTTGGGAGGCGGCGGATTCGAAAATCCGCAGCCCTTCCTCCCGTGATATTTTCCCCGTCAACACATCCGAGGATTTCATCAGGGCGTGGACGTGGGCGTCGTCGCCTTGAAATTCTCGGATGACTTCCCAAAGGGGGATGTCATGGATGAGGGCATTGACGATAGAATGTATGTTCATAATAGATTCAATATGGTGCCTATAATAATCTAGAAATCAAGTGTTATCCTGTCCGGAAATTGTGACATCGGCACAACTTGAATGTGTGCAGGAAGATATGGTTTCCGGGATGGGCGGCATGCAAATTGCGATGTGGTGATATGAGATCTATCTTACATGAAGACCTACCGAATCGGGCGCAGTCACAAATTTTTCGACGTCACCGCCGGGATCGTCGGCCGGGAGATCCGGATGGGAGACACGGTGACGTTCCTGTCGGAAATCGATCTCTCGGAAGTGGAGTCAATCCGGCAGGCCGTCCCGAAGGGAGGCAACAAGCCCTCCTACACGGCTTTTGTGGCCAAGGCGGTGGCCCTGGCCTTGCGCGAATTCCCCTATGCCAACCGCCGTCTCTTCCGGCTGTTCGGCCTTCCGTTCCTGCGCCGGCGGTTCCAGCAGTTCACCCGGTGCGACATCACGGTGGCGGTGGAACGGGATGTCCCCGGTGTCGAGGTGGCGACGTTTATTGACATCCTCCGCGACGTGGACCAGCGTTCCCTGGCGGGACTTACCCGGCAATTGCACGCGCTCGCCACGAGCGACGAAACCACCAACCGGCAGTGGCGGCAGTTCAAGACCATCAGCACGTGCCTGCCGGTGTGGCTGGCGAAGTGGATCGTCCGGATGCCGGTTCATATTCCGTCGCTCTGGGCGAAGTACCGGGGCGGATCGGTATTGATCAGTTCCCCGGCGAAATACGGGGTGGACGCGGTGGTGGGGGCGTGGATGGCGCCCATCGGGATTTCGTTCGGACTCGTGAAGGACCGGGCGGTGGTGCGCAGGGGCGCGGTGGTGGCGCGGCGGACGTTTGTCCTCACGCTCAATTTCGACCGTCGAATGATGGCGGGGGCGCAGGCGGCGAAATTTTACCGGCGGATCGCGGACATCCTGGAGCATGCCAGGACGGAGATGGGGGAGATGGATTCCGGAAAGAACACGCCGGTTCCAGCGGCGGCGAATCGGATCGCGGCGCTGGCCGCGCGGGACAAGGAGTAAAACCGTGGATCGTGAGTCGCGAATCGTTGATCGCAGAAGGAATCAAACGGGAAATTCCACGAATTTCCGTTTTTCTGCAGTTCGCGATTCGCGAACCACGAACCACGCTTCTCGCATCCTCTTCATCGGCGAAGCCGTATCGTTCTCCCACATCGCCCGTCCGGCGGTGCTTGCCCGGTGGGCGAAAGAAGCGGGATATGCTGTTGAGTTCGCCTGCGGGCCGCGCTATGCGGGCGTGGCCCGGGCGGAAGGATTCGAGCCTCATCTCCTGCGCACGATCGCCCCGGAAGATTTCTACGGACGCCTGGCGAAGGGGAAATTCTTCTACACCCGTCAAGAATTGGATGGCTACGTCGCGGCGGAATTGGAATTAATCGCGCAACTCCAGCCCGACATCGTGGTGGGCGACTTCCGGCTCACGATGCCCGTCTCCTGCGAACTTGCGGGAATCCCGTATGTTTCGTTGATGAACGCCTATTGGAGCCCGGCGGCGGAGAAATTCCTCACGGCGCCGGAGGGCGGCGTCTGGGGCCTTCTTCCCCGGTTTCTGCGCGAGAATCTCTTTTCGTTCGTCACCCCGATCGCCTATCGCGTTTTCGCGAAGCCCCTGAACGACCTCCGCAAATTTCACGGTCTCCCGGCATTCAACGACTTCCGGGAACACTACGCGGCGGGAGATTTCACGGCGTACTTGGATTTGCCAGTGTTGTTTCCTTCCCTTGTTGGAAGAGTCCTGGAGTCTCGGAGTCTTAGGGTCTCGGAGTCAACAACGCAGGAATTTCCTGACTCCCAGACTCTCAGACCCTCGGACTCCCAGACTTCTTCCTTCTTCCTCGGCCCCGTGCCCTGGTGGCCTGCCCACGCCCCGGAAACGGATCTCGGGAATCTCGGGGAAACCCGGCCCCTGGCGTATGTCTCGATGGGCTCGAGCGGATCGAGCAAGCGGCTTGCGGGCATCTTGACGCAAGTCATGGATGTCGGATACGACGTGGCGGTATCGGGGATTTCCGCCGGTGAGGGAGACGCTCTGCGGCGCGCGGTCCCGGCGCTTCGGGGGCGGGCGGTCCTCGCGGAATTCCTGAATCCGTCGGCGGTGCTGGATCGGGCAACGGTGGTCATCTGCCACGGGGGGAGCGGGACGATCTACCAGGCCATTGAGAAAGGCGCCCCGGTGCTCGCTCTTCCGGAAAACGCGGATCAGGCGATGGCGGCCCGGGCGGTGGAGAAGGCAGGGGCGGGGCGGATTGTCACGATGACCACTCTCGGCGACGCCCTCCGGGACGCGGTCGCGGGCAGATGGAAAAACGCCGCGCTTCGCCTTGCTACGGCGATTGAAACTCACGACACCCGAGGGCGATGGTTACGATTCCTGGAAAATGCCGTGGTACAAAAGTCGGCGAGTCCGCGAGTCGCCGAGTCGGAGAGCTCAAGAGTTTTGGAGTTGGAGAAGGCGGGCCACGTGTCACGGGTCACGAGTCACGGCAAAAGGGAGATGCCATGAACACCCGGCTCACCCGTATTTTGAAGGCGGTCGAGGAATCCTTCCGTTCGAACCGCCCGGATTCCGGACGGATCGCGTTCGGAAACGGCCGGTTCGCCATCCGGGTGGCGGGCGATCTCGAAAGTCGGAAGAAGGCCTGCCGGTTGGTGTATCAGCGGATAATTTATATTCCGGGGAATTGAATTCGTTGTTGTTTGAAAAGGCGGGTCCGGAGCGTGTCTACGGGAAGGTGGGCGGGGCGCCAGCGGTGCTTCTGCGGGTGGCCCTTTCGACTCCGGATTGGGCTCGCGGGGGCGAAACATCTCCCGGGGAATCGGTTCCCGTGTCATCGCGGACGCTCAGCCCTCTCTTCCATCCGGAATCGGAGGAGCTCGGCATCCTCGCGCCCCTCCGCCGGGATATTCGCCCGCTTCACGCGGGGGAATTTATCCGATTATTCCTGGAGGAGACGGACGTCTGGGCGAAGGCCGGGCCCGATCAGCGGGCGCATCTCCGAGCCCGGTACGTCGGGTGGAGGCGGGCGGGAGCGGACGCACGGACGCCGGGGGAACTTCCTGCCGAAAGGCCGGATGTCCTGGAGAACGCGTCCCGCCTGGAACGGAGATGTGTCGTGTCGGCGAATGAGTTCGAGAGTCGGAAAGTTCGGGAGTTCGTATGAAATGCCGGGTTGATTCGGCATTCGGAATTCGCCATTTCCGTTATTCAATCACGAAGAAGGCGGTGCGTTTTCCCGCCTCGGTCCGCACCCGGCGGATGATGCCCTTCTTTTCCAGCGACGACAGGTCGGCCGCCACGGTGTCGTTGCCGCATTTCATCAGCCGAATGATCTCGTGGCGGGTCAGTTTCCGGTGCTCCCGGAACAATTCCCCGAGTCGTTCGCGCCGCTCCCGCGTGGCGCGGGCCCGGGGGGATTCGGCGCGGGGCGGTGACGATTCCCCCGCGGACGGGGACTGGAAAAGCTCCGCGCCGAGAACCATCCGTCCGCCGCTCAACGCGACAATCCTCTCCACGGTGTTGATGAGTTCCCGGACATTGCCGGGCCAGTCATGGCGTTTGAGTTCCTCGATCAGGTCGTCCCCCAGGCAGGGGGGCGGGGCGGATGTTCCCCGGTTCAACCGTTCCAGAACGTGCCGCGCCATGAGCGGGATGTCTTCCGTTCTCTCGCGGAGGGGCGGCAGTCCGATTTCCAGGCGCGTCAGCCGATAATAGAGGTCCTTTCGGAATTTCCCTTCCCGGATCAGTTCCTCCAGGGGGCGGTTCGTGGCCGCGACCACCCGGGCCCTGCTCTTTCGAACGGCCACGGATCCGACGGGGCGGACGTCCCCGTTTTCGAGCGTCCTGAGGAGCACCGCCTGGAGGCGCGGCGGCATGGATTCCATCTCGTCGAGAAACAGGGTTCCTTCTCCGGCGGCGATAAACAGCCCCTCGTTTTCCGACACGGCTCCGGTGAATGCCCCTTTCGTGTGCCCGAACAGTTCCGATTCGAGGAGGGAATCGGCCAGGGAGGCGCAGTTTACGGCAAGAAAGGGTTTCCCGGCCCGGGGGCCGCTTTCGTGAAGGATCCGGGCCGCGAGATCCTTCCCCGTCCCGGTCTCTCCCGTGATGAGCACGGTGTCCGGGAGGGGGGCGAGGCGCGCGATGAGATCCCGGACGTTTTTCATTTCCCGGCTCTCTCCGATCAGAATCGCGGGGGGCGGAGCCGGCGGCGTCCGGGCCGCGGTCTCCGCGCGGGATTTGTCCGGTGAGCGGGGGAGGGCGGCGGCGAGATCCCGGAGCGTTTCGACCTGGAATGCCGAGAGATCCGGGACGTCCTGGAGTTCCCCCCGGAGGTGCCCGGGGTGGCGGACGTTGAGAACTTTCTGAAATTCGATGGCCGCTGCGTTGAGGTCGCCTTCCTGCGTCAGGAGCCGGACGCGCTCCATCGCGAGGTAGGGAATTTTTCCCTCCAGATCCATCGTGGCCAGGATGTGGCGGGCGGCGGTCGTGTTTCGGAGGGAAAGTTCCGCGTGCAACATCATATGAAGGGACATCTGTATCTGGACGGGGATGGGGTTTTTGAGAAGCGTGATGGAACGCCTGGCGTGGAGGATGGCCTCCTCCGGGTCTCCCCGGGACAGCGCGATGATGGACATGCAGTACTCCCGGCGGTGTGGGATGAGGATGGGGTCATTTTCAGGATCTCGAAGAAGTTCGCGAACGGCCGGCCAATCATACTTCTGACACAACAGGGCAAGGCGGAGGAGCAAGATCGACGGCTTGAGCGCGGGAGACGGCGAGGTGATTCGATCCAGGCAGGCCAGGCCGTTTTCCGTCCGGAACGTTCTGAATAACAGGTTGGCTCTCGCGGCCCAATATACGGATAAGTCATCACCCGTCGTTTCCCCGAGTGTGTCAATATCGTTCAGGTCCGCTTCGGTCGTGTCAAGGTCGTTGTTTCCCGCCGCCACGCGCGCCCGGCGGATTTTCAACCGCAACCAGAAGTGGCTTTGCCGGGGTATGTCCATGGATAATGCCTGGGCGAGATAAAACTGTTGATTGTTGGAATCCCCGAGTTGCCAATGATATTCCGATTCGGCGACAAACCGGTAGGCCTTGAGATAGGGGGATGTGATGACAGGCGACTGGTTTTCCATGAGGCGGAGAAGCCGGCGAACCTCACCCAGCCGGGATGCTCGGGTGGCCATCTGGACGCCGATGCCGAGCATGAGTTGGAATAATTCCGGGTCCGGCGGGGGGTGATTCAAGGCAACCCAGACCGCCGGGTCGGATTGTCCCCTTCCCGGAATGAGGCTCACGTCCGCAATCGCCCGGTAATAGGGGGTTGGGGGGGCTTCGGGAGGGGATGCCCCGGCGATGGTGGCAACGGTCGCCCAATCCGAATTGAGAAATGCATTGATGAACGGAATGTGGTCCATGTAAAATAATGCTGGAATAACTGTTCCTGTTATTATGTCGAACCCTCCTTTCTTTGCAACGACAAAATCATTACCTGTTAATTGTTAACGAGTTGCGATTGTTGACCGATTTGGTTCGGGGTTTGCAAGTATCCTCCTTGTCTTGTTATGGAGGGATGAAAGATGACTGGGAACTACAAAACACTCCGGTTCGACCGCTGGCGCTCGGCGACGAATGGGTTGGTGCGGGAAGTGGTGCATATGGATACGGTCTTCTTCACCTCGTTGGTGGAGGCCACCGCGCTCGATCGCCTGCGGCAGGGCTGCGCGCAGCAGAGCGCGGCCAAGCCGTCCTACACGGCGCTGGTGATCAAGGCGATCTCGCTGGCGCTGGGCAGGCACTCCGGGATGAATCGCCTGGTGCTGGGCGGGCTTTTCCGTCACCGGCCGGTTCAATTGAATCGCGTGGATGCCGTGGTGGCCGTGGAGCGTGTGCGCGGAGGCGAGGACGTCGTTTACGCTGGAATTGTGCGGGCCACCGACCGGAAATCCTCGAACCAGATTTCCGAGGATCTGCGCGGCCTGTCGTCCGGGGAAGAAGCCGGTGATCCACGGTTGGCACTTTTCATGCGGCTGGTGCGCTGGACGCCGGGGTGGCTCTGCCGGCTGCTGGTCGGCGCACCGCGGTTCGGTCCCAACCGGTGGATAGAGCACCGCGGTGGCGCCTTTGCGCTGACTACTGTGGGCAAATACGGCGTGGACTCGATTTGCGCCAAGTGGCCCTGGCCGCTCACGTTCACCTACGGGGAGGTCAAGAAGCGCCCGGTGGTCGCGGGCGAGTCGGTGGTCGCGCGCAACAGCTTTTATCTGTCCATGGGATTTGACCGGCGGCTGTGCAACGGCGCCCCGGCGGCGCGGTTCTTCCATGAGATTGTCCGGCGTCTCGAAACGGCGGACCTGGGAGAGGTGTCGGAGCCGGCGGCGCCCGCCCCGGCGCCGGCGAGCCGGATCGCGGCGCTGGCCGCGCGGGACAAGGAGTAATTTCATGGATCGAAAATCGCCAACCACGGAATCACGGAATTACCGCGGAAACACGGATATGGAATTTCGAATTCCGAGTTCCGAACGCCGAATTAATTCGCAATTCGTCATTCGACGTTTCAATTCCATTTGATTTTCAAGGTCGGTCGGCAAACGGCGCTGGACATGAACATCCCGTACACGGCACGGGATGGACATTGCCGAGGGCGTTCGGCGACCCGTTCGGCCGGGCCGTGAGCCGGGGAATGCCGGGGGATTTTCAGGTTCGGACGCGCCATTCATTGACGGCGCGGTGAGGGCCGATATAATACCCTCCCATGATGAGCGCGACCGATCTTCGCCGGGGGGTGGTGATCAAGATTGACGGGGATCTCTTCGTTTGCACCGGCGCCAACCACAATACGCCCGGGAACTGGCGCGGGATGGTCCAGGCGGACCT
>JAZDJP010000039.1:0-17125 GCA_043803805.1 Planctomycetota bacterium
ATGCCATCCGGCTCTCCAAGCGAAAACCCGATGGAATCTGGACCGCGCCGTTCCAGGTCGTTGAGGAATCGGAGGCCCTGGAGAATCTGGTCATGCCGCGCTCCTCGCCGCCCAATTTTATCCCCCTCGCCTGGTCGCCGGCCAGCGGCAAGTGGGTCAAAACGCTCCGCGTGCCCGTGAAAACGATTCACGACTAAAAATGCCACAAGAAGTAGTTCGAAATTTTTCAAGGGAGGCCCCCGATGAGAACGGTTTTACAGGTTGTTCTTGCGGTCATGATCGGAACCCGCTGTTTTGCCGGCGAGGTCAGGGTTCTCTGCGACTTCGAGAAGGAACCGGTGGCCACGTGGGCCAAGTTCTACGAGAACGAACGTTCGCCCCTCCCCGCGGGGCACTACTGCGTGCGCGGCCGGTTCACGGCCTCCCAGACCGGCCCGGCCACCAGCGGCAAGTGGGCGCTCACCGCCTCCTTCGGACCGCTGGGGGCCGAGGCCCGGTACTGGCCGGGCGTCCGCGAGGGCTTGCACGTGACCGGCCGCAAGGCGTATATCCTGGACTGTCGCGGGAACAGAGAAGCGGCCCCCCCCGATTGGTCGGGTTACGACTTCCTGGAGTTCAATGCGTGGAAGGAGAAGCCCGGTGCCATGAGATTGGCGCTGGTCATCGAGGACCGGACCATCAGTCCACCGCTGCTACGGCGCGTAACGATTGAGGCGGAAGGCCAATGGCACGCCGTGCGCGTGCCGCTCAAGCCCCTGGCGGAAACGCTTGATCTCTCCCGGATCGTGCAGTTCTGGATCGTCGTCGAGCAGTCGCCCGGTGGCGAGCTGCGTATCGACGACGTGCGCCTGGTGAAGGGCGAGCCGGGTGGAGAGCTGCCGGTGCTGGAGGACAAGTCCCCGGCCGGGGAAACCTACGGGAAGATGGTCAAAGACCTCTCCGTGATCGTGCCGCCCGAGGCCAAGCACAACGTTCGGGTCGTTGCCGGGGAGGTCAATCCCCCGCCGCCCGAGCCCGGCAAGGATCCCCGTCGGTTCACGCGCCCCGGCAAGATCGAGCTCTTCGGCCTCTTCGAGGGCCCCAAGGGCTACACCCGGCGGGTCTATCCCCACGGCCTGGAGTTCTTCGACGACAAGAGCGCGGTCATCCGCTACCCGGTCGCCGACACGGCCTTCACCATCGACGCCGGGGCGACCTGGAAGCCCCTGCCCGCCCCGTTCGGGGGGGTGAACGCGTGGCGCTCGGAGGTGAGCGGCGACCGCGGGGATTTCCTCTTCGTCGGCATGGGCCAGTGCTGCGGCGGGGGCTCCCCGTCGAGCTTCTACTTCCTCCGGATCGTGCACGGCGCGGACGGATGGAAACCTGGCCCGGCCCATCCCGTGGACCGCGACGTCCGCCACTGCCAGGACCACTACGACGTCCTGCGGCTGGACTCCGGCCGCATCTGGGCCGCCTGGAATCACCTGACCCGGGCTGATGGCTACGTCGTGTGGGCGCGGTACTCCGACGACGACGGCGCGACCTGGAAGCCCGGCGGCGAGACGCCGCTCGTTCCGGGAAGCGCCAACTGCGGGCTGGGCACCGATCCCTATCTCTTTCCCTTCGGCGAAGGGGCGGGGTGCCTCTGGCAGGACAACGAGCGCCGCGTCTTCTTCGCCGCCCACGACGGCAAGGCCTGGAGCCAGGCCGCGCCCGTCAATGCCAGGCAGATGCTGAACGCCGCCTCGGCCGACGCGAAGACAATCTACGCGGTCGTCGGCGGCGGGAGGGAGGGGCCGGTGCGCATCCTCAAGGGGGACGGCAAGGCCTGGAGCGAGGACCTCCGGCCCGGGGGAGAGGGCTGCCTGACCGTCCAGAGAAAGAGCGGCCGGTTGCACTACGTCTACCCCGAAAGCGTGGAGGGCAGGAGCCACGTGATGATGATCACCTGCGACGGCGGGAAGTGGGGCGCGCCGCGGGAGGTCTTCCGCCCCGGCGAGCAGCACGCCGGTAGCGACCGGCTGATCGTCTCGCTGGCGCGCTGGAGCCCGGAGGAGTTCGTGCCCGTGGCCGCGACAGGGCTGCGCGGCAAGGAGTCATGGAAGGACGTGACCTGGATTCAGGTGTTTAAGGTTCCGGTGGAATGACGCCTGCGGAAGGAAGGTTCACGGCGAGATCCGCTTTAGACTCTTGGTCGTGAAATCTTGTGAGAAAGTCAAAGGATTTATGAATGATTACACGGATTAAAGAGCGATTAAACCGATTTGAGAGAGCGGTAATCTGCGTAATCGTTTCTTTCATCGGCGTAATCATCTCGCAATCCTGTTTGGTTCCGGCTTGTCCGGGATAGGGACCTGGCTACCCGGTGTGTTGACCCACTGGGGCGACACGCTCTTCAGCACCTCCTTCTCCCTGCCCAATCTCGACCCCACCGACTGGAGCGGCTGATTGTCCGGATGAAAGGGGTGTTCCACCGCCTCGATTTGAATGGCGGGCGGCCCCGCGAAAATCTACAATGCCGGTCGAAATGTTCGAGGTGTGCCGTAATGACAATTCACAAGGGGGAATCATGATCCGTCGAACAAGGATGCGGGTAGCGTACGGGGCACTTTTGCCAATCGCAAGCCTGTTCGGTTGCATGGCTGTGGACCACGCCATGATGATGGGAAATTCTTCGGGGACAACCGCGGCGGATCGAACCGAAACGCACCGGGAGGCAACCGAGTCCACGACCACATTGCCGATATCCAAATCCGTGTCCGGACCGACAGTTTTTATCGGCGATGCCGCTCCCGCCCGACGGGATGTCGTTTATCAAGGCGCGATGGTCCTCGTTGTTGAAAAAATCGGCGCCACACTCAACCGCATCCGGGAAATCGCCGTTTCTCTGGAAGGATACCTGCAGGAGATGACCGCGGATTCCATCATCGTGAAGATTCCCGTCGCGAAATTCCAGTCGGCCCTCGATGAGATCGGGAAACTGGGGGAAGTGACGAAACTCGACGTCAAGGGAGAGGACGTCACGGAAAAACTTCAGGACCTGGAGATCCGCCTCAAGAACGCCGAGGAATCCCGCCGGCGGCTTCTCACCCTTCTGGAAAAGGGCGGCAAGATGGAGGAAATCCTCGCCGTCGAGAAGGAGATCGAACGCGTCACGGAAACCATCGAACTTCTCAAGGGAAAAATCCGCTACGTCCGGGAAAATATCCGTTTTTCCACACTCACGGTCTTTCTCAATTCGCCGCTGCCCCAGAAGGCGTCCGCGGCGGAAATCCCCTTCGCCTGGATTGATCATCTCGGGGAGGACCTTGTGAAAGGAGTAGTCAGGAACGCCTATGATTACCGGAGCGGCCGGCGGGGCCCGCGATTCAAACTGCCGGAGGCCTATGTCAAGTACCACGAATCCGAGAATCTTACGCGAGCCATGTCCGCCGATGGCGTATTTATCCGCGTGGAGAAACATGAGAATTACGAGGGCGGCAGCCTGGAGTTCTGGTTCCGATTGATCCGGCGCACCCTTGTGGAACGCAAAGCGATTGCGATTCAGAAAGAGGAACCCCTACTCAAAATTGCCGCCGGCGCGGACGCCCGCATGCTGACCGGCGCGAAGGAGATCGGCCAGCAAGGATTCGGCTATCTGGTTTCCGTCGCGGCGGACAAGAAATTCGTTTACACCTTCGAGGCGTGGGGGCCAAAGGACAACTTCGCCGCGGACCTTAAAAAGCTGACGGAGTCGGCGGGTTCGCTTTATGTCAAATGACGATTGGATCTGTTATTGATTCGGAATTCGGCAATCGACATCCCTGCTTTGCCAAGAGGCTTCGCAGGGCCCTCCGGAGCCCCTTGGGCGAAGGAGGGTCGGAATTTCATCCATCCGGCGGCTGACCGCGATCCCCGGGAAATCCCGCGTTCATTGACCCGGCTCCCTGAACCCGCGAACCTCCCCCACCCTCCCGGTTCCGCGCCTTCGCAATCTCCCGCTCCATGTTCCGGTACCGGACCACGCCGACGATCCCGGCCGCGACGGCGCCGGGCAGGCACGCGATCCCGACCGCGGTGAACCAGACCCGGCCGGAAAAATGAAGGATGGACACCCCGGCAATGAGCATCGCCACCGCGGAACGAAGATAGGCCATCAGCGTCCTTTCGTTCGCCAGACGCGTCCGGTCAATGGCCAGTTCATCGCGGAGAATCAGGTCCTTGTTTTCAAACCGCTCATAGGGGGAATCCATGCCGTCATTATCGGCCGAATCCCGCCCTCCCGCAAGAGGATTGTGCTTGACAGAAAAGCCCCGCAGGGCGAAGATGAAATTTCGACCGTGGCGCCATAAACCGCGTCCAACCCCTTTTCCGCAAGGAGCATTCCATGGCCGGCCGCAGCTTCAACCTCACCCCCCGCGCGGTGCCGAAGGTCAACACGAAATACCGCCGTATCGTCACGAAAATCCCCGCGCCGGAATCCATCCCCATCCTCAAGACCCTCCGCCAGTTCGAGCCGGTTTCCATGACGGGCCAGCCGCTGGTGCTCTGGGACCGCGCCGAGGGCGTGAACGTCTTCGACAAGTGGGGGAACAAATGGCTGGACTGGAGTTCGGGCGTCCTCGTCGCCAACGCCGGCCACGGCCGGAAGGAAATTATTGACGCCATCGTAAAACAGGCGAAGAAGGGGCTCCTTCATAATTATTGTTTCCCGAGCGAAATCCGCGCCGAACTCGTCAAGGAACTCGCCGCGGTCGCCCCCCCGGGGCTGAAGAAAGTCTTCGTCCTCACCACCGGCTCCGAGGCGGTGGAGTGCGCCATCAAACTCTCCCGGACCCACGGCCAGCGGGCGGGCGGGAAGAAGAAGATCGGCATGGTGAGTTTCACCAACTCCTTCCACGGCCGCACGCTCGGCGCCCAGATGATCGGCGGCATCCCGGCCCTGAAGGACTGGATCATCAACATTGATCCGACCATGGTCCAGGTCCCCTTCCCCGACGGTTTCCGGCAGGAGGACGTCTCTTTCGACTTCTTCCTCAAGGCCCTCGCCGGCAAGGGCGTCACCCCCGACATGGTGGCCGGCGTCATCCTGGAAACCTACCAGGGCGGCGGGGCGAGTTTCGCGCCGGCGAAATACATGCAGCAACTCCGGCGGTGGTGCCATGAGAACAAGATCATCCTGACCTGCGACGAGATCCAGGCGGGATTCGGCCGGACGGGGACGTTCTGGGGCTTCGAGCACTACGGCATCATCCCCGACCTCATCACCTGCGGGAAGGGCATCACCAGTTCGCTTCCCCTCTCGGCCATCATCGGGAAACAGGAGATCATGGACCTCTACCCGCCGGGATCCATGACGAGCACCCATACGGGGAACCCCGTCACGGTGGCCAGCGCCCTGGCGAACCTGAAACTGATCAAGAAGGAGAAAATCGTCGCCAACGCCCGCAAGATGGGAGCCCTTTTTCACGAGGAACTCTCCCGCATCGAGAAGCGCTTTTCCCATGTGGTCGGCTCCCACCAGGGGCTGGGGCTTGTCGGCGGACTGCATCTGGTGAAACCCGGCACGAAGGAGCCGGACGGCGACCTCGCCTTCGACATTGTGCGCCGGTGCATCGAAAAGGGCCTGTGCCTGTTCTGCCCGGTGGGCCTCGGCGGAGGAACGGTGAAAATGAACCCGCCGCTCGTCATCACGGCGGAGGCGGTGGTGGAAGGCGCCGGGGTTCTCGAGGAGGCATTCGGGGAGGCGCTGGCGGGGAAGAAACGCGCCATCGAGGCGTGAATCACCCGTTATTAAGGAATGCTCACCATGAACGGATATTCACACGGTTCGTCATGAGCGGCGCTTCGGTTGCGTCATCGCGGGCGTTGCCGCGCGATTTCCGTGGAAAGCGGTGGGAAATCAGATAAATTCAGCCCTCCCGGTGGGTTGCGGCTGGAGAAATTCGATGGCCATGGATCCGGAGATGTGCCGGGGAATGCGGAACGCGGGGATGGCCACGATGATCCCCTTTCTGCTTCTGGCGGGTCCCCTGGCCGGCTGGTTCGCGGGACGGTGGCTGGATGGCCGGTGGGGCACGGCGCCGTGGTGTGCCATGGGGCTCATCGCGGCGGGACTGGCGGCGGGTATCCGGGAGACCATCACCATCATTCGGCGGATGTCATGAAAGAGGTTCCGGATCTGCTGGACCGATCGCTCCGGATGAGTCTGGCGCTCGGGGCGCTGGGCGCGCTCTTCGTGGCCCGTGCGGAGGGATTCGTCCCCGCCGCGGCCTTTCTCATCGGCGTCCTCTGGAACGCGGCCAATGTCACCCTGCTCCAGCGTGTGGGCCATGCCATTCTGAACAAGGCGTCCTGGCGGCGCGTATGCGGGTGGGCCGTCGCGAAACTGGCGCTTTACGGGGCGGGAGTGATGGTGATCATGGGTTTCCGGGGACAGATCGCGGCGCTGGTCGCGGGGATATCGCTCATCCCCGCGGTCATCCTGCTCAAGGCGCTGGGGCGGATCGTCGCGGAACGGTACGGAGCCCGGGGGGCGGCGTCATGAGCGCCGAGGGGGGCATCCCCGAACTTCCGAATGTCCTCACCATTCTCCACGAGAGAATGAGGGACGTCCCCGCGATCGTCACGCTTCACACATGGCAGAACGTCGTATTTTCGCTTGTCGTGGCCACGGGGTTGACGGTGTTCATGCGGCGGGCCTTCCGGCGGCCGGCGCTCTTTCCGACCGGGCTCCAGAATTTCGCGGAGGCCATCGTGGAGGGGCTGGACGACCTGGTCTGCGGAATCATGGGGAAGGAGGAGGGGCGGCGGTATGTCCCCTTCATCGGGTCCCTGTTTCTCTATATTTTCACGATGAACTGGCTGGGGCTCGTGCCGGGATTGAAATCCCCGACCGCGAACATCAATATCACGGGCGGCATGGCCGTGGCGGTTTTTCTCTACGTCCAGTGGACGGGGTTGCGTCGGCTGGGCGCCGGGGGATATCTCCATCACCTGGCCGGCAGTCCGGAGGGCGTGGTCGGATGGCTCCTGGCGCCGCTATTTCTGGTGCTGCACATTCTCGGGGAGTTCATCAAGCCGGTGAGTTTGTCGTTGCGTCTCTTTGGAAACATCATGGGAGAGGATGTTCTCATCGGGGTGTTCGCCATGATGGGGGTTGCGCTCATGGCGGCCGTCCATGTTCCCGTGGGAGTTCCCCTCCACCTGCCGTTCCTGCTTCTGGCGATGCTCACGGGAACCATTCAGGCGCTTGTGTTTAGTTTGTTGTCAACCATCTACATTTTCCTCATGCTGCCTCACGAAGAGGGGCACGGGGAACATCTGTTGAAAAAGGAGGTGATTTCGCATGGATAAAATCAATCTCAACGTGATCTACTTTCCGTCGGTCGCCATCGCGGCGTTCGGCTCGGCGCTGGCCCTGTCGCGGGCGGTGGTGGCGGGTCTCGAGTCCATGGCGCGCCAGCCGGAGAGCGCCGGGAAGATCCAGACGGCCATGATCATCGGTTGCGCGTTCATCGAGGCGCTCACGATTTATGCGTTGATTTCGGCGTTCTTCATGAAGTAATCGGCGGGCCGGAAATCCATGAACCAACGGATGCGATGGGTGACGGGGATTCTCGCGGGCGGCCTGATGGCCGTCGCGGCGGGCGTGTACGCCGCGGCGCCGGAAGGCGGTCATCCGCCGCCGGACGACCCGGTCGCCGCGCCACCCGCGACGGACGCGGTCGCGCCACCGGCGGAGGCGCCGCCGTCCCACGGCGGGGACGCCGGGGCGCACGGGGAGGGAAGGAATGAGTCCGAGGGGCTTCTCGCCGTTGACATCCGGCAACTCCTCACCCAGACGCTTGCGTTTCTCCTGGTATTTCTCATTCTGAAGAAATTCGCCTGGAAACCCGTCCTCGGGATGCTCGAGACGCGGGAGAAGCGTGTGAAGGGGGATCTCGATGGCGCCGAGCGGGCGCGGAAGGAGTCCGAGGCGAATCTTGTTGAGCAGAAGCGGCTCCTCGCCGAGTCGCGCGAGGAGGCCCGCCGCATCATCGAACGGGCGAAGGCCGGGGCCGAGCACGAAAAGGCGGCGATCGTGGACGCGGCGCGGAAGGAGGCCGGCGGAACCATCGCCCGGGCGAAGGAGGCGATCGGCCAGGCCGAGGCGGAAGCGACGGCGCGCCTCTTGGAGCGCGTGTCGGAACTGTCGGTGGACATCGCGGCGCGGATCCTGGAACGGGAGCTTGCGCCGGCGGACCGGGAGCGGATGCTGTCCCGGGGCGCCGAGGAATTCGGGAAACGAATGAGGGAGGAGCGGGACTGACCGGGCCCGGCCCGGACTCCCCCGGCGCGACATGAAGCCATCTCCGGCCGTTCACGCCTATGCCGACGCGCTCGTGGCCCTGGGACTCGAGCGGGGAGTCCTCGACCGCCTCGAGGCGGATGTGGCGCTGGCCACGGCGCTAATCGCCGGCGATCCGGAGACGCTCGTTTTCTGGGAGTCCCCGGGGGTGGACCGGGAGGAGAAGAAGCGCGTGCTGCGGGAGACGCTCGGCGGCGCGGTGTGCGCCGAGATGATGGATTTCCTTTGCGTGTTGCTGGACAAGAAGCGCGAGGGACTCATCCGGTACTTCGAGGAGGAATTCCTTCATGTGGCGGACGAGGCCGCAGGAAGGGTGCGGGTCACGGTCCAGGCGGCCGGGCCCCTTCCGCCGGACACGGTGCGGCGATGGGAGGCCGCGTTCACGGCGGACTTCGGCCGGAAGGCCATCGTTCAGGCGGAGGTCGCGCCGGAGCTCATGGCCGGGGCGCGGTTCGCGGTGGGAGACCTCGTTCTCGACGCGAGCGTGCGGGGACGGATGAATCAGTTCAAGCGGGAATTAGGCAGGAAGTAAACGGTTGTGATGGCGACACAACCTTGTTCGCACTCACTCATTCTCTCTTCCCTCGCCAAACCACCAAACCCAAAAACTGTCATTTCAAGACCCTGTTCCCCCAACATCCGGCCTTTCGGTCGTAGGGGCGGGTTTCAAACCCGCCCCTACATTTCAGAACAACCCGACGATGTGACCCCGTGGGGCGGTTTTTGTCGGAGAATTTTCGGAACGCCTACAAATCCACCCCCTCGTCAATCGGCCCCAGCGCCACGAGCATGGGGTTGTCGAACCGGCCGTCGGCCAGGAAGGCGTTGACCTCGTCGCGCGTCACGGCGAGGATGCGATCCACATGGTCGGCCAGGGGCCGGACCTCGCCCCGGTAGAGCCACTCCATCCCCACCGGCACGAGGCGCCCGAAGGGCGTCTCCCCCCCCGTCATGGCCCCGACGGCGATCTTGCGGCGGGCCCGTTCGAGTTCCGCATCCGTGACGCCCCCCGCCGCCGCCTCGCGGAACACCTCCCGGACGATCCCGGCCACACGCGGGGCGCCGGCGGCATCCGTCATGGCGTAGGCCAGGATGATGCCCGACCCGTCCTCCTCGATGGTGTCCATCCCCGCCACGTCCGCCAGCCCCGCGTCCACCAGATGCCAATACAAACGCGATCCATAGGCATCCCCCAGGATCACCGCCGCCACCCGGGCGGCGTACTGGCGGTCGTCCCGGGCCGCCACCCCGGGCATGGCGAACGCGAGGTTGACGCGCTGGACCTTGTCGTCCCGGACCACCCGGCGCCCGGCGTGTGTCGCGGGAGGCCGGCGGTCGCGGGTGACCCCGCGCGGCGCGAGCCCCGCCCACCCCGCCCGGATCTGGGCCACCGCCGCCGCCCAGTCGTAGGCCCCCGTGAGGACGGCCACGATGTTGTCCGGGGCGTAGCGGCCGGCGTAGTAGTCCCGCATGGCGTCCCGCCGGAGAGACTTGATGGAGTAGTCGGTCCCGAGGACGTTCCGCCCGAGCGGGTGGTCGCCGTAGAACGCCCGCCGGGCGATCTCATACACCCGGAACTGGGGCCGGTCGGCGTACATGGCGATCTCCTCCAGGATGACCTGCTTCTCCCGGTGAAAATCGTCGGGCCGCAGCGACGGCCGGAGAATCTCCAGCCACTGTCCGACGAGCCGCTCCTGGTATTCGGGGAGGACCGCGCCGTAATACACGGTCGCCTCCTCCCCCGTGAAGGCGTTGTACTCGGCGCCGATCCGGTCGAATTCCAGATTGACCTCCGCGGCGCTCCGGCGGTCCGACCCCTTGAAAATCATGTGCTCCAGAAAATGGCTGACGCCGTTCAATTCGGCCGGCTCGTCGCGGGAACCGGTCCGGACAAAGAACCCGGCGGCAAGCGACCGGGCGTGGGGGCTCCTCTCCCCCAGAATCATCAGGCCGTTGTCGAGCATCGTCGTGTCGAAGTTGCGTTTCATGATCAGAATTTGTCCGGGAGCTTGAGGGGCTTCGACCCCAGCGTCACCACGAAGAATTTCCCGAGAGGATTGCGCGCCAGCGCCGCGCCCACCGTGTCCGGCGTCAGGGGCATGATGGCGGCGCGGATTTCGTCGAGCGTCCGGATCCGGCCGAGCAACCGGTAATCCGACACGAGCGCCGCCGCCCGGGCCGACGACGACTCCCCCTGCATCACGAGCGCCGAGAGAATCCCCGCACGGGCCCGTTCCATCTCCTCGGCGGAAACCCCGTCCGCCAGACGCGTGATCTCTTCGAGAAGGACCTTCAGAGTCTCCCAGGCCCGTTCCGTCGTCGTCCCGGCGTAGGCCTGGATGACCCCGAGACCCCGCATGACCCGGAGCCCCGCGCTCACGGCGTACACCAGCCCCCGCTTCTCACGGACCTCCGTGAACAATCGCGCCGCCATTCCCCCGGAAAGCACCCGGACCGCCATCAGGTAATCGTAGTAATCGGGATGGTCGGCCGGCAGGGCGCGGGTGACGGCGCCGATGTGAACCTGGGCCGTCTCCTTCACCACGTGGCGATAGCCCGGCAGGCCGTGATGCGGCGGTTCGGGCGGGGACGGCGCCTCGCCCGCCCAATCCCCGAACAGTTCCTCCACCCGCCGGCGCAACGCGTCCCGGTCGAACCGCCCCGCCACCGCGAGAACCGTTCCCCGCGGCCGGAACCGCCGGGCGTGATCCTCCCGCAATTCCGCCGCGGTGAGCGCCGCGATCCCCTCGGGGGTGCCATAGGTCGAGCGGCCATACCACGGACCGTAATACATCCGCCGGAGGATAAGGGCCATTTTTTCCGCCGGGCGGTCCTCGATCCCCCGGATCGCCTGGAACGCAAGGTCCTTTTCCGCCGCCAGTTCATCCTCCGGAAACCGGGGCGCCCGAACGATGTCCCGGTAGAGTTCCAGCGCCGCGTCAAGATCCTCCGCGAGAAGTGTTCCCCGAAGGGTGAGATGCTCCAGATCCACCCCCCCGCCCCGCTGGATGCCCAAGGCGTCCAGGGCGTCCGAAAGGGTGCGGTTGTCACGGGCGCCGGCCCCCCGATATAGCATCCCGTCCATGACCGCCGAGACGCCCTCCCGTTTGTCGGGATCGGTCGCCGCCCCGGCCGGGAGGGACAGGGCAAAGGCGACGGACCGCACCCCGGGGATTTCCTCTCCCAGAAGTACGAGACCGTTGGAAAGTGTCTCCATCAGGACCGGCATGGATTCCCGCCACAATCGGGGGTAATCACACTCCACCTAGAGCAATAGCATAACGCCCGTCCGGAAAGTGAAAAGAAATTTCGAAAATTCCCTTGCCCGGGAAACGCCCCGGGGAAAATCCGGAGGAACCGATTTCCCCCCTCGGAAGACCCCGATTTTCACATTTTGATGAGGAAAATCGCAATCCTTGCGTTTAGTCCATAACTCATTGATGGCGTACTAGTAACAGATAAATTTGACAAATCACAAAATGCCGTGTATACTACAGGCGATGAAGCGCCAAATGCCAAACACTGCTCGACACGGAATGGGAGGGAGCGCACATGCGCGCCATCTCGAACATTCTCGGAGCAGTGATGCTCGCTCTCCCGGCGATGGCGGCCGGGGAGTCGGTGCGCACCGACTGGACCGTCCGTTATAACGGCCCCGAGTCCTCCTACGACAACATCGAAGGCCTGGCCACCGACCCCGCCGGGAACACCATCGTCGCCGGCTACAGCTTCTTCCCGCTAAGCGACAACGACATCCTCGTGGCCAAGATTGATCCCCTCGGAACTCTCGTCTGGACAACACATTACAATGGTCCGGCCAACGGCGAAGATCTGGCCATGGCGGTCACGACGGACGCCGCCGGGAATATCTACGTGACCGGCACGAGCACGGGCCTCACGACGGGAAGAGATCTCATCGTCCTGAAATACAATCCCGACGGCCGGCTCCTCTGGGAGAACCGTTACAACGGGTCGGCCGACGATCTCGACCAGGGCCAGGCCATCGCCACGGCCGCCGGACGCGTCTACATTACCGGAACCGCCACCGGCGCCACTTCCGGCCGCGACTACGCCACCCTGTGCTACGACGACGCCGGAAACCTCATATGGGCCAATCTCTACGACGGGCCGGGAAGCGGAACCGACCTGGCCGTCGAACTGGCCCTGGATCCGGCCGGAAACGTCTACGTGACGGGATCGAGTTTCAACAACGGGACGGCGCGGGACATCGCGACAATCAAGTACGCGCCGGACGGAACGATGCTGTGGCTGACCCGATACGACGGGCCGGCGCACGATCTGGATGAGGCCCGGGGCGTCGCGGCGGACGCCGGCGGCGTGTGGGTTCTCGGCCGGAGCTGGGGCGTCGGCACACGTGACGACATGGTCACGCTCCGTTACGACGGCGATGGAACGCTCCTCTGGGCCAACCGCTTCGACGGAACGGAAAACGGATCGGATCAGCCCGCCGCCCTTGCGGTAGACCCCGCCGGGAACTGCTATGTTGCCGGTTCGAGCTACTCGCGGGCGGCGGGCTTCGACTATGTGACGATCAAATACGCCCCGGACGGCGGCCTCCTCTGGAAGGCCTTCTTCGACGGCACTCCCGGCGCGGCCCAGGCGGATTACGCCCGCGCCGCGGCGGCCGATGCGACGGGCGTGTGGGTGACCGGATTTGTGACCATCCCCGGTGGGGCCACGGATTTCGCAACGGTCCGCTATGATGCCAGCGGCGTCCCTTTATGGGAAACGCGTTATTCGGGCCCCGCCGGGGATTATAACAAGGCGTCGGACATGTCGCGGGGGGCTCGCGGCCGCGTCACGGTCGCCGGCGGCTCGAACGGCATCGGCACCCTGATGGACATCGCCATCATCCGGTATTCCTCCGGGGCGGAGCCGCCCGTGGCGGAGGCCGGTCCCGACCGGACGGTGGTCCTCGGGGAGGCGGTGGTTTTCGACGGGACGGCCTCTACCGACCCGGACGGCATCATCACCCGCTGGACGTGGAATTTCGGGGACGGCGCCCCGGCGCAGGACGGAGCGACCCCGCCCCACGTGTTCGGCGCCCCGGGCCGGTACACCGTGACGCTCACCGTGACCGATGCCGACGACCTGACGGCCTCCGACGCCTGCGCGGTGACGGTCCTGGCGCGGCCGGTGATCGAGGCGGGTCCCGACCTTGAAATCCTGGTCTGCGAAACGGGGGCCTTCACGGCGTCCGGGAGCGACCCCGACGGCGCGATCGCGGAATGGGTCTGGGACTTCGGGGATGGTTCGGCCGCGGCGGCGGGGACGGAGACCTCCCACACCTGGTGCACCCCCGGCGTCTACACCGTGACTCTCCTGGCCCGGGACAACGACGGCCTCATGGCCGCGGACACGCTGACGGTGCGGGTGCTGTCGGCGGAGGAGGGGCTCTGGAAACTCATCGCCCTCATCCGCCGTCAGAACCTGGGCCGCGGCATCGAGACGTCATACCTGGTGCACCCTGTCCTGTCACTGGTGTTCCTGAAATTCAAAACGCCGCGAATGGCGATCATCCCCCTTTGCGCGCTGCTCCATCACAACGAGGCCCTCCGGGGAAAGAAAATCACGGGGGACGGGGCGGACGCCGTGGCGGCGCTGACCCGGCGGATTATCGCGGCCTTGCGGGGTTGCTGATCCGTTCTGTCCCGTTCCCCACCCTCCGGCGGATTCGCGGCGAGAATCTGAAAACGCGGCGTGCCCGTTTATTCCGCGCGAGCCGCGACGGGCGTTCCCCACTGTCCGGCTTTTTTGTCGGGCAAATTAAATCGCCCGGGGAATTTCCCTTCCGCGATGCCGCCGGTGGCGTCCTCCTCCGGGGGCTTGAGCACCCAGGGTTTTCCCGGAAAGACCCTGGTTTTGAAATCGCACTGTCCCACGCATTTCCGGCGCTCCACCGACTCCATGCAGGAGCGTATACAGCCTTTCGCCCCGCAGATGGCGAAGTAGCCGGTGTGCTCAAGAATCTGCGCGTAGTAGGGGGCGACGCGATCGGTGGGCAGTTCCGGGGATGGGATCCAGTGACCGCGCGCCAGGGTATACGCCGCGCGGTAGGCGACCTCCTCGGAGACGTTGCTCTTGCGCACGTCCAGCTTGAACCCGGGCAGGGCGTCCTTCAGGAAAGGCGAGGCCTCCCAGTTGAGTCCGTGGTGGGTCAGCGTGCAACGGCCCATGTGGACGTCGCCCCACTCGTAGGTTTGATCTTCTATTTGAATGCGGATCGGCGGACGCTCGCCCGGCCTTGGAATCGCGCCGCCGGGACAATCTCTCGCGCAACGCATGCAACGGTTGCAGAACGTTCCTTGAGGAATCAGGGGATCGGGTTCGAGTTCGGCGTCGGTCAGGATCGTCCCGATGCGCACCCGCGGTCCGAATTTGCGATGGATGAAGACCTTCGACCAGCCCATCTCGCCGAGTCCGCAGGCGACCGCCTGGATGCGGACGTTGAGGTTGATCTCCGCCGCCGGGCGGTCCGGCGCCACCGGTTTGTTCGTTCCGGGACGCTCCGGGACACCGGGATAGACCGGGACGGCTTCAAAGCCGGCGTCTTCCACGAAGCAGGCGGTTTTGTAGGTTACTTTCGGGCGGAAAAGCGTGTTCAGCCGGTTGTACGAGTAGAAGGTGTAGTTCGCCCAGTGCGTGCCCTCGGTGATGCCCCGGTAACTGCCGCGGGGGATCGGCTGGACGATCGTGATCACCGATTTGCATTCCGGAAAGATGTTCTTGGGATGCATCATTTGCGGCGCGTTTGCGAAACGCTCGATGTTGGCGACACCCACATCCCCGGCGCCGGCGCGCATCGCCGCGTCCTTGACCATTTGCGTCGTAAGTTTCATGGGAGATTTCCCTTTCCTGTATGATTAACGGGCGGTGGCCGCTTCCACGGCAGGGATGGGTCGCGAGAACGGATCCACCGCCCAGGGCTGACGCTTGCGGAATGGCGTCTCGAATTTGTTGCGGCATTTGCCGCCCTGTTCGAGTTGAACGAGGCACGCGCGGCCGCAGGCGGCGGCGATGCGGTCGGGGCGATTGCCGCGGCCCCTTCCGGTGATGGCGCCGTTGCGACAGGTCCGGCAGACTTCGTAGTCGACGGCCGCCACGTCAACCTCGTATCCCGGGACGCCCGCCCTGTGGCGCTTGTTTAAATCGATGGCGTGAAGGGGGCATGCGTCGGCGCAACGACCGCAGTCGCCGCACAGGTCCTTTTCCCTGACGGCATCGGCGTCGAGTTCCGCGTCGGTGAGGATCAGCGCAAAGCGCTGGCGCGTGCCGTATTCGGGCGAGATGGAGAATCCGCCGAGACCCGGTTCGGCCAGCCCGGCGGCCTGCGCCGCGAATTCCATGTCGACGATCACGTTCGGGCGCGGCTTCCCGTCCGCCACGGCCACTCCCTTGGGCATCCCTTCCTCGCTGTAGCCGAAGAGGGGAACGGCCTCCCAGCCCTGTGTTTCGAGCCAGCAGGTCAGATCGTATGTGGTCTGGGCCAGGAAGTTATCCTCGAGCCAGTGAAATCCGAACGTGTTGTACGTGCTCCCGAAGTTGGTGCCTTCCTCCACGCCGCGAATCGAGCCGCGCAGGATGCGCCGTCCCACGACGATCACGGACGTGCATTCGGGGAAGATTTCCGCCGGATTCCTGTCCGCCGAAAGGCTTTTGAACCGACCGATGGGGGCGATTCCGATCAGGTCCGCCCCGAATTCCCGCGCTTGTTTTTTGACGTCCTTCGCGTTCATATTTTTGCCCCCCTTTTTTGGTTAGACAAGACCGGCGCGCGCGTAGCCCAGGGCGAACGATGCCGCCTCGGCCGCCTCGCGCACCGTGTCCTTGTTTTTTTCCCAGTCATCCTCGCTGAATCGTCCGCTGTCAAATGCCGCGCCGAGGATGGCGATGAAATCGCCGTCGCAATTGAAGACGGGAGCGGCTATCGCCCCGACACCCGCGGCCCGCTCCCCGTTGGCGACGGCCACGCCGGCTTTTCGAATATCCGCCAGCTCTTTTTTGAACTGTTCGATGCCGGTGATGGTGTTGTCCGTCAGTCGCGGGAATGCCTGGGCGGCGAGAAAATCGTCGAGGCTGTCCTCCGAATGCCATGCGGCGCAGATTTTTCCGCTCGCGCTTGCGTGGATGGGGTTGACGCTGCCGATGCTGATCCCGGCGTCGATGTGGCGTCCCCCGGGATAGGCGATGTCTATGATAAGAGGGAGCCCCTGATAAGGCACGGAAAGGTAGATCGCCGCTTCCATGCTCCGGCAAAGCCTCACCAGAAAAGGGCGCAGTCTGCCGCGGATGCCAAGCCGGCAGAGACAGTTATTTGCCAGTCTGAGCGCCTT
This sequence comes from Planctomycetota bacterium, assembly GCA_043803805.1. Lineage (GTDB taxonomy): Bacteria > Planctomycetota > JAZDJP01 > JAZDJP01 > JAZDJP01 > JAZDJP01. The sequence continues at coordinate 16,663 of JAZDJP010000039.1, forward strand.
CAGGCTGATCTTGTATCTGCGGCCTTTGCTTTCCTGCTCAACGTAGCCGCTCTCGACGAGCGTTTTGAGCAGGCGGCAGGCGTGGCTGTTCGGTAGTTTCAGGGCGATGGCCACGTCCTTCACGGAGAACGGTTCTTCGCGCTCCGACAAAAGTTCCACCACCCTTAGCCCGTTGCTCAATGTGTTGTTCATGGCTTTAAATATCTCATAGCAGATTCTGTATAATAGAATTCATATTGCCAAGAATACCACGCAATAGAATTGTTGGCAAGTTAAATTTTTGCAAATATTGGATTTCTTACCTGGGAGCAACAGGAAAATTAACACTGCTGTCCGGTCATTGATTTTTGATTTTTCTGCAACCACTTTAGGGGTTGCCGGTTGAGGCAAGAAATGAGTGGGAACGATTTGATTTTGTGCATAGGCTTCCGCCCTCCCTTTTCAAAAGGAGTGGCGGATGAAT
>JAZDJP010000040.1:0-23350 GCA_043803805.1 Planctomycetota bacterium
GTTTGGCGGTGTCCAACGCTTGGCGTGCGAGCGCTAAGGTTGACTTGGTGAAGGGAAGTCGAGGCATGGACGATCTCCTATAGTTGTCTCTATAAAGATCGTCCAATTTGCCTGTTGTCGGGAGGGGTTTTCAACGGAGCAGGCATTCGGCATTTCATGATCCCTATTCCCCCATTCCCTCCCCGACTCCCAGACTCCGAGACTCTTGGACTCCAAGACTCGGAGACTCTCTGACTCGCCGACTCGCTGACTTCCCATTCCACATTCATCATTTCCCCACGCCCACTCCCTTCCGGTACGCCTCCCGCGCCCCGGCGGCGTCCCCGAGGAGTTCCCGGATCCGGCCAATTAAAATAAAACCCTCCGCATCCTCTCCCGCCCGGGCCATTTCCTCCCGGAGCCGGGCATCGAGCGCCGCGAGGATCTTCCGATCGTCGTCGGTCACCGCCGGATCGCCGCGCATCCCCCGGGTGGCAAGGAACACCTCCACGTCCCGGCAGGCCCGGTGCACCCCTTCCAGTTGCTCCAGCCGCGCCGCGCGTTCGAGCGTCCGCCAGAGCCGGGGGACAAACATCCCCGCCATGATCCCCGACGTGAGGAGCACCGCCAGGGTGAACGCCGCCACGTCGCGGTTCCGGGTGAGGCGCTTGCGCAGAATGTACCACACCGACGGCGGCCGGGCGTGGATGGGCTCCCGCCGGCAATTCCGGGGACACCATACTCAATTCGGATTCCGCCGCCTCCGGCGTCCCGGACGGGGCGACCGGGTTTGCCCCCGCCGCCCCCTCGCGCAGGAACCGCGCGAGGGCTTCGGATGTCGAATAATTGAGCCGCGTGTCGGACATGACATCACTCCCCGATTACGCCGATTCCCGAAACGATTACCCCGTCGGATTCCATTTTCCCCCGGCGCAATCGCCCTTCCGCCGGCGCCATCACCCTCCCGAAAGCAACTCGTTCATCTCACGTTCCACGTCCTCATTGGAGTCTACGGACTCGCGCACCACCCGGCGAACCTCCCGCCGAAGTTCCCCCCGCACCTGGTGAAGGCCGTTGCGGACGTCGCTCTCGGAAATCCCCAGTTCCTTCGCCATCGCCGCGTAGGTCGCCGGCGAATCCCCCTCCGCGATCGCCCCGACAAACAACCGGAAAATCCCCCGATGCCGCCGCCGGCCCTCCCGCTCCAACGCCGCCGCGAGGCGCCCGCAGGCCGTCTCGAGAACCGTCCGGCGCCATTCCCGGTCGAAGGCCTCGTCGGGGGCCGGGGCATCCGGGTCCGCGACGAGGGGCTCGACCGCCTCCACGTCGAGCGCGGAGAATCCCCCGGCGGGCATTCGTTTTTGCGCCCGTCGGGCCCGCCAGACATCCGTCATGTAGTTCTTCAGCGCCGTACGCAGGTAGGCCCGGAAGGACCGGCACTCGGCGTCCACGGCGCGCGGGAACTCGTGCTCGAGGAGCCGGGCGAAAAAATCCTGGACGGCGTCCTTGGCGTCCTCCACGGACAGCCGCCACGTCCGGCGCAAATGAATGTACGCCGGCTTCCAGTAGGCCCCGATGAGCCGTTCGAGGGAGGCCCGGCGGGTGGCCGCCGTGCCGTCCCGGGCGCTCCGGATGGCGGTCCAGGGGGTGTCGGGGAATTCCCGCGCGTTCCCGCCGAGGGTGGTGTCCTTGGATATGGCCATTTTCCGTAAAGAAGGACGAGAAATCCCTCCCGCTGTTTATCTGGAAATCCCCCGCCGGAAGGATTATACTCCGATTCCGGGATTTTCGAAAATCTTTAAAACGGACGATTGGTTTTCCCGTCAGGACCGGTGGAGGCGATGCGCATCATGCGGCTACTCGATACCATCCTCGAACGAAACCGGACCGGAGGAACGGCCCCCCTCCCGGCGGGCGCCGGCCCCCTGGTCATTCTCTCCTGCATTGACCCGCGCCTGAACGACACCCTTCCCCGCGCCCTGGGCCTGGACGGGGAGGCATTCGTGTGGCTCAGGAACGCCGGGAACATCGTCACGGGACCGATGTCGAGCACCCTCCGGTCGCTCGCCCTCGCCTGCGCCGTGAAGGGCGGGAAGGAGATCGCCGTCGTCGGCCACACCGAATGCCGGGTGGCCAAAACCAGCGTCATGGCCCTCATGGACCGGTTCGGGACGCTGGGCATTCCCCGGACGAAACTCCCGGACGACCTCGTGACGTTCTTCGGCCTGTTCACCAGCGAACGCCAGAACGTCATCACCGCGGCGAAGACCATCCGCCAGAGCCCCCTCATCGGGACGAAAATTCCGGTCCACGGGCTTCTGCTGGACATCACGAGCAATCGCATCGAGTGGCTCGTGAACGGCTACGACGCGGCGTCCGCGACGGCGGTGTCCGTCGCCGCGACGGCGCCACCCGGGCCGCCACCCCTTCCCCGCACCGATGCCGAGACTGCGCCGATTGAAATGAAACCCGAAGAGGTGTTCCGTGTCGTCATGAAAGAGAAATTCAAGAACTCGGAGCAAGGTCTTTCCCCGAAGGAATATCTCCATCGGGTTGAAAAAAGCGGTTACAACGCGGGGAAGATCCCGGACAAGGGCGCACGGAACCCGAAAGGCAATAAAACGCCCAACGGGATCGGCGCCGCACCCGGTCAATAGGAGGACATCATGGAATGGCTCTACCTGTTTTTACTGCTCATCGGCCTGTTTTATGCGTTGATCGTCGGCGTCACCGGCGGCGTTTTCGGCGGCGACCACGGCGTCGGGATGGATGTGGATCACGACATCAGCGGCCATGTGGACACCGCGGCCGGGGCCGACCACGGAACGGTGCACTTCTCCCCGTTCAGCCCGGTCATCCTTTCCATGTTTGTCGGCAGTTTCGGCGCGGCGGGGCTGATCGCCCAGAGATTCGTTTCCCCGTCCCTTCCCGTCCATCTCGCCATCGCGACGGGATCGGGAATTTTCATCGCGGCGCTGACCATGATCGTCTTCGGCAAACTCTTCAGCGTCACCCAGTCCTCCAGCCACTCCCGCCCCGGGGACCTCGTCAACCTGGAGGCCGAGGTGCTCACTCCCATCCCGGAGAATGGCCTGGGGAAGATCGCCTACGCCATCCGCGGGACGCGCCTCACGGCCTCGGCGCGATCGGAAAGCGGGAAGGCCATCCCCGCCAACGCGAGCGTGAAGGTCAAAAAAATCGCCGGCGACATCTTTTTCGTGGAATTGGTTTCGTGATGAAAATTTTATAAGGAGACATGTCCATGGGTCCCATCCCTTTCCTGCCGCTGGCGGAAATTTCCGGCGGCCACGTGGTGCTGGCCGCCCTCGCGGTGGTCGTCATCTTCTTCATCCTCATGACGGTCCTCCTCAAACGCTACATCAAGGTGGGACCGAATGAGGCCCTCATCATCTCGGGCCGCAAGCACACCTACTCCGGCCACAAGGGGGAGGATATCGCCGTCGGCTTCCGGATCGTGAAGGGCGGCGGGACGTTCGTCTGGCCCTTCATCGAAAAGGTGGACATCCTCTCGATGGAACTCCTCACCCTCGACGTCAAACTCGAGGACGTGTACACCATCACGGGAGTCCCGGTGTACGTGGACGGCGTGGCCCAGATCAAGGTCAAGGGGGACGAAATCTCCATCGCGACCGCGTCGGAACAATTCCTTGGCAAAGACCAGGGCGAGATCATGCAGATCGCCCTCCAGACGGTGGAGGGGCATCTCCGGGCCATCGTCGGGACGCTGACCGTCGAGGAAATTTACAAGAACAGGGAAATGTTCTCCCAGAAGGTCCAGGAGGTGGCCGCCGGGGACCTCGCCAACATGGGGCTCACGGTGGTGTCGTTCACGCTGCGCGAGATCAAGGACAAACAGGGGTACCTCGACGCCTTGGGCCGGCCGCGCATCGCCCAGGTGAAGCGCGACGCGACCATCGCGGAGGCCGAGGCCTCGCGGGACGCCACCATCAAGAGCGCGCAGGCCAACCAGGAGGCCCAGCAGGCCAAGTTCGGGGCCGAGACCAGGATCGCCGAGGCCAACCAGAGTTACGAGGTGAAAAAGGCCGAATATCAGGTCAACATCAACTGCCGGAAGGCCGATTCTGACCTGGCCTATGATTTGGAACGGTACAAGGTCGCCCAGCAGGTCAAGGCGGAGGAGATCAAAGTCCAGGTGATCGAACGCGAGCAGATGATTGACATCCAGGAGAAGGAAATCTCCCGGAGGCAAAAAGAACTGGAAGCGACCATCCAGAAGCCCGCCGACGCCGAGCGGTACAAGATCGAGACGCTGGCCAACGCCCAGCGCTTCAAGTACCAAACGGAAGCGGAAGGGCAGGCCCTGGCGACGAAGTCCATCGGGTTCGCCGAGGCCGACGCCTCCCGGGCCAAGGGCATCGCCGTCGCCGATGTCATCAAGGCCCAGGGGTTCTCGGAGGCCGAGGCGATGACGAAGAAGGCCGACGCCTGGAAGTGCTACAACGAGGCGGCGCTCGCGCAAATTATTGTGGAGAAACTCCCGGAGATCGTCCGGGCCGCCGCGGAACCCCTGGCGAAGACGGAAAAGATGATCGTCATCAACGCCGGGAGCGAAGGCGGCGGGGCGTCCAAGATCACCAAGGACGTCACCACCATCGTCAGCCAGGTGCCGCCGATCATCGAGGCGCTGACGGGCCTGAAACTCGAGGACCTCATCGCCAGACTGCCGGGGATGGGAAAGAAGGATGGGGAAAAGAAGTAGTGCTGAGTACGAAGTTCTGAGTGCTGGGAACATCGTACAGGGGGGAGGGATAGTTGATAGTGAATAGTGGCCAGTAGGAAGTCGGCGAGTCCGCGAGTCGCCGAGTCGGAGAGTCGGCAACCTCTCCAACTCCTGAACTCACGAACTTTTCTGCGAGATGCGGACGACGAGGAACGAGCGACGAATCGGGCCGGGACTGCCAACCGGCCCTTCTTCGTAACGTGGGCCCCATGAACAAACACGATCCGATTGCCTTTGTCATCCACTTTTTCGGAGGGGCGATCCTCGGAGGAGGAATGGGGTTCATCCTCGCCTGGTTTGAAGTCTGGGCGAAATGGGTCCCCGGTTGGTTGCTCATCGTCGGAGGCGCGTCGTTTATCGGTTTCGCGGCAGGCCATGATCAGGAGGAATTTTGGAAGTCCCTGTGGTTGCCACGATGGTGGAGAGATTGGTAATTGTCAGGATGATCTGAAGTGGGTTATCGATCCCCCAATTCCGAATCATTCGACAATTGATCGGCGAATCCGTCGTGAGCCCCGACCTTCCGCTTTCCCGCCCGTGGTGCTACCTCACCCCAACGATTGTCCTGGCGGCGTTGGTCGCACTGGTGCTGACGTGAGGATGATTCGATTACCGGGACCGATGACGAAAATCACCCGCGCGCGGACGGACGGGGGCGATCATCCCGCCGGCCGGCGCCTCCGGAAACTGGCCGCGATCCACCCCCGGTTCAAAATCACATGAAGGACGATGCCGACGATCAACACCGTCCCGCCCCCCTCGTGCGCCGCCTCGAAAACATCCCGGGGCAGATTGTCCGCCAAATACCCCGACAGCGCCTGCGTCACGGTGAGCAGGGCCAGCGCCGGGTTCAGGATTTTCAGCATTGTGGCTGTGGTCATGATTTCCCTCCCAACAATGCAGGGGCGGGTTTGAAACCCGCCCCTACTTCTCCAACATCCCGACAATCGCCGGATTCTTCATTTCCTTCGCCAGCTTCACCGCCGTCCTTCCCTGCATATCGCACAATTTTTTATCGGCTCCGTTTTTCAAAAGAAGTGCGACCATATCCCGGTTCCCCTCCCGCACGGCGATATGCAACGGCGTATCACCAGCGGAGTCCTTGAAACCAACCTCCTCTACTACTTCGTTGACACTCCGTTCGGCAATATCCAACCACCCATGCCGAACCGCCTCGTGTAAAACCGTGGTTTTGCCGGATGGCGCCTTAATTTTCGGATGGTGGTTCAATAACACGTCCACGATGCGCCGATTCCCTTGAACGGACGCCATCAGGAGCGGCGTGAGTCCATTCCGGGAGGTCGCATTCACATCCACATTCTGTGATAACAGGTACTGGACGGAATCCAAATCCTCCATGACAATCGCCACGTGCAAGGGGCGATATCCCTCCTCCCCCAAGGCCTCCGGGGATTTTTTCATGAAGTCCTTGCGATTCTCCATCCCAAGCGCCAGGGCGACATGAACATCCGGACGCGCCCCGCGACTGACCAGAAATTCCAATATGGACTTGAGAGACTCCGCCTCCGTCAATCGTTCCTGTAACCATCGGGGAAGATTCTCCCGTCCGACCTTCATCTCATCCATGATCTTCGGCATCACCCTGACAAAGCACGTCGAAGCTGCGTAATGAACTGCCGCGCTATTCGCCAGAGATATGCCATGTCTGTCCATCTCATTAACATCCGCCCCGTGCCGGATCATCAACTCCACCATTTTGCGCGTGCCGGAAAGGACAGCACTGCGCATGGCCGAACCAAACGACTTGTCCCGCAAATCCGCCCCTTGGGAAATCAGCAACTCCGCGACTTCAGCATTGTCAGCGAGCATCGCCCAAAAAAGCAACGGGAACCCGTTTTCATCCCGTTCATTGATGAGGTCCGGATTATTTCGAATCAACTCCTTCAATCGAAGTATGTCATTCTTCTTCACAGCCTCCGCCATCTTCTGCACCGTCACCATCCGGTCCATTTTCCGAATATCGTCCTGTTTTTTCCAATGTTGATACATCCAACAAACGGCGCATATCCCCATCAGCACCAGCAACAGGCACAACCGAAGCCGACGATAAAATTCAACGGTCGTAATCATGCTCTTCCCCAGGCGAATTCATTTCCTTCCGCAATCCACATGTAGGGGCACGTTGCAACGTGCCCCTACGAATCCGGATGATTTCCGAATCACGCCGTCAACCGCCCCGTTTCAATCTCCCGGATGAGATTTTCAAGAAGGGCGATTTTGTCGGGGGGGAAGCGCCACTGGCGGCGGTTCTCGTCGGAGAGAAGCCCCTTGAGTTGCGGAATCACAAGCATCTCGGCGGCATCCTCGCTCCGGAGCGCCCGCGCCACGTAGGATTCCTCGTCGCACGTCTCGAAGAAACTCTTGATGCCTTTTGCGGGATCGCCCCCCACCCGGGCGAAGTCCTGACCGTAGATGTGAAGGCTGAAAACGTGGTCGGAGTAGCTCCCCACCTTCACCGGCCGATTCGCTTTCGCGGCGATGTCCTTCGCGATCATCTGCTGGAGAAACGTGATTCCAATTAAATTATCCGGCCAGGCCTTGTAGAGGTCGCGGCTGCGCCAGTGGGTGCTTAAATTCAGCACGAGATTCCCGTCGGCGTCCTCCGGACAGCGGAATTGCATCTCCCGCAGGCACGGGACGTCCTCCTTCAGGAACGGATCGAGCCAGGGCGCCGGGGTGGAGGCGACCGCCCGGCGGGTGTGCGGGGTCTTCGCGACGCGCTCGATGGCGAGCGCCACCTGGTCCACCGTCCCGCCATCCGGCCCCGGGTGGGCGAAAAGCCTCTGGTGGTACGTGTAGGGCCACTCCGTCGCGGCGAGTTCCCCGTGGATGGAGGCCTTGAGTTTTTCCACCGGCACCACGAGATGGTCCTTCACTCCGAGAAACTCGGCGATGTAGGTCCCGATTTCGCAGAAGGACACCGCCGGGTAGCGCGGCTGGGCGAAGGGATCCAGAATTTCCACGAGGACGCGGGCGTCGCGGCTGGGCGGGTCCATGAACGACCCGTCCGGATTCTTCCGGTCGTACTCCGTCCGCATGGCCAATCCGTTCTCCCACACCGCCTTCATGGCGCGGTAGTGGGCGCGGGGAATGGACTCGGCGACGACGTGAAGAGTGGGCAGGCGGCCGGGGTTCGTGGACATGCGGATTCCTCCCGTAATAAATCGAGGATGTTCGTGATGCCGCCCCATGAGTCTGGAGAGTCCGCGAGTCGGCGAGTCAGGGAGTCTACCCCCCTCCCCCCTGAACTTTCCACCTCTCTGACTCCGTCGGTTTTTCTGCGAGTCACAGGCCACAGGTCCGGGACTCGGTGACTCGAAGACTCACCGACTACTTCTTACCAAAGCGTCACCTCGATTTTCACCTTCCGTTTTCCGCGCACCATCACGAGGCGCAGTTTCTTCTCCTCGCCGACGGATTTTCGCAAGCGATGGATGTCGAGTTCCCCGACGGGACAATCGCTCACCGCGGCCAGGCGGTCCTTCGCCTTGACGCCGGCCTTCTCGGCGGGCGTGCCCGGAAGCACCTCCCCCACCGGCCAGGCGTCGCCCGTGCGCGTGATGTTCAGTCCGATCCCCAAAAGGGCCACCCCCAGACGCATGACATCGCAGGCCGCGTTCACCTCCACCCAGATGCCCTTCCCGGCCGGGACGGCCGTGATGACGGCCAGAGCCCCCGGCTCGCCGCGGTCCGAGTGATACGCGTATTCAAACGAGGCGATCCGGAAATCCGCCGTGTGGAGCGCACCCAGCCACTCCCGCGTCGCGGTCGAATCCTTCAGGGACGCGGCCGAAACGAGGATGCCGTCCTCCGCGAGCGCGCCCCGGACCCGCCGGAACGCCTCCGCCCGCTCCCGGACGCATTCCACCGCGCGGGTGTCCACCGCCGCGTCGAAGGGCCCCCTGGGAAGCGCCTTCGTGAAATCCCCCGTCACGAACTCGATATTTTTAATCTTGAGCGCCCCGGCCATCCGCCGCGCCTCGGCGACGGCGTTCCGGGCGAAATCCATCCCCGTGACGCGGGCCTTCTTGTTTCGCGCGGCGTACCACGTCGCGAGGTATCCGGTGGAACTCCCGAGGTCGAGGATGCGTTTCCTCTCACCGATCGCCTCCGCCGCCGCTTCCCCGGCCGCGCGGACGGCGTCCGTGTGCATGGAGAGCACCACGGGCGCTATTTTCGGGTCGGCGGTGAAATTGGAAAACCCCTGCCAGTCCGCGAGATTGGATCCCTCGCGCTCGAGAGGCTGGAGAAGGGTCTGCACCTCGCGGGCGACCCGGGGGCCGAGTTCCTTCGCGGCCCAGTAGAAATAATCCACCGAGGTGAACCGCCGGAGGCCGAAGCGGACGAGATGCTTCTCCAGGGACGTCATGGCCGTTCATGGTAAGCGGCGGCCCCCGCCGGCGCAATCCGAATTCCGCCGGATCCCCGCGCCGCCGGGTTCCACCTCTACCGCGTGAGGCAGGCCGCCAAGCACAAAATCACCGCGACCGGTTTCTTTTTATATATCCATCGGCGCGGGCCTGGAAACCCTTGAGCCCGGCGGCAGGGGAACGGGGGGCCGACCTAGTCCGTGCGCTCGACCTTCGCGGTGGCCGTCCTTACCAGCGCCGCCTTGCCGGAACCGTCCCAGAACCGCAGCGCGGCAACCACCTCGGCGCCCACCTTCAGGTACGGGCCATCGCGCGTGACGAGCTCGACAACGAGTTTTTTACCGGCATGGACGGTGATGGTATCCCGGGCCTTGGGGTCCTCTCCCGGAAAGAACTTGCCATTGTTTCCCACGGTCGCGACGTGCATGTTCCAGGAGAGATTGACGTCCTTCTTGCCGGCGGAGTTGTCCAACTCCACGGCCACCTTGGCGTGGAGCGGCGAGCCGCCGTCGGGGCCGGGATTGTCCACGACGGGCATCCAGTCGCGCCAGAAGTAGACGTCCCCGGTCTTAATCTTGCAGTCGCCAACGGCCTCCCCGCGCTGGAGCACCACCTCGGCCCTGCCCGGCTCGACGATCTCGATTTCCACGGGGCCGGTGGTGACCTTGCCGTTCCAGAATGCGGTCCCCGCTTGCGGAACGTCGCAAGCCGCGGTCATGACGTACTTGCCGGGCGGCAGGGACTTCGACAAGATGTTTTTCCCCTCCTCGCCGACGTTCCAGAACTCACACATCAACAACGCCTGCGCTTTTTCACCGGCCTGTAAATTCACATCGGGGCGGAGAGGCATCGGCTTCGGCGGCGGGTGAATGCTCGCCGTGTACGTTTTCTTGCTTTCTTGCGCGACAAGACGCACTTTCCAACTCCATGTGTCAAGCACCCAACCCGGCAGTTTTATGGGCTGATTTCCCGCGTTCATGAGACAAGCATCCATCACAACCGGCTTCCCGGCCTCGAACTTCGCCTGCTTGGCCGACAGCCCCGCTTGGAGGCCGTTCACCGCCGAGCCCCAGGAAATGTTTTCAGCCTCCTTTCCACCCTTTTCTATCCGAATCGTCCAGACGTTTGAACTGACTTTTCCGCGAATCTGACGGATTCTATATTCGCCGGGTTTTTCGAATGAAAAAAAAGTTGAAAGAGGGATAACAAGAGTTTGTTCCTGCCCCGACGCCAGGGAGTAGCGAGTGTTGACGATATGGTTGGCGATACGGCCCTTCACGGCTTTCCCATCAGGACCGATGACTTCCAACAACGCCGCGTTAAATGCTCCGAGGTAGAGATTTTCCTGAACATCTTCTTGGTCCATTTGCTCGAAATGGCCGACGTCCTGTATGGCTTCCTTGCCGCCGTTTCTTACGCCAAGTGTGACTTTGATGACCTCGTTCGGTGCGTATTCCGTCTTTTCCGACCAGACGCCGCATTGAAGCCCCGCGTTCAGCCCGACCGACGCCTGGCCCCAGGAGATGTTGTCCTTCGGCACCGTCGATTTCGCGCCGCTTTTATCCCTGACCTCGATCCTGATTGAACCGGTCTCCACCGCACCCGTCCATGCGGGAACGAGGTTCTGGGGCACGACCCTGACGTGTTTTCGCGTGTCGCCTCCCCATTGATATTTCGCTTTGACAAGGTACTCTCCTGCCGGCAAGGCATCGACATCAATCTTGGCGCCCGCAGGGGAGTTCCCGATTTTCCAGAATCCGCCGACCTCGCCAAAAACGATGGTCTCGATTTTCCGATCCTTCTTTTCGAATTCGCCAAGAGAAATATCTTCCCCTCCCGCCGACTTCGTCCAGTAGTAGATTTCTTTCCTTTCCCCGGATTCAAACGAGAGCGCGAACCGGTCCGGATGGTCCCAAGCATCCAGCCGGAGCGCTTTTCCCCCCGTATTTTCAAAATGAATAGCGAAATTCATGGATTCGCCGGCCCTGAATACGTTTTGTCCTGCGGTTGCGATCCCCGCCTGCAGGCCGTTGACGGGCTGGCCCCAAGAAATGTTTTCAGCCTCCTTTCCACCCTTGGTCTGAATTTCAACCGCTGGTGAGCCGGCCTCGCCTATCCAGACTCCTTCCTTGCGGAGTTTTTCCAAGTACGCAACCGCCTCCGCCTTATTGGCCTCGGTGTTCTCAACAAGGGAGTCCAGCGTCAGGGCGTACCGGAATCGCACCGCGCGGGCCCTTGCCTCCGGCGCGGCGCCGAAGAATTCCTTGAGAGAGCCCGACGAAAGCGCCGCGGTTTCCCCCGGCGCGATGATTTTGCGCTTGCCGTCGTAGATGCCGGCGTCGAGCACCGCGAGTTCTCCAGTTTTGTAGCTGAGCCCCTGACGTACGACCGCCCCCTTCTCGTCCACGAGTTCCCAGCCGGAGGAACCCCGATAGGTGCAGAGCGTCACGGGTTTGTCACCCTCGTTTCTGACAAATGCCCCGGCGCGCAATCCGTCTCGGTCTTTCGTCAACCGGACGCCAACAGACAGGCCGTTGACCGGCTGGCCCCAGGAAATGCCGTCGTTTACGGGTGAATCCGTAGGGGCGGGTTTCAAACCCGCCCCTACATTGTCGGTTTTTTTCGTGACGTCCTCGCCCGCCCTGCACCCCGCCACCACCACCGCCATTGCGAGAAACACCATTCCTGTGAATCCCAGCATCCAGGTATTCATCCGCGTCACAAGACGCCTCCTTTCGTCAAGAATTCCTTTCACACGCTCCTCAAGATTCCACCGGGGATGCACGAGGCCCACCGCCGCCGGTGTGCGGTGGAAGATGCTCGTCTTCTCCGCGAGATCCAAGAGCATTTTGGCGTAACCCGGCGCGTTCCCCCGCCGCAATACATAATTGTCGCACACCTCCTCGCGGGCGCGGGCGAGTTCGCCGTTTGCCTTCCAGACAAACGGATGCCACCAGAACACGACTTCCGCGATGCGCTGAAGAAGTCCCACCAGATGATCCCGCTGAAGAACGTGGGCGCATTCGTGGACGAGAATATCGCGAAGTTCCACCGGACCGAGAAGTCCCGCCACCGGCGTCGGAAGCAAAATCATCGGCCGCGTGATGCCGAAACAGATCGGCCCCGTGATCTGCCCCGACATGCCGATCGGAGGAAGCGCGCGGACGCCGAGCGCATTTTTCACATCCGCCAGGACGGGCCCCATCTCGTCGTCATCCAGCGGGATGGCGCTTGTCCGGAGCGCCGTCTGGACTCCAAAACCATGAATCAGACGAACCAGCATGACAAGAACTCCCCCCGCCCAGACGAGAAAAACGCCGCACACCGCGGCCCGAATCCGGTCCGCTCGGGAAAGCGGCGGCGACGCGGGTTTCACGGGCGTCGCCGGCGCGGTCTCCGCGCGGACGACCGGCGCCGGATGCGGGGAGACCGGGATGACGGGTTCCGAAACGGTTTGGATCGACGTCGCCGGTGCGGCCGCCGCCGGTGGGGAAACAGGTTTCTCCCTCAAGAAAGGAAGAGTAAACGTCGTGATCCCCGCCGCCTCCGCCACCACCGACACCAGCGGCGCGAGAAGCACCACCGCCAGGGCCGACAGCCACAATCCGTAACGGACGGCCGCCCCCGCCCGGCGGAAAATCCGGGAAAGCATCCAGGCCAGAGCCACCACCACCGTGACCTGGATCAACGCATTCATCGCGGCGAGCGCCGCGGCGTCACCAAGATAAAATCGGAGAAGCGTCCTCATGCGCGTTTCCTCCCCTTCTCGGCCGTGTCAATGAGTTTCCGGATGCGCGTGGTCTCCTCGGAGGTGAGATTCTCCCCGTCCACGAGGGCCGCCACGAGCCCCGACGCGGATCCCGCGAAGACGGTCCGCACGAGACGCGACACGATCCCCCCCAAGGCCTGTTTGCGTTCGGTGGCCGCGGAATACACAAAACTGTTCCGCACCGCCCGACGAACCAGCCACCCCCGTTCTTCGAGGCGCGTCATGTGAGTGAGGACGGTGTTCCGGGCCACCGGCCGCCGGGCGCGCAGAACATCCCAGACGTCCGCGACCGACGCCTCCCGGCGTTCCCAGATCACGTTCATGATCTCGAGTTGTCCGGGAGAAAGGGTTTCCGTGGAAGACATTCGGCCCATGCGAGACCTCCTTCTCAACGATTGTTGTAGGCATAATACCTACCCGAGTAGGCATTGACAAGAAAAAAAACGAAATTATTTTTCGGACGGGTGAAAAAAACCGCCCGTCGCCGAGGATCCCGATGAAATCGTGATGACCGGCCGAAACGCCTGCGCCATCGCCGGACCTCCGTCAGATCCCCGGGGCGGTCGGGGTGGTCGGCGCGACCGGGACGGCCGGGACGACCGACGGCAGGGACAGGGGCGGAGACGGGGGCAGCGGCAGGGGGGAAATCGCCGGGGGCGGCGTTTCGACCGTTCCCATTTTCCGCCTTAACTTTTCCTCATGCTTTCGTTTCTTGGCGATGTCCCGCTGTCGCTTCGCAAACGCATAATTGGGCTTGGCCATGTTCCATCCTCATGAAGGGAAGGGTTGATCGCGGAACCGGAGCAGGTCCCCCTTCGCCATCCCGGCACCGGGACCGGAACCCGCCCACCGCCGACAACATCAGTATACGGGACGGGAAGCGCTGGAACAAAGCGAAATCCGATCCGCGCCAACGCGGGCGCCCGTCCGCGTTCGTCCCTTTTCCTCCTCCAACACCTTCACGCATCTCCCCAGCCGCCGACAATTCCCGCATCGGGTTCCCGTTTTCGCCCCTCATTTATCGTGTCAAATCCCGGCCCACTTCGTTAAAATCCCCGGCTGGATGCATTTACACTTAACGGAGGATGGCCTCAATGAAAAGATTTTACCGGGTGAAGGCGAAGGGGCTCGTTGCTCTGGCGGTACTTTTGGTGTTTTCCGGTAATGGATCCATGGTTGTTTGGGGGGCGGGAGCGGCGCCGGCGCCGGTCGCGGAAACCGGGCAGACGATTCTTGGCGGAGGCGGCTATTTCCGCGCGTTCGCCATGTGGCGGGATTCGGGAACGGGGATATTGAAGGGCTTGAAATCCGCGCCGCCATCGGAAGGCTGGATACAGCCCGATTTCGACGATCAAAACTGGTACCGCTCGGCAGGGCCGCTCACGGGCGAGGATGTCTTTTCCCACGGGGCGAACGAACCCAGGCTCGCCTTCTGCGGTCTTTTGTGCCTGAGGGGTAAATTCAGGGTGGAAAAACCGGGCTCGGTGACGGGGCTCGATTTGAGTTTGAAGTTCCGCGGCGGGGCCGTGGTGTACCTCAATGGCAAAGAAGTCGCCCGGGGAGAGATGCCGGACGGCGCAACGGCGCCCGAGGCCCCCGGCAAGCCTTATTCGGACGAGAATTACACTGCCGGAACGTTGGAGAGAAGCCTCGGCCCGGTTCGCGTTCCTGTCAGTCAACTTCGTCAGGGCGTCAATGTCCTGGCGATCGAGATTCATGGAAGCGACTTCACCGCGGCGAAATCGGTTGCGTCCGGATCGAAGAAGGCGCGCGAAACGTCGTTGGCCGGTTTGTGCGGGCTCAAACTTTCGGCCGCCGGCTCGGGCATCGTTCCCAACGTGGATCGGCCTGCCGGGTTCCGGGTTTTCAATATAGATTCCCATCAGGTCTTTACCATAATGGAATACGGGGATCCCTGCGAGCCGGTGAAACCCATCCGTCTCGGAGGCGCGAGGAACGGGAGTTATTCCGGAGCGGTCGTGGCATCCTCGACGGCGGCCATCGACGGACTCAAAGCGGTCGTTTCCGACCTGGCGCAGGCCGGTGGAACCGCGAGGATTCCCGCCGCGAGCGTCGAAATCCGCTACGGAACTCCGGCCGACCGTGATCATGTGGGCAAGGTAGGCTTGGCCAAGGAGACTTACCGGTGGACGATTCCGCCCTCCTTCTCGGGGCTTGACCGGGAGCCGCCCGGGAGCGTCGTCCCCGGGGGGTTACCGGTTGACTCGGCGGAGAGGGTGGAACTCGGCCTTCCGGCAAAGCCGACGCCCGGCGCGGTCGTGCCCGTGTGGGTCACGGTCAACGTGCCCAAGACGATTCCAGCCGGCAAATATGCCGGCAGCCTTACGATTACGGCAACCGGCGCGCCGGAGACGAAAGTCCCCGTGGAAGTGGAGGTGGTCGAGTGGACGATCCCGGATGTAAAGAAGACCTTCGTCGGCATCTACCAGTCTCCCGAGAGCCTGGCCAGCATGTACAAGGTTCCCCTGTGGTCCGATGCGCACTGGAAGCTGATGGAGGAATCGTTCAATCTGATGGGGAAGGCGTACAACAATTTGCTGATGCTTCCGTTGCTGGAGAAGAGCCAGACCGGCAATGAGGAGAGTTTGATCTTCTGGATGAAGCAACCCGACGGATCCTTCACGTTCGACTATGCGAATTTCGACAGGATGCTGGGTCTTGCGACGAGGTACTGCACGTTGAGGGTTGTCGTCGCCCAGTTGACTCACGGCCCCTACATGGCGGAGTGGGGCACGACCAAACTGAAAAACCCGGAGGGCGCGGAGTCGGTTTTCTCTGGTATCCGGAGCGTCACGCTGAAGGACGCCTCCGGCAAGCTTTCCTCCATGAGGCTCATGGACTATGGCACCCCGGAGAGCAAGGCCGCGCTCAAGACCCTGACCGACGGGATCCGGGGCAAGTTGAAAGCCAAGGGGATCGAGGGATCCTTAACCTTCGGCACCAATCAAGATACGGGTATGGACAAGGAAACGGCGGACTTCTTCAAGGACATCCAGCCGCAGGTGAAATGGCACTACGCGGCGCACGGCTGCAGGACCATCCCTCTTTATGCGTATGTCGAGTATCTCTATGTGGACAATTGGTTGCCAGAATCGTTGGAGAAACGCAGGGACAGGAAAGCTGATCCCGGGACGATCATCGTTATGAGCCAGAGGATTTCGTGCGCGGGACAGCCGATTTCGGTCTTCCGCACGATGATGGAGCGCGCCGGCATCCTGGGTGACAACGGCGCCGGTCGCATGGGCATGGACTACTGGAGTTTTCCAAAGGGCCAGGGAGGCTCGGGCTGGTCGGGGACCTACCTCGGCCGCTGGCCGAACTCCACACCCGGACAGAGGTGTCCGCATGTGGGCGCCATTGCCCTGCCGGGAAAGAACGGCCCGATTTCTTCTTCCAAGCTTGAAGCGCTACGGGAAGGCGTTCAGGAAAACGAGGCGCTGGTTTTCATGCGTGAGGCGCTGGAAGGCGGCAAGATCAGCGGAGAATTGGCTGATCGGGTCCGGGCGTTTCAGGAGGCGCGATTCCAGTATTGCCGGATGATTCACGGAAGCGTGGCCGAACCGCGCGCGGCTTGTGACGGTGGTCGTTTTGCGCGTTCGATGGCTTTGTACCGCCTCGTTGCGGAGGTGGCCGGCAAGTAAAAAATCGTAACGGTATTTATCGCGTTTGACAGAGTCTTTTAAGTGCGGTATGATGAATTAGTCACGATGCTGGCGGTCTGGTTGTTCTGGTGGGCGTTATCAAGGAGGCGTCTTTATGGATACGACAGGTCAAGGGCGGGCTGTTTTGTTTGCCGGGTTGGTGTTTGCCTCTCTTGGAGTTGGCGCCGGAGCGCGCGGGGCCGAGGCGGTTCAGGTCCTCTATGATTTTGAGCCCGGCGAAAAGAAGCTGAATGGCCCCAAGGCGCAGAAAGGCGAGGCCTCCCATGGGGAGTACGCGCTCTTCGTGGACATGAAGCAGACGGGCGGCGGCCGGATGGACCAGTATTGCCCGGTAAGCCCCGAGCCCAACCAGATGAAGGCGCTTCCGAGTCTCATGGCCATGCCGCCGAGCAACGACTACCACGATATCATGCAGTGGTACTACGAACGCTACTGCGCCATTTTGGATGAGTGCGGCGTGGCCAACATGATGGAACAACCGCTCCGGGACTGGTCAGGTTATGACCGTTTGCGATTCGATGTCTACGCCAAGGAAGCGCCCGTCATTCTGGCCTTGAGCGTCCGCGACGGCACGGGACCCCGGTTTCGCATCGGCTTCACGGGCATGCGATCGGGAAACGCCATCTTCAACGTTCCCGCGGGAAAATGGGTGACCTGCGAGTTTCCGCTCAAGGAAATGGCCCGCCTGGGAGAGTTGGATCTTCAGAAGGCCCAGGGATTCTTCCTGCACTTCAACGGCTTCCAGGGAAATACGCCGCTGTATATTGACTACTTCCGGCTGGTGGCCACCGGCGCCGAGAAAAAAACAAAGACCGATGTGCTGGCGCCCTCCAATACACTGACGGCCCGTTTGTACAAAGTCGTCAAGACACCTCTCCCCGCGAAGTATCCGGAGAAGCTCAAGCGCGATGTCTCCCCGGTGGAGAATCTGGGCCCCGTCACGGTAACCGACCACGGCGGCTTCGGCAGGTCGGGCGTCACCTATTGTCAGACCGTGCGCCAGGGCGTGGTGTGCTACGACAATCAGCGCATCGCGTTCCTGTCGAAGGACGGCGGCAACAAGACATCCCGCAAGATCAATCCCGACAGCGTCGGCGGAGGAGGCATTTACGCCCACGCCTCCTTCGATGGAGGCAGGACGTGGGGCGGAATCACTCCGGACGAGAAGGTGGCCACCAACCTCAACACGTGGTACGATCGTAGCGGGGCCTCGGCGGATTACGCCACCGGGCAGATTTTCCTCGTGGGCACCGAGAACTGCCAGAGTTACATGGGCGGCTACGACACCTTTTTCCGGTCTCTGGATTTCACCGGAGAGAAATGGGACATCGGGCGCATCGCCATGATTGACGGCAACATGCAAAAATGCCCATGGTGGTGCCATGTGCTCCGGACGGAGAACGGACGTCTGTGGGCCTGCTGGTGCGACGGGCGCGTTACCCGCCAGGGAATCGGCTTTCCGCACAAATACTCCGACGACGGCGGCCTGACCTGGCTCCCGGCACGGAACGGGGATTCGAAAGAACTCCCCCACCCGTTCTACAAGCCGGACCTCAACGATCTGGACAAGGCCCATGAGAAGGCCCCGGACAAGGTCATTCTTCTGCCCGGAGAATTCATCCCCGGCCCGATGATGACGTCGTACAAGGGTTCCCTGGCCTCCGTATCGTACACGGGTACGCAGTGGTCAATACACGACGGCAAGGATTGGGATGTGACCGTGCACGATATTAAAAACTCCGGGAATTGGAAAAAAATCCCCGCCTTCGGGAAATCGAGGGATTACTCGGAGTGCACCGTAACCTCGGTTCAGGACAAACACATCTTTGTCTGCAAGGGAGGCGCTTACCAGTTCAGTTTTCATGAGAAGGATGTTGGCCGCGGCAACACGACCGTGGAAAGCCTTGAGGCAAGACAGCAGACCGATCTGGCCGTCGCCCATTGGGACGGAGACGCCGGGGCGTGGACGAGCGACGTATTGGAGACGGAGGGTGTCTGGGAAAGCATTCTGACGGCCAGCGGCGACGCGGTCTTTTGTTTTTATGTGAAGGTCGAGAAGCGGGACGACACCAAGAAGAAGTGGGTGGTTTATTATCGCCGCTGGGCCGGCGGCAAGTGGGGTGACGCGGTCAAGCTGGCCGAGGATGCGGTTCGAATCAACCGTCTGGCCGCGGCGCAACGCTGTCCTCCCAGCTACGCCGCGATCCTCTGGGATCATCTGGTTCGAAAGGATGAGACCGGGCCGGACGGCATCCGGTTCATGCGGGTGGCGAATAAATGATGACCAAAGGCATTTTGGATCAGGTTTGCGCCGCCCTGGGCGGGCAATGCGATTTCGCGCGGGCCGATGTTTCGTTCAGTCCGTTTTACTCCGATCTGGGACTGGGTTTCAACGACGCCGTCCCCGGCATCGCGCAACTTTTTCTGCACTACAACCGCCGCACGACATCCCTGGGTGCGCCTTTTCTGAAGTTGGACGACGCGCTCATCGGTTCCGAGCGTACGCCGGTGAGCGTGCGGCAGGTGTTCGCGTCCGGACAGGCCGAGTACGCTTTTTGCGGACACAATACCTGGCTGGCGCGGGTGCGGTGCCCGCGGATCGTGGAGTTTTCGTTCGGCGCTCCGGAGATGATCGAGTTGCGGGTGACGGAAATCGCGAACCAGCGCATCTTCGATGGCTACCTGTCCAATCAGGACAAACGGGATCCCGATGTTGCCTTTCCCTTTGTCCTGGGGTTGCGGGTGTTGAAAGGCCGGTTGAGCGGCTCGGGAGCGATGGGACATCCGCTACGGTTTTCCCCCGACGCGCAGGGCGAACTTCTGATTTGCTTCTCGGCGTCCTGCCTGGAAGTCGGGCACGAGCGCCTCGAGCAGAGGCTGGCGGAGGCCCCGGTGGATTTTGCGGAGGCCGTGGCGCGTTCCCGCCGCTGGCTGACACAGGCGCTGGGGAATCTGGATTTCAGCCGCGCGCAACCGCGAGAGCGCGCGGTTCTGGCGAAGGCGGCCTGCGCGTTGGCTTTCAATGCCTGCAGGGCGCCGGGACTGCTGGGCGGACGGGTGTCGCTTTTTCCCAATCGCGGCCGTTACCCCACGCACTACATGTGGGATTCGTGTTTTCAAAACCTGGCCCTGGAACATATGGATCCGCAACTGGCGCCGGATTCCCTCCTGTTGTTGACCGAGAACCAGCGCGTTGACGGCAAGCTCGGTCATTTCCTCTGTTCGACCTGGATGCGGCCGCATGAAAGCCAGCCGGCCCTGGTGGGCTGGGCCGCCTTGCGGCTGGTGGAGCAACGTAGCGATCTCAATTTCGCGCGACGCATCCTGCCGGCCTTGCTGAAAAATAACCGCTGGTGGTTGCAACAGAGGATGACGCGCTTCGGGTTGATCAGTTCCCCCGGTCCGCTCGAAACCGGTTGGGATGACACGCCGCGGCAGGACCAGGGCGCAATCCTGGCGCTGGACATGAACACCTATGTGCTGCTGCAGATGCGGGCGTGCGCCGTGCTGGCGCGCCGCCTGGGGGACGAGAACACCGCCGCCGATTGCGAGCGGCAATCCCGGGATTTCGGCCGGCGTCTGGTGGATGTGTTCTACGATCCCGCGGACAACCTGTTCAAAGACGTCATGCTGTCCACGGGCGAGAGATTGCCTTTGAAAACGCCGGCCTGTTTCATTCCGTTGCTGGCCGACCTTCCGTTGCCGCCGGAACGCATTCGGGCGATGATCGAAAACAGCCTGCTCGATCCCAGGCATTTTTTTGGCGCGGTGCCGTTTCCTTCCGTGGCCTATGACGAAGTGGTCTATGAGGCGGAAACGTGGTGGCGTGGCCCGACTTGGATTCCGATCGCCTATCTGATGCTGGAGGTTCTGCGCAGACACGGTTTCGATCAGCCGGCGCGGATCGCAGCGAAGCGGCTTTACGACATGCTGATCGCCGACGGCAATCTGCGGGAGTTGTTCAATTCCCGGACGGGCGAAGGCATGGGCGCCTACGAGCAAGGCTGGACCGCCGCCATCTGTCTGCGCTTGTACATTGAACTGAACGCATAAGGAAAGGAGAAGTTATGAGCCAGAAGAAAATGAAGTCCGGTGGAAAACCGATTCGCCTGGGGGTTGTCGGCGTCGGCCGCGGGCGGTCGTTCGCGCGTGGCGCGGCGACGGCGGGGATGGAACTGGTCGCCCTGTGCGACACGTGGGAGGAAAAACTCAACGAAGTCGGCCGGGAGCTCGGCGTCACGACTTACACCGATTTCGGCAAGATGCTGGAACACGACCTCGACGCGGTGGTGCTGGCGAATTATTTTCACCAGCACGCGCCGCTCGCCATCCAGGCGATGGCGGCGGGGAAGCACGTGATGTCCGAGTGCGCATCCTGCTTCACGCTGGCGGAAGGCGTGGCGCTCATCCGCGCCGTGGAGAAGTCCAGGAAGATTTACATGATTGCCGAGAATTATCCCTACTCCGCCTACAACCAGGAGATGCGCCGGTTGTACCAGGCGGGAAAGATCGGCGAGTTCGTCTATGGCGAAGGCGAGTACGTCCATTGCGAGAGCGCGGATGTCTGGGCGTGGCTGGCGCCCGGAATCAAGCATTGGCGCGGCTGGCTCCCCGCGACGTACTATTGCACCCACGCATTGGCGCCGCTCATGTTCATTACCGATACGCGGCCCGTCAAGGTCAACAGTTTCATCATGCCCTGTCACCCGGATGATCCGGTCTTCCGAAGGTTGCCGCGTTTCAGCGACGCCGCTTCGATGATCGTCTGCCGGATGGACAACGGCGCATGGGTGAAGCTCCTGCAGGTTTATTTGCGCGGACACGGTTCCTGGGTTCGCGTCCACGGATCGCGCGGCCACATGGAAAACATGCGGTTCGGCGACCGGAATTGGCTGCGCCTGAACCGCGAGCAGTTCCATGAGAAAAAGACGGGGCCGGTCGAGCAGATCTATCGTCCGGAATTCCCGGCCGTTCACCAAAAGATGGCGAAAAAGGCGGGGCATGGCGGCGGCGATTACTTCACCAATTTCCATTTCGCCGAGGCCATCCGGAAAAACGAGCCGCCCTACCTGGACGTCTATCGCGGCGTGGCGATGTCCATCATCGGGCCGCTCGGATATCGTGCGGCGCTTCAGGGCGGCGTGACGCTGGAGGTGCCCGACTTCCGGAAAGAGGCGGCCCGCAAGAAATACGAAAACGACCATTGGGCGCCCGATCCGTTCAACCGGAAGAAGGGCGATCCCTGGCCGAGCATCACGGGGAAAATCACACCGTCGAAGCGGGCGCTGGCGTATGCGCGGAACGTCTGGCGGAATGAGAACAAATACTTCGGAGAATAAGGAGGAGCCATGTTTTATAAAATGCTGGGTGGTGTGGTTGTTATTGCCGGGCTTTTGATGGTCGCGACGGGCGGAGCGGTTGCCGCCGAGCCGGTGAAGGTGCTTTACGGTTTTGAGAACGGCAACGATCTGAAGGGCGTGGTGGTTCTCAAAGACCTTGTCGAGAACCACGCCACGGAAGGGAAACAATCCCTCATGTTCGGTAACGGATACCCCGAGTCCTGGCGTTATATCAAGAGTTATGCGGAAGGCAAACCAACCGGCCTCATGGCGCAACCGCCTGTGAAAGGCGCCTACGAAGACGTGCTCGATTGGTTCTACCAGCGCTACGGGTGTGTCCTGGATGACGCGTGCCGCAACCGGGATCGCCAGCTCGACTGGAGCAGTTATAGCAGTCTTCGTTTCGATATTTTCAGCGAAAAGGCCCCGGCCGTGCTCGCCACCCGTATATTCGATTCCAACGGCCCGAAGATCCGGGCTCACTATCTGGGGGTACGAAGCGGGTTGGGGGTTTTCAAGATTCCCCAGGACAAGGAGGTGACGTGCGAATTTCCGATCGTCGAGATGGCGGCGGCCGCGGAAATGGATCTGTCCAGGATGATGGGTTTCGTTCTCCGGATCAACGGCTTTGAGGGGGAGGCTCTTCTTTATGTGGACAATATCCGCCTGGTGATGAAGGATGCTGCCGCCGGCGACGCCAAATTCCCGATCATCAAGATGGAAGGGGATGTCAAACCCTACGCGCGGCCGGTCATCTACAATCCGGTCAAGCGAAACGCGGAGAAGATGACACCGGTGCGGGGGAAGGTGGAGAAGGTGGGGCCGGTCACCGTTTTCACGGGGAATACCGTTTGGAATGCGTCGGACACGGCGTTCGGAGGATCGGGAGTGACCTATGCCCAGAGTTTGCGACGGGGATGCGTCGCCTGGGACGACAATCGCCTGTTGGTATTGGTGGGCGCGAACGGTTTGACGGCGGCGGCGAGTTTTGACGGCGGGAAGACGTGGGGCGGCATCACGCCGGGCGAAAAGGAGCAGACCAAACTGCCGTCCTGGGGTGTGCGGGGTTCCGGCGCCGCGGACGGCACAGGGGATGCGTACATCATCGGAACGCAGAATTGCTCTTCCTACCATGAAGGGTATGACATTGTGTTCCGGCGTCTGGCGTTCGTCGGAGAGGGATGGGCGGAGGAGAGGATGTCGCTCATCAGCCAGCATCTCCGGAAATGCCCGTGCGAATCCCGCGCCTGGCGGCTGCCCAATGGGCGGATATGGACGGTTTATACCGATGGCTGGGGCGGGTGCGTCGCGAATTTCAGCGACGACGACGGTTACACCTGGGTGCCGTGCAAGGATGCGTCCAAGCCGGTTCCGAGGCCGTTCTACGAGCCGAATCTCGAAGACTTGAAAAAGCCGGCGGAAGAACA
>JAZDJP010000041.1:0-11155 GCA_043803805.1 Planctomycetota bacterium
GGCCGGTGGAACTGCCGTCCGAACAGGTTCAGAAAATGATGCAACAGCGGCGGGATGTCCTCCCGGCGCTCCCGCAGGGGGGGGAGGTTCACCGGACAGACGTGGAGGCGGTAGAACAGATCCTCCCGGAACCGGCCCTCCCGGACAAGGTTCTGGAGGGACAGGTTCGTGGCCGAGATGACCCGGATGTCCACCGGGATGTCCTGGGTGCCGCCCACCCGGGCGATCGTCCGTTCCTGCAGGACGCGGAGAAGCCGTGTCTGGCTCTCTGGCGGCAGGACGCTGATTTCGTCCAGGAAGATCGTGCCCCCGTGGGCCATCTCGAATTTTCCGGTTTTCCGCTCCCGTGCCCCCGTGAATGCCCCGCGCTCATGGCCGAAGAGTTCGCTTTCGATGAGGGATTCGGGGATGGCGCCGCAGTTGATGGTCACGAACGGTCCGGTGGCGCGCGGGCTGGTGCGGTGGATGAGGTGGGCGACCATCTCCTTGCCCGTTCCGCTCTCCCCGGTGATGAGGACGGTGGCGTCGGTCGTGGCGACCCGGGCGATCTCCTGGAGGACGCGCCGCAGGGATTCGCTTTCGGCGATGAACGTCCGGTCGCGCTCCGCGGACGAGCGCAGGAATTGGATCTGGCGGTTCTTGTCGTGCAGGTCGGCTGCCTTCCGGACGGTCTCGACCAGTGTGGGGGTATCGTAGGGTTTGACGATGTAGTCCAGGGCGCCCAGTTTCATGGCCTGCACCCCGTCGCGGGCGGAGTCCCGGCCGGTGAGGACGATCACCTCGATATCCTCTTCGCGGAGGCGCGGGAGGAGGATCAGTCCGTCCATGTCCGGCAGGGAGAGGTCCAGGATGGCGACATCCGCGGCATGCTGGCGGAGCGACGCCAGCGCCCCCGTTGCCGTGGGGGCCGTCAGGACACGGTACTTCCCCTCGAACAGGAGTCGCAGGGCTTCGAGGACGGCCGGTTCGTCGTCCACGATGAGAAGGGTTTTCACGGGCGGCCTCCTTTCTCGTGTATCCCGGGTTCCGCCGGAATCGTGACGGTGAACCGGGCCCCGGCGCCCGGCGCCGGGGAGAACGTGATGTCCCCGCCATGGCGGCGGATGATTTCCCGCGACAGCGCCAGCCCCAGGCCGGTCCCGCGCGTCTTGGTGGTGTAAAACAGGTCAAAGAGGCGCCGGGCCGTTTCGGGCGGGATGCCCGGGCCGTTATCTTCGACGTCGATTTGGATTCCCGTCCGGCCGGGGTGAAGCCGGGTCGCGGCGATCCGGACGATGATGCGCCCCCCGTCGGGAGTCGCTTCGATGGCGTTCATGAGAAGATTGCGCAGCGCCCCGCCCAGTTTCCGGCGGTCGGCGCGAAGGGGCGGCAGGGGGCCGGCGGACTCCACCGTGATGGCGCGGTTTCCGGGAATCTGCCGGAGGGGGCCGGCGACTTCCTCCGCCAGATCGGCCGGGGCGATCCATTCGGGTTGAATCTCGTCGAGGCGGGCCAGATGGCCGAGTTCCGCGATCATCTCCTCGGCCCGGGCGATTTCCCGCGGCATGTGCGTCTCGAAGGAGGCCCGGACCGCGGGGTCGTCCCCGCGCAGAAGGAGGAGTTCCGTCTGGGCCTTGATGGCGGTCAGGCGGTTGCGCAGGTCGTGGGAAATCCATCCGGCCGTCCGTCCCAGGAGGGCCATTCGTTCCGACTGGCGGGCCGCCGCCAGGCGTTCCGTCATGGTGTTGAAGGTGCGGAAGGCGGCTCCGATTTCATCGGCCCGATTCGCGGGAAGCCGCGCGGATTCGTTTCCCCCGGCCACGGCCTCCATGCCCTCCGTCAGGGTCCGCAGGGGCTGCGAGTAGAGGCGCGCGAAAAGAATACTGAGCGCGGCCGCGAGAATGGCCACCACCGCCAGGATCATGATCGCGCGGCGTTTCAAGATGTCCTGAAAGGCGAGGGCCTCCCGGGCGGGCTGGCGGAGGATGCAGACCAGGTCGAGCGGGGCGACGGGCGCCCACGCGCAGAGCCATTCCCGGTTCCCGTCGCGCAGAAGCGCCGTGCCGGACCGGCCGGTCGCTTCGGGAGACGGGAAGGCGGGGCCGGTGCGATTTCCCGCGAGGATGGACGCCTTGTTGTCTCCGGAGACCAGGCGGCCGTCCCGTGTCATGAGAAACGCCCGTCCCTCCCGTCCGAGAATCAGACGGTCCACCGCCTTCCAGAGGGGGCGGGCATCGGCCTCTCCCAGGAGAACGCCTTCCGTCCGGCCGAGCCGGCGGACGGGAATCCCGGTGAGGAGGAGGGGGAGCCCCGCGGCATTCCGGGAAAGCGTGACACCCCCGTTTCCGGAGAGGGATTTTTGGAACGTGGCATCGCCCGACCACGCGCGCGGCGGGGCGGGGTGGGAGACGGCCATCTCGCGTCCGGCCGGATCCACCAGGATGATCCGCCGGAACCGGGACTGCCGGAGGGCCGTTTCGGCCAGACGCGTCTCCGTCACCCGTCCGGGCACGATCGCCTCCAGGGAGAGGAGGCCGGCCAGAATTTGCAGATGCTCCTCCCCGGTGGCGAGCTCTTTTTCAATCGTCTCGGCGGTCTTTTCGGCCAGCGCCCGGTAATCGCGCAGGAGCGTCGCCTCGGTGGCGGCAGTTCCCTCACGGAGGAGAAGGGCGCCCAGGGCCGCCAGAGGGATCGTCACCGCAACCAGCAGAATCAGGAGAAGCTGGGTTCCGATTCGCCTCGGGAAGTGAAGTGTTCTCACGACGGGGGAATTGTACCATCCGATCGGATGGATTCACGGAGATTTGCCGGTTGCGGGGTGTGTCCCGCTTCGTATAATGGCCGCTTTGGAGTCGTTCACGAATGGATAATCCCGCTCATCCTGAGCTTGTCGAAGGATGAGTCAGAGTGCTCCGTTCATGGTTCGACGGGCTCACCATGAGCGGCATTGAGGATTCAGTCAATTGTGAATTGCCATATCCAGGAGGGAAGGGTATGCGTTCCATGGAAAAATGGTTTCGCGGGGGCATGTGGCGGCGTGTGGCGGCGGGCGCCGCGGCGGTTCTTCGTCGCTGTTCAACAATAACTGCTTCATTCGGGACGGCGATGCATCCCCTCCGGCCGTGTTGCGCTTCGCATCCTGCTCCGCGCCCCTCCGGGGCCGCGAAGACGCGGCGACCTCCGGCCATCCCTGGCCTCCGGTTGCTCGGTGAAGCATTTATTATTTCACAGCTCCTTCTGGCCGCGGGTTCCGCCTCCGCCATGGAGTACGAGGACATCACCCAGCGTCGGCCGACCCGGCGGATGGGGCCGGTGATCGTGACCGCGCGCCGGGCGGAGGAACCCCTTTCCTCCTCCGTGGAAAACATCATGGTCCTCGATGCCGAGTACCTCCGGAATCTGCCCGTTCATGATCCCGGCGAGGCGATGGGCTTCATCCCCGGGATCGCCGTTCAGCCGAACGGCGGCATCGGACGGGTTCCCACCATCACGGTTCACGGCTCCCTTCCGCGCCAAGTGCGTATGATGGTGGACGGGATTCTTTTCAACACCCAGGGGGAGGGCAGCGCGAACATCACCCAGCTTCCCCTGGAGAATGTCGAGCGGATCGAGATTCTGAAAGGACCGGCGTCCGCCGCGTGGGGCTCCGCCCTCGGCGGGGTGGTGAACATCATCACCAAGGACCCCCCGGCGGATAATCGCCCCCGGGGCCGCATCGGCGGCGCCACGGGCGCCTACGGAAGCGGGGTGGATTATCTCCAGGGGCTTTTCGAACTGGGCGGGAGACAGGGGCAGGCGAGCTGGTACAGCGCGGGGAGCTGGTCGAAGGACGACGGATTCCGGCCCCGCAGCGACGTGGAACAGATGAAGGGATTTCTCAAGGGGGTGTTCCCGGTCGGGGAGTCGCGTCTCAAAATGTTCGGGGGCTACAGCCGCGCCGATATGGGGGATTTTGAGCATACGCCGTTCAACCTGGCCCAGGATGTGACATCGAGCGCGCGCTATGGCGCGATGGCCTGGTCCTCGGCGCCCGCCGACACGCGCGTCGAGATCTCCGCGAAGACCTCCGATCAGATTTCGGATCGCAGGAGTTTTTCCCTTGATCCGTACGCCCTTCTCGGTTCGACGCACGTGCGCGATGTCTACCGGGGCGTGGACGCCGTGATCACGACGGACATGAAGGACAAGGGGACGCTGGTTCTCGGTGCGGACGCCGGTTGGGATGGATTCAACGCGGGGGACGGCGGGGGCGATCGGAAGGGGGAGCGCAAGGCTGGTTATGGCAATCTGGCGATCGGGCGCGGGGATTTCACGTTTCAGGGCGGGATGCGGTACGACACCCACAGCGATTTCGGCGAGGCATGGAGTCCCTCCGGCGGCATCGGCTGGCGGATGCCGTGGATTCCGGTGCGGCTCCGGGGGACGGTGTCGCGCGATTTTAACGCTCCGCCGCTTGTCTACCGGTACGTGGACACGCCGGCGCTCGCGCCCAACGCCGCCATCCGGGCCGAACGCGCAATCGCCTGGGGGCTTGGCGCGGACGGGACGTTTTCACGGCGGTGGACCGCGCGGATGGATGTGTTCCTGGTCAATGTCCGGGACGCCATTCGATTCGAGACGCAACTCGACGGGCGGACCGCGGCCGTCAACGGCGACCGGGAGGAGCGCACCGGCGTGGAGGGGGAGATTGGTTTCAAGATCGCGAACGAATGGGCCGCGACGGCCGGGGCGAGTTACCTGAACGTCGAGGACGGCGCGGGGGCGGTCATCGAAGGGGGCGGGCGGCCGCGGATGACCCAGGACCTCGGATTATACTACAACCACCCGCGGGGGTTCGGGGGCGCCCTGCGCGGCCATTACGTGTGGTGGAATGTGCCGGACGCCGATCCGGCCAATGACCGGAAATTCATCTGGGATGTCAAACTGACCCAGACCTTCTCAAATAAGGGGTCGGGGGACGTCGCCTCCTATCTCACGGTGACGAATCTATTCAATTCCAGCCACGGCTGGAACGCGCTGTACCCCATGCCCGGGCGATTCGTCGAGGCGGGGATGGAGTATCGGTTCTAGACGCGTTCACCCGCCGGATGTGTGAAATCCAAAAAGCTTGACTTCAGGTGGCAGGTCGTGCACCGTTTATGGTGCTCGCCACCATCATCTCCGCATCATAATGGGTGCGTTATGGTTTAGTGACATAACGGCATTGACATGTGTTTTTTTATTGATGTGTTATATAATATCTTGGCATGTAAGATGTTGTGCGAACAGGGGGGGGGGGGGGCGACAATGTCTCTGGATGGTATCATTTTTGCACTGCTTAAGAAAGGAACGTAAATGAAAATGAAACGGAATGGATTAATTTCGTTTTTCATCATTGTGATTGGAGTGTCCGCCTTGGTGTGGAGCCAGCGGTATCACTTGGATGCGATGAGTGAATCCGGTATCCCCCGTTACGGGGGAACGCTCACGCTTGGGGCCCCGCAGGGCCTGGCGCCCATGGACCCATTTTCCACCTGCGGGACCATGTCGGTGTCACTGCTGGACGTGGTGTTCAATTGTCTCATGCGGGTAAACGCGAACGGAGAACTGGAGCGGGATCTTGTGGAACGCTGGGAGTCGGACGATGGTGGAAAACGGTTCACGTTCCACCTCCGGCGGGGCGTGCGGTTCCACGACGGGGAGGAGTTGACGGCGGCGGACGTGGTGTTCACCTACCGGAAGCACACGGTGGAGGGCGCCACCCCGTGGTCGCCGCTCTACCGGAATGTCGAGCGCTGGGACGCGCTTGATCGCCATACCGTTCGGGCGGTCCTGCGGGAACCGGATCCGGGATTCCTGCACACGTTGGGGCGCAGGATCGCCCCGGAGCGGCATTACGGTCCGGAAGGGGATGTCGAGGCCCTCGCGGGGCGTCGTCCGATCGGGAGCGGCCCCTTCCGGGTCGAGCGCTGGGATCCGGACGGGGCGCTTGTCCTGGGCGCCTATCGGGACTATTACGAAGGGCGGCCGCGTCTGGATCGCATTGTGGTGTTGCCCTTCCCCACCGTGACGGCGAATTGGACGGCCCTCATGCGGGGGGACGTGGATGTGATGATGTTTCTCGATCCCGAGGACGCCGAATTCACCCGGCGGGATCCGGCATTCCGCGTGTTTTCCTCCCCGGGGCCGTTGTGTTACGCGATATTTTTCAATCTGGACGATCCCCGGTTCGCGGACGAACGGATCCGGCGGGCCGTGGCGTCGGCCATCAACGTGACGGAACTCATCGGGAAGGCCGCCGTGGGCCAGGGGGAGCCGGCCACGGGGATGTTCTGCCCGGGATCCGTCGTGGCGCGGTCCCTTCCTCCTCATGCCGGGTATGATCCCGCGGAGTCCCTGCGTCTTTTCAAGGAGGCCGGATGGAATTTGAATGAAAGCGGGGTTTTGTCCCGGGACGGGAAACCGTTTGAATTCGACATGCTGGTCAATCTCAACGACCCCGTCCAGCAAAAAATCGCCCTGGTTCTGCGACAGGACTTGAATGCCGTTGGCGTCCTGATGCGTTTGGTGTCCGTTTCCGATGAACACGAATTTTTCGGGCGCGTGTGGGGTGGGGACTGCGCCGTCAGTTTGATGGGCGTTCTGGGATTTCGCGACGCCGAACGCTGCGACGTGGTGAAGGAAATCTGGGGGAAATTGCTGCATACGGACGTGAACCGGCATTTCTCCGCGGAGGCCCAGGAATCCTATCGTCGCGCCCGATCGGCGTGGGATGTTGAGGAACGGGAGAGGGAATGGTGTGTTGTGGCCAACGAGGTGGAGATGAAACGCCTGGCGTACTTTTTATATTATCCGCATGTCATCCATGCCGCCCGCCGGCGGGTCCGCAACGTTGAGCCGTTTCTTTCCGGATTGACGGCACAATTCTTCTATCTGAAGGATGTCAACCTGGAACCATAAAGAAAGGGGGTGATTGGCATGAAAATCGAAATTCGGAAAGTGGGGGTGGCGACGCTCCGGGAGCAGGCAAACAAGGACTGCTGCTTCATGAATTACAGCTTCTATCGGAGCGATCCGGAGCTGAAGAAGTAGTGCCGGTGTCGGGTTGGTTTGGCGCCGGGAGGAGCGTGTTTCCTCCCGGCGCCGCAAAACGAGGGGCGTTATGAAATTGTCGCGGTTCACCACATTTTTCCCGGCGTCCGGGGGGGATTCCTTCATCGGTTTTAATGCCATGACCCAGGGAGTGGTCACCCTGCCGGGAGAATTAAAGCGTCGCGTGGAGGATGCCTTTCGCCGGCGGGATTTCTCAAACGGCGCCGGGGAGGCCGTTCGGGCGCTGGACGAGGCCGGACTTCTGGTGGCGGACGACGTGGACGAGACTGATCGCTTGAGGCGGTGGTTCGACGACATGCGGGAGGACGCGGATTTCCTCCAGGCGACCGTCCTGACGACCGAGGCGTGTAATTTCGCCTGTCCGTATTGTATTCAGGGAAGCGACAAGGGCGCGGAGCGGCTGGACGATGCCCGGACGGATCGCGTGACGGACTGGATACTCCGGAAGGCCGCGGAGCACGGACACGATCGCGTGGTGCTCACGTTTTACGGGGGGGAGCCGTTCCTCAATCCGGAGCCGATGATCCGGATTTCGCAGAGGATGGCGGATTGGGCGCGGGAGCGCGGCGGGCGCGAATACCGGTTTGAGATCGTGACGAACGGGTCCCTGATCCGTCCGGACGTGGTGGAGCGCCTGCGGCCCCTCGGGTTGTACTCCCTTCGGGTGACGATTGACGGGGATCGGGAGGAGCACGACCGCCGGAGACCCTTCCGCGGGGGACAAGGGTCGTTCGACACGGT
Organism: Planctomycetota bacterium; assembly: GCA_043803805.1. Lineage (GTDB taxonomy): Bacteria > Planctomycetota > JAZDJP01 > JAZDJP01 > JAZDJP01 > JAZDJP01. Next base: position 7,813 of record JAZDJP010000041.1, read on the forward strand.
GGTGGCGAATCTCCAGGCGATGGCGGGCCGGGTGGATATCCAGATTCAGTCCAACTGGGATCGCGGCAATTACGAAAGCCTCTTCCGGCTTTGGGATTACCTGGCGGAGGTGGGATTGCTCGATCGGTGCGCCGGCGTCCGGGCGAGTCCCGTTTCGATGTCCCTGGAGAACCGGCGGGCCGGGCTTCCGGCGAACGCCGAGGCCGCGGGGTGCATCTCGTTTTCGGGCGCGGGATACGAAATGGAGGTGGTGGCGATCCGTGAGGAGCTTCTCCGGCGGGGGTGCCGTCCGGGGCCGGCCGTCGGCATCCAGGAGTGCCCGCTCGGGCAGAGGACGAGTTATTTCGTCATCCGCCCGAACGGGGACATCCACAAGTGTCCCGCCATGCTTGGCGAGGAGGGGATGAAGGTCGGGCGCGTGGACGCGCCGGCGCTCGACGCCCGGCACGAGGCGTTCGTGAATCTGGACGTGTGGAAGGCCTGCCCCGATTGCGTTTACGCGCCGATGTGCGGAGGGGGGTGCCGGTATTCGGCGATCCTTCAGACCGGGGATGTCACGCGCCCCGCCTGCGAGAAGGCCTATCTGGACCGGGTGATTCCGCGGTTTCTCGAACAGGACATGCGATACGGGCGGATGTGATCGGCCCGGCAGCCGGAGATGGTCATGGACGCAACACCCCGGATTCTGGTGGTGGACGACAAGCCCTCGAACGTCCGGCTTCTGCGGGACCTCCTGGGGCGGGAGGGGTATGAATTCATTGATGTCCGCACGGGGGAGGAGGCGCTGGCGGCCGCGGCCGTCCGGTTGCCGGATCTGGTGCTCCTGGATGTTCTTCTCCCGGGGATGGACGGATACCGGATTCTCTCCCGGATGCGCGCGGACGCGGTCCTTCAGCACATCCCGGTCATCATGATCACGGCCCTGGGGGAGCACGAGGCCAAACTCCGGGGGATCGAGGCGGGCGCGGATGATTTTCTCACGCGGCCGTTTGATGTGGAGGAACTCAAACTCCGCATCCGTTCGCTCCTGCGCATTAAAAAACTTCACGACGAACTGGATGAACGCTACCGCAAACTGGCGGAACTCGAGAAGAACCAGGAACTTCTGGTGCGGATGATCGTGCATGACATCCGGAATCCCCTGACGGTCATCCGGGGATATCTGGATCTGATCCGGATTCAGGGCGGAGGGACATTGCCGCCGCGAATCCTGACGGGCATTGACCGGGCGGGTGCGGGGTGCCGCGACCTCATGCGGCTGTCCGAGAATCTCATGGACGTCCTGCGTTTCGAGGGCGGAGCGATGCCCCTCCAGCGCCGGCCGATGGACCTGGGCGTCCTGATGGATGACGTCCGGGGGGATTTCACGGCGGTGGCGCTGTTGCGCGAGGTGTCCCTGACGCCGGTTGGGGGCGCCGGCGCCGTTTCCGTCAATGCCGATCCAGGCGTCGTCAAACGGATGACGGAGAATCTCGTGGCGGGGGCCGTCCGCCGGGCGCGAACCGGGGGGGGCGTCACCCTAGCCGTTTCCATGGCGTCGGACGGGCGCGGGGCCGTCATCCATGTCACGGATGACGGGGATCCTCTTCCACCCGAATATCATGCCGCCTTGCGCGACCGGTTTGGATTTCTCAACAGTCCGCCCGGAAAGAAGATATCGGCCGACACGGGTCTGGGGCTTCTCTTCTGCCGGCTGGCGGCCGAGGCGCATGGCGGGCGGATGGACATCAACGAGGGATCGGTGGTGGGGAATGATGTGAAGGTTCACCTGCCGGTCGGATAGTCTCATCCTTCGACAAGCTCAGGATGAGCGGGCTTATCAATGAAGAGGGGATGTGATGGCGGGTCCGGGGAAAACGATTCTCGTGGTGGAGGACGACGACGCCGTCCGGGGGGTGTTCGCCGGGGCGCTGGAGGCGCATGACGTCCTCGAGGCGCGTTGCGTGACCGATGCGATCCGTCTCCTCCAGACGCACCGCGTGGATCTGGTCATCACCGACATCCACATGCCGGGGATGAACGGCATCGAATTCATCGAGCACGTCCGGGCGGCGAAGCCGGGGCTCCCGGTTGTTGTTGTGTCGGGTCAGATCACCCCGGCCACCCGGGAGGCGCTTGTGCGGCTCTCCCCCGCGGCGCTCCTGGGAAAGCCGGTCGGGGTGAAGGCGCTTCAGGAGGTGGTGGAGGTCACCTTGCGGGAGGTCCGGGGAACACAGGGGCGGATTCTCGTCGTGGATGACAATGCGTCCATCCGGGATCTCCTCCGGGGGGTTCTGGAACGGGCGGGATTCACTGTGGAGGAGGCTCCCGACGGGGAGATCGCGGTCGCCATGGCATGCCGGGGCGGATATGCCATGGTGTTCATGGATATCAATCTTCCGTCTATTTCGGGTGGCGAGGCCACCCGGCGCATCCGGGAACGGGCGCCGGAAACGCTCGTCATCCTCATCACGGGGGAGGCGGGCGTCCAGGCCATTGACGAGGCTTATCGCGGAGGCGGCTATACGTTACTGCGCAAGCCCTTCTACATCGAACATCTTCTCGCGGCGCTTCCGTCCTACCTGCGGGAAAGCCGCCGTCTGGCGGAGGATGTGAAGGAGCGCGCCGTGCAGAGGCGGGAACCCGTCTGGCGGCGTCTGCCGCGGGCGGTTCGGAAATTTCGGGGCGAACTCCGCCAGAATTCGCGCAAGCGCGAACATGTGCGGGCGGTGGTGATCGCGGGAGTCGCCCTGCTGGTCGGATTGCTCGCCCTGCAGTCGTATGTCTGGATCCGGGCGTTCGTCGAAAAGCGGGTGAACCGGGTGGACGACGCCATCGGCCGTCTGGAGGGATATCTCGAGCGGGACGAGACGCGGGAAATCCGGCGCGACACGAGGGGGAGGTAGGGAAGTGGGGAGAAGTGCTGAGTACTGAGTGCTGAGATGGGGGGAGATGGGGGAGTCAGCGAGTCAGCGAGTCTCCGAGTCTGGGGACATGAACCGGAAGCCCGGAGAAGAGTCTATCCCAAACCCTCGCGCTAGTTGCGTTGCGAGCGCCGGGGGGCCGGATACAAGGAGCGACGACGAATGCGTATCCGGAGATACGCCGAGGAGGAGCGACGCCGTAGACGGCCCCCCGCCGCCGCAACCGAGGCCCGGGAGGGCCGAGGTCGGCGATTCGTATCGCCCCGAGCGGCAGCGAGGGCGCGGAGCCGAAGGCGGAGCGCAACCCGGAGGGACGGGCCGATATGCGGCGCATCGCATTGTCGCTCGTCGTCATCGTATCTCTCCGTTGATACGATTCCTCCTCGCTCCGCGCGCTGCTTGCATCTCGGCCCGTCGCAACCGCGGGAGGGTTTGGGATA
>JAZDJP010000042.1:0-5108 GCA_043803805.1 Planctomycetota bacterium
CTGGCGTTTCATGTTTTCGCGAGCGTCCTGGGTTGCGCGCTTCTGGCCGTGGCGTGCGCGGCGGGACTTCTGTTTGTCTGGCGGCGGAAATCGCTCAAGGCCGGCGGCCCGGGCGGCATGGACGGCGGCTGGCCGGCCCTCACGGCCCTCGACGGGTTGTTCGTGCGCGCCACGGGATGGGGGATGATTTTTCTCACGGCGGGGATGGTTCTCGGGGCGTTTCGGATTCCGGGGACGGAGGGGCATGACGCCTGGTACGCCGACGTTCGGACGGTGTTGTCGTTGCTCGGGTGGGGCCTTTTCGCCGTGACCGCGATCGCCCGGCGGCGGCGGGGCTTCAGCACGCCGGCGGCGGTGGGGCTGGGCGTGGCGGGATATTTGTTAATCCTCGCGGGTCTCCTGGCGCGCGGCCTGGGGGCTTCCGGATTCCACAAGTTTTAGGAGTGGTCAGTGGGAAGTCGGCGAGTCAGCGAGTCTGCGAGTCTCGAAGTCGGAATGAGAGAAGTGCTGAGTGCTGTGTGCTGAGAAGGAATGGAATTTCGAATGTCGAGTGACGAATGACGAATTCGAAATTTGAAACGGGTCTCGCGCTTCCCGCCGACAAGGTTCATCTCGCCGGGATGAATCACAAGACGGCCCCGCTCGACCTCCGGGAAAAGGTCGCCTTTTCCACGGAGGAGGCGCCGGGGGTCCTGGCGCGCGTGAAGACCGCGCTCGGGAACGCCGAGATCGTCGCGGTGTCCACCTGCAACCGCACGGAAATCGTCTGGGCGGGCCGGGAGATGGATCCGGCGCGGCTTTTCGCCGCAGTGTTCGATGCCCAATCCTCCCCGTCCTGGGAGGGGGCGCTTTTCGCGGTGAATGGCCGGCGGGCCGTTGAGCACGTCTTCCGGGTGGCGTGCGGCCTCGAGTCCATGGTGATGGGGGAGACCCAGGTCCTGCATCAGTTGCGGCGGGCCTACGATCGGTCTCTGGCGGCGGGGCTCACGGGGAGTGTCCTCAATCCGCTTTACCAGCGGGCCTTCCGGGCGGCCAAGGAGGTTCACACCCGCACGAAACTTGCGTCACGCCACGCCTCGGTCCCGGCGGTGGCGATGGATCTGGCGGCGGCGCTGTTCGAGAACCTGGCCGCGGCGTCCGTGGTGGTGATCGGGACGGGGGAGACGGGAATTCTGGTTCTGGAGACGCTCCGGAAGCGCGGCGCCGGCGATATCGCCGTCGTTTCACGCGACCCGGCCCGCGCCCGCGGCGTTTGCGGGACGGCGGCCGTTCATCCGTGGGGGGAACTCCCGCGGCTCCTGGCCGGGGCGGATATTCTCATCGCCTGCGCGGCAACGGATGCGCCGGTCGTGACGGAGATCATGATTCGTGAGGCGTTCCCCGCGCGGCGGGGGCGCCACCGGCCGCTCCTGGTGCTGGACCTCGCCGTTCCCCGGAACGTGGCGCCGGAAGCCGGGCGCTTCGAAGAGGTGTATCTCCGCAATCTGGACGATCTCCGGGCCGTCGCGGAGCGAAACCGGGCCGGGCTCGAGGGGGATCTCGTGGCGGTGAGGGAGATTCTCGCCGCGCACCTGGATGACTATTTTCGGGACAGCCGGGCCTCGGCCGCGGCGGCGGTCGCGCGCGACCTGCACGGGGCGATGGAGCAGGCGGTGGATGTCGAGATCACACGCCTCCGCGAAAATCTGGCGCATTTGCCCCCGGCGGACCGGGCGGAGGTGGAAGCGGCGGTGCGGCGGATCGTGGACAAGTTTCTTGACGGGAAGAGCAACGAATCAGGCGTATAATAAAGAATGATGCCGATGACACGCGCAAGAATCCAATCCGGAATCTCCCTCGGGCTTCTGTCTCTTTTTGCCTGTTCGGCGGATGACGCAACCTCAAAAACGTCAAGGAGTCATGAAGAAATTGCAATTCAATCCGCCTTTTCAATTCATCCCGGTTCATCCTCCGTTCGAATCGGCGGGCCGCACGGCATCGCATCTCCGAAGGAATCCCCCTCATTCCAACTCGAAATGGCCCGAAACGAAAGCGAGGCTTTCCAGGTCCTGGTCAGGGGGAAAACGACAGGATCAGAACCTCTTTCGGAAATCAGCGTCACGATCGAACCGGTTGAGCGCGACTCCAACTCCAAACCTTCCTGGATGCCGGAAATCAAAACTTTCCAGGTGTTGGACGTTCTCTACGACAAACCGGCGGAAGACCCGACATTCAAAATTCCTCCCACAAACACGGGCTGGATCCCGGACGTCTGCCTGCCCTCGAAATCGGCAAAAGCGCAAAACCATCGTCCCGGAGAGATTGTCTTTCTCTTCGATGTGAAAACTCCCCCACTTCAGGACAAGGAGCAAAAAGGACCTGTTTCTTTTGATTACCGCTTAAAATTCAGTGAAGCCGGGAAACCGCAAACCGTGGCGTCGCTCCTGCTTTCCGTTCAGGTTTTTCCCATTGAAATTCCGGCCCGGCTCCCGTTCAGAACCGGCTTTCACTGGAATTGGGAGATTGACAAATACCTGGGCCGGGAATTGACCGAAACCGAACGCCTCGCCTATCTGGATTTCTGCCTGGAATACCGTTTTACCCCGGGCGTTCTTTTTGACAAAGGCCCGAATTTTTCGGAGGCGGAAATCAAAATCATCAAGGAAAAGGGCGGGACTCTTTTCCAGATTTTTCACCTTGGCGGCGGCGGAAAAAAAGTCCTTGATGACAAACAGAAGGAAAAATTCGCTCCGCAATTAAAATCCTGGCGCGATCAGATGGGGAAACTCGGCGTCTTGAACGACTGCTTCGCCCTCATCGCGGACGAACCACCTCCCGAGGCCATCCCCGCCATTCGGAAAAACGGCGAGTGGCTTAAAACAATTTTTCCTGAACTCAAACTCTGGGTCGCCTCCAGGCCGGGCAAGGAACTCTTGGATTTGATTGATGTCTGGGACATGGTCGTCGCCCATTCGACCGACCATTATGCCCTTCACAGTTTTACGGAAGAGAGTTTGAGACTTGTCCGCGATAATCCGAAAAATGCCGGGTTCTGGTGGTTCTTTTCCGTCGAACCGTATCAGCCTCACCCGAATTGCCGATTGGACAACGATCTGATTGATTCCAGGGCAATCGGTTGGATGTCGTTTTATAAAGGCGTCGAGGGATTCGTTTATTTCTGGCCGACCGCCTGGGGAATTAACAAGGAACTCCGGGATGTGCCCTTCCCGGAAAAGGCTGAAAAATGGAAACCCGGACTTGCGGGCGCGGGTGTTCTCTTCTATCCCGGAAACGACTCGCTTCCGATCCCCTCTCTTCGCCTGATCAATTTGCGAGACGGGATGGAGGACTGGGCGTTGTTCCGGCTTGCCGGGGACGACCTCCGGAAAATCGCGCCCTTCGAGACGCGCGATCCCCAAAATCTGGCCGAACTACGAAGACAGGCATTTCGGGCGATTCTTCAAAATCGGTTCAAAACGCGTTCGGAACCGGTTCCGTGACATGGCGTGTAAGCAATGGGTCCCCCCGCTCCAGCGCATGGCCGGAGTCCTTCCTTCCCGCGACGTGCTTCTCCAAAAAAGCAATCGAATATCGTCGGATGACCTCGAACTGCTCCTCGGTGCCGCTCAACATCTTCGTCTTGCGGTTGTCCGCGAAGCGATTGTTGAACGAAAAATGGCTGGCCCCTTCCGAATTCGGCATTCGGAATTCGCCATCCCTGCTTCGCCAAGTGGCTTCGCAGGGCCCTCCGAATCTTCCGCGGAGGAGGGTCGGAATTTCATGCGTGTTCAGGCCCTGATTTCCTTCCCCGGCCCTTCCAGTCGCCGTTTGGCGGCCGGGAGGTTTGTTTTTTCGCACGCCTCCCCCGCGGTTCGCCGGCACAGGTCGAGGAGCCCCGGGGCCTTGTCCCCGAGCCGGCATGCCTTGAGCGAGTCCGCGATGAAGAGGGCGTTCTCGGCGAGGGAATGGAAGGCCTCGCCCACCCGGTCCACCGCAAAACCCGCCTCCGCGAGATGCCGGGCCTCCTCGGGTTCGCCGCGGGCGGCCGCGAAGAGGGCCTGCAGGATGCGCCAGAATGTTTTGTAAATGGTGCAACCCGGAAGCGACTCCGGGGCGGGGAGTCCTTTCGCCAGTTCGACGGCGCCGTCGGGATTTCCCGCGAGAAACTCGGTCTCGACGCGGTGGGCGCGGGCGTAAGCGGCATATTCGGGGATGGCTTTCACCTCCTCCTCCGCGGCCGCATAACATTCGCGGGCGTCCTCCCAGTTTCGCTCCGCCAAGGCCAGAAGGCCCTGCGCGTTCAAGGTCGCCGCCATGGGGCGTTTCGAAATTCCCTTCTCCAGTCGCGCAATCCCTTCCTTCAGTTCCCGCCGGGCCTCGATGAGATTGTCCTGGGCCACGGATACCGCCACGGCCAGTCCCGTCGCGTCAATCATCACGTTAGCGAACCGGGTCCGCACGGCGATGGCCCGGGCCTCGCCCGCGTCCCGGGCGGCGGCGGAGAGGTTCCCGAGTTTCAGGTGCGCCCGTCCCCGTGAGGTGACGAGCACCGCGGCATTGAACGGATCGGAGGCCGGGTCCAGCAGGTGCAGGCCCAGTTCCGCCTGCGCGAGGGCCTCCCGGGGGCGGCCGGAGACGGATTCGATCGCTCCCCAGGCTAGGTGGTACTGGACGAGGAGCGGGCGGGGGGCCTCCCGGAGGAACGGGGCGCCTTCGCGGAGGGCCTCCCGGGCGGCTGTGAAGTTGCCGCGTTTGGATTCGAGGATCCAGAGGTTGTTGCCGAGAATCGCCCGGAGGTGATCGAGGTCGGCCGAGGGGGGCGCTGCCGCGAGGGCCTCCCGCGCCCCGGCGAAGGCCCGTTCGGCGGCGGCGAGGTCGAATCGCTCGATGGCCAGGCGTCCTTCGTATCGGAGGAGCTTTCCCCGTTCGAGCGGAGCGATGCCGGGGACGGCCAGCCCCGTCCGGATCTCCCGGGCGGCGTCGGCGGCCTGGCCCATGAAGTAGAGCGCGAGCCCCGCCGCCCCGTGGCTCCGGGCGATGAGGTCCGGGCGGGTCGCATTCCGGCGGGCGGCCCGGGCGAAGCCCAGTGCCTTGTCGTGGAACCCGCCGTGACAGGCGGCCCAGGCCAG
>JAZDJP010000043.1:0-46013 GCA_043803805.1 Planctomycetota bacterium
AGGGTGCGAATCACCATCGGTCCCTGCTGGTTGTCGCTGATTCGCTGGGACAGGGCGAAGATGGTTCCCGGCGGCTTCGGTTCCCACCAGAGGAACCGGCGCTTTTCCTCCGGAGAGGGAAGCAGGTGCGGGACGTAGAGCCACTCCGCGTAAGTCAGGAATGAATAACGGGGCCGGTTGTGCGCGCCGTAGTGCCATCCCACGCCGGGGAAGACCTCCTCGAACCACTTGAGGAGTTCCGGCCGGATGCCCTGGTCGGAGACGATGCCCAGAACCAGGGTTTTGTCCAGGCCGTGTTTTTTGAGCCGCTCGCGGACGCCCTCGAGCATGGGGCTGAAGGCCTTCCTGGCCCCGTCGGTCGCGTAGGCGGGCAGCCGCAGCGGCTCGCGTTTGCCGGTGGCCGGGTCCAGGCCGGTGACGTGGCGCGGGTCGTCGGCATTGACCAGTCCCCAGTCGCTCACCGTGTACAGGACCTGCAGCGAGATCTTCCGGAGCATGCAATACTTCCGGGCCAGCTCCAGGTAGCGATCGAAAACGGTGTAGTCGTACGTGTAGCGGCCGTCCGGCTGACGGATCCAGGCCACCAGACTCTCTTCGTTGCCGAACTGCGTGCGGGCGAGCAGATCGGCGACCATCAGGTTGTTGCCCAACTCGCCGAGCAGCTGCCACGATTTCTCAATCAGCTTCCAGTGTTCCTCGGACCAGCGGGGAACCTTGTAGTAGAGAGCCATCGTCTCGGGGGACTGGTAGATGCCGATGAAGGAGTGGAAACGGCCCGGGTCGGGCAGGGTCCAGTCAATGACCTCGAGCTCGACCGGCACCCGGACTTCGGGTATGCCCTTGGCGCTGACGGCAAGCGTCCCGGCGTACGTGCCGGCCGCGGCGTCTTTGGGCACGCTCACGGTGATCCAGACCGGCGCCAGCGCCGCCGGAGCAATCGTCGGCGGCAGGCCGAGCTCGGCGCGGAGCTTGGGGCTTGTCGGGAGCGCGACCGGCTCGACTCTGGCGGGCGGCTCCTCATCCAGCGCGATGTAGGCGGGAGGAGTCTTGCCGTAGCGGTAGACCGCTCCGCTCTGGCCGGGAAACTGGCCCTGCCCCCACAGTTCGGAGGGTGTCCCGTAGCGGACGCGGATGCGCGAGGCGGGGATGGTTCCGGGGCCTTTGAGGTCGCCGGCGGCGGCCCGGAGCCCCTCGATGACAGCGGTCGAGCCGACCACCACCTGGCCGGAGTACTGCCCGTTCCGCGGACCGACCAGGCGGATGGGTCCGAGCTTCTCGTTGGGGTCGCCGTATTCCGCCACGGTGAAGAAACGATGAATGTCCTGGTTCCAAACCTGGACGTTCTCGGGCCGGGCGACATTCGGGCGCGCCCCGCTACCCTCGGCCGCGAGAAAGAGCGTGTGGACGCCAAGGTGATACCAGCCGATGGGGCATCTATCGTCCTTGGCCCACTTCAGCGCCGGAGGCTGGTAGTCACTGCTGTGATTGGCGACGGCCAGGACGTTGACCCCTTTGCGCAGGAGTTTCAACGGCACCTCCACCGGACCGAGCTGTCGTTCGCGGATGGCTATGCGCTTTTGAGCCGCGGTTTTGTCGGCGGGATCCGTATACAGACGGCCGATCCTGTACTCGCCTTCGGGAATCATGGCGCCCTTGGAGTCGAGGTAGGCCTCCAGGGAGTAAACCTCTCCGGCCGTCTCGGGTTTGAGTTCGCCCTTGGGCAGATGCCCCCGGGCGATCTCCGTGCCGTTCATGTAGACGGCCACGCCGCCGCGGTAGGTCATGGAGAGGGTCAGCTTTTTCACCGCAGCGGGATCCTCCACCGCGAACCTGCCCCGCAACTCCAGCGCGCCGCTCATCAGGCGCATTTCCGTGGTCATGTAAGTGTTGTGCATGAGCGCCTCGCCCGGGAAAGGACCCGGCGAGCGGAACCAGGCGGAGTCATCGAAGTCCGGATTCATCCAGCCCTGCGGGGGCGGCGCCGTTTTCATCTTCGGGTACCCGCCGAAGACGACGCCTTCGGTTGTGATCCCCTCGCGCCAGGTGGCGTGCGCGCGCCAGTAACCACCCGCCCCGAGGACAACCGTCTCTCTGGCCGCGGCCGCTGGCGGCGGGGATCCGCTCGCGGCCAGCGCCCCGCCCAGGATCACCACGAGCAGGATTCCAACACACAAACCCGTCAGAAGCAACCATCCATGAAAACGCGTCATATCCTTTTCTCCTTTCACGGCGCCGGACATTCCGCTGTCGCGGCGTAGGCCGGCTTGACCCGCACCACGCGGACATTCAGCCAGTCGCCGATATAAACGGCCTCGGGACTGGTGGAAGTCTTCGGGCCGCAAGGGCATGCGGCTCAGGATGTCGCGGGAAGCAGCGGGCAGGGGGGGGCCGGCCGTTTTCATCTCTGGAATTCCACCACCAGCCGCCGACGCCACGAGAAGCGCGCCGCGGTCACCGGATCGGAGGCGTTGCCCGTCGAGTAGGGCGAGAAACCCTTGAGCTTCACCATCTCGAAGGGGGCATCGGTCCGCAGACATTTCGGGTAGCGGATGGGCAGCGCGGTGGTGACCTCCCGGCGGTCGTCGGTGGCCAGGGTCAGTCGCGCGCGGCGGCCGAGGTCCCAGCGGACGGTGGCGTCGAACCTGGCGTAGTGCAGCCGGGCCTCGGCCCAGTCGGCGCCCATCCGGAGCGTGCCGGTGTCGACGGGGTAGCCGTCGTCGCGTCCGATCCGGATGGTCGAGAACTCCGGGTCGTGCTTGGACTTGGTGCCCGTCAGGACGGCCCCGGCCTCCCGGTGCGCCAGGAAGACGACCGTCTGATGGTCGAGGGCGTAGTCGTTGGCCGGCTGGTGCACGCGGTTCAGGGCTCGCATGGCGGAGATCGCCGCCATCCAGCCGTCCCGTCGCACAACGCCCAGCGGCAGCGTGATCCGGAAGTAGCCGTCGGTCCGGTACTCGGGGGCCGCGCACCGGCCGGTGCGCATCAGACCCAGTTCGTGGTGGAGCACCGCCAGGGTCTCCGGCGTCTCGCCGGACAGGTCCAGCGCCCCCAGCAACCCCACGATGTGGCCGCGCCCCCTGGGCGTCAGCGAGTGCAGCGCCAGGCCGTAGGCCGAGTGCCGCGCGTGCGCGTTGGTGCGCTCGTCGGCCAGCGGGATCATGCAGCCGTCATGGGTCAGGAACGACCGGAAGAACCTGCCGGCCCGCAGGAACTTCACGCGCGGACGGCGTCGGCCGTCGAGCACGTCGTACAGGCATCCGGCGGTCAGCGGCGTGTACACCGCCGAGGGCCCACCCTCGCGCGCCGGGTTGGTGTGCTCCTCCCAGTAGCCGTCGGGATGGCCCGAGGCGTAGAAGCGCTCCGCGAACTCGCGCGCCAGCCGCACCCACTCCGGCCGGCCGAAGACCCGCCCGCAGTGATAGACCCCCTGCATGAAGATGGCCGTGTGGTTGTTGGCGAAGCCCAGGTGCAGCCGGCGCTCGCCGGGGTGGAATCGTTCGTTGTGCCCGATGGCCGCCGCGACCTGTTGCTCGATCAGCCGTCGGTAGGCGCGCTTCTCCCTGGCGCCGAGGGTCGGTTCGAGCGCGCGGTAGGCCAGCGCCGCGTGGAAGAGCAACCGCCGCAGGGGTGCGGTCCAGAGCCCGAAGCCGGGCACCTCGCGGTTGTGGATGCGCGTCCGGTAGTGCTCCATGTTGGCCCGGATGATCCGGACCAGCTCTGCCGCGCGCCGGTCGCCGGCGGCGGCCAGCGGCGCGAGCACGGACAGGCCGCAGGCCTGGTAGTCGTAGAAGACCACCACCCGCTCGATGGCCTTGAGCTCGGGGCGGAAGGAGTCCGGGATGGCCGTCCGGCCGTGGCCGTAGATTCGCTCCATGACCGGGACGACAACCTCCTCGATCCGGCGCTTGACCGACAACAGGAAGGCGGCGTCGAGGACGACGGGATTCTCGCAGGCGGGGTGGGGCATGGATTTTTCCTGAGGCCGCCGTTTCATCGATTTTTTCCTCACGGCGCCGGACATTCCGCTGTCGCGGCGTAGACCAGCCTGGCGCGGAGCACACGGCGGTTGAGCATATCCGAGACGTAGACGGCCTCGTCGGTCACCGCCACGTAAGCCGGCCAGGCGAAGGCGATCTCCGGTTTGGGAATCTTACTTCCCGGCCCTGCCGAGTCCGCGTTGCCGTAGGAACCGATACGGGCCAGTTGATTTCCAGCGCTGTCGAGTACCTTCACCGAGAAACGGGCCACGTCCGGGACGAAGACCCGATCGAAGCCGTCCAGGTCGAAACGGGGGGTGAAGCAACAACAACTCATGTAGTTGTTCGCCGGCGAGATGTCCGAGAAGAACCCCTTGAACTGGCCGGTGATCCGGGCGGGCACAGCGCCGCGGCCCACGACGCCGGCGATCCCCTCGTTGGGCGGCTTCTCCTTGCGGTCGCCGTAGCACTTCATCATGCCGCCCTCCGGCCCGAACTTGAGGATGCTCCCGTAGATATCCCAGTAGAGACGTGCCTCCAGCGCGGGCAACGACCTGAAGGGTTCCGGCAAGGGAGCGTCTGCCGGTCTGACGTATTCGCTGACGTAGATGTTCCCGGCGCGGTCCACCCGCACGCCGCCCCCTTGGCGGGTCAGGGTGATTACACTTCCCCGCTTACTCTTCCCATCCTGTCCGAAGACATCCAGAAGCACCTTATCCCAAGCCTCTTTGCCCCTTAGTCCTTCGAAGTGGAGCACGTAAACGTCCCTGTCTGGCGCGATGGTCAATCCGCGCACCCCGCGCATGTGGCCTCCGTCCACCGATCCCTTGAACTTGAGGATGTGGTCGCCGCCCGGAAACGGCGCCGGTTTGCCGTCGCGCGTGTACCGGGTAATGAGGCCGGTAACGTTATATATGTAGCTGTAGGCGTAAAGGCGGCCCTCACGGTCGATGGTCACTTCGGCCGCGTCGTAGGGCAACGCCTCCGGGGCCTCGCCCGCGGCATTGAAACGTAGCATTTTGTCGTGTACCCAGTCGCGGACATAAACCTCCTCACGCTGGCGGTCGGCGGTGATATACATGGGGCGCACCAGGCCCTCGATGCCGGAGCCAGCGGCAACCGTCTTCTTGAGTTCCTTGCCGTCCTCGACGCGCCAGAGCTCGCCCTTGCCATCCTGGTTGTCCAGGCCGATCCACAGCACCGCCGACTCGTCCGAGCCGTCCACCGCCAGCCTGGCCCAGCGGTCAGCCGGCAGGGCCAGCTCGCCCTGTACCCGTTCCTTCCAGGATGGGAAGCGCAGAAGTTTCCCGCCCATTCCCATCGCGGAGCCGGTTTTGACGGCACCGGAGACGACGAAAATGACGCCCCTTTTGGCATCCACCGCCAGCCACCCCGGCGAGGGAACGTCCAGTGCCCCGACGAACTTGCCGTCGGTCGCGAAGACCGCCACGCGATCGTTGTCGCGGTCGGCCACGTAGATCTGGCCCTTGGCGTCAACCGCGATCCCAACCGGATTATTCAAGTGCTTCTCGTCGTTGCCCGCCTTGAACGGCTCGCCAACCAGCACCCTGGCCGGACCTTTCTCATCCAGACCCACGCTGAACACAACGTTTCGGGAAACCAGTTTCCCGCGGATGGCCGGGTCGGGACCATTTATCCCAGTGGCATAGATCGTCTTCCCATCTGGAGAGGCCGCCAAGTGCGCCGGCCCGGCATCGGGCGGGCCGGCGATGAGCCGCGCACCCAGGTAGCCCCTGGCCGGAGGCGCCCCGTCGGTCACGCACAGGCTCATGAGCCGCAGATCATTGGGTCGGCTCACGCCGTGATCCGCCGGAGCGCTGGCGAAGACGAGTTCCTGCCCGGCCACGCACATGGTCTGCCACGAAAGGTCCCACGTCAGCGGGTAGAGGCTCTGGAAGGGGTGGCACACCTTGGGGATTATCTCGCCGGGGGCGGCCTCTATCCATAGCGGCTTGACCCGCTCGCGGGGTGCGTCGGCCGGGTAAGGCAAGAGCGTCTTGACGTATTTCCCGTCGCGACCGAAGACCTGAATCACCGGCGAACTCCGGACGGAGTAGTCGCCGTAGTTGAGGACATAGACATTGCCTTTGGCGTCGCAGGCCAGGCCGAGGACGCCGCCGATGTTCTGCGGCTGCCAGCCGAGCACCTTGTCGAACCTAGCGCCCAGCCCCAAGCCGACCTTGACCTTGCACCCACCCGGCACGGGTCCTTCGACTCCGCTCAGGACAGGCTTGCCGGCGTCGTCCTTGCCGTCCCATTCGAGATCCTGGACCAGGCCTTTCTTGAAGAGATCCGGCGGATTGTCGCCCAAGAGGCCGGCGGCGATGTGCCGCACGATTTTGCCGGAACCATCCTCCACCCAGACGGCCGCATCGCAGGGGGCCTTGACCGCGAAGATGATCCTGACCGTGTCGCCCTCGCGCTTGGCGCTCGGCGGCTGGGTGAAGCCCGGCGTCTCGGCGGCTGCTGCGACCATTTCCACAAAAAGCAGGCTTCCAACGCACAAACCCACGAGAGGCGACCCTCCATGAAAACGCGTCATGTTCTTTTCTCCTTCATCCGTGGGCTCGTTTTTCCCCGAGGACGTCCGCCGGCCGCTCGGGGAAGCCGGTGACGCCGCGGGCCAGGTCGAACTGCAGAATCCGGCGCCGCGGCCGCATCTCGAACTCGAAGCGCCTGAGCCCCGAGCCCTCCAGGGCGGATTCGCCGATCGGATTCCGCGGCCGCTGCTCCGCGGCGGAGCGCAGCCCGGCGAGCACCGCCGGCTCCCGGGCGGAGAGCTCCTGGCGCTCCTGCGGGTCGCGCTCGACGTTGAAGAGCTGCTCGCGGCCGCCGTTGGCGATGAAGATGTGCTTCCACTCGCCGGAGCGGGTCATGATCTTGAACTGCCGCGTCCCGGGACGGCCGAAGCAACCGAATAGGATTCGGCGGGGTTCGGCCTTCCCGGCGAGCATCCCGAGCAGATCAGTGCCGTCGCGGAGCTCCGACGCGCCGGCGGCGGTCGTGGCCACCCCGAAGAGGTCGGTCAGGCAGGCCAGCTCCGCGCTACGCACGTTCGCCGGCAGCCGCGCCGGCCAGCTGACCATGAAGGGCACGCGGCAGGAGGCCTCGAAGAAGGCGTCCTTCTGCCAGCCGTGGTGGTCGCCGAGCATGTCGCCGTGGTCCGCGAAGAAGCAGATCACGGTGTTGGCGGCGTCCGGACGCGACTCGACGGCATCGAGAATGCGTCCCAGGCACGCGTCGATGTAGCTGATCTCGCCGTAGTAGCGGGCCTTGATCACCCGTGCCCAACCCTCGCTGATGTCCTCGGCCCAGACCGCGTGGTTGACCCATGGAATGTTGTCGTCGGCGTGGTCCACGGCCAGGTCGCCGCGCACCGGGTTCGGCATCCGGTCGGGGTTGTACATGCGGTTGTAGGGTTGGGGCGGCGCGCATGGCGGGTGCGGCCCGATGAAGGAGACGAAGCCGAAGAACGGCCGGCCGTCGGCGGCCATGAGTTGCTCGACGGCGAGGTCGGCGGCCCAGCTCTCCACCGTGAGCGCGGTGGGCAGGGGACTCATTTGGGGCACGTAGTACATCTCGGTGCGCTCGCCCTGGAGCATGTCCACCCAGTCGTATTCCGGGTGCTTGTCGCGGATGAAGCGGGCGAAGGCGTCGCCGGCGCGCTGCCGGGCGTCCACATAGAGCTCCTCGCTGTGCATCTGGACCTCGAAGCCCAGGTCCTGGTCCCAGGGCTCGGCGTGGAACTTGCCGATCCCGAATGTGCGGCAGCCGAGCAAGCCCATGCGCCGCGCCAGGAATGGGCCGCAGCGCTCCTCCATGGTGGCCGCCCATGTCGCCGGCGGGTTGACGCACCCGTTGGTGAAGACGCCGGTGGTGAGCGGCTCGCGCCCGGTGTGGAGGGTGTAGCGCGCCGGGACGCACACCGGGCAGGTGGAGTAGGCGTTGGTGAAGGCCACCCCGCGCCGGACCAGCCGGTCCATGTTGGGCGCGTGAATCAGCCCGTTGCCCAGCGCCGCGATGGTGTCGAAGCGCTGCTGGTCAGTCATCAGGAAGAGGACGTTGGGTTTGGTGGCCATGAATAGCTCCTACTTGATCTCACGGGTCTCTGCGGCTCTCATGCGCACTTTCCCAAAGAGTCACGGCGCCGGGCACTCGGCGGTGAGCGCGTAGACCAGCTTGGCGCGGAGCACCCGGCGGTTGAGCATGTCCGAGACGTAAACCGCCTCGTCGGTGGCCGCGACGTAGGCCGGCCAGGCGAAGGCGATCTCCGGCTCGGGAATCTTGCTGCCGGGGCCGGCGCTGTCGGCGTTGCCGTAGCGGCCGATGCGCGTCAGTTCGTTGCCCGCGCTGTCCAGCACCCGCACCGAGAAGCGGGCTACGTCCGGGACGAAGACCCGGTCGAATCCGTCCAGGTCGAAACGGGGCGTGAAGCAAGCACAACACATACGGCTGGGGGCCGTGCTTACCGGCGAGATCCCCGGGAAAAAGCCGGTGAGCTGGCCGGTAATGCGGAATTGCCCGCTGGAGCCCATCACGCCAACTACGCCTTCGTTCGGCGGATTTTTCTCGTAGAAGACCGCTTTGCCGCCCTCCGGCCCGAACTTGAGGATGCTACCGCAGATCTGCTGGTAAGGGCGCGCCTCCAGCGCGGGCAACGACCTGAAAGGCTCCGGCAGGGGAGCGTCCGCCGGCCTGACGTGCTCGCTCACATAGAAGTTCCCGGCGCGGTCGGCGCGTATCCCGCCCCCGCCGAAGGAAAGGGTTACGACCTTCTGGCGCTTGGGCTTGCCGTCCGGGTCGAAGACATCCAACATGACGCCTTCGCCCTTGTTCTTGTTGCCGTCAAAGCGCAGCACCAGGAGGTCGCCATTGGGGGCGATGCTCAGCCCGCGAACCCCGCGCATGTGCCCGCCGTCAACGTAGGCTTTCAGGTCGATGGTTGAGCCGCCGCCTAGGAACGGCGCCGGCTTGCCGTCGTGCCCGTAACGTGTAATCTGCGTGGTTTCGGGCCACTTTAAGGAGTAAGCATAAATGCGGCCTTGGCGATCAATGGCCGCATCGGCCGCATCGAAGGGCAGCACCTCCGGGGCTCCGCCGGCGGCTTTGAGGCGCAACATCTTCTCGTGCGCCCAGTCGCGGACGTATATCTCCTCGCGCGTCCGGTCGGCGGCGACATACATCGGCCGCACCAAGCCGTCAATGCTGGAGCCGGCCACGACCGTTTTTCTAAGCTCCTTCCCATCTTCGACACGCCAGAGTTCACCTTGACCCTTGCTTGTATCCAAGCCGACCCACAGCGCCGCCGGCTCGGCGGAGCCGTCGACCGCCAGCACAGCCCGGCGGTCAGCCGGCAGGGCCAGCTCGCCCTGCGCCGGCTCCTTCCACGATGGGAAGCGCAGTAGCTTCCCGCCGGTGCGATATTTCTCGTTCGCCGCCCCGGAAACCACGTACAGCGTGCCCTTCTTGGAATCCACGGCCAGCCGCCCGGGCTTGGGCACGGCAAGCTCTCCCACGAACTGGCCGTCGGGCGCAAAGACCGCCACGCGGTCGTTGCCCCAATCGGCAACGTAGATCTGGCCCTTGGCGTCAGCCGCGACACCCGCCGGGTCGTTCAGGTGCTTTTCGCCGCCGCCCGTCTTGAAGGGCTCGCCAACGAGCACCTTGGCCGGGCCCTTCTCGTCCAGGCCCACGCTGACTACTACGTTTCGGGGAGTGGCCTTCCGGCGGTCGGCCGGGTCGGGACCAAACATCCCGGTCGCGTAGACAGTCTTGCCATCCGGGCTGGCCGCCAAGTGCACCGGGCCGGGGTTGGGCTGGCCGTCGATGAGCAGCGCGCCCCGGTAGCCCCTGGCCGGAGGCGCCCCGTCGGCCACGCACAGGCTCATAAGCCGCAATTCCGTGACACGACCACAGCCCCAATCCGCCGGAGTGCTGGCGAAGACGAGTTCCTCTCCGGCCACGCACATGGTCTGCCACGAAAGATCCCACGTCAGCGGGTAGAGGCTTTGGAATGGGTAGCCCACCTTGGGGATCATCTCGCCCGGGGCGGCCTCTACCCATAGCGGCTTGACCTGCTCGCGGGGCGCGTCGGCCGGGTAGGGCATGAGCGTCTTGACATATTTCCCGTCACGGCCGAAAACCTGAATCTCCGGCGAACTCCGAACGGAGTAGTCGCCGTAGTTGAGGACATAGACATTGCCTTTGGCGTCGCAGGCCAGGCCGAGGACGCCGCCGATGATCTGCGGTTGCCAGCCCAGTACCTTGTCGAACCTGGCATCCAGCCCCAGGCCGACCTTGATCTTGCACCCGCTCGACGCGGATTTGCCGGCATCGTCCTTGCGATCCCACTCGATCGATTGAACCAGTCCCTTCTGGAAAGGCTCCGGAGACGTGTCGCCGAGCAATCCCGCGGCGATGTGCCGCACGATCTTTCCCGCGCCGTCCTCCACCCACACCGCCGCGTCGCAGGAGGCCTTCACGGAAAAACTGACTGTCACCTTGTCGCCTGCGGACTTGGCGTCGGGCGCGGAGGCGAAGCCCGGCGGCTCGGCGGCCGCTACCCAGGAAAGCAGCGAAAAAACAATTACCACGGGATACCATCTACGCGCGATGATCATGTCCACCATCTCACACCTCCAGTTTTCCATAGACGGCCCGACCCCCGACGCAGGTCGCCACCACGGGCACGTCGCGCAGTCTCCGCGGCGGCACGCGTAGCGGGTCCTCCCCCAGCACCACGAAGTCTGCCAGGCAGCCCGGGCGGATCCGGCCGGCCAGGCCGGCAAAGGGCGAGTGGTCCGCGCCCGCGGAGGTGTAAGCGCGCAACGCGGCCTCCACCGGAATCCGCACCGACGACGACGGGAAGGAGCAGGCCTCGCCGATCCCGAAGAGCGGCCCGGCGGGCATCCCGTCCGAGCCGAAGACCAGATCCGCCCCGGCGGCCAGCACCCGGGCGAAGGGGTTCATGCGCGGGAGCGCCCCGCGGCCCAGGCGCTTCTCGTAGAGTCCGCTCCGGTGCTGCCACTTGAGGAAGTTGGGTTGCATGGAAAGCACCACCCCGGCGCGCGCCGCCCGGCGGATATGCCCCGGCGTGATCTGCTCGGCATGCTCGATGCGGTCGCGCCCGCGCCGCGGCCGGCCGGCGCGCTCCAGCGCCCAGAGCGCGTTCCCGATGGCGACCTCGCCGATGGCGTGCACCGCCGCCGGAAAGCCGCGGGCGTGGGCCTTGCGCACCGCCGCCAGGAGATCCCGGCGGCCGAGGATCTCCAGGCCGCGGCCGGCCGCGTCGCGGTAGTCCTCGGCCAGCAGCGCGGAGCGCGCGCCGATCGATCCGTCGGCGAAGAGCTTGACCGGCCCGAGCCGCGCCCACTCGTCCCCCTGGCCCCAGCGCCGGCCCGCCAGCGCCCCGTCGAGATCACCGTGGGGCATGAGCAAGACGATCCGCGGGCCAGCCGGCACACCCGCGAAGCAGGTTCGAAGATGCTCCGCCGCTTCGGCGTTCATGACGATATCGTGGACCATGGTGATGCCCAGTTCGGCCGAGCGCCGGGCAGCGGCGGCCAGCCGGGCGCGGAGGCTTTCCTGTCGCCGCCGGCGCTCCAGGACCGGCGCCAAGGCCGCCCCGGCGTCAATGAAGCGCCCGGTGGGGCGCCCTTGGCGGTCGCGCTCCACGCCGGGGTCCCCCGAGGCCAGGTCCAGTTTGGCCAGCCCGGCGGAGTTGGAAACCAGCAGGTGGCCGTCCACCCGCCAGGCGAAGACCGGCCGGGCGCGCGAGACGCTGTCCAGGTCGCGCCGGGTGATCTCGGCGCGCTCCGCCCACAGGCTCTCGTCCCAGGCGCGGGCCAGCAGCCACGTGCCGGGGGGCAGGGCGGCGGCCAGCCGGCGCATCTCGGCCAGCGCGGCGGCGCGGCTCCGACATTCGGAGAGGTCGCCGCCCGGCGCGGTGTTGAAGGCCTGGTGGCAGTGGGCGTCGCAGAAGCCGGGCAGGACCGTCCGGCCCCGGAGGTCGAGGCGCTCGGCCCGGTCGCCGGCCGCGCGGCGGGCGCCGCCTGCCGGGCCGACGTAGGCGAACCGCCCGCCGCGCACCACAAAGGCCTCGGCGCGGGGCTGCGCGCGGTCCATGGTCAGGACCGCGGCGTTCTCGAAAAGCCGGGCGGTCACGGCCGGCCCCTCTCCCGCGGGGCGGGCGCGGCAAGCAAGAGACGTGTCTTTTTCACCGATTTTCTCCTCACGGCGCCGGGCATTCCGCCGTGGCGGCGTAGACAAGTTTGGCCCGCAGCACACGACGGTTGAGCATGTCCGAGACGTAGACGGCCTCGTCGGACACGGCCACGTGCTGGGGCCAGCCCAGGGAAATCTCCGGGCTCGGCACGCTGCTGCCCGGCCCCTGCGAGTCCATGTTCCCGTAGCCGCCGAAGCGGCCGAGCGCGTTGCCGCCGGCGTCCAGGACCGTCACCGAGAAGCGCAGCACGTCCGGCGTGAATATCCGCCCGAAGCCGTCCAAGTCGAATCGCGGCGTGAAGCAGGCACAGTCGCGGGAGGAACCCGAAGTGGATACCTCCGGGTATTCCCAAAGTAGTTTGGGCTCGCCACCCGCGCCAGGAGGGGTGAATTTGAACAGGCTGCCGTTGGCCCGCTGGTAGCATTTGGGCAGGTCCGCGACCCCCTTGAAGGCGTCCCGGAGCTTCCCGTTGGTGTCCGACACGTAGATGTTTCCCTGGCGGTCCACCCTGACGCCGCCGGCGAACACGCTCATCTTCAGCATGCGTTCGAACTTGCGGGCGCCCTTGGCGTCGAAGACGTCCAGGGCGACATAGGTCTGCTTGGAGGTGTGGCCGCTGGCGTAGAGCAGCGCGTAGACGTCCCCGGCGGGCGAGACGCACAGCCCGCGCACGCCCCGGCTCTTTTCTCCCCGGCCCAGCTCGTCGCCGGGAAAGCCGATCTCGTTCTTGCCGGTGGCGGCGAAGGGAACCGGCTTCTCATCGCGGTCGAAGCGCGCGACCACGCCCTCGCGGTTGGCGAAGTAGAGAAAACCGTCGGGGCCGACGGCGACGTCCGACGGCCCGGCGGAGGGGCTCTCCTTGAACTTCAGGTCCTGCCGGGTCCCCGTCCGTCCGTCGAACCGCACCCACCCGATCCGGTCCGAGTAATCACGGACGTAGAGTTCCTCGCGCGCGCGGTCCACGGCCAGGTACATCGGCCGGCAGAGGCCTTGCTGATAAGGGAAGAGTTCCTTCGGCTCCTCGGCCTTCGCGCCGCGGTCCACGAACTGCACCAGTCCTCCGGGAATCCCGCCCACCAAGAGCACCGGAGGATCGACGCCGGCGTCGAGGACCAGATTGCCCGAGGAGAAGCAGCGGGGCAGGTCCACGGACCACTCCTGGCGGCCGTTCTTCAAGCCGTCGAGCTTGATCAGTTTCTTGACTTCCCAGGCCCGTCCGTACCAGTTCGCGGGGGTTTCCTTTTCATCTCTCGATGTGGCGGTGAGCACATAGATGGCGCCGGTCTTGGGATGCACGGCAACCTTGTCGGGGAACTCCACCGTGGCGGCGCCGATGAATTTGCCCTCCGGGTCGAGAGCCACCACGCGGTGGTTGAAGTGGTCGGCGACGTAGAGCCGGCCCTCCGGGTCGATGGCTAAGCCACGGGGATCGTTGAAGTGCTTCTCATCGCTACCCTCCTGGCCGGCCTCACCGGCGAAGACCGCGGGCTCGCCCTTCTCCTCCCACGTCGTCCGGTAGATGACGGGCCGGGCCGCCTCCTTCCCTTTCTGATTCTGACGCAGGCCGCTGAAATATATCCGCTTGCCATCCGGGCTGAGGCACAAGTGGACCCGACCGTCGGCGCTCTTCGCGGAGAGCAGCGGCCCGAGGTAAGAGCCCTTCGGCACGCTCCCGTCCGCCCCGATCAGCAGGAGGCGCCCGTCCCCGTGTAGCCAGCCCAGCGGGCCGACCAGAGCTACCCGGCCGTCCGGCAGGACCGTAAGGGAGTTGCCACAGGTTGAGAAATCAGAATTGTAGCCGGGATACAGGTCGAGGTAAAGGGTGTCATGGATCTTCGGCTGCCTCCCCTGGCCAGGGAAACTCACGAAGCCCAGGCCGGCGATGGCCTCGTCCGGGAGATTGGCCGGATAGGGCATGATGGTCCGCAGATACTTGCCCTCCCGGGTGAAGACCTGAACGGTGGGGGAAGTGAAATACGTCTCGTTGGTGGTCAGGACGTATATCTCGCCCTTGGGACCGAGGTCGAAGCCCTGGACCCAACCGATCTTCTGGCCGTTCCACCCCAGAATCTTGTCAAACTTGGTGCCCAGCCCCAGGCCGACCTTGACCTTGCAGCCGGCCGGCGCCGGCTGGCCGGCGTCGTCCTTGCCCTCCCATTCGAGTTCCTGGCCCAGGCCTTTCTTGAAGGGCTCGGGCGGATTCTCGCCGAGCATCCCTGCGGCGATGTGGCGGACGATCTTCCCCGCGCCGTCCTCCACCCACACCGCCGCATCGCAGGAGGTTTTCACGGAAAAGCTGATCGTCACCTTATCTCCGGACGCCTTGGCGCTGGGCGGCTGGGCGAAGCCCGGCGGCTCCGCAGCCATGGTAGCCGTTCCAGCGAAGAGCAGGGCTCCAATGCACAAACCCATCAGAAGCAACCATCCATGAAAACGAATCATGTTCTTTTCTCCTCCCTATGGCGCCGGGCATTCCGCCGTGGCGGCGTAGACAAGTTTGGCCCGGAGTACCCGGCGGTTGACCATGTCCGAGACGTAGACGGCCTCGTCGGTCACCGCCACGTAAGCCGGCCAGGCGAAAGCGATCTCCGGCTCGGGGATCTTGCTGCCGGGGCCGGCCGAGTCGGCGTTGCCGTAGGAGCCGATGCGGGCCAGCTCGTTCCCGGCGGAGTCGAGCACCTTCACCGAGAAGCGCGGCACCTCCGGGGCGAAGATCCGGTCGAAGCCGTCCAGGTCGAAGCGCGGCACGTAGCAGGTGCAATCGCCCCACCCCGAGCCGGTGGGGGCGATTGCTGGGTAGAAACCACGCAACTCGCCGGTGATCCGGACGGGCTGCTCACCGCTCCAATGCACATTGACTCCCCGCTCGCCCTCATCCGGCGCTTTGGTTCCTCGCGGATAGACGGTGACCTGCCCGCCCTTGGGGCCGAACTTGAGGATGCTCCCGTAGATGTAGCGGTAGATGTTCCGAGCCTTTCCCTGGATTTCCTTGAACTCGGGCGGCACCGGCTGGTCCGGGGGCATGACGTCCTCGGCAACCAGGATGTTCCCGGCGCGGTCCGCGCGCACGCCGCCCGAGCCGGCGGTCAGCTTGAGCACGCCGGCGGCCTTGACCTTGCCGTCCGGGGAATAGACATCCAGAAGCACGTTTCCCCAAGGGTCGCCTGCCTTGCCGGGCAGGCCGTGGCCTGACCCTCCCTGCACGCCGGAGTAGTGCATGATATAAATGTCCCCGGCCGGCGAGACGCCCAGGCCGCGCACGCCGCGGAGGTTTCCCCCGCGGAGCGTGCCGATGATCTTGTCGTCCAGGACGCCCAGTTCCTTGCCGTCCCGGTCAAGGTGGACCAGCTTGTTGTCGGACTGGTGGCCGTAGAGCGTCCCGTCGGGCGCGGCGGCCAGGTCGGCAACGTTCTTCATCGGCAGCGCGGTCATCTCGCCGGTCCGGCCGTCGAAGCGCGTCCACCTGGCACCCTCCCATTGGCGGACGAAAATCTCCTCGCGAGTCCGGCTGGCAACGAGGTGCATGGGGCGGAAGAGCCCCTTGCCCGCGGAGGGCGCGACTTTGCCCCCGGGGGTCAGCGTGAGGGGCTCGCCGGATATCTTGACGACGCTTTCCCAGGACTGGCCCCCCTGCTTGGGGCCGAGGGGATAGAGCGCTTGAAACAAGTGGTATACTTTGGGAATGCGTCTGCCGGGCGCGATCTCCACCCAGTAGTCCTTGACCTGCTCCGGAGGAACATTCGCCGCCCAGGGCAGGAGTGTGCGCAGGTACTTGCCCGCCGGGTCGAACACCATCACCTGCGGGGAGCTGCGATCGTCGTAGTCGTCATGGGTGATGACGTAGGTGTTGCCCTTCTCGTCGGTGGCCGTGCCCGCGACCTCTCCGACCGTGCCGGGGTCGTAACCCAGCAGACGGTCGAATTTCGCTGAGAGGCCCAGCCCGACCTTGACCTTGAGTCCCGCGGTCGAGAGCTTCTTCCCCGCGTCGTCCTTGCCGTCCCACTCGATGGCCTGGCTCAGGCCCTTCTGGAAGGGCGCGGGGGCCTTGTCGCCCAAGAGCCCGGCGGCGATGTGCCGCACGACCTTCCCCGCACCGTCCTCCACCCACACCGCCGCATCGCAGGGGGCCTTCACGGAAAAACTGATCGTTATCTTGTCGCCGGCCGCCTTGGCCGAAGGCGGCTGGGCGAAGCCCGGCGGCTCGGCGGCCATGGTAGCCGTTCCAACGAAGAGCAGGATTCCCACGCACAACCCCATCAGAAAACGCGTCATGTTTTTTCTCCTTTCATGGCGCCGGGCATTCGGCCGTCGTGGCGTAGGTCGGCACGACCTTGACAACACGCAGGTTGAGCCAGTCCACCACATACACCGCCCCCGTGGATTTTACCACGTCCAGGCATCCCGGCCACGCAAAGGCGATCTCCGGCTCGGGTATCCTGCTCCCCGGCCCGGCCGAGTCGGCGTTGCCGTAGGCCCCGAAGCGGCCGAGGGGATTTCCCGCCGAGTCGAGCACCTGCACGCAACATCGGCCCACGTCCGGCACGTAAAGCCGGTCGAAACCGTCCAGGTCGAAGCGTAGGCCCAGACACGCGCAGTAGTCCGGAGCGGTGGGCACCATTGAGGCCCCGGTGCGGAGCCACAGCGCGCCCTCCACGGAGACGTCACCGCCGTAACCCTCCTTGTAGGGCTTGCCGGCACCAGCGCCCTTGGAAATAGTTCCACCCGTCGGCGGGAACTTGATGACGCTGCCGTAGATCCAGGGGTACCAGTTCTCCCACAGGCCAGGTTCTTCGACCGGCTTCAGGAAGCTTGTCTCCACCACTTTGCCGGCCAGCTCGGCGGGAACGAGCTCGCCGACCGGCTTGACGTTGGCGGCCAGGTAGATATTCCCGGCGCGGTCAACGCGCAGGCTCTGAGCGCCGGGTAGCCCCGCCTTGACCGCCCCGGAGAGTTTCAGTTTGCCGTCCGGACCGAAGACGCTGACCACCGGGTCCCCGCGCTCGCTGGCGAAGTGCAGCGCGTAGAGGTCGCCGTTCGACGCCACGTCCATGCCCCGGGGGCAGTCGTTGCCGTGAATGCCGCCGGAGACGGGCACTTCGTTGGTGCCGGTGCCGGGGAAGGGCTTGGGCTTTCCGTCGGCGCCGAAGCGGAGTATTTTGCCGAAGTCTCGAATATAAACCGTGCCGTCGGGTCCGTGCTCGCGCTCGGCGCCGCGGTCCTTCCCGGAAAGGGGCAGCGGGCTCTTCGCGGGGAGGCCGGTCCTGCCATCGAAACACTGCCAGTCGCGCTCCTGGCGGCTGACCACCTGGACAAGCTCGCTGGCCGGGTCCACGGCCACATAGACCGCGCTGTAGATGCCCTTCGAGCCCGACTCCGGCCCGGTGACCGCCACCGGCTGGCCGAAGGAATCGCCCTTGTCTTCCACCCGCCACAGCCCGTTGCCCGAGCCGTGGTAGGGGCTGTAATGCCCGCTGCCGATCCACAGGAGCGTGGGATCGGCCCCATCGTCCACGGCGATGGTCCAGTGGTTGCCGTCGGGCCGCTGGCCGAGGGTAAGGGTTCCGGCCACCTTCGGCTCGGCCCAGCTCTTGAGCTTGAGCAGCTTTTTGTTCTGCCACTGGAAGGGATGGTGCCGGTCCCGGTCGTTGTAGGTGGTCTTGACCGAAACCACGTAGATTGCCCCGGTCTTCCCGTTGATAGCGATGGCGTCGGGGGCCTCGATGTCTATTTTCCCGAGGAACTTGCCGGAGCCATCCAGCTTGATGATGCGATTGTTGGCGTAGTCGGCGATATGGACGTTGCCCTCTTTGTCGGTGGCGATCCCCGCCGGCTCGCCGAAGTGTTTCTCGTCATTGCCTGGCATGTTCCACTCCCCGGCAAAAACCTTCGCCGGCCCGAGCCCCTCCAGCGGCACGGAGAATACCGCGTAGCAGGAGTGGCCGTCCTCCTTCTTTGCCCACGGCCCGCCGAAGTTCAGGCCCGAGGCGTAGACGGTTTTGCCGTCGGGGCTGAGCGCCAGGTGGACGTTGCCGGTGAGGGTCGCGCCCTCCTTCAGCACCGGCCCGCCAAAGGGCTGGGGCAGGCTGCCGTCGGTGTTGATGATGAGCAGCCGCCGGGGCCCGACGCCCCAGCCCATTGGCGCGCGGGGCATGCGGGTTCCACCCCAGTAGGTCTTGCAGCCGCTGACCATCACCAGCTTTCCCGAGGGCGCCACCGCCATGGTCTGCCGCTCGATCCCGTTCATGAAGGGCATTTGCGTGCTGGTCATGGCGCTATAAACCAGCGGCACGCGCCTACCGTCGGCGAGCTTCATGGTCTTGACCCCGGCGACCTGCTCATCCGTGAGGTTTGCCGGGTAGGGGATCAGTGTGCGCAGATATTTGCCCTCCCGGGACCACGCGGTGACTATCATGGGATTCATCGCGTCGTAAGGCATCTCCGAGAGAACGAAAACTTCGCCCTTTGGTCCCACGGCCACCGAGTAGATCTTCCGGATGGCCTTGGCATCCCATCCGATGATCCGGTCGAATTTATGCGTCAGCCCCAGCCCGACCTTGACCTTGCAACCGCCCGGCGCGGGCCCTTCGACTCCGCTCAGGACAGGCTTGCCGGCGTCGTCCCTGCCGTCCCATTCGAGTTCCTGAACCAGGCCTTTCTTGAAGAGATCCGGCGGATTGTCGCCAAGAACCCCCGCGGCGATGTGACGCACGACCTTCCCCGCGCCGTCCTCCACCCACACCGCGGCGTCGCAAGGCGCCTTCACGGAAAAACGGATTGTCACCGTGTCGCCGGATGCCTTGGCGCTCGGCGCGGAGGCGAAACCCAACGGCCCCGTAGCCGCGGAAACCGCGTCTCCCGCCACCGCGTGATACACCGCCGGTATCCCCACGCCCATCGTTATCGCCCCCGCCACCACCATCGCCGCGAATTTCACCTTTGCCCAGAACATGATTTTCATCACGCCCTCTGCCAGATGTAGGGGCACAGCATGCGGTGCCCCTGCGGTTGCCGCCGCGCCGCCGGCCACACCCGCCGCCGTGAGCGTGGAGGCCGATATCAAAGAAGGAATCAGAGTCATCGGAACCGCCGCCTGGCTCTCAGATTCCAGAAGCGCGACCAGCACCCCCGCCGAGAGCGCAATCCCCGCGCCCGCAAGACGCTTGCGCAATTTGGCAACGGCATCGGAAAGCCGGCAACTGAATGCGTTGGGCGGACAACCCGCCAGCCGCGCCGCCTCGTCCGCGCTCCGGTTCTCGAGATACCGGAGAACGATGGCCCGCCTCTGATTTTCCGAAAGCGCGCCCAACGCCGCGTACACCCGCGGCAGACGGTCATCCGGAACACCCGTGCCGGCATCCGCATTGTTTTGTCGTCTCATCGCCGCCTCCTTTTCCGCGCGCTCGCGCCGGATCCTGTCCCGCACGGCGTGCGACGCCACGCGCCGCGCGATGCCGAAGAGCCACCCGCCGAGATTCTCGCGATGCCGGCAGTCCCGCGCCTTGCGGGCGAGAATGACAAACACCGCCTGCGCGGCCTCCTCGGCCTGGTGATGATCTCCAAGAAGCGCGCGGCAGGCGCGGTGGACCATCGGCCCGTGACGGGACGCCATGGCCGCGAACGCCGTTTCGTCCCGCGTCGCGATCCATGCCGCGACGAGCGCGGCGTCGGTCCGGGAATCCATGGCGGTTTCCGTCATTGAGTTGTCTCTCTCTCTGTAAACGAAGTGCCCGATGGGACGGCGGGATGGGGTGATTTCCGGAAATTTTCGTATTTGTACGCTATCGCGAATCGCTTCCGCCCGCAAGCGGAAAATGACGTTGTCCCACCGCTTTATTTTCTTACAATTCAAGAGCGGCCGGCTCGTTTGTCTGGACGGAAAATAACGATGGCATCCAACGCGGATATTCCCGCCGCATACGATTTACATCTTCACACGCATTGGAGCTACGACGCCACGGCGGAACCCGAAGGCTATTTCAAACGCGCGCGCGAACTCGGCATGCGCTGTATCGCCATCACCGACCATCATGTGATGGATTCTCTGGAGGAGGTGTTGGAGATTGCGCCGCGCTACAAGGGGATCCGCGTCATTCCCTCGGCGGAACTCACCGTCACCACCTCCGCGGGCAACGTGGACCTGTTGTGCTACGGGCTTCGGCCGATTTCAAAAACGCTCGCCGGGATTCTGGATCGTTATCATGCCTGGCAGCAGGCCAACGGCGAGGCGATCTCAAAAGGCATGCGGGCTCTGAATTACGACTTTTCCGACGCCCATCGCCTGGAACTGCTCCAATCCTATCGTCCCGCAAAAGCGATTCGGGCGCAGGGGAACACGCACGTCAAGGAGGAATTTCTCCGGGACTATTTTGTGAAGCGGGGGTTTATTGCCAAACCGGAGGACTTTGGAAACCTGATGAAACGCGTGCGGAAATCCGTTCCGTTTCCGCCCTATCCCGATGTCGCCGGCGTCGTGCAGGCCGTGAAAGAGCTCGGCGCCGTCATCGCCATCGCGCATCCCTTCGGATATTTCAACGGATACGACATCCGGATCATGGACGCCCTCCGGCGGGAATGCCGTCTCGACGGCATCGAATGCGCCCACTGGCGCACGCCGCCCGAATACACGATTCGCCACCGGGACTACTGCGCCCAAAACGGCCTTTTCTCCACCGGCGGTTCGGACAGCCACTCCCATGACAACCCCGCCTTTGCCCGTCATGGCGGTAACGATGAGTGGCTTGATGAATTTCTCGATCGCCTGGACAGTAAACAATGAGCAAAGTTCCCGCGAGTGTTTCGGATTTCGATGAACGCATGGCTCCGCTCCAGGGAAGCCAAACGCTTCTCTTGTGGCGCGAGGCGACCGTCCACCCGTTCCGACTGGCGGGATTCCCCTGGTTCGAGCAGGACAGGGTGTTCCGGCGGGCGCCGCTGGCCCCACTCGAGAAACTTCCCGACGCCGTGGATTGGCTCGCCGACTGTCCGGCGGGCGGACAAGTCGCATTTCAAACCGACTCGCGGCATGTTGCCGTTCGCGTCACGCTTGCCGCTCCCGCCGACATGAGTCACATGCCGGCCACCGGCCAATGCGGGTTCGATCTTTATGTGGGGCCGCCCTTCGCCAAACGATTCCATAACGTGTCGAAATACGATCATCGGCAAACGACCTATGAAGTCCTGCTTTTTGAACACGCCGATGCGGCGATGCGCGCCTTCACGTTGAATTTCCCGCTCTATCAAGCCGTGAAGGACCTGCGGATCGGTTTGGACGCGGAAGCGCGGGTGAGTCCTCCGCCCCCCTATTCCATCGAGGGCCGGATCGCCGTCTACGGAACCTCGATCACGCAAGGGGGATGCGCCTCCCGTCCGGGCATGGCCTACACAAACATCATGAGCCGCCTCCTGAACGCCGAGGTCGTCAACTGGGGCTTTTCGGGAAGCGGAAAAGGGGAGCCGGAAGTCTGCCGCTGTTTCGCGTCCATTCCGGATGCGCGGCTTTTCGTGCTGGATTACGAGGCGAACGCGGGGAATCTCGACCAGTACAGGAAGACACTGCCGGAGAATATCCGTATCTTGCGGAACCGGCGCCGCGACGTTCCGATTCTGGTGATGTCGCGTATCGCGTTTTCAAAGGATATCGCCGACGCGAAAAGCCTCCGGGAACGCGAACAGTCGCGGGATATGCAGACGCAACTGGTGGAAAACGCCGGAACGCAGGGAGACCGTCTCATTTACTTTCTGGACGGATCCACCCTGCTCGGACACGACTTCGACGAATGCACCGTGGACGGGATCCATCCGACGGACCTGGGTTTCCTGCGTATCGCCCAGGGCGTGTGTCCCGCGATCCGGAAAATACTCAAGGAGGAAAACCGATGAACCGCTGGACCGAAGAGAAGGCGAACGCGTGGTACAAAAACCTTCCGTGGATGGTGGGATGCAATTTTATTCCCAGCACCGCCATCAACCAACTGGAGATGTGGCAGGCCGACACGTTCGACGCGATGACCATCGATCGGGAACTGGGGTGGGCGGCCGATCTCGGGATGAACACCGTCCGGGTTTATCTCCACGACGTCGTCTGGGAAACCGACGAGGCCGGTTTCACATCACGAATGGATTGTTTTCTGGATTGCGCGGCGAAGCACGGCATTCGGCCGATCTGTGTCGTCTTCGACGATTGCTGGAACGCCAATCCGAAGGCGGGCAGACAGCCGGAGCCCGTGCCCGGCGTCCACAACTCCGGATGGCTGCAAAGCCCCGGCGCCGCCTCCGTCAACAATCCCGCCGCCTGGCGGCCGCTGGAAAATTACGTGCGCGGCGTGATCGGACGGTTTCGCGGGGATGCGCGCATCCTGATGTGGGATCTCTATAACGAACCCGGCAACACCAAGCAGGACGAGCGATCCCTGCCGCTTCTCTGCAAGGTGTTCGAATGGGCCAGGGACGCCAACCCGATCCATCCGCTGACGGCCGGGCTGTGGTATGACAACGCCGTCTTCAACTCTTTTCAGCTGGCGGCTTCCGACGTCGTGACATTTCACAACTACAGCGACGCCGCGCATCTGGCCGCGCAGATCGGCGATCTCCGGCGCAACAACCGCCCCCTCATTTGCACGGAATGGCTGCGCCGGGGGCTCGGCGACGTCGCCGCCTGCCTGCCCGTGTTTCACCGCGAAAAAGTCGGTTGCTGCAACTGGGGGCTGGTCAGCGGGAAAACCCAAACCATTTTCCCCTGGGGATCTCCGCAGGGCGTGCCGGAACCGTCCGCGTGGTTCCACGATTTGCTGAAGTCGGACGGTTCGCCCCACAATCCCGCGGAGGCGCGGTTATTCAAAACGTTGACGAAGGGATCCCGATGACATCCCGCGAACGCGTGGAGGCTTTCTTGAACCGCCGGCCCGTCGACCGGATTCCGAACGGCTTGGGCGGATGCGAAACGGCCGGCCTGCACAACGTGGCTTACCACACATTATCCTATTTTTGGAACATTTCCGAGAGAATGTGCAGAACGCGATCACCGGACGTCGCGGTGAGCTGGCCAAGGCGTTTGACCAATCGCGCTTTATCAACGGTTCGAATTTGATCCAACACGATCTGCCCCTGCTTGCCGTGGAACAAACAATCAACCCGTGTCGGATAACTCCGGCCATGGGTTGTCATGGGAGCAATGATAACGGTTCCAATATGGTGATTCATTTCGTTCGGGGAGATGACGACGCACGGCCGGGCCTTCTTGATCTCGTGGCCGATCGCGGGATCGAGAGCGACGAGGTAGACGTCAAAACGATTTACTCCCATTGCCACTCCTCGTTATCCCAGCGTGTGGCGACGGTTTGAATGTCCAGAAGAGCGTCGTCGCCAAACTTGGCCATTTGCCTGAATGCGCGGTCCCAGCCTGAACGAGGCCGCCGCGGGGAGTGAATGATGATCTGGCGGTCTTGCATATCCATCTCGATATCTCCTGCAAGCCCGCACTGCTCGATAAACGGTTTCGGTATGCGGACGCCCCGCGAATTACCGATGGGAATAAGGGTTGTTTTCATAAAAGTATCGTATCCACATTGTGCCTACGTGTCAAGTGATCATTCCGCGCACTTCTCTGCTCATCCTTCGACGAGCCTGGTGTGTGCCGTGGTCTAACGAACAAATTTAACTCTTTCGAATTGACTTTCCCCCGTCGTCGCGCCGTTAATTCGCAATTCGACATTCCCTACTCCGCTGCCTACTCGAGCTCCAGATTCTCGAGAAAAGCCGCCAGTTCCTCCCGCTTGGCGCGCTCCGTGGTCTTGGCGGCCTCCAGTTCGTCCTCGAGTTTGTCAATGCGATCCTCCTGCTCGGCGAGTTTTTTTGTGTAACGTTCGCGGAGCTTGGAACCGGCGGGCACCGCGGCCAGGTCGGCGCGGATGCGCTTCTGATCCTCGAAGAGTTCGGCCTTGCGCTCCTCCAGAGTTCCACGATCGGCTTCCGCCTTGACGATTTGTTTTTGGATTTCCAGAATAGCCTGCAACGCCTTCTTGACCTTCGCGGAGACCGGCCCGTCAACATAATATGAAAAGTTCGATTCGTCCAGATCGGTCAGCGCCATGTGCGAGACGCTGGTGCGCTGGGTGACCACCTCCAGCTTCGCTGAGGCGCCGGCCTTCAAATCCACTCGGAAGCGATATTGCGCATCGGTGCGTTCATCGAATTTGCCGGGGGACTTGAGTTCCCAACTGTTGTCGTAGGGATGTTCCACAACGACCGCCTTGGCGGCGTCCTTCTTGTTTTTGAGCGCGTACGTGGCCCGCCGGCTCTCCCGCTGTGTGACACGAAGGCACCCCTGCGCAATGGCCAGGCTGATCATTTCGGTGGTGGTTCCAAAGACCTCGGCATCCACGTGGCAGGCCAAATCCAGACCGTAGCTGATCAGGCGTTCCTCGCCGGCATGCAGGGTGGGCACCTGGGCGTCGCCGGCGTAGACATCCTCATCGAAAATGGTCACCGGACCGCTCATCAGGGTCAGCCCGGTGGAATTCTTCATCTTGTAGGAACTGTAGGGATGCTTGGGATGGTTGGCGGCGTTGTAGACCGAAAGTTTCTCACCCTCGACGCCCGCGGCAATGATGGGCAGCGCCGCGGCGCTCTGCCGAGCGATGCTCACGGGGAGCTTGATCGTGTAGCAGAAGAGCTCTCCGGCCGCTCCGCCGGCCGCGGCGGCTCCGGCGGCCTCCATCGAATCGGACATCGTTTTCTCACAAGGAGCGATGGACTCGCAAACCATGGCAGGTGCCGAACGCGGTCGCGCACCTCTCTTTTCTGTCCGGGAACGCGTACCGCTCAATTTCATATTCATATCGGCGGATTCTTCCAAACATTCCCCGGCAACCGATTCGGCATGGCCCACAGGCCGCAGACCGGCGTAGAGTTCGGGCTGGACCACGGGACGGGATAAGTATAGCGGTGTGTACAAATCCTGAATGAACGAAATCGGCCGGCCGGAGACCAGAGACAACTGGATATTCTTCCAATCGTCGTCGGTGGTGTTGTCCACCATGGCCCAACCTTGAAGAAAGGACTTCTTGTCGAGAACAAGCCGGTAGCTGACCTTCCAGACGGGAGTTTCCAGCAAATAGGCGAGCTTCACGCGGCGCTCGCCGCTACCGGTCAGACCGATGCTCACGGCGCGGCGCTGACGGTCGCGGCTCCTGGCCAGCACGGCCAGGGCCTTGTCGATGTCGCCCGCCAGATTTTCGTCGAGCACCTTGATCTCGCGGAGGTCGTCCACCGGGAACGATCGTATCCCGTCCCCGGTCAGGAGACTGAGCACCAGAAATTCGATGACGTCGCCGGATTCGGTCTTTCTCTGCCGGGGCTCCACACCCAGCACCTTGCCGCGGCACTCGCCGTCGGCGGTGGTCACTCCCAGCGGAACGCCGCCGAGCTGGCCGAGCACGGAACCGAGAGAAGGGTTCCCGGACAGATTCACGCCGAATGCCTGCAGGGCCTTGCCGGCCGGATCCTGCGAGGCGTAGCCGACACCCGAAACCTGCCCGCCGTCGAGGTCCATCACCACCAGGCTTTTGAGCAGATCATTGATCTGTTCCGCGTTGAAGACCAGCTCCAGGGACGCGTTGCCGTTGACCTTCCCGAGGCGGGTGAAACAACCCACCCCGCTGGAGAAAAGCACCACACTGGTGATCGGAACCGCTTTGGAACCGTCGGAAATACTCATATCAACCTCCTTCTGTTGATGAAGAATCATTCCGAGCCACGCCGCGTGACCGCAATTTTAACCCGGTAATTCGCGGAATCCCTCCGGAATCCCCCGGGAACGGCGCGCTTCCGCACGCCGCCCCGATCCCTTCGCGGGAATCGCCACCGCCTTCATGCGTTTGCTGTCTCCTGAAGAATTCATTTCAGCACCACCTCGTCGTTTCTTTTCACCTGCAACCGGTTCCCGCCGTCCAGCGAGACAACGTCCTTGCTGTCGCCCTGACGGATCTCGATGTGAACGGCGCCGTCGCGCTCCGTCATCAGAACCTGCGTCACGACGGGACGGATGTCGCGCACGGGTTCCAGTACCGCCGCAAAGCGCGCCTGCTTTCCATGACGGCTGATCCGGGTGAGGGGAACGCGGTCGTCCACCGAGGCTCCCGGACCATCGCCCACGAGCACCTCCGTCCCGGGTTCCGCCGCCATCGTCACGTGGGTGATGACACCTTTGCCCCGGAACTGAACGCGGACGGCGGCGTCGGTCACGCCCTTCATGGCGTTGGCAATGTACTCGCTACCGGGAAACGCGGCGTCGGGAGTCGCCTTCGTCGTGGCGGCGTCGCAGACCGCGTCGGCGCCGCGGCCGTGATACAGCCAGTCGAAGCGCCGTTCCTTGTCCGAATCCAGCAGGTCGCAGACGAGAAGGTAGCCCGGCGTGAGTACGAGGAGACGCCGGTTGCGCGTCC
Source organism: Planctomycetota bacterium (assembly GCA_043803805.1). Lineage (GTDB taxonomy): Bacteria > Planctomycetota > JAZDJP01 > JAZDJP01 > JAZDJP01 > JAZDJP01. The sequence continues at coordinate 26,664 of JAZDJP010000043.1, forward strand.
CCGGATACGCCTCGTCGCACGCCGCCAGCGCGGCGGCGTACGTTGCGTTGGCGGTGAAAAGTTTCAGATCGCCCGCGACGCCGGCCTGCGAGCGCCGGTCGACGAGGACGGCATTGTGGCTGAGGGTCGCCTTGTACCAGTTGCCGTGAATGGGCAGGCGATAGGCCTGGCTGGCGGCGCGGCCGGGGTCCACGCCCAGTTCCGTATTCATCCCGAAGAATACAAAGCTCAGCTTGTCGAAGTGCCCGTGGAAGCCGCCGTAGGGACCGAATGTCATGGCCGCGGTCAATCCCGCTTCGCCCGTGGTTCGGAGAAGAGCGTGTCCCGCTCCGCGGAAGACCTCACTGCCCGGAGCGGGCGCCTTTCCGGCCTTGCCGGGAACACGACCCGCCATGACGGAATCCCACGTCGGCTCGGCCGACAGATAGGGAAACATGGATTCATCCCGGCAGGCGTTGTAAGCCAACTCGATGTGGCGTCGGACCGAACCCACATCCGTCTTCACATCGTCCCCGAAGCGTGGCAGGGAACCATCCGGCATGGCATACCTGACGGGCAACGTGAACATCATTTTGAAACGCGACTGCGACCAGAGATCGATGTTTAGACGCCGCGCCCCTTCCGCAATCTCCACCATGGCCGACAGGGTGAAAACGTGGTACCCCCAGCTGTTCTCGTACCACATGCCATCGTCGGTGACGGAAACGGCCAGCTGTCGAAAGAAACCGTTGCTCGGATCCGTGACGGCCTTCGTGATCCACGAAGCATCCCCGAGGACGGCCCCGCCCCAGAGCATGCTCGCGTTGTGCCAGGTCTGCCAGTTGCTCTTGCCTCCCTTGTACTTGTCGATGTTCTCGAGCATCGGAATCAGCAGACCGTCGCGGATCCGGACATGGTCGTCCGGGGTCATGCCGGACGCGTCATAGATCAAATTGTAGGCGGGGGCGATCTGTGTGGACAGGCCAACGGCTTCGTCAAGGGTTTGCTCGAACAGGTGGCCGCCTGAAATTTTATCCCAATTCGTCTGTCCCCTGCCCGCCGAATGAAACGGATATTCCCGATAGCGTTCCGCATAGCCGAGGAGCATCCGCTTCGCAAAATCCGCAAACTGCGGCTCCTCCGTTATCGCGTAGGCCCACGCCGCCGCCTTGAGACGATTCAGATTTTCCTTGTGGACGCGAAAAAAAATCACGTCATCGTAAGGTTCCCCCGTGTAGACGTGCTTGCACTTCGGACACCGGTGATGCCCGGCATCCACCGTTTGGAGCGCGATCTGGCACGTGTCGCACTGGTACCATTGATTGTGCTGACCGCCGCGGGGCGGGAACGTCACGGATTGTTTCAACGCCTCCTCCGCAGCCTTGACCACGGCCTCCACGGGAACGCGGGACGAGTCGTTGCCGCGGTAAGCCGCGCGCAGACGCAAAAGTTCATCCGTCGTGCAGGCAACCACCGGATGTTTCTGGGACCATTGGGGTTTGACCGGTATCACGGATTTCCCCTGTCCCTTGCACAGCGAAACGGCGGTGCACATCACCAGAACACAAAACACGAATGTTCCCCGGAAACGAAGCGCTGTGCGAATCCCATTCCTCATGTTCCGACCTTCGTCAATGCCGCTTCACTTGCCGCCCATCTTGACCGTCGCCTCCGCGGCCAGCGCGTAGAGCCCGGCGGAGAGTTTATCCAGGTCGGCGCAGAGCGCCAGGTCCCAGTTGATCTTGCCCCACGGGATGGCGCGTTGCCGGTCGTCCAAAAGCGTCTGACAGCGACCGGCCAGGTCCTCGCCTAGTTTCGCGCGCCGCGCCGGGTCGAGAAGAATCCGCTCGAGGAAAACACGGGCCTCCACCTCTTGAAGATTCTGACGGGCGGCCTCCAGGCGCACGGTGGCGAGGGGGCCATCCCTGCCGGGCGCGAGCATGGCGGTGACCGAGTGGGCAATGCCCAGATTGGTGCGCCGGTCATAGGTGTGATAATCCAACAGGGACACCACCTTGCCGTCCTTGCCGAACGGCACCGGCCAGAAGTCCGCGCCGATCCATCCGTAGCCCTTGAGCCCGGCGCAGGCCGCGCCTTCCAGACTCAATCGGTACTGGGCCAGGGGACTTCCGTTGCGCAACGTGTCGATGGTGCCGCTACCGTAGCGCGGGAATGTGGTCCAGAATTTGGTCTCCTTCCAGCCGTAGGCGTGTCCGTCCTCCGGAAACGAGGCGGAGGGCATGCCCCAGACGTTGCCGAGGTAACCGGTGGGCACGCCGCGAACGGTCCACTGCTTGGGATGGCAATGCACCACCCACTTGGCCTCCGGGGCGGCGGCCTTGAGGTCCTCGACGCACTCCTTGGGTGGAACACGGTCGTGGCCGATGCCGACCATCATGGCCGCGGCCAACCCCCGTTTGGCCAGATGCTCCCGCACCACGCCGAGAACACCCGTCCAGAAAACCCGGCTTTCCGGCTGTCCCCAGGAGGGACCGTCCACCATCTCCATCTTGCCGGTGGCCGGATCCAGAACCGTGAACTTGATGGGCGTGAGCGCCGCGTCCGCGCCGCCGCCGAAATAAGTGCCGCCCGTCGAGATCGGCCAGCACTGCAGGCAGACGATATCGAGCTTGCCGAGCTTTTTGACCGCCAGGTCGATGTATTTGTCAAACAGACTCACATCGTAATCCCAACTGTCGCCTTTTTTGATCCAGCGCACCATGGTGAATTCGTTTCCCTGATACGCCTGGCAGAACATGGGAATGTAAACAATCCGGGTGCCCACCTGGCCCATCAGCTCGAAGCTCTTGCCGATCATCTCCCAGTGCTTGTCCGACCACATGGGCACGTTGTACTTCAGCGCCAGCACCTCGGGTGACTGCACCAGCCAGTAGTAGGATTCCGAGTCCTTTGCGTCCGGCACGGTCCAGTCGGCGACGGAGATTTTCAGCGTTGTCTCGACGGGGTTGGCGCCGTCGGCGCGGACGGTGAGCTTGCCCTCATAATCGCCCGGCTTGGCGTCGCGGGGCACGTGCACGGTGATCCAAACTGGCTGAATCGCCGAGCCGCTCTTGCCCACGGGTACCTCGGCCGGCGCGAAAAGTTCAAGGCCGTCGAATGTCGCCGCCTTGCCCATCTCCGGCCCGTCCGGAATCCCATAGCGCACCTGGACGCATGACGCCCCCGGGAGAACGCCCGGCCCTTTCAAATCGGAGACTTCGACTTTCAATCCCCTGATGGGCGTGTCGCCGCCGGCCACTACCTGGGCTGAAAAAGCCCCGTTCCGGGCGCCGCGAACGACCACCGGACGAAGCGACTCGCCGACGGGACACGGCTCGTCCGCCCGGACCCACTTGGCGGTTTGCCGATTCCAGACGCGCAAGCCTCCCATGGCCACACGCCCCGAAGCGGAGGCCCCGGCGGGCGCGGTGAGTTTGAGATCGCCGAGCCGCAGTGTGCTCCACTGACCGTATTCCTTGTTACCCTCCTTGACTCCGCATTCGTAGAAAATCGCGTCGGTAAGCGGCCTGTGAAATTCCAGCGCCAGAACATTCGTGCCCTTCCGGAGCGCGTCGGCGGGAAGCTTGATTTTCTCAAGAACGCGCTCGCGCATTTTGAAACGATCGGGATACCGGCCGGGATCTCCGAAGCCGCCGTTGTAGTGCCGGAGCAGAAATCCCTCCGGATTCACAAAGGCCTCTTTCGGATAGGACTCGGCGGGGGTTTCAGGCTTGACCTCGCCGGCGGGCATGTGGCCGCGGCCGATTTCCTTTCCGTTGAGATAAATCACCATACCGCCCCGGTAACCGAGCGAGAGCTCCAGTCCCGCGGCCTTTGACGGATCCTCCACAAGAAACCGGGCCCTCACGCAAAGCAACGAGACCTCGCGATGATCGCTGGTGTCAATGGGACTCTTCTGCTCCGGCCAGTAGACGTCGTCGAACTCCGGCTTGATCCAGTCCGCGGGCGGCAACGCGGAGCGGCGGTCCTTGACCTTCCCCATCTTGTCGGCGTGCCCCACAACAACGGCCTGCAGTTCGCCGGAGGACAATTTGATCTTGTCGGGCTCACCGACCATGAAGAAGCGCACCTGGCAGGACGCGTCCAGGACGTCGCCGCCGGCGTGGGGCGCGGCCGGAACCGGCTCGGCCGCCCCGGCGCCGCACAAGATGGCCCCGGCGCCGGCCAGCGCAATCAATCTCCCGAGTCGGGTGATAAGCATGGGCAGTACCTCCTTATCCGTTCGTGTTCGTGCGGTCGCTATTTTTCGCCGAAGCCGCTGTGGGCGAGTCTACCACGGGACAGGCAGGTTTGGCAAGCGAGGAACCGGGCGTGAGATGAACAATCCTTAACCAATACACAACATTTGACAATACCCCGGATATGGGGCAACATGTAGGGACAGGCGACTAATCAGGAGGGGCGGATGAAATTACGTCATGAGGAAATCGCCGCGGTCCTGAAGAGTCGCATTGCGAACTACCGGGCGGAACTCGCCGTCGAGGAGGTGGGGACCATCCTGGAGGTGGGGGATGGCATCGCGCGCATCCACGGCCTCTCGGGCGCGATGGCGGGAGAGATGCTCGAGTTCGAGAACGGGGCCTTCGGCCTTGCCTTGAACCTCGAGGAGGACAACATCGGCGCGGTCATCCTCGGCGAATTCCTCGATCTTCACGAAGGCGGCACGGTGAAGCGGACGCGGCGCGTCCTCCAGGTGCCGTCGGGGCCGGCCGTCATCGGCCGGGTCATCACGCCCATGGGGGAGCCTCTGGACAACAGGGGGCCAATCCGCACGGATCATTACCGTCCCGTCGAAAGCCCCGCCCCCGGCATCGCCGACCGGAAGCCCGTGGACACGCCGCTCCAGACCGGCATCAAGGCGATCGACGCCATGATCCCCATCGGCCGCGGCCAGAGGGAACTCATCATCGGCGACCGTTCGACGGGGAAGACCGCCATCGCCGTGGACACCATCATCAATCAAAAGGGCGGGAACGTCATCTGCGTGTATGTCGCCATCGGCCAGAAGGCCTCGACCGTCGCCGCCGTGGTGGACCGCTTCCAGAAATCCGGGGCCCTGGATTACACGGTGGTCGTTTCCGCCACGGCGAGCGCCCCCGCCCCCCTGCAGTACATCGCCCCCTACACCGGGTGCGCCATCGCGGAATATTTCACCTACGAGGAGCACAAGGACACCCTGGTGGTGTATGACGATCTCTCCAAACAGGCGACGGCCTACCGGCAGCTGGCGCTCCTGCTCCGCCGCCCGCCGGGCCGCGAGGCCTATCCCGGCGATGTGTTTTATCTCCATTCGCGCCTCCTCGAGCGCGCCTGCCGCCTGTCGTCCGATCTCGGCGGCGGATCGCTCACGGCCCTTCCCGTCATCGAGACGCAGGAGGGGGAGATGTCGGCCTACATCCCGACGAACGTGATCTCCATCACCGACGGGCAGATCTATCTCATCCCGGACCTTTTCTTCGCGGGCGTGCGTCCGGCCATCGCCGTGGGGCTTTCGGTGTCGCGCGTCGGCGGCAACGCCCAGATCAAGGCCATCAAGCAGGTGGCCGGCCAGTTGAAACTCGATCTCGCCCAGTACCGGGAACTGGAGGCCTTCGCGCAACTCGGGACGGAACTCGACAAGGCGACCCAGGCGCAACTCGACCGCGGGGTGCGTATGGTGGAACTCCTGAAACAAGGACAGTTCGCGCCCATGCCCATTGAAGATCAGGTCATGGTCCTTTTCGCCGGCACGCGCGGGTTCCTCGACGCCGTTCCCGTGAAATCGGTGCGGGTGTTCGAACAGGAGCTTCTCCGGGCCGTGAAGGTCCATGCCCCGGATCTGGGCCGGGACATCCGGGCCTCCGGGAAAATCAGTCTGGAGACCGAGACGAAACTCAAGACATTCCTGGCGGAGTTCCAGAAGGAATTCTTGGAGCGGAACAAGTAAGCGCAAGAGGGGAGGGCTGACGTGGCCAAGGCCCGGGAACTCATCCGACGCCGCAAAAGCGTGCAGAACACGCGGAAGATCACGCGCACCATGGAAATGGTCGCGACGGCGAAGGCCAGGCGAACCCAGGATCGCCTGAAGGGGGCTCTGCCCTATTTCGCGCGTCTTACCCGCATGGCCGGCCTCCTGCTTGCGCACGCGCCGGATTTCCATCACCCGTTATTGGGACCGCGGACGAACGGCGGGATTTCCGGCGGTGGTTCCGCGATTCGCGGTTCGCGATCCACGATCCACGCCTCCGGGGGTTCTGTGAGCGACGCTTCACGAGCGACGAGCGACGATAAAGTGGCATTGCTCGTGGTTACTGCGAACCGGGGTCTCTGCGGCGGATTCAACACGAACATCCTTCATCGGGCCCGCGCGTTTGTCGGGGAGCATGGCGGGGCGGGGCGGGTGGCGGTTCATGCGATCGGGAAGAAGGGCATCGCCGGACTCCGGTACGCCGGCGTCATCCCGGCGGCGGCCCACACCGACGTGGACGACAAGCCCGATTTCGACAAGGCCTCGCGGATTGCGGCGCCTCTGGCGGAGGGATTCGCGGCGGGGGACATCGGCGAGGTGTGGATGCTTTACACGAAGTTCCTTTCCTCGGGTCAGCAGAGGCCGGTTCTCGAGAGGCTCCTGCCCCTGGAGATGAAGGCGGAGCAGGCCGGGGGAGTTCCGCCCCTGATGGAACCGTCGCCCGGCGCGCTTCTCGCGGGCATGATCCCGTTGATCATGCGTCTCACGCTTCTCATGGCGCTTCACCATTCGGCGACGAGCGAGCAGGTCGCCCGGCGGAACGCCATGAAGAGCGCCACGGACAGCGCGGAGGACATGATTAATTTCCTGACGAAATCCTACAACCGGGCGCGGCAGACCCAGATCACGATGCAGATCGCGGAGATCGTGGGGGGGGCGGAGGCGATACAATAATCCGCCGCTTCCGCCGGGCGGCGAGCGCCGAGCGAGTAGCGAGGACAAGTGAGCCGGAGGCGGACCGGAGGCCATGGAGGGCCGGAGGTCGGCGATTCCGATCGCCCCGAGCGGAGCGAGGGCGCGAAGCGGGAGGCGGAGCGCAACGAAAGCGAGCCGCCCAGGGCCGAGCGGAGGGCGACAGGAGGTCGCCCGAGCGCTTGGCCGGAGGCGATTCAATAAATGATGAATGCGGAATGATGAATGATGAATTTTTACGAGCAGGGGAGGGTCGTGGGAATGGAACGCTGTGTGCCGGGCACGGATGAAATTACGAGATACGTTTCACGAGCGACGCGTTTGCGGAGGTCTGAACTGTGAACAAGGGCAAAATCGTCCAGGTCATCGGTTCGACGCTGGACGTCGAATTCGAGAAGGGGCATCTTCCGGCCATCTTCAACGCCCTCGTCGTGGACGTGGAGGCGGAGGGACGGAAGATGCACCTCGTCTCCGAGGTCCAGCAGCACCTCGGGGGCAATCGCGTCCGGGCCATCGCGCTTTCCCTCACGGACGGGCTCGTCCGGGGGATGGAGGTGACTGACACCGGCGCGTCCATCACGGTTCCGGTGGGGCAGGTGACTCTCGGGCGGGTGTTCGATCTGCTGGGCAATCCCGTGGACAAGAAGCCGCTCGGCGCGGTGAAGGAGCGCCATCCCATCCACCGCCTGCCGCCGGCGTTCGACCAGATCAAGCCGAAGACGGAGGTGTTCGAGACGGGGATCAAGGTGATCGATTTGCTCGCCCCCTACACCAAGGGCGGAAAGACGGGGCTTTTCGGCGGCGCCGGCGTGGGGAAGACCGTGCTCATCACCGAGCTCATTCACAACATCGCCACGGAGCACGGCGGCGTGTCGGTTTTCGCGGGCGTGGGCGAACGGACGCGCGAGGGGAACCAGTTGTGGCTGGAGATGCAGGAGTCGGGCGTCATCGAAAAGACCTGCATGGTCTTCGGCCAGATGAACGAGCCGCCGGGCGCGCGTCTGCGGGTGGGTCTCTCGGCGCTGACCATGGCGGAGTACTTCCGGGACGTGATGGGCCAGGACGTCCTCTTGTTCATTGACAACATCTTCCGGTTCTCCCAGGCGGGCTCGGAGGTGTCGGCCCTTCTCGGGCGGATGCCCTCGGCGGTCGGCTACCAGCCGACGCTTTCCACCGAGATGGGGGAGCTTCAGGAACGCATCACCTCCACCGTGAAGGGCTCCATCACGTCGGTCCAGGCGGTCTACGTTCCGGCGGACGACTACACGGACCCGGCCCCGGCGACGACGTTTTCCCACCTCGATGCGACGACGGAACTCAAGCGCGAGCGGTTCGAGAAGGGGCTCTACCCCGCGGTGGACCCGCTCACCTCCACCTCGCGGCTCCTGGATCCGCAGTACATCGGCGAGGACCATTACGCGGTGGCGCGGGAGATCCAGAGGATTCTTCAGCGGTACAGGGACCTTCAGGATATAATCGCCATCCTCGGGATGGACGAACTCTCCGAGGACGACAAGGTTCTCGTGAATCGCGCGCGGAAAATCGAGCGGTTCCTCACCCAGCCGTTCTTCACGGCGGAACAGTTCACGAACATGCCCGGGAAATTCGTGAAACTCAAGGACACCATCCGGAGCTTCAAGGCGGTGGCCGCGGGCGAATACGACAACCTGCCCGAGCAGGCCTTCTACATGGTGGGGACCATCGAGGAGGCGGTGGCGAAGGCGGAAAAACTGAAATCAGAAACGTAATTTTTCGGGGAGGGAGCCATGGGGACGAGGACGTGGGCGATGGTGGCGGGGCTGGCGATGCTGGCCCTTGTGTCGTGTCGTGGGAAGAAGGAATCCGGTCCAACGTCGGAGAAGACGACGCCTCCGGCGGCGGAGCCGGTCGTCCCGAAGGCGGAAAATCCGCCCATTGCGTCGAAGGGTGTCGCCGATGCGGTCCCGGCGGTGACGGAAGACGAGGTCCCCGCCTCTCCGAAGGGAACGGGCGCCGTCCATACGCGCTATGAATTCCTGGCGCCGAAGGATTTCCCGGAGGGGTTGGCGAACGTGCGGCTGGGGGCGCGGTGGGGATACGTGGACCGGGTCGGGAACATCATCCTCCCGCCGCTCTACGATGACGCCTGGGCCTTCACGGAGACTCTGGCCGCGGTGAAGGTGGACGGCAAGTGGGGATACATCAACACCAAGGGGGAAAAGGTCATCCCGCCCCAATTCGATCTCCCGGGGAATTTTTCGGAGGGGCTGGCCAAGGTGAATGTCGGCGGCAAGTGGGGCTACGTGGATACCACGGGCAAGATCGTCGTTGAGCCCCAGTTCGACGACGTGCGGGATTTCAAGAACGGTCTCTCCGAGGCGAGGGTGGACGGCGTCTGGAAGCCGATTGACCGCCGCGGAAAGACGCCCATCCCGCATTTTGAGCGGTAGAAGAGAGTGGATAGTGAGCGCAGGTTGACGCGGTCGCTCATCACGGACTTGTCGAGAATGTGAAGTATGAAGTGCGCGGTGCTGACACCCAACAGCTCGTTATTCGCCGGCGAGGCGGATGCGGTGACGCTCCCCGACTTCAGAGGGGCGATGACCGTTCTCCCGCGTCACGCGCCCCTTCTCGGGGCGCTTGGCGTCGGTCATGTCGTCGTCCGGACGGGGGGATCGGAGCGCCGGTTCGCCGTCGAGGAGGGGTATTTCGAGGTGGACCGGAAGGGCGTGACCGTTCTGGCCGCCCGGGCCTGGGCCCCGGCCGACCTCACGCGCGAGGCCGTGAGGGCGCGTCTGGCGGCGGCCGAGTCGGTTCCCGTGCGGGACAAGGCGGATTTCGAGCGAAAACTCGCCGGGATCGAGCGGGTCCGGAATCTTGGGCGGCTCGTCCCTCCGCCGGGGGCATGACGTCATGGCCATCGCGCGCCTCGCCTTCGCCGCCAGCGAACACAATTCGGACATGTACTATCTCTCCGGGTTCCTCGCGCCGGATCCCTTCGCGTGGTTCAAGATTCGCGGTCGGACCGGTGTTGTCCTGAGCCCGCTCGAACTGGACCGCGGTCGGCGCACGGCCCGGGTTCATCACGTTTTTTCCAATCTCGCCCTCCGCGCCGAATTCAAGTCGGTGTCCTTCCGGAAGCCCTCCCATGCGGCGCTTCTCGCGTTTCTGTTCAAGCGGCGGGGCGTCCGGAGCGTGGAGGTTCCCCGGTCCTTCCCGTTGGGGCTGGCCGAGGATCTCCGGAGGGAGGGGCTCCGGGTCGCGCCGGTGAAGGGGGCCTTCGTCCCGGAACGGGCCCGGAAAACCCCGGAGGAGGTGCGGGCCATCGCGGACGCCATCCGCCGGACGGAAAAGGTTCTGGGGATGGTCATCCGTCGTCTTGCCCGGACGCGCATCCGGAAGGGACGGCTTTGGGAGGGCGGGCGGGTTCTCACCTCCGAAGCGGTGAAGGCCGGTATCGCGGAGGCGTTTCTCAGGGCGGGGATGCGGGTGGTGGAAGACACCATCGTGGCCTGCGGCGATGACGCCTGCGAGCCCCACAACCGGGGGGCCGGACCGCTTCGGGCGGACACCGCCATCATTCTCGACATATTTCCCCGGAGCGAAACGACCCGCTACCACGCCGACATCACGCGCACCGTCGTCCGGGGGACGGCCTCTCCGGAACTGAAACGCATGTACGCGGCCGTCGCCGCGGCCCAGCGCGCGGCCCTCCGGAAAATCCGGGCCGGCCGGAACGGCGCCGATGCCAACACCGCCGCGTGTGATTGTTTCAAGGCGTGGGGCTTTGAGACGGGGGAGGAAAACGGCCGCCAGCAGGGATTCATCCACTCCACGGGGCACGGCCTGGGGCTTGACGTACACGACGGCGGACCGGGCCTTTTCCCGGGGGCGGGGCGCCTTCCGGCCGGGGCGGTGGTTACCGTGGAGCCGGGACTCTACTATCCCGGGGTGGGGGCGGTGCGCCTCGAGGACGACGTCGTCGTGACGAAGACCGGCTGCCGGGTCCTCTCCCGGTTCCCGAAGGTTCTGGAAATATAATTCCCCCGAAGCCCCGGACTGGTTCCTACCAGAAGGGATGTTCCCGGATGGGCTGTTTCGGGGGGAGCCCGCCGAACAGGGCCGCGACCCCCGCCGCCAGCCACGTGCCGAGCGCCGCGAACACGAACATCCCCGCGATCACGAGCGGATAGCGGATCCAGTGGCGGGATTTTTCCGCGCCGGCGAACCGGTCCAGCGCGGGCATCAGCGCCAGGCCCGCGATGGACCCGTACACCAGAAACACGTACCCGCCGAGCACGACCGCGGCCGCGGGATTGACCGGCAGCGCCCGCGCCATCGCCAGGAACACCGCGCCGAGTTGCTCGAAGAATATCCCCAGGAATCCGGTCACGAGAAACGCCTCCCGCAACCGGAACGAATACCGGCGCAGGACCAGCCCCCAGGCCAGCGCCCACCCCCCGTAGAATCCCGCCCCCAGAATCAAATCGGCGAAGAGCTGGGGATGAAGCAGCGCCGGGGACGGGGCGGCGCGCAGGTAGTTGTCCATCCAGGCGAGGATTTCCGTGAGGGTGCCGGCGGTGAGGAACGTCCCGGCCAGGAGAAGTGGTGTCGGGCCGGCCGCCCGCCCCGCGGCGGCGATCCGGTCCCGGAACAGGCCGGCCGTGGCGAACACGGCCAGGATCAGCATCATGGTATCGGGCGGACGGCGCAACAGCCCGGCCAGCCCCGCCAGGACGCCCGCGACGAGCAGGAATTTCAATCCGGCACGCATGGGATTCCGGATCGCGTCATGGGAAATCCCTCCGGCATCATGCGATTGGCGTTGCGTGTCATGCGCGCAACGCCTCGAAATATTTCATTTCGTGAACGGCTCTAAACGCTATCCGCTCGTCACGGTTATTTCAGCATCAGGTTATACCGGTAATACACCTCCATGCACAGCGCCCCGATGGCGGTGGCGAGCACGCGACCGCCGCGATCCGCCCGCATCATCGGGTCGTTTTCGGGGTCCCAACTGCCGTCGGCGTGTCCGCCCCGGCGCTGATTGGGGAGAAGCGCGGCCTTCATGGCTTCATTCCACTGCTTCCAGTACGGCCCCCCGATGATGTTCATCGCGAGGGTGGCGTAGTACCAGTAATAGAAATCCTTGCCGGTCTGCTTCGCAAAATGGACATCCCCGCTGGCGGGACCCCACGAGGGCAGGCTTTCGAGGATGAATTTGGCCCCCTCTTCAAAACGCTGATCTCCGGGAGGGTCGCCCATGAACATGAGGCACACCATCCCGATGGCCGTCGTCCGGAGCAGTTTCGCGGGACTGTTGTACCCGAAGTAGCCCTTGTATTCGCCGGAGGCGACCTTCTCCACCCAATTGCGGGCCCCTTCCCACGTCTGGGGGGGGATGTTGAGCTTGGCCATCTTGGCGGACTTGAGGGCCATGACCTGCCAGCCGACGACGGACGTGTCATTGTCCCCGCACTTCGGCGTATAGCGCCAGCCGGAGTAGGGATTTTGGGCCTCGACGATGAAGTCCACCGCCTTCTGGGCGGCCTCCTTGAGTTTGTAATCGTTGGTCATTCCATAGGCCTCGACCAGGGCCATCGTGGCGATCCCCTGGGCGTACATCTGGCCGGTCCCCTCCGGGTCGCCTCGGAGGTCGCCGTCGGGTTTCTGGATCGTGATCATCCATTCCAGTCCCCGTCGGACGGTGTCCCTGAATTTCCCGTGCTTGTGGGTGTGGCCGGCGCCGAGAAACGCCAGGAGAGACATCCCGGTCACGGCGGTATTGGCTCCCTTGGCGCCGTTGACGGTGCAGACATCCCCTCCGCAGTGTTTGGAGAACCCGTCCGCGTCCCATTTGCCGTCCTCGTCCTGGTGGCGTTTGAGCCAGAGGAGGGCGGCCTCCACCGCCGACTCCGTGGCCTTGGAGCCGCCGCCCCGGGCCACCAGGTTCCGCCGGCCGCCGAACCGCCCGCCGAAGGCCCCGCCGGCCCCGCCTCCCGTTCCGATTACGTCCAGCGCCCCGTATCCCTTGAAGGGCTGGTTGGACAGAAAGTTGGTGCTGTCCCCCTTCATCTGCATGAAGTCTTCGTTGTTGGCGGTCTCGTTGTGATCGGACGTTTCGAAGTCCTTCACCACGACGGGGTTTTCCACCGGGGGGAGGTCGCTGTCGGTCTCGACCTCCTTGGTGGACTTCACGATGTCGCGGAGTTTGTTCTCATCGTATTCGGGCTCGGGGGGCCTCTCCTGGATCGGGATGGCGACGACGACCTCCTTCTTCTCATCGCTGACGGCAAGGACGGTGAGCCAGCAGAACATGAGGATGAGGCCGTGGATCCCCAGCGACATGGCCCACCATGGGGTGCGCTTGAATTGTTCGGAGAGCCAGTCTTCGGCGGGAGACGCTTCCTCGACAATCGCTTCTTCGGGCGTTTCCTCCGCGGCTTCCGCCTCGGCGGGCTCGGCCAGATCCTCCGGGTCTATCGGGACGGGCTCGTTTTCCCCGACGACGTCGTAGGACTCCGGCTCCGGCGATGAACCATCTTTCGGGTCAGCCATGACTACCTCCCTGAACCGGGGGATAGGGAAGACATAAAATACGTATGTAGTTTACCTGCCCGGTTCCTCTCCGGCAAGCGTTAAGTTAAGATGAGATTTATTCCATCTCCTTGGCCTTCGATTCGGCGGGTGTCTTGTACCGGAAGTACGATTCCAGACACAGCACGGCGGTGGCGGTCGAGGTCACGCGCCCGCCGGGCCCGGCCCACATTCCGCTCGCGGGCCAGCTTCCGAACAAATCCTCCCGGCCGCTGGGCACCGTCACCTGCGGCCGGATGAGGGTTTCCTTCATCCGCGTGTTCCAGGTCTCCCAGCCCGGGCCGTGTCTCTGGAAGAGGGCCAGCGTCCCGAAATACCAGAAGTTGGCGTCGCGGCCGAAGGCGGATTCCCGGGGGAGATTCTTCAGGAGCCAGTTCTCCTGTTGCCGGGCGAGTTTCTTGAGCGCCGGGGACAGGGGCTGGATGAGCTCCGCCGCGAAGAGGCAGGCCGCGGTGCCGGCGGGGTCGGGGAGGCGGTGGCCGAGCGCATCGGTGCGGGTGGCGGCGCCCGTCCGCCGGTCCAGCCGGCTTTCGAGGAACTGGTAGGCCCGGGCGACGGTGTTCTTCGACACGCGGATTCGGGCGGCGAACGCCCCGCGGAGGGCGGCCAGGGTCCAGGCGGTCACCGCCGGGTCGCTTGGCCGGCCGGGCGCAAATCCCCATCCGCCATCGGTGTTTTGGGCGCGGTGGATGGCCTGGACCGCCTTCTCGAGGGGGATCCGCAGGAGCCGGTCCCCCGTGAGTCCGTACGACTCGGTGTAGGCGAGTGTCGCGAGGGCGTGCTGGAAGAGGCTGTCCCGGAGCTGGAAGGCGAAGAATCCCTCGCGGCTCTGGCCGCGTTTGAGGGCCTGGAGACCCCGGCGGACCGCCAGGGCATAATCGCCCGTCGTCTGGGTCGCGTCGCGTCCGAGGAAGGCCAGAAGGGCCAGGGCCGTCGCCGAGGCCTGATATTCCGTGTCGCCTCCGTGGCGGCCGGGGTTCCAGCCGCCGTCGGAATCCTGTGTCCGGGCGAGCCATTGCAGGCCGGCCTCAACGGCCGATTCCGATCCGGCGCCGCCGTTGGCGAAGAGGGCGAGGATGCGTTCGGAGGCCGCCCGGCTGGCGTAGAGTTCGGGGCGTTTCCATTCGAGTTCGTTCAGAGAGGGGTGTCCGGCTCCCGCGGCGGGGCCGACGCCCGGCCGCGGGATATCCCGGCCGGTGAACGGATCATCCTCCGCGATGAGTGGCGGCATATCGATCTCGTCCGGGATGTCAATCGGCGCCTCGGGAACGATTGGCGCCGGGGCCTCCACGATATTTATCTCGCGGTAAGGCGCCACGGGTTCGTCAAGGGAAACGGACACCGGCAGCGGGATGGCGTGGGGGGTGGCGGGAGGGGCGGGCCGGCGGAATTCCATGAATACCCATACCGATGTGGAGACGAGGATGACCGCCGTCAATCCGGCCTGGAGGGCGAACGACAGCGTGGCCGGCGTAACGCGGTGGAACCGCCGGAGATCGGTGAAGATCTCCGAGATGCGCCGGACGGGTTCCGCCCGGCGGGCCGGGGTCTCGAGGGCATCCACCCGGGCGTAGAGCGTTTCGAAGAAGGACGGCGACGGCTCGACCGCCGGGAGGGCCTTCCACGCCTTGTGGATCTTCCGCGTCGCGGTGAACGCCTCCCGGCAGGCCGGGCATGCGTCCAGATGCGTTTTCACGCGTTCCCGCTCCTCCCGCGTCACCCACCCGCGAAGGCATCCGTGGAAATCCTTCCGTATCTTCCAGCATGTCAGAAATCCGAACATCGCCTCCCCCTTTCGACTCGCATCATTTGGTCATTTTCCTAGGCCCCGGTTCCCAGGCGGTCCCGGAGTTTCCGGGTCGCCGTGAAGAGGCGTGATTTGACCGTGCCGATCGGAATCTCCATCACCTCGGCCACCTCCGCGTAGGAGAGCCCGTTCTCCTCGCACAGGACGAACACCATTCGCAGATCCGGCGTCAGGGCCTCGATGGCCCGCCGGAGGCGCGTCATCGTCTCGTTCCGCACCGCCGTCGCCTCGGGGGGCGGCTCCTCGACGGGGATCCGATCCCCGAGGGACGTCTCGTCGTCGGATGAGAGGGATCGGGCGTCCAACGACACCGGATGGAGTCGCCGTCGGACGCGCCGGTTGTGGTCCCGGTAACAGTTCCGGGCGATCGTGAACAGAAATGTGCTGAATTTCGCCTTCACGGTGTAACGTCCCTTGAACCGGTACAGGTGCAGGAACACCTCCTGCGCCAGATCCTCCGACGTCTCGCGGTCCCACGTCAGGCGGTGGAAGAAGGCGATGAGCGGTTTCGCGTAACGCTCCACGAGACCCTGGAACGCCTCCCGGTCCCCCGTCCGAAAAGCGAGCATGAGCTCGGTATCGCTGGGCGGCATGCTCCTGCGTCGCTTCTCCAATAGGGTTAAACGCCGGGAAACCCCGAAGGTTCAAGGAAATATGAAATTTTTTCCGGGGTATCCACGGAAGGATTATACCCGTTCCGGCGGGCGGGGGCCAGAGGGGGGAGGAATGGGGAAAGTCTGGGAGTCGGCGAGTCCGCGAGTCGGAGAGTCTGGGAGTCTCAGAGTCTTGGAGTCGGGTTGGGAGATGCCTGTAATTTCGAATGCCGAATTATTCGGAACTCGGAAATCGGAATTCGGCATTTCAGGGGTGGTGGGGAAGGATGGGCGCGATGCCTGTATTTTTCCTCCGGTCCGTGATACCATGGCCTCTGCCCGAGTGGGGATTTGCCGATTTGACGGGGGCGGGATGACATCGCCGGAATTTCTGTGTTTCGTCAGCGCATCCGCCGCCCTCACGATCGCGCCGGGGCCCGATAACACATTCATCGTCGCCCAGGGGCTTTCCCGGGGGCGGCGGGCGGCGGTGATCACGGCTCTCGGGATGTGTAGCGGGGTGAGCGTCCACACCACGGCCGCGGCCCTTGGCATCTCGGCGGTGATCGTGTCCTCGGCCGTCGCGTTCCGGGCGCTGAAATACGCCGGCGCGGCCTATTTGTTGTATTTGGCCTGGCGGGCGGTACGCGAACCGGCCGGGGCGCTACCGACGGGGGCGGGCGGGGGGCCGGGCGGGTGGGCGTTCTTCCGGCGGGGCTTCCTCATGAACGTCATCAACCCGAAAGTGGCCTTGTTTTTCCTGGCGTTCCTGCCCCAGTTCGTCTCCGGCGCCGACGGCCCCGTCGCCGCCCGTGTGTTTCTGCTCGGGGGAATCTTCATGGGGCAGGCGATGATTATTTTCGGCGCGATTGGGCTGCTGTCCGGGAGCGTCGGCACCTTTCTTCTCAAACGTCGGGGCATGGCCCGGGGACTGGCCTGGGTGTCGGCCGCGGTATTCGTGGCGCTCGCGGTGCGTCTGGCGCTGGCGGAGGCGGGCGAACGGACGACTGCCGATGCGACCCGGATGGATCACGTGTGTAACCGGATTCGTGCGCGTTGACGGTCTGGCCGCGGGCGGATGACCAAGCGGGAATACGGGAGGGGGGTATGACATTTCAAGCAATATGTTCTCAACGTGTTTTCCGAGTCGCCGAGGCGTGCGCGGTGGAAATCATTCTCCGGCCGGGGCGGGCGCTCGCCCCCGGGGACCGGATCGAGTTCCAGTTCCCCCAGAGTTGGAGTCTGGTCCGGGGGCCGACGTTCACTCGTGAATTCCAGTCCTCCGATCCCGCCCGGCCGCATTTCATCGCCGTGTCCGCGCCCGGCAATGATGTCGCGCGTTTCGACATCGTCATCACCCCGCGCCACCAGACCTGCCCGAACGGGGAGGTGCGGCACGGACGCCTGGTCACGGCCGTGCTCGCCGGCGGAGGCATCGCCGCCGGGGCGCCTGTCCGCCTGTTCTACGGAAACACGTTCGCCCCCTACGTGGCGGAACGGGAGACGGTGTGGATTCGCGTGAACGGCGAATCGCCGGAGGAGGCCCTTGTACTCGAGGTCCGGCCCGGTTCCCATGATTCATTTCGGATGCTCGCCCCGTCCTTCGCCCGGCCCGGTCAGCCGTGCGAGGTGCTCATCGTTTCCCTCGACCGGTTTGACAACGCGTCGGACACGGCGTTCGAAAACGGTCGGCTCTCGCTCGAGGACGGGACGGTGGTGGCGGAACAACTCCGGTTCACGGGGACCGCGCGCGTTCCGGTCCGCGTCGCCTCCCCGGGGGTCCACCGATTCCGGTTCCGGGACGCCGTGTCGAACGCCATGCGCGTGGGCGACGAGCCGGGGCCGTACTGGGGGGACATCCATATCCACACCAAGCTCTCGATGGACGGCCAGGGGTCGGATCCCTACGGCTACGCCCGCGATGTGGCCGGGCTGGATTTCGCCGCCGCGGCGGATCATTGGGAATCGCTCGGTCCCGAGGGCTACCGGATTCTCGCGCGGTGGATCGCGGAGGCGGACCGGCCGGGGTGTTTCGTCGCGATTCCCGCTGACGAGCGCAACCCGCCGGAACTCACCGGGCATCACAACGTGTACTTTCAGGATCCGGAGGATCTGCAACGGTGCGCCGCCGTCGGCGGGGGAAAGAATCCCGTTCCGGAAAACCGTTTCGAACGCGTGCGGGCCGCGGGGACATCCCGCGCCCTGGTGATTCCGCATCACACCGGCATCGCGTTCGGCGACCTCAAGCCGTCCGGAATCGGTTGCGCGGTGGACATGGACGTCGGGGGGCTGGATCCCGCCTTTCGGCCGGTGATGGAAATCTATTCCCATCATGGGCAGAGCGAGTTGTATGCGCCTCATCACCTGCTTTCCTACGAATGGAACCGGATGCGCAACCCGGAACGCCGGGCCAACACGTCGGTGCCGGGGCCGTTCTACGCCCAGGATTACTGGGTGCGGGGCTGGCGGATGGGGGTCATCGCCTCGTCGGACGAGCACAGCGGCCAGGGGGGGCGCCGTCATGGGGGGATTGCCGCCGTCTTCGCGGATCGCCTCAACCGGGAGGGGATTTTTGAGGCTCTGCGCCGCCGCCGGTGTTACGCGACCACGGGCGAGCGGATCCTCCTTGACTTCCGCGTGGACGATCTGCGGATGGGGGATGTTGGAGAGCGGGCGAAGGGGGACCGCCTCCGGGGGGGCCTGAACGTGTGGGGGACCGAAACGCTGCTCCGGGTGGACATCCTGCGGCACCGGTTCGGGACGGACGCCGGCTTCCGGCCGGTGGCCTCCGTCTTCCCCCGGCCGGAGTCCACGGACGCGGCGGTCTCGTTCGAGGATGTCGTGGCGGGCCCGTGCATGTACTATGCCCGGGTCACCCAACAGCCGCTTTCCTGGCCGGGCATGGCATGGACCAGCCCCATCTGGGTTGACATGCGTGGGGATCCGGGACGCCGGTAGCGGCCCGTCCGGTTTCGTTGCCCATCATTCGTGGACATGAGTCCCCCGTAGAGGGACAACGTCCCACTTTCAGCATCTCCCCGGTTGCTTTGTGAAATTTGTCATTCGCCATTGTCCGTTACCCCTCCCCGTTCTTCATCAGGATGACGGGGAGGGGTCCCCGGGGGTGGGGTCCTGCTTTTTGTATTATTATAGTCCAGGATGTCATGGATGGTAATTGGGAATGGCGGCTCGGGGGGCGGCGTGCGCGGGCCTCTGTCGCGGCCTGGAGCCAGGGAGGGCGGGAAGGCCGCGACAGTGGAGCGACAAGCGAGCCGGATGCGAGCGCGGAGCGTCCCGCGGTAGCCGCTCCCTGAGCCGCCACCCGTGGAGTTACTTCTTGCTCATCCTTCGACAGGCTCAGGATGAGCGGGTTTGGCGATGACTGTCGGCAAGGGGGGCGTCTGCCGGCAGGGATGTTCCCGGCGAGCGTCCCGGACGGCCGCGAACCGGGGTGA
>JAZDJP010000044.1:0-28832 GCA_043803805.1 Planctomycetota bacterium
GGATCTGGCGGTCCTGCGCCACCACCAGGGCGATCATCTGCTCCTTGGAAAGGTGTTGAAGTGCTGCAACTTCCATGTAGAATACTATCGTCCAGCCGGCGAAAAATCTGCGTCGGATTTTTCTGGCCGTGAACGGTTACATAATCATGAGGCGCTCCGCACTCATCCTCCCCCTCGCTCTGGCCCTGGCGACCCCCGCATTGGCGGACCGGTTCGTCCTCCGGGAAGATCGCGTCATCGAGGGAAATATCGTGAAGGAAACCGACGACAATTATTACATTGACGTCGGATTCTCCGTCATCGAGGTCCCGAAAAAGGCCGTCATCCGCCGGGAGAAGGAGAAATCCCCCGAGGCCGCCGACGCCGCCGGGGCCGAGACCCTCCGGGATGACGTCTATTTCACGACGAATCTCGCGACCGCCCCCATCAAGAAACATGTGGAACGCTTCGGCCAGGGGGTCGTTCTCGTCTCCACCCCCTCCGGGCTCGGCTCCGGCTTCATCATCCACGACAAGGAAGGGTATGTCGTCACGAACTACCACGTCGTCGAGCAGGAGCAGAACATCTCCGTCACGATTTTCGTGAAACGCGGACGGGAACTCGAACACATCAAGAAGGAAAAGATCCGGATCGTCGCCCTGAATCCCTTCCTGGATCTCGCCCTTCTCAAAATCGAGGACATCGGCGACACCCCCCTCGTCAAGGTGTTCCTCGGGGACTCGGACGCCGTGAAGACCGGGGATCCCGTCTTCGCCATCGGGAATCCCCTCGGCCTCGAACGCACGGTCTCGGAGGGCATCATCAGCACGAAACGCCAATGGCAAAGCGAAGGAACCATCTACCTCCAGACCACCACGCCCATCAATCCGGGCAACAGCGGCGGCCCCTTGTTCAATGAACGGGGGGAGGTCGTCGGCGTCACGAACATGAAAATCTTCGCCGAGGGCCTTTGCTTCGCCATCCCCGCAAACATCGTGAAGGAGATATTCCTCAAGAACCGCGAGTTTTTCGTCTACGACAACGACAATCCGAACACGGGGTACCGCTACCTGGCGCCGCCGTCGAAGCGGAAAAAGTGAGATGCGACCGGACGGCCGGTTTTCGATGGAAAACCATCATTTATGAACGATAATCCAAAAATCACCAATCTCTGGAGGTGGTCATGAAACTCTCTTTCTGTCTGGCGGTCATCCTGGCGGTCCTTGTGCCGTCCGTCTTCGCGGGCGACGCCCCGCCGGCCAAACTCGCGTTCGAAAAACTGGTCCCCGCGGACGCCTCCATCTTCATCCGCGTGGACGTCGCGGCCCTGCGGAAGGCCGTGGACGCGACACCGCTCAAAACCCTGAAGGCCGAACCGGACGTCAAGGCCTTCTGGGAGGACATGAAGAAGGTCCTGGACACCAACCTCGCCAAGGGTCTCGCGGAGTCGGGAACGGAATTCAAACCCCAGGATTTCGAGTGGCTCTTCCAGGGGGAAATGGCCGTCGCCGTCGGGAACCTGGAGAAGTTCGACAAGGACGCCTCCGGCAAGCGCAAAATTCCCGCCGTCATCGTTCTGGTGGATGCCGGCCCGAAATCCGACGCCCTGGCGTCATTCCTCAAGAAAGCGGTGACGAGTTGCGTCGAAAAGGAACGGATGCGCAAGACCGAGGAGGATTTCCGCGGGACGGTCGTGACGTGGCTGGAGGAAACCGAGGAGACGCGCAAGAAGAACAAGGCGGACGAAAAGGCGAAAAAGCCCGCCCCTGCCGATCCCGAAAATCCGGATTCCGCGGAAGCCGGCTCCGACGGGAATGACAAGAACCCCTTTGCCGACCTCACCGGATTCGGATTTGTGCGTCTGGGTTCCGCGGTCGTCGTTTCATCGAACAAGGAAAGTCTCCGGCAGGTCATTCTGGCCTCAAAAGGCGATGCCTCGGCCGGCGGCCTGGCCGGCGCGGAATCCTACCGGCGCCTCCGGGACAATGTCGGCGCGGGCGCGCCGGTCATGGGATACGTCAATGTCGGCCGGATCATCAAACCCGCGCTGGTCATGGCTCAGGAGAACGCCGGCCCGGCGGCCATGATCGCCCCGATGATCTTGAATTTCACCGGCCTCAACTCCCTGGAGGCGGTGGCGTTCGGCTACCAGTTCACTCCGGACGGCGTCGTCTCCAAAATCCGGCTTGAACAGGCCGGCGCGAAGAAGGGTCTCCTCTGGAACCTGTTCGGGACGTCCGCGACGGTCACCTATCCCGGATTCATCCCCGAGGATGCCCAGGCGTTCAGCATTCTCCAGGTGGACCCCTCCGGGATATGGACCGGCCTCCAGGACGTCATTGCGGGCACAATGGGCGCCGGCATGGGTGGCGACGAGGGGCAGCCGGCCATCAATCCCACCGCGATGTTCGAGGCCCAGTTTGGAGTGAATTTCAAAAAGGATCTCTTCGACGCGCTCGGGAGCGAGGTCGTGTTTTACCAGAAGAAAACCGTCCCTCCGTCCCCCTCCGCCGGAGGCGGAATGCCGGCCCTTGCATCCCCGAATTTCAACGTGACGGTGCGTCTCAAGGACCCCGACACCCTGAAGCGCTTCATCGGGACCATTCAAGCCAAGGTGAACGAGATGAACCCGGGCGGGTGGCCCTTCGAGGAGAAGGAATACATGGGCCGCGTGCTTCATCAGTTAAAAGGCGGCGTTGCGGGACGCGGCGTTGCGGAGGGCGAAAAGAGTTCCAGCGGGTTCACGTTCACCGTGACGGACGGGCTCCTGATTCTGGCCGCCTCCGATGAGAACGCCAAGGAAATGATCCGGCGCTTCGGCAAGGAAGGCAAGTCCGTCACCGATACGGAGGGCTTCAAGTCGGTGGCGAAACTCCTTCCGTCCGAGGCCGGCCTCGTGAGCTACACCAGCCGGGAATACCTCGTCCAGAACCTGGACATGGTGAAACAAGTCATCGCCATCGTTCTGAACACCGGCATGGCGCCGCCGGAGGTGGCGGGACTCCTCGCCAAATTCCCCGATCCGAAACTCCTGTCGCGGGAACTCGGGGCGCAGGTGACATACTCCGCGGTGGATCCCCAGGGGGTCACCATCACGGGGGTGCAGACATTCGCGAAGAAGAAATAAACCGGGGGAACCCGGAGATTGATCGGCGGGAAACAGGGCGCGGAGGATTACACGTTCTCCGCGCCCTTTCCCTTTTCACCGGACGCCCGTTCCCGCCATTCGGCGATTTTCGCCATGGCCTGAAGGGGGGTGAGGCGATGAACGTCGGTCCGTAGAATTTCCGCGATGACCGGGTGTGTCTTCGCGGGCGCCGGGCCGAAGAGGGAAAATTGGACGCCCGGGATCTTCCCGCGGCGGCCCGACGCCTTCCCCCGCCCGGGGGTCTCTCCCACCCCGATATCGGGCGCCGACGCCTCGAGTTTGGCCAGGATGGCCTTCGCCCGGTCCAGAACCTCCCGCGGCACCCCCGCCAGACGCGCCACGTGCAACCCGTAACTCCGATCGGTCGCCCCATCCTCGATTTTCCGGAGGAATATGATGTCATCTCCCCACTCCTTGACGGCGACGTTGGCATTCCGGATGCCGGGATGGTCGGCGGCGAGATCCGAAAGCTCGTGGAAATGCGTGGCGAAGAGCGTCCGGGCCCGAATGCGTTCGTGAATGTGCTCCGCGATGGCCCAGGCCAGACTCACGCCGTCGTAGGTGCTCGTTCCCCGGCCGATCTCGTCCAGGATGATCAGGCTCTTCTCCGTCGCGTTGTTGATGATGTTGGCGGCCTCAAGCATCTCCACCATGAATGTGCTCTGGCCGCGAACCAGGTCGTCCGAGGCCCCGATGCGCGTGAAGACCCGGTCGGCGACGCCGAGAACCGCGCGTTTGGCCGGGACGAACCCCCCCATCTGGGCCATCACCACGAGCAGCGCCGCCTGGCGGATGTAGGTGGATTTCCCCGCCATGTTCGGGCCCGTGATGATGACCGTCCGCGACGAGTCCCGGTCGAGACGGATGTCGTTGGGGACGAAAGGCTCCCCGGCGAGCAACTGTTCCAGAACGGGATGGCGGGCCTCCTCCACGTCGAGAACCGGCTCATCGGTCATGACGGGCCGGATGTAGCGGTGGCGCGCGGCCGCCTCGGCGAGCGCGGCCGTCACATCCGCCTCGGCGACCGCCCGCGCCGCGGCCTGGATGCGGGACGTCTCCTTTCCAAGCGCGGCCCTCAGCGCCTCGAAGAGGCGTTTCTCGATGGCCTTCGCCTTCTCATCGGCGGAAAGGACCTTCGTCTCGTACTCCTTGAGTTCCGGGGTGACGTACCGTTCCGCGTTCTTAAGGGTTTGCTTCCGGGTGTAGTCCGAAGGGATTTTGGCGCGGTGGGTGTGTGTGATTTCGATGTAATAACCAAAGACCTGATTGAACCCGATCTTGAGGGTGGCTATTCCCGTCCTCTCGATCTCGCGGCGTTGGAAGCCAGCGATCCATGTCTTGCCCGTCGTCGCCATGTCCCGCAGTTCGTCGAGTTCGGAATCGTGCCCCCGCCGGATGACGTTGCCGTCGGAGAGCAGGAAAGGGACATCGTCATTCAGGGATTTTTCGAGGGTTTTCCGAAGGTCGCCAAGGTCATCCATCCCCTTCGCCAGAAGTTTCAGATGCGCCGACGCGGCGCCGGTGAGGATCGTTTTGAGAGCCGGAAGCGCCGCGAAGGAATCCCGGGACGCCGCGAGGTCCTTGGGACCGGCTCGCCCGCACGCGATGCGCATGGCCAGACGCTCCAGGTCCTGGATGGGGCGCAGGGCCTCGTCGCGAATACGGGCCCGGAACGGCTCCCCCCGCACGAGTTCCTCCACGGCCTCCTGCCGGGCCGTGATGTCCGTGAGATGCCGGAATGGCGCCGTGATGCGCTCCCGGAGGAGACGCCCCCCCATCGGTGTCAGCGTGAAGTCGAGGACCGCCAGAAGACTCCCCTGCCGCTCCCCCGTCCGCGCCGTCTCGAGAAGTTCCAGGGCGTGCCGCGTGCTCCGGTCAATGACCATCGTGTCGTCATCGCGGCGGCGCACGATCCGGTTGATATGGGGCAGGTTGCCGCGCTGGGTCTCCTGCAAATAATACAAAAGCGCTCCGGCCGCCGAAAGCGCCGTCGTGAGGCCTGCGCAGCCGAATCCGTCGAGACTTTTGACCTTGAAGTGTTCGTGGAGGCGTTTCCGGGCGGTATCCCGCCCGAAGTGCCAGGCCGGCAGAAGCGTGATCCGGCAGGGGAAGTGTTTCCGGAGAATGTCGCCGAGCGCCGACGCCTCCTCCGGAAGAAGGCACTCCACGGGGGCGATGCGTCCCGCGGCGCCGGGAATCTCCGCCGGCGGCGCCTCGCCCACCTCGAAGGCCCCCGTCGAAAGATCCACCCAGGCCATCCCCGATGGCGTGGCGTCGCGCCCGTCGGCCGGCAGAACGGCCAGCAGGTGATTCGGCTTCCGGGCGTCGAGCGCCGCGGGCTCCGTGATTGTCCCCGGCGTCACGATGCGGGTGATGTCCCGTTCCACGAGATCAACCCCGGGTCCCGGCTCCTGCATCTGCTCGCAGATGGCCACCTTGTGACCGGCCTGCACAAGCCGGCGCAGGTATCCGTCCATCGCGTGGCACGGGACGCCGGCCATGGGGATCGCCCCCTCCCCCTTCTGCCGCGAGGTGAGCGTAAGCCCCAGGACTTTGGACGCCGTCACGGCGTCGTCATGAAACATCTCATAGAAGTCGCCGAGATGGAAAAAGAGGATGGCGTCGGGGCACTTTGATTTGATGCGCTGATACTGCTGCATGAGGGGAGTCATGAATCAATCCCGGGAAACGAAACGGCTATTATAACCGGGGCTCCCCGGAAATGAAACCGGCTGCTGTCGCTCACGGAAAAACGTCATGCGGTCATGCCGTCATGAGGGGGTAACGGCGATTGCGGATGGAGACGAACATTCCCTGGCATTGATTCCATAGTGTCGTCCGTCAGTCCTTGATTTCACGGTGCGAGACGTGGGAAATTCCGAATTCGACATTCGTAATTCGCCATTCGGAATTTCATCTGACTCGGCGACTCTCTGACTCGCCGACGGCATTTCACGCTCCCACGCTTCCCGCCTTGTTGTTCATGCGATAAATGAACGCCAGCACCTCGGCCACCGCGCGGTAGAGTTCCTCGGGAATCTGCTGGCCCAGGGAAAGTTTCGAAAGGACGGCGGCCAGGTCGCGATCCTCCCGGACGGGGACCCCGTGCGCCTCGGCCACCCGGAGAATTTCCCGGGCCATCTCCCCCCATCCCTTGGCGGCGACATGCGGCGCGGGCGAGTCGGCGTCATAGGCCAGCGCGACGGCCACCTGCCGTTCGGAAACCGGGGGGAAAGCCCCCGTATCAGGGCGGTGTTCATTCTTCATGCGATGATGTCCAATCCCCCGTCCTCCAGGGTGAACTCCGGCCAGCCCTCCAGGAGCGGGTGGCGCGGACGACGATCGGATCGGAGCGACGCGGTGGCCTCAAATCCGATTCCTTTCAGGGATACCTCAACCTCCGTTTTGTATTCCTCGAAAAGCCGTTGGGCCTCCGGCGTCTCCAGCCAGAACACGACGTCGAGATGCCGGTCGCGCACGGTGAGTTCCCCCACCACCCGGGAAATCCGGGAAAGGACAAGGTCAATCAGGATGTGCTCGACCTGGAGAGACGCCTTGCGGCCCGGGCGGCGGCGGAACGAGGCCTTGAATTTCACCGGGACGGCCCCGCGGCCCGCGGGAAGAAGAAATTCGGCGTAGAAAAACGGGTGGGGCGCCGTGCGGCCCAGCGCATTCAGAAACTCGATGGATGCCTGCCTCTCGGGGGCGTTCAGGGATTGAAAGACCTGGCGAAACTCGGAGGTCTCCGGAAGCCGCGCCAGCAACGCGGACTCCTCCCGCCGAGCCGCCTCCATCACGGTACGGGGATTTCCGGTCAGGATGGCCTCCTCGAGGAGGGATGCCGACGCCGCGCCGGGCATCGTCTGACGAATCAGCGCCGCCGTTTCCCGCGCCTGTCGCAGGACAATCTCCCGTTCCGCAACGGGGATTTCACCGCCTGCCCCTTCCAACCGGCCGATGAGCGCGTCGAGCGCCACGAGTTCCGGCCGCGATGCCAGGATTTCGCGCAGCAGGGTGACCGCCGCGGACCGCGCGGTGACGGACAGGGCGGCCGGAGCGTCCAAGGCAGTCCGCATCACGGCGAGCATCGCCGCGGCGGATTCCCGGAAAACCGGATCCGCGACGAAAGCCCCGCCCCCCCCGGCGGCCGGGGATTCCGCGAGCGCCGAAAATGCCGTCGGAGCCGGGGAATCGGGAGGAAACACACGCGAGACGATGGACGACACCAATTCCGGTTCCGGACGGATGCCGTTTTCGAGAAACAGCGCCGCCACGGCCATCGTCCGATCGTTGAGGGGAATCTTTCCCCGCGCGGAGTCCGCGAACGCCTCCAGGGATTGCCGCACATCCGCGGAAATATCCGAAGGTAGCGCCTCCATCGGGATTCTCACCGGCGCGGGGACCGGGGATGGCCCCGAACCGGACTCCGCCGGGATTTCCGCCCCCGGAGGGAGAATCGCCAAAAGTGTGCGCGGCGCTGTTTCGCGGACCTCCAGACGCAGGACTGCGCCCTCCGTCAAGAGGATCGGGGACTCCGCCACGATCGGCATCCCCCCCAGAATCAGGCGATATTGCCCCCCTCCGAGCGATTCCTTCACCTGGACGACCAGAAAATCCCCGGGCGCGAGGTTCGCCAGAACATTGGCGAGCGTCTGTTCGGGAAGCGGGGAGAGGGTCAGGAGGCGAAGGGGATCCATCCGGCCTGGCGGAACAGGGAACGGAAAACGCCGTTCCGGCGGCGAACGGGACGTTTCGGATTATTTGTCAATTTTCTCACCGAGGCCGTGCCTCGCGGGCGATTTGGCATATTCGTCCTTCGCCCTCGGCAGGTTCTCACGGAGCTTGGCCGCCCGGATCCCGTCATTGGGATGCGTGGAGAGAAAGGCCGGCATCTGCGCGCCCTTGTGTTTGGCCGCGAATCGCTCCCAGAACCGCGGCGCCTCCTCCGGATCGTAACCGGCCTGCGCCATGTACATGGTGCCGATGTAGTCGGCCTCCATCTCATGCTTGCGGCTGTAGGGCAGAAGCACCCCGAGCTGCGCCCCAAGGCCGAAGGCGCCCATCGCAATGTTGGTTCGGGTGGGACTGACACCCTTCGCCTTGAGAACCTCGCCGAGCGCCATCGTCAGCCCCCCGGCGAGGATGCCCTGGCTCATCCGTTCGCCGCCGTGCCGCGCCGTGGCATGGGCCACTTCGTGCCCCATGACGACGGCAACGCCGGCCTCGGTTTCGCACGCCGGAAGAATCCCCTCGTAAAAAGCCACCTTGCCGCCCGGCAGACAAAAGGCATTCTCCGTTTTGGAATCAATCACCTTGAAATCCCAGGCATAATTCTTGCCCGTGACGGCCGCGATGCGCTGGCCCACCCGGGTCACGAGCGCGGCATGGGAAACGTTCCTGGTCACCGTTTCTTTTGCCAAAACCTCCTTGAAGGCATCGGCGCCGAGACTCGCCTCCTCGCTTTCCGTCGTGAGAAGCAACTGCTTCCGACCGGTCATGGGGACTTCGACGCAGGCGAAAATGGCGACGAGGAATGCCGCAAGAACCGGTACCCCCGCCATGCGCGCACATCCGGTCATCCGTAACCTCAGACGAAGAATATGAACGTGCAGACCACGAAGAGAGGAATGAGAATACCGACACTCCAGGCCATGTAGCCGAAGAAGGAGGGCATCTTCACCCCCGACTCCTCGGCGATGGCCTTCACCATGAAATTCGGCCCGTTCCCGATATAGGTGTTGGCCCCCATGAAAACGGCCCCGCAGGACACGGCGGCAAGGAGCATCGCGGCCTCGGACCCCCTGGCCAGGAAATCGGCGAGATAACGGCTTCCCTCCACGCCCACCCCCTGCGTCCCGCAGGCGGTCGCGGCGAATGTCATGTAGGTCGGGGCGTTATCGAGAAAACTCGACAGGGCCCCGGCCGCCCAGAAAAACTGCCAGGGCTGGGTGACGTTGATGTGAATATGCCAGGACTGGGTTATGACAAGGGCTTTCGTCTGCCCCAATTTATTGAGAATCAAAAGCGGCGCCACCATGGTCACGAAAATCCCGGCGAAGAGCACCGCCACTTCCACGATGGGCGCGAACGAAAAACGGTTGCTGGAACGAATCTCCGTCCGCGTCGAGGCATACGCCGCGACGGCGAGCGCCGCCATGAGACCCTCCTGAAGCCCGAAGGGCCATTCGTCGCCGCCCATCCCCCACCCCTGCCCCTTGCCCAGGACGACGAGGACCACGCCCCCGAGAAAGAACAAATTGTGCCAACCCCGGAGACGCAGGGGTTCGTGGACCATGACCTCCTCGAGTTGGGATCCCTCGCGCTCCTTCTCCTCGCGATCGAGCATGTACTGATCCACCAGGTTGAAAACAACCAGAAGCGCGCCGTTCATGAACAGCCACTGCCTCCAAAGCCGCAACGTCCATTCG
Source organism: Planctomycetota bacterium (assembly GCA_043803805.1). Classification (GTDB taxonomy): domain Bacteria; phylum Planctomycetota; class JAZDJP01; order JAZDJP01; family JAZDJP01; genus JAZDJP01. The sequence goes on from JAZDJP010000044.1 coordinate 9,556, forward strand.
AAGGGAACACCCTTCAGAAACCCGAGGAAAAGCGGCGGATCCCCCAGCGGGGTCAACAATCCCCCGCAATTGGAAACCACGAATATGAAAAATATGACCGCATGAGACTTCCGCATCCTGCGTTCATTCGCCCGCAGAAACGGCCGGATGAGCACCATGGAGGCCCCGGTCGTCCCGATGACATTGGCCAGAATCGCCCCGATGCCGAGGATTGCCGTGTTCGACAGCGGCGTGCCCGCAAGCGATCCCTTGATGTAAATACCGCCCGAAATGACGAAGAGCGCCCCCAGAAGGGCGATAAACGAGGCGTAATCCTTTCCCGCGATGAACAATTCGTGGGCCCCGACATGACCGTAGGCGGCGACGAGCCAGATCGCCAGCGGCACCCCCATCGCCGCGCTCACGATGGCCTTGTTGCCGTTCTTTTCCCACCAATGAGGGACGACCAGCGGCAGGACGGCGATGCAGGCGAGCAGAAGGACAAACGGCAGAACGCTCGGCAGGGGAAGGTCGGGCGCGCCGCCCCCTTCGCCGGCCAGGGCCGCCGCCGGAGACAGAAACGCCAACAGGACGGTGACAAACGCGAAAGTTCTGGTAGAATTCACGAGTTGTATCGTATCGGTCGCCTTCGGGCTTTCAAGGGATTTTATGCCGTTGCTTTTCGCCGAAAAAGGCCCCGAAAAGGGAAAGACCTATCCCCTCCCCGAAGAGGGATCGGTCGTCCTGGGACGCGATCCGTCGGCCGCCGTGCGCCTTTCCGACCGATTCTCCTCGCGGAAACACTGCGTTCTGAACGTGCATCCGGGGGGAATCTTCCTCCACGACCAGGGGAGCCGCAACAAGACACTGGTGAACGGCCGCGCCGCCACCGCCGTGCGACTCGATCCCGGCGACCGCATCGAGATCGGGGAAACCGTCCTCGTCCTCCAGGACGACGACCCCGCCGGGGATCCCCTTGTCGCGAAGGTCGTCGCCCAGAACTTCCGGGTGGACAGCCGTCTCGGCCGCGGAACGAGCGGTCTCGTCTACAAGGTCCGGCAGATGTCCATGGAACGCGACGTCGCCCTGAAAATCCTCCATCCCGCCCTGGCCCGGGATGCGGCCCACGTCGAGATTTTCCGGAACGACGCCAAGATGGCCGCCCAGCTCAACCATCCCCACATCGTCGCCGTTCATGATTTTGGAAGCGAGGGAGATCTCCACTACTTCGCCATGGAATTCATGCCGGGAGGGAGCCTGCGGAACCTCTTCTGCGACGGCACGGGACTCCCCGTGCCCAAACTCCTGGTGATGCTCCGCCATGTTCTCCTGGGGCTCGAGTTTGCCGAGTCGAAGAGCGTCCTGCACGGCAACCTCAAGCCGTCAAACCTGCTTGTCGGCGAGGGCGACACGGTGAAAATCGGCGACCTCGGTATCGGCGGGGCGTTCCGCAAGCAACTCAGGGATACCCCCCCCGATCCCTGGACCGCCCCCGAGGTGGCCCGGGGGGAACCCACGGCCCCCCGCTCCGACCTCTTTTCGCTGGGGACCATCTTCCTGAAACTTCTGCCTGAAAATCCGAAAGCCTCCGATCCCCAGGGCCCGCACCCGGATCCTTTGCGTTCGCTCCTCCGGCGCTTTGTCATTCCGGAACAGAACCGACGGCCGAAGGGCGCCGCCGCCGCCCTCAAGGATCTGGCGGCGCTCCAACGCTGGTATGATCGGAAACCCGCCGCTCCCCGCAAGAGCGCATGGTTGAAGTATCTGCGACCGTAAGACTCCCAACCGCCACAGGCCCCTCGCATCTCACAGAATATTAACGGTGACTCACGCCCTCATCGTTCCGTAGAGGACGGCGCCGATGGCGCCGAAGATGAAGATCGGACTCCAGGCAGCCACTACCGGCCCCACGATGGCCTGGGCGCCCATTCCCTGAAAGATGTATCCCGTCGTGTAGTACCCGAAGGACAACACGAGACAGAGTCCGAACCCCCGATAGATCCCCTGGCCCCGACGTTGCTGGCGTTCGATGAAGGGTATGCCCAGCAGGAGAAGCACCAACGCCGAAAACGGGCAGGCCTTTCGGAGCGCCTCTTCCACCGCGAGTTCGTGAAGCCCGGGATTCTCCCGGATCGCCTTGCGCAGGGCTCCGGACGACATGAACATCGGCTTCATGGCTTCACTCACCACCACCTCGGGGGTGATGGAGGACTCCACAAAATATTCGTCCCTTTCCCGGATTACCGCCCCGTCCACCTCCCCTTGCTTGATGCGGCACTTCCGGAGAAGCCAGCCCTGGCGCCCGCCCGCGTCATGCCAGACGGCCGTCTCGGCGTGGATGACCGATTTGCCCGCCTCCCCATCCAGTGTCACCATGATCTGATACATGGTCTGTTTCGGGGCGTTGTACCTCCGGAAAAGGATGCGATGACTCCCCTGTTCCACAAACAGCCGATCGGCGATCCATGTTTCGTTCGCCAGGAAATTGAGCGTCCTCACCTGGCGGAGCGCCGCGAAGAACCGGGGGGCCGCCCGCGGCACGACGATTTCCGTGTCGACCCAGAGAACGGCCGCCAGGACAACGGACACCCCCACAAGGGGCATGTAGATGCGCTGAACGCGGAGGCCCGCCACCTTCATCGCCAAAATCTCATTCTGCCGGGACAGGTTCGCAAGCGTGAACATGGCCGCGACCAGCGACGATGCCGGAACGAGCTCCCGGAAAAGGGAAGGTAGCATATACAGGTAATACCGGAAGATGTCCGGATAAATCTCCAGGAGATTGCGTTTCATGAACTCATCGAGCTTGTCAAACGCGTCGATGACGACATAGAGGCCCGCGAACGCCGCCAGGCACATGCCGAACGGCATCACAAAGGATCGCAGGACATACCGATCCAATCGCGTCAACATCGTTTTCATCGCCATGCCGCCCGGTATATGAGAAATACCCCGAGCCCCCCCACCAGGATGTTCGGCATCCAGAGCGCCATCCACGGCGGCACCGTCCCGGTCATGCCCATCGCGTTCCCGAAAAGAAGCAGGGGATAATACACCACGAGACCCACGAACAAACCCACACCGAAGCCCACCAGTTTGCTTTCCTTGCGAACCGCAATGCCAAGAGCCGCCCCGAGAATGACGAGGGCCAGGGACGAAAAGGACATCGCGATTTTTTTATGAATATGCGTCAGCACTTCGAAAGGACGCCAGAGGGGAAAACCATCCCATAGTTCCCCGATGGTCATCTCCGACAGGCGCTTGGCGGTCTCTCGCGTCTCCCCGCTGGTGAGGGGAATCTCCAATCGGTACCGGGTGAAGGCGATGGAGCCGACGGATTCCCCCCGTCCCTCCTCGGGCCAGGTGAGGATATTCCCGTCGAGGAGTTCGATCCGAAGACGCTCATCGCTGGATTCCCGCAACACCTCGCCCTGCCGGGCCATGATCAGATCGCCGCCGGTGCTTCCCGTCGTCCGGTAGATCTCGACATCGTCGAGAATGCGGTCGCGGCATGACCCGGCCCACAGCTTGAACCCCGGGAATTCCGCCATGGTCCGTCCGAGAAGAAGCTGGAACGTCACGAGGCTCTGACGCGAGGCCCGCAGTTGATGTTCCACCCGCTCCCGGCAGAAGGGGGCGACCTGGTCGTTGATGACAAACCCCAGCATACTGGTCATAAGCCCGAAAAGCATCACCGGAAGAACCAGCCCCCGCGGCGACACGCCACAGGCCTTGGCCGCCAGCACCTCGTTGTCCGCGGAAAGACGCCCGTAGGCCAGGAGCGCGGCCGTGAGCGACGCAAGGGGAAGGGTGTAGGACAGAACGCTGGGAACCAGAAACGGCAGGAAGCTCATCAAATGGACGAACGGGACGTCCTGCGAGAGAAGCTTGAAGGAGCCCCCGACAAAGACGATCCCCGTGAATACGGTGGCCGTCAGGAGAAATTTCGCTAGAATCTCGCCGATGATGTAATTCTGAAGGATTTTCACGGGTAATTTTTCATGGCGGACGACACCGATTCAACCGGAATGGCGGGTGTCACGCGACACGCCCTCCTCGAGCTCCTTTTTCCGAATGCCTGCATGCTCTGCGGTCGGCCGTTCCGGATCGGCCGGGCGAACCGTCCCGACATTCCCGGAGGACGCCCCCCGCCCCTGATCGGATGTGGGGCGGGAGTGTGCGACTCCTGCGCGGGGACGCTTCCCGACGGCACGGCACCCGCCTGCCCGTCCTGCGGCGATCGCATGGGCCCCGGCCTTCCGCCTGAAGAAACCTGCCCCGCCTGCCGATCCCACCCGCATGTCTTCTCGGCGGCGATCGCCCTCGGCCGCCACGAGGGAGGCCTCCGAACCCTCGTTCACCGCATGAAATTCCGACCGTCGCCCCCCGCGGCCCGATTTCTCGGGGAACGGCTCGCGGACATCGCCATCCGGGACGGGCGGTTTCGCGCCGCCGGACTTGTCACCGTCGTTCCAACACTCTGGACGCGCCGGCTCCGGCGGGGATGCCATCCGCCGGAAATCCTGGCGAAGGCGGTCGCGCAACGGCTGGATATTCCCCTGCGTCAACGTATCCTCGCCCTCCGCCGCCGAGTCGCCCTTCAGACACGTCTGTCCCGCGCCGGACGGATCGAAAACGTGACGGGCGCCTTCGCGGTGCGCCGACCGGCGGCCGTCCGCGGCCGGGTCGTAATCCTCGTGGACGACGTCCTCACCACCGGCGCGACGGCGGACGCGTGCGCCCGCGCGCTCCTGCACGCAGGGGCCCGCGATGTTCTCGCCGCGGTCGCGGCGCGCGCCCCCTATCCCGCGGGTGTCGTTTCCCCGGGAGACGCCCCCTCCCCGACCGGCGATGAGGCCGAAATCTCCTCGCCGCTCTGAATCCCGAAAAGCCTGTCAATCTCGCCGGTGAGCCCCGCGATATCCCCGGCCGACATGGGCGGCCGCTCGAGCCTCAGTATGCTGCGGCTGCGCATCTCCAGCAGGACCATGACCTCGGCGCCGCCGGAACGGTCCATGCTCCGCAGGCGGAAGGCCTTGCGCCGCACCAGGAGAAGCCCCAGCAGATACCGGAACTGGCGCTTGCGAAGATCCTCCGCCCCCTCAAGCTGGCAGAAAATCTCGCGGAGCGCCGCGTTGTCAATGACCTTCTTCTCCTCCCGGCTGACGGGCCGGCGCGTTTTCCAGAATGAAAACGGACGCTCCGTCCACTTTTCCCAGCAGGCGGCGCAGAAATCCTCCCGTCGGAATGCGCTGCCCTGGTCGTGCAAAGCCGAGTAAAACTCCTGCCCCTCGGCGAAAGCCCCCTGGCAGGAGACGCACGCCCCGCCGCTGCGCTTGATATCCCATTCATCCATGATGCCACCGTGTCACGATTTTGGTTTCGCCGAATTCCACCACTTCCGCCAGAGGTCCTGATCCGTGCCGTAGGGCTTTCCGGAGAACTGCCGCAGACTTCGAACGCAATGGGATCGGACCTGTTCGTCGCGATCCCCCACGCCGTCCACCAGGGCGGGGGATGCCGTGATGTCGCCGATCTCCCCGAGGGAACGGGCCGCGGCGGCCCTCACCACGGGCGCGCGATCGCCGCGAAGCACCCGGACGAGCGGCTCCACCGCGCGCTCGTCCCGGATCCGTCCCAGCGCCACGGCCGCGGCGGACCGGGCTCTTGGGTGGGAATCGCCCAGCGCCTCCAGGAGCGCGGGCACGGCCAGGGCCCCTTCCGTCACGAGGACATCCCGGCAGAGCGTCGCGGTCAGGGCATCCCCCTTCCGAAACTCCGCGGTGATGTACGGAATGGCCGGCTCCCCCATCGCCAGGAGACGGCGTTTGGCCTCCTCCCAGTCCGCGGGATTCGTCGAACGGAACGCCGCCACCTCGCGATTCACCGCGGCGGCCATTTCGGGATCCGCGGTTTCCGGTCGGGTCGGGGTCCGCGCCTGTGGCGCCCCCTGGCAGGCCAGTAATGTCACCGCCAGCGCAAGTACTGCCGCTCGCTCGCCAAATCGCATCCACGTCCCCATGCGCACTCCTTCCGTGATATGCTGATCCTCCCCTACTTCGCCTTGAAAAACCGGCAACTCGTCCCGTCGGGGGCGATTTTGATTTCCGCCCGCCGGGCGCACTTCGGGCACCACCCCACGTAGGCGGTCCCGGTCCGGTTGATGTACACCCGCTGGTACACCCCGCAACACTCGAAGTGAATGCTGATGTACCGCCGACCCTCCGCCGGCGATTTCTTACTGGATGCGGACATTCTGCCGGTATCGCGCCTCCAAGGTCTGACCGCCCGGACTCATCTTCGCCGTCCGGGCCTCGAGGCGGCGGATGCGTTCGGCCATGTCCGGGTGGGTGCTTGAATACCAGTTGCCGGCCCCGGGTTTTCCGGTTTTAAGCGATGCCAGAACATCCCGCAGGGAATCCGGCCGATACCCCACCCGCGCGGCCACTGTCATCCCCGCCTCATCCGCTTCAAATTCGCAATTCTTCGGAAGCCCCTTCGAGAAAAAATCTTCGATGAATTTATCCATGAACTTCTGGAAAACCCCCGCGTTCTTCCAGGCATCCGGCTTGTTCGCCGTCGCCACATCCACCGCCGCGCGCCCCGCCTCGCCGGCCACCTTTGTGTTATGGATGATCTTCACGGAATGTTTCAGGGCGATGTGCCCCACCTCGTGGGCGAGGACCGCCGCGAGTTGCGACTCATCTTTCATGGCCTTCACAAGCCCCCGTGTCACAAACACGTAACCGCCCGGAGCCGACAATGCCGACAACTCATCGCTGGCCAGGATGGCGAAATGATACTTCAATCCCGGCCGGCCCGAGAACGACGACACGGTCCTCCCCACCCGGCTGACATAATCCACCAGCGCCGGATCCTCGACAAGTCCGCCGTAACGATCCACGATCATCACCGCCATGGCCCCGCCGTAGGCGCGTTCCTCATCCTCTCCGATGGGCATGGCCGCGGCGGTCGTTTTTACCGCGCCCTTGGTCAAGGCAATCTGCTGATTGCTCATCCCGGCGTTGCGACCCGCGTTATCCAGGATCACATCCATCACCTGGCATCCCAGGACACATACCAGAACGAAAATCGCGAATCCGGGGAGGCGCTTCATGGCTTCACCTCCCGGTATTCCCCAATCTTCCCTTCCTGTTGGAATTTCTCCAGCGCCTCGGGGGACACCGTCACATTCTCCATGCGTTCGACGGCGGCGGCGCTTTCCGCCTTGTTTTTCCCTTTTGCGTACACCTTCGATTCATCCGAAAGCCCCCGGGCGGCGCCGGAGGTGACGGTCTCCCGGCCATCCGCCGTGCGGGATTTCTGGATAAACCCGTCCCTCACCTCCGACTTGGGTTTCTCTTCCCCCACGAACACCCCGGAAATCCACCCGGCGCGCCCGTCCTTGAGTTTCACCTGGAGAAACCCCTTCTCCTCGGCCAGGACCTCGAGCGAGTCCCCCGGGGCCGGGGTGGCGAGCACGGGGCTTCCCGATACCGCCTTCTCCCGGACCTTGGCGATGGATGACGTCACATACACCGTCTTCGCCGCGGCAATCGCCACGGACGCCAGCAGGACCGCCCCCGCCACCACCCAGACGCTGCGGTTTCCCCTTCCGAACGCACCCTTCATGGCCATGTCCCTCCTTATTTGCCCGTCATCTCGAAAACCCCGTCCCATCCCGCCGCCGGCGGATTCGCACGGCAGGCGGCCACACGCTGGCGATAGACCGCGGAAGGCCGGTCGTCCGGATTCGCCGCCAGCGCCTCCCGGAACGCCGCATCCGCCTCATCCCAGAGTCCGGCCCGATAATGCGCCAATCCCACCTCGAATGTCGCGATGCGGGCGGTTTCCTCCGGGGACACTTCGCCGCGCAACCCCACCAGTTCAAATACCCGAACGGGTTGTTTCTTGCCCTTCACCCGGAGAAGATCCAGTTCCCGGGCCACGATGCCCTCCCCGGCCAGGCGCCGCGTCTCATCCCCCAGAATGATCCGCGTTCCGTAAGTCTTGTTCGCCCCTTCGAGGCGCGACGCGAGATTCACCGTGTCCCCCATCATCGTATAGTTGAATCGGCGCGAGGACCCCATGTTCCCGACCACCACATCGCCCGAATTCAACCCGATGCGCGTGACGAGCGGCGGCAGGTTCCGCGCCTTCCAGGCGCTCTCCGCCTCCGCCAGGACGCTCTGGCACCGGAGCGCCGCCCGGCAGGCCCGGAGCGCATGATCCGGCTCCTCCACCGGGGCGTTGAACATGGCGATTATAGCATCCCCCTCGTACTTGTCCACGTAACCGCCCTCGGCCATGATGACGTCCGTGAGCAACGTCAGGTATTCGTTGATGAATTCCACAAGTTCGTGGGAGGACATGGTCTCCGAAATGGTGGTGAATCCCGCGATGTCCGAAAAGAACGCCGTGATGACCCGTTTTTCCCCGCCGAGCACAAGTTTCGAAGGGTCCCTCGCCAGCGCCTCGACGAGTTCCGGTGCGAGATACTGCTGGAAGGCCCGGCGGACCTGGCGGCGCGCCCGTCCTTCCGTCATGTAGTTGATGACACTGCCCGCGGTGAACGCGACGGCCATCCCGATCACCGGCGCGACAAAGTCCACCCACATCCCATGAAACCGGAACAACCCCGCGACAAGCGCCAGGTAGACAATGCCGATGCCCGCGGAGACGGACATCTGCCAGGCCATGCCGGGAAGAAGAACCGCCGCCGATGCCACGGCCGCCACGAAAACAAAAATCAACATTGTGTTCGTAACGGTTCCCGCCTTGCGGAGAAGATCGCGGGAGCGGAGCGAATCGTACAGGGATGCGTGCATCCTCACGCCGTAATCATTCCCCCGGAGCGGCGACGCCCTCACTTCGCACGTCCCGGCCGCAATGGCGCCGATAAAGACGGCCTTCCTCGCGAACACCGACGGGTCGGCGCCCCGGGGGGGCGGCTTGTTCTCCTCCAGACAGCGGCCGCATTGATACAAATCCGAAAATGAGCCCCAGTCGAACGTCCGCCGCCACCGGATGAGATGGCGGCCTTCACCGTCCACGGGAATTCGCGCGTCACCGGCGGCGACCCGCCCGTTTTCCACCACCACGCCCGCGACCCGTTCGACATCCAGAAACAGGCGGAACCCCAGAGTCGGGTAGGCGCGATTCGGACCGCAGGGCCGGAGAAGGGACACCCAACGCTTGACGCCATCCCCGTCCTGCTCCCAATTGACCAGCCCCCCCGACCGGCAGTTTTTTCGAAGCTCGGGAACCGGCAGGTAGACTCCCGGAACCTCTTTCCCCCCGATGCGGCCGGTCACCGGAATCATCCATTCCGGCTCGGCGGCGGTTCCTTTCGTCATCTCGGGACCTGCCGCCAGAAAGGAAAGCGTCACATTTCCGGAGGCCGAAAGCCCCGCGGCAAACGTCGGGTCGAATTCGTCCTGTTCCGGGAACAAAATATCCATCCCGACGGCCGCGGCGCCGGCGTGCTTGAGATACTTCAGGACGGGAACATAGACGTCCCGGGGAAACGGCCAGCGGTACTTGAATGGCTCCCCCCCGAAATACGCCATCGTGTCCTCGTCAATCAGGACAAGGACCGCGTCCGCAGGCCTCTCCGGCGGGGCCATGTTGCGGCAACGCCAGTCGTAACTCCGGTTTTCGATGGATTGAATGTGGTCCGTTCGGCCCAGGGAAAATGCCGCCAGGGCGACGGAGAATCCCGTCGCGAGAACGAGAAGAACGCGATGATGGCGATGCTTCGTCATTTCCCGCCAAGGAACGCAACCGCCGCGTCCCCCATCACCGCGGCGAATCGGACCAGTTCGTCAAGGGAAACGGATTCGTTGGCGACATGGGCCGCGCTGGCGTCGCCGGGCGAGAACCCCACCGCGGGAATCCCGTGTTCCATAAATTGCTTCGCGACGGTGGTCCCGGAAAGACCGATGAGACGCGGCTCCCGGCCCAGGACGCGGCGGGAGGAATCCCGGATCACCCGCACGACGGGCGACGACGCCGGCAGGGCGACCGGGGGAAGATCCGTCTCCATCGTCAGATCAAAGCGGACGCCCTTCGTCCGGCGGGCGGCCTTCCGCGCGTGACGCCTCATTTCCGCCAGGATGCCTCGGGCCGTCTGGGAGGGAAGGTAGCGGATATTGAGCACCACGTCACACTGCGCCGGGACCATGTTGGCCGCATCCCCCCCCCGAATGACGCCCACGTTGCAGGTGGGCGGCGACAATAACGAATGACCGCGGGCCTTGAGGGGATGGGCGCGAATTTCCGCCAGGAAATCATGAATCCCCCAGATGGCGCTTACCCCCAGATGCGGGGCGGAGCCGTGCGCCTGCCGGCCATGCGCGGTGACCCGGATGTCCAGAAGCCCCTTTTCCGCGATGCTCACGGCCTTCATGTTGTGGCCGATGTCGGGGATGATGGCCGCGTCGGCTTTAAAAAACCCCTTCTCCAGGAGATACACCATGCCGAAGGAGGAACCGCATTCCTCATCCGCCGCGCACACCAGGATGAATTCCCCGGGGAGAGACGTCTCCGCGAGCTTGAGACGCCGGAGAAGCGCCAGAATCGCGGCGAGTTGCCCCTTGTTGTCGCAGGCCCCGCGACCGAAAACACGCCCCTTCTCCATCCAGGGGGTGAAGGGATCGCGCCGCCACCCGTGCCCCGCCGGGACCACGTCCGTGTGGCAGACGACGGCCAGTTTCGGGCCCCGCCGGGAACCCACACGGGCCACGAGATTGGTCCGGCCGGGGATCTTCTCGTATGTCCGGTAGGGAACCTTCCACCGGTCCAAATACTTGGCCACCACGGCCGCCGCCCGGTGCTCATTTCCCGGAGGGCTTACCGTTTCCGCCCGGATCAATTCATACAGGTATTGGCGAATTTCCCCGCCCGCCCCCCGCAACTCTTTCCGGAGTTTTTCCACCAGATCATTCCGCCGTTCATGAGATGCCATAACGCCTCCGGCAAATTTGGATTTTTCGAGCCTTTCCTGCCGCCTTTCCATTCGGTATTATGTCCCCGGGATCTACCCCGGGATCTATCCGGAGATCTACGCGACTGATGAGCGCCAGACCTCGCCCCGCCCAGCCTCAGTTAGAACTCCGTTCCGCAGGAAGAACTTCCGTTCTGACGAGTGCCCTTGGGAGTGCGCCATGAAATCGAAGGTCAAACAGTCGCATTTCGCATCCACATGGATAAAGAGCATGGTTTGCATGTTGGATGCAATCTCTGTCGCGCATGCTTGAACGACAACTCGCCATCCGGAATCCCATGCTTTGACTTCAGTGATGCGCCCTGAGTAACCAGGCCCTTGCCGAGTTTCGCCCGGCGACGTGTGGCGCGAATCCGGGAAACTGATGGTGTGAGTCTCACCACGAAGGCGAGACGAGTAGTCCAGACTCGCTTTCAGTGCCGCCTGTCCATTCCTGACAACGAGCCAGAGGACTGATCTGAGATACACCGCGTCGGGTGACCATTCCAACGCCAGTCTGTCCGCTAACTTGTAGATCCGCCCAACACCTTCGCTATCGGGTATGCAACGCAGGGCAACGTCGACAGCGCGAGAATTCTCTGTGATCTCTTCCGGCTCCAACGATTCGAGCGCTCGTAGTTCCGAGAGGCGGCGTGATGTTTCGCGTGTGCGGGCGATAACCCATAGTCCCGTCCCACACATCGCTCCACACATCAACATACTGACGAGGGTGACCACAGCAACGCGATAGTAGACTGGCAGAGGTTGCAGTGCCGACCAAACACGCGGCGAGACTATGTACCAGAAGAGGAAGCCGGACGCCGCACCTGGAACATCAAGAAGTAGTAACCGTATGATGGCAGCAATGTGGTTACCGCGTGCCGAGTTCCAGGCCATATCCCCTCCCTTTCCTCTATCGTATAAAAAACTCACCGGCACACCAACAGACATGTCCGGATGCAGTTTGCATGTTCCAAAGTCCGGCATCATGCCGAAAAAAATCCTAGCCGGCTTCACCTTGCATCATTAAGTAACGCTCGCAAAATCGTTTGGACTCGCCTCGTGACCCACGCGCTTTTTGCGGATAATTATACTGTGCACCCGATCATTATATCCATCGGCATCAATCGCCCATTGACAAAAAGAAGGCTACGGGGTATATTAATCACATAATTAAATCATTCAATTAACCTCTATGGCCAGAACCGATTCCCTCACACGAAAGAAGATTCTGAACGCGGCCATCGGGATTTTCGCCGCCCACGGGCTGAAAGGCGCCACCATCCAGAAGGTCGGCCGGGCGGCGGGGGTGAACAGCGCCCTTCTGTATTACTATTTTGAAGACAAAGACACCCTCTTCAACGAGGCCCTCCGGCATGTCCTCTCGGAATTCCTGGACTCTCTCGAACGCCGTCCGCGGGAATTTTCCTCGGCGCGGGAACGGATCGAATTCCTCGCCGCGGGCATCGCGTCCTACCACGAGGCGCACCCGGAGAGGTTCCGACTCATTCTCGTCGCCATCAGCATGCACCAGGACCGGTTCCTCAAGGCCCTGCGGAAATTCATCGAGGGCCGGAAATCCCTCGTCCCCCTCGACGTCCTCCGGGAAGGTCAGGAACGGGGCGAAATCCGCCCCGGCCACCCGCTTTTCCTGTGGTGGTCCATCCTCGGCGCCTCCATTTTCAGTCTCGAGATGGCCAATCTCGCCGGGGAACTCGCCGGAAGCGTCCCTCTGCCCCCGGTACCCGACCCCGCCGCCCGCCGGGCCCTGCTCGCGGATTTTCTGGAACGCGGGTTATCCGCCACCCCGTCCCCCAACGAAACGGAGCCCCCCCATGTTCCATAAGCTCAGGATGAGCGGACTTCGATTTAACGGTTTCATGTTCCCGGTGATTCTGGCGCTTCTGGCATCGGCCGGGTGCGGCCGCCGGGGGGAAACGCCCGACGGCTCCGGCACCATCGAATGCATCCAGGTGCAGGTCGCCCCGCGGGTGCCGGGACGCATCCGGAAACTGGATTTCCGCGAGGGCGCGATCCTTCATAAAAATGATCCCGTCGCCGAACTCGATCCCGCCGATTACATCCTCCGCCGGGACGAGGCGAAGGCCGCCCTCGCCCACGCCGGGGCCCAGTATGCCCTTCTTGCGGCCGGGGCGCGTGAAGAGGACATCGCCCGCGCCCGGGAGGAGGAACGCCAGATGAAGGCCGCCGCCGTCGCCGCCGCCGCGGACCTCCATCGCATCAAGGCCCTCCATCAGGGCGGAAGCGCGACAACCAAACAGCTGGATGACGCCACGGCCGCGTCCGACCGGACCGGGGCCGCGCTCGCCGCCGCCGGCCAGACCCTCTCACGCCTCATCCACGGCAACCGGGTGGAGGAAATCCGGATGGCGGAGGCCCTCCGGGATCAGGCGAAGGCGCGTCTGTCCCTGGCGGAAAACGCCCTCGCCGATTGCGTGATTTTCTCCCCCGTGGACGGCATCGTGACCGCCCGGATCCGCGAGGAGGGCGAATACGTCACGCCGGGCGCGCCCCTTCTCACCGTTTCGAAACTGGACGAGGTGTGGCTGGCCGTGTACGTCCCCGCCGCGCGAATCGCGTCCCTCCGGCCCGGCCAGAACGCCCGTGTCCGGCCCGAGGGAAGTTTGGATTTCCTCCCGGGGACCGTGACGTTCATCTCCCCGGAGGCGGAATTCACCCCCCGGAACATACAGACGCCGGACGAGCGGGCGAAACTGGTCTACCGCGTGAACATCACGCTCCCGAACCCGCGGCTCATGCTCAAGCCCGGGATGCCGGCGGACGGATTCCTGGGAACGGCCCCATGACCGGCTCCCCCGCCATCCGCCTCCGGGGCATCGTGCGCGCATTCGGCGCCATCCGCGCCGTCGCCAATCTTGACCTCGACGTGGCGCGGGGGGAACTTTTCGCCCTGGTGGGCCCGGATGGCGCGGGGAAAAGCACCACCCTCCGGATTCTCACGGGACTCCTCCGGCCCGATGCCGGGGATGGGACGATTCTCGGACATGACATCCGCCGGGAGGCCGCCGCCGTGAAACGCCGGATCGGGTATCTCTCCCAGGCGTTCACCCTTTACGGGGATCTCTCCGTGGACGAAAATCTCGAATTCTTCGCCGAACTCCACGGGGTGAAAAATTTTCACGACCGGCGGAAACGCCTTCTCGAGGCCACCCACCTCGCGGAATTCCGGGACCGTCTCGCCGGAAACCTCTCCGGCGGCATGAAGAAGAAGCTGGCCCTCGCCTCGGCCCTCGTCCACACGCCGGATCTCATCCTTCTCGACGAACCCACCACCGGCGTGGACCCCGTCTCCCGCGGCGAATTCTGGGATCTTTTGAGCGGAATCCTGGAGGAGGGCATTACGGTGCTTCTCACCACCCCCTACCTGGACGAGGCCGCGCGATGCCACCGCATCGGGCTCATGCACCGCGGCCGGGTGATGCTCGCGGGAACACCGGAGGAAATCGTCGCGGCCATGCCCGGACGGATGCACGACATCCGGTGCGCCCGCCCGGCGGAGGCCGCGCAGGAATTGCAGACGGATTATCCCCCCGCCCGCCTCGTGCCGCGCGGGGAGGTCCTGCGCCTCTGGTCGCCGGACGGAAGCGGGGAACCGGACCGGATGATTCGCCGTCTCGAGGCCTCCGGACGGGGACCGGCGGAGGCCCGCGAATCGGAAGCCTCGCTCGAAGACGCCTTCGTCGCGCTGCTCACCCATGCCGCGGACATACCGGGAGAATCCTGATGCGAATCTACCCCAACCCGGACGAACCGAAACCAAACAGGATCGAATCCTCAATGCCGCTCATGGTGAGCCCGTCGAACCATGAGCAGCGCCCTGGCTCATCCTTCGACTGGCTCAGGATGAGCGGATTGATCCCGTTGCGAACGGCATTATATTTCCTCGCCGTATCGTTATCGGGAATCCCGGCCCTGGGCGCGGAAAATCCCCCGCCCGATCCCGTCCTGGTGACACCGGAGGAAACGACGGCCGACGCCATCCGGCACAGTCCGACCTTGAAGGCCGCCGGCGAAACCGTGGGCGCCGCCGCCGCCCGCACCGCCCAGGGGAATGCCGCGGGATACCCCGTGATCACCGTGGAGGCCCGCGCCCTGCACTACGAAAACCTGGAGGATTCCTCCCTCGGCCCCGGTGTGTTCATCCCCGCCATCGAGAACCGTTACCAGGGCGCCGTCACGCTCACACAGCCCCTCTTCACGGGCGGACGGATTTCGGGCGACCGGCGAAGCGCCTCCCTTCTCGAAGAGGCCTCCCGGCACCGCCGGACGGCCGCGGCGTCGGATGTCGCGCTCGGGGCGCTGGCCGCCTACTGGAACTGGTCGAAGGCGTTTTTCGCGGTGGACTCCCTCAAGGCGGCACGGACCCGGATGGAATCGCATGGCGCCGACATGGCCCGTTTCCGCCAGAACGGCATGGCCATCGAAAACGACGTTCTCGCCACCGACGTCAGAGTCCGGGAATCACGCCTGCGACTCGATGAGGGCATCCGCCGGGAATCGCTCACCCGCGCGCGCCTCGCGTTTCTGACCGGTCGGACATATCCCCCGGAAGCGGCCCCGGTCAGGCCGGAGTCGCCCGCGGGGGCGGACATCCCCCCGGAGACGGAACTCCTCCTCGCGGGACGTTCCGGACGGCCCGAGATTTCCGCCCGCCGGGCCGAGATCGAGGCGGCGGAAAATCAGACACGGGCCCGCCGCGGGGAACGGCTTCCCCAGATTTACGTCACCGCCCGCGCGGAAACCGCCCGGCCGAATTCGCTGTTCTTTCCGCCCCGCGACCGCTGGGAGAATGACGTTTACGCCGGACTCGCCGTATCCTGGAATCTCTTCGACGGCGGACTCGCCCGGGCGCGTGAAGAGGAGGCCCGGCGTCGGGCCGCCGAGGCGCGTCTCCGGCAGGAAACCACAAAAGAGGAAATTACGCTGACCATCCGGGAGGCCCGGATCGCCCTGGAAGACGCCCTCGGCCGCGCCTCCCTCGCGGAGGATATCCGGAAAAGCGCGGCGAGCCACGTCGAGACGGCCCGCCGGGAATGGCGGAATGGCGTCGTCCGGAACACCGAGGTGCTCGACGCCCTGGCGGCGCTGGCGGAGGCTGAACTGGCAACCCTGGGCGCCCGGGCCGACGCCGTCTACGCCCGCGCCGCGCTCGACCACGCCACGGGCCGTCTTCCGGTCCCCCGCCCCGCCCCGTAAGGAGCTGTGAAACAATAAATGTTCCACGCGCCGGAAACATCCCCTGACGCCTCCGCCGTCGAGACATCCGGCCTCACCCGGCGGTTCGGAAAATTCACGGCGGTGGACCACGTGACGTTCCGCGTCCGCCGCGGCGAAATTTTCGGCCTTCTCGGGCCCAACGGCGCCGGGAAATCCACCATTCTCCGGATGCTGTGCGGGCTCCTCGCCCCGACGGAGGGCGCCGCCGTTGTGGCCGGCGCCGATATCGCGCGGGACCCCGACGGGGTCCGGCGCAACATCGGATACATGTCCCAGAAATTCAGCCTGTACCGCGACCTCTCCGTCGCGGAAAATATCGCGTTCTTCGGCGGGGTGTACGGCCTTTCCAAAACGCGCCTCGCGGAACGCGCCGCCTGGATGACTGCCATGACGGGTCTCGCCGGATTCGAGCACCGGTTGACCGGCACCCTCTCGGGAGCCGTCCAGCAACGCCTCGCGCTCGGATGCGCGGTCCTCCACGAACCCGACGTTCTGTTTTTGGACGAACCCACGAGCGGGGTGGATCCCCTCTCCCGCCGCGAATTCTGGGCCCTCATCCGGGGGATGGCCCTCCGGGGAGTGACGGTGATGGTGACCACGCATTTCATGGACGAGGCGGAACTCTGCGACCGGATTTGTTTCATTGGCGCCGGGAAATTGATGGCCCTCGACACCCCCGCCGCCCTCAAGGGAAATGCCTCGGACGGAAACCTGTTCGAGGTGACACCCGCCGCGATCCGGGGATCGAAGGAGGCGGCCGGCACGGTCCCCGGCGTCGTCTCGGTCTCCTGGTTCGGCAACCGCCTCCACATCCTCTGTCGGAACGGCGCCCACTCCTCCGAATCCCTCGCGGCCGAACTCGCCCGGCGGGGAAACGCCCCCCGAAACATCCGGACGGCCCCGCCCACGCTCGAGGACGCCTTCCTGCGACTGGCCCGCGGAGAACCGTCATGAGACGCCTCCTCGCCGTTCTCCGAAAGGAATTCCGCCAGATCCGCCGCGATCCCCTGTCTCTGGGCATTCTCGTCCTCATCCCGGCGCTCCTGCTCATTCTCTACGGCTACGCCCTTTCGTTCGACATCCGGCACATTCGCCTAGCCGTCCTCGACAACGACCGCAGTCCCGAAAGCCGCCGGTTCCTCGACAGCGTCTTCCAGAATCCCTATTTCGCCTCCGCGGGAACGCTCCGATCGTCCGCGGAGGCGGATGGCGTTCTCCTCAAGGGGGAGGCGCGGGCGGCGCTCATCATCCCCCGCGGATACGCCGGGACGCTCATGCGCGGGGAGACGGCCCGGGTCCAGACGCTCGTGGACGGCGCCGATGCCAATACCGCCTCCACCACAACAGGATATCTCGAGGCCCTCGCGGGACGCGAGACGCGCCGCCTCCGGCGAAATGTCCCGGGGCCGGCCGGCGCCCCCGGCGGCGATCCGGGCGTGGTCCTCGAACCACGGATCTGGTTCAACCCCGACCTCGTGAGCGCGCGATTTCTCATCCCGGGACTCGTCGGCATGCTGCTCATGCTTTCGGCGGTGATCGCCACATCCTTGTCGATCGTGCGCGAAAAAGAACGGGGCACCATGGATCAATTGCGCGTGTCCCCGCTCGGCCCGACGGAATTGCTCCTGGGGAAAACGCTCCCGTACCTGCTGATATGCCTCGTCACGATGGCGGCAATCCTGGGCGCGGGAGGAATTCTCTTCGGCGTGGCGGTGAGGGGGTCTTATGTCGTCCTGGGCGGCGTGACGATGATCTTCCTGTTCGCGGCGCTCGGGATGGGCCTCTTTATTTCATCCATCACGAATTCCCAGCAGGTGGCGTTTCAGATCGCCGTCATCACATCGTTATTGCCGTCGGTCATTCTCTCCGGGCTCATTTTCCCCGTGGCGAACATGCCGGTCCCCATACGCCTCGCGACGGCGCTGGTCATCCCCCGGTATTTCATCGCCGCCCTGAGGAAAATCATCCTGAAAGGCGCGCCGATTTCCGCGTTGGGATGGGAAATCACGGGGCTTCTCGCGCTCGGCATTCTCTTCCACGGCCTGGCCGCATGGCAAAGCCGGAAGGAGGCGTGAATGGGACGCATCCGCTGCCTCCTCGCCAAGGAAATCGCCCAGATCCGGCGGGACCGGCGGCTCTTCGGGCTCCTCGTCATGGCGCCGCTGTTCCAACTGTTCGTGATGGGTTTCGCCGCGACCACGGACATCCGGGAGATCGCCGTCGCCGTCCGCGACGACGACCGCACGCCGGCGGGCCGCGACTACATCCGTTCGATCGCCGCCTCGGGATATTTCAAAATCATCCCCCCCGCCGCGGAATCCGGCGCCGATGGCGATCTCCTGGTCGCGGGAAAGGCCGGGCTCGTCGTCGTCATCCCCGCCGGTTTTGAACGCCGCATCATCCGGGGGGAAACCGCCTCCGTACAGGTCCTCGTGGACGGCGCCGACGCCAATTTCGCGGTCCAGGGGCTGAACTACCTCCAAAAGGCGACGCGACGATATTCAACGCGGTTCGCCCGCGAGGCGACCGGCCCCCGTCCGGCCGTCGAGGTGGAATCCCGCGCCTGGTACAACCCCGGACTCACCTCGACCCGCTACATGGTCCCCGCCCTCATGGGCGTGCTCCTCATGGTGACGACCATGATCGCGACGAGCATGTCGCTCGTGCGGGAACGGGAGGACGGGACGCTCGAGCAACTCATCGTGACGCCGCTTTCGCCGCCGGAGATCATCGCCGGGAAACTCATCCCCTTTTTCGTGATCGGAATCGTGGAGGTCTCGCTCGCGTTGCCGGTCATGACCGGCGTCTTCCGCGTGCCCCTCCGGGGAAGCATCCCCGCGCTGTACCTCCTGTCGGCGGCATTTCTGCTGTCCACCCTGGGCCTCGGGATGCTCGTCTCCAGCCTGGTTCGGACCCAGCAGCAGGCCATGCTCGCGGCGTCGTTCTTTGTGATGATGCCGTGGGTACTCCTGTCCGGATTCATATTCCCGGTGGAGAACATGCCCCCCGTCATCCGCGCGGCGACAACCGTCATCCCCCTGAAATACTACATTAC
>JAZDJP010000045.1:0-23360 GCA_043803805.1 Planctomycetota bacterium
GCCCGCCAGGTGGCCATCCACCAACGCAATCGCGCCGCCTGCCCGGCCGAAAAACGACCCGATTATCTCCCGGATGACCGGTTTGAGATTCTTCAAATCCAGAAACTCCGCGGCTGGTCCCAACGCGAGACCGCCCGGCAATTTGTTCTTCACCCCAACACGATCTGCGCGTGGAACCGGGCGTGGCAGTTTAGGAAAAATATCGGGCTCTTCTTCGGAAACGCTCCCTGGAACAAGATGGCCGACGCATCAGATTCGTTCCCTTTGCCCGGAACCCGAGTTCGGCACACGGCGGATTGCCCTGGAACTTATTCGGGCAGGCATCGAAATCAGCCGCTCCACCGTCCAGCGGGTTTTGCGGGAAAAGAAACCCCGGTGCCCACCGGAGTCGGTGTTCGCGCCAACTCTCGCCAACACGGATACGTCCGCCATTCTGAATCCGCGAAAGATCAACCAGACCTGGCATCTCGATTTCACCACATTGGATTTCCTCTGGTTTCGCTTCTGTATCGCCGCCGTCCTGGACGGCTTTTCCCGAAAACTCATCGCCTTGCGCGTCTATCCCGACGCCCCCACTTCGGCCATGATGATCCGGCTCCTCCGAAACGTGATCCTGGTTCATGGAACGCCGAAATTCCTCGTCACGGATCACGAGTCTCAGTTCCGGAGAAGGTTCAAAGAGGCTGTCGGTGAGTGGGGCATCGTATTGGTCAAGGGCCGCGTTCACTTTTCGTACTTCATGAATGGCAAGGTCGAACGATTCTTCCGGACGTTTTGGATTTGGGGCGGAAGAATCCTGCCTCTCTTGAACGAACATGCCTTCCAACGGAAACTTGACACCTACCGGGATTGGTACAACACTCAGCGGCCGCAGGCGGGTCTCGGCGGGCGGACGCCGGAGGGAGTCTGGAACGGCGTTCTTCTTTCCGATCCCACGCCAATCCGGGAACGAGATCTCGTGAAACCGGCGATTGCCATTATCCGGCATCGCTTCCGCGGGGATCCGCGGCTGCCCGTGCTCGACATCACCATCCAACGGGAGGAACGAATCGCCGCATGAATCGAATCCTGGCGCCACCACATTCAATTCGGGCAAGGACAATCCGCCCACACGTCGGAAACTGGCGGGGTCTTCGTCTGTTTTTCGGAAAGGAGGCACTTGATTGATTAACCAATAAGGTAAATCAGTCACGGTATTTCAAAAAAATCATCCAAATCCTCTCTGGCATTATGCATCACCGGCCGCCGGGCCATTACAGATGAACCAACCCCAATGCTTCTTCTGCATTGTAATGGTAGCGCCTTGCAAATATACATTATTATAGTAACATCGGCACAGGATAAATACATGAATCGCTCAATTGAACATCAACTGCTTTTTTGGAAGAACCGCCCTCAACGGAAGCCCCTCATTATCCGCGGGCTCCGACAGGTCGGGAAAACATATTCCATCGAAGCATTTGGGCAGGCGCATTTCAAAAACACGGTCACTTTTGATTTCGAGAAAGAACGCGGTTGCCGCAACATATTCTCCGGAGACCTTGGAGCGCGGGCAATCCTTTCTCAACTGGAAGTGTATCGCGAGCAACGGATTATTCCCGGCGAGACGCTTGTCTTTTTCGACGAGATTCAAGCCTGTCCCCGGGCGCTTGTCGCGCTTCGATATTTCCATGAGGAATTGCCGGACCTTCACATCGCGGCGGCGGGATCTCTTTTGGAATTCGCGATGGAGGATGTTTCTTTTCCCGTTGGACGGGTGGAATTTCTCTGGATGCATCCGCTTTCGTTCGGAGAATTCCTGTCGGCGCTCGGACACAATCTCCTCATCGAACAACGCCCGACGCTGGACACAACGCATCCGGCTTCTGAAATCATCCACCAGAAATTCACGGAGATTCTTCGTCAATACTTCATCGTCGGCGGAATGCCGGAAGCCGTCAAGGCCTTTGCCGAAACGAACTCATTCGAGGAAGCGGGGCGCGTTCACCGATCGCTCACCGCAGCTTTCACACAGGACTTCTCCAAATATGGCGGCCGGATGGACAAAGATTGCCTAGCGCATGTGTTCGAACGGATTCCGGCGCACGCGGGCGAACAGATCAAGTACGCGCGGCTTTATCCTGAAAAGCGGATTGAAACCATCCAGCGCGCGATGCGGGTTCTGGAACAAGCCATGATTATCCGCCGCGTGACCGCATCTTCCGCGCAAGGGTTGCCGCTCGGCGCGAGCGCCTCTGACAAAATTTTCAAGTGCGTGTTCGCCGACATCGGGCTTCTTCGTCATCTTTCCGGGTTGCCCGCCAAAGATGTGCTCTCTGCCGGGAATCTTCTGGACGCCTTTCGCGGCGGCCTTGCGGAGCAATTCGTCGGGCAGGAGTTGCTTTCCGAACGGAACGGTTCCGAAAACGGAAAACTTCACTACTGGGCGCGCGCCAACAGAAACAGTTCCGCGGAGGTGGATTACCTCCTCGTGCGGGATGGACGAATTTTCCCCGTCGAAGTGAAAAGCGGCTCCGTCGGGAAACTTCAAAGCATGCGTATTTTCCTTGAGGAGCATCCGAACGCGCCCATGGGGTTCGTGTTTCACGGAGGAAACGCCCACGACCTGCCCGAAAACCGGATCCGTTACCTTCCGCTTTACACGCGGATGTCGGAACCCAACTCTCAAGAGTAAGGACCGGCGCAAGAACACCACAATGTGCCGAAACGTTCAAAATGACCGTTTTCGGCAGCGGTGCGCTGAATGTTCAGAATGCTCCCCTCGTTTCCCTCGATAAGTACCGGCGAGCCATCCCCGAGGTCTGGTTTCGTATAGTACACGTATCCGTCGATAACGTCAAGAGTTCCGTCGAACTTCGCGACCAAACGGTCGAAATCGCGCTCGGGCCGGAGGGCGCGTTCGAGAACGGAAATATCGGCGTCCTGATGCGCCGGGTGCCGTTCAACCGCGTGGTCAGCGCGATCCCGACGCCGAGGCACCCGCCCCGGCCTCCGGAGCCGCCACGGGAACCCCGAACACCACCCGTTGTCGAAACGCTCCGCAAGGCGCTCACTTGGCGGCAGGAACTCGACTCCGGCACGGTCGCCAAGCAAGTTGACATCGCCCGCCGGGAAGGCGTGACCCGGGCCCGGGTCACGCAGGTACTCATGCTCCTCCGCCTGGCCCCGAAAATCCAGGAGCACATCCTTGGCCTGCCGGAAAGCGTCGCCCCGCCGCGCATTTCTGAACGCATATTGCGGCCAATTGCCGTATTGAAGAGCCGTGACCGGCAGGTACAGGCATTCCAGGAAGTAACATCTGTTCTCTGATCGAAGCGAGAATCACAACCTGGCATCTTAGGGGACGCTCCTCAAAACAACTAACGGTTCGCTTTCCGAAACGCAGGTCATACGTTGACCCGGTTGACCGGTCGTCTCAAACTTCATCCACTTCAGCAGGTCTTCCACGGTCAAAAATACAGCCTCTAGGGCTCCCGTGATCATGGGATTGTTCCCCCATGAAGCGAGCCGTCGGCTATCCGTCTGCAGGCCGACGCATCGTTTTGAATGGCAAAATCCAATGCCAAGTTCAAACGCGACGCCCTCGTCAATGGTCCTACCATCGAGGATCGCTATCAAGCAATCAGCACTTCGTATCGCGTCCATGTCTCGCCGGAACACACGACGCGCTGCCGCATCAGGTGACACCCCATCCTTAACCATGTCGCTCATTAGCCCACCATCACGTTGGGGCAGATAGACTGTGGCGTGCGTTTCCAACTTCGATGCCAGATCCTCATTGAAATCGCGCTCGGCTTGGCTAAAAAGAGGCCCGGCCAAATACGCTCGGTAGCGAAGGTGTCCTTGGGGACCGTTTTCGTTTACCATGGGAATCTTCCTTTCTCAATGTTTTCGAGGCGCCCCTTGATGTCCAGCGGCTTGTAGGTCCCGACAAACATCAATCGGACTATGTCTCGAATCACTTCGTGTTGGGGCTTGCGGCGGGTATCAATGGTTACAAGACACTTGCCCTTATAAGCCTTCTTGAGAATGCCCTGCATATTGTCAAGCTGTGTGCTGGTGAAATTCTTTCCAGCGGCACAACACCTTTCCTCCATCGTGTCAGGATCACCGACCAATAGCACCACCATTCCGTCTTGAATACATTCCGTGCGTTTGCCACCGCAAACACTGTCTAACATTGATCGCGCTCTCTCTGATCGATCTGCTTCGATCTTAAAGGACATGGGGTCGAGCATACATCTGTCGAGAACATGCATGCCAATCTGTTCATCTTTCGAACGCGCCAGAATCTGATTTTTTTGGGCAAACTGCCTCCCAACCCACTCGTCGATATGTCGGATCTTCTGTTTCTTCAACGGTTGCGGCCACTGTGACATCTCTGGCAACCGCGCATCAAGCCACTCGTCGTAGGTTGTAAAGTTACGCAAACACGTTATTGAACTGCTCTTTCCAGCGCACGGCACGCCCGTAACGTAGTAGTAGTAATTCAGATTTGTATTCCCCGCTTCGCGTGCTCGCCCATACAGAGTCTCCGAATCCATGCTCAACAAAGCGCCAAGGGCTGCGATTTCGTCCCCGGTAAGGAACAGCGTAATGAGGTTATGCACCTGAAAGTTGGCTTCGAATACCGCATCCTGAATGTCCTTGGGAGTCGGCTTCTTTGGGTCTTCATACTCAACGAGGTAATGAAAGTAGCCTGGGTTCAAATGAGCACTCTGTCGCAAAAGGTACTTCAGGGTTGAGTCCTCAAGGGAAAGACCGATGAGTAGGCATGTATGACGGGAGAAATACTGCAGAAGTGATGCATACCGGCCAGATATGCTCTCCATAAGTTGATTAGCGAACTCGTTCTCACAGAACACAAGTCCATCGCTGCTTGGTTCAGCATCGTTGACTGGCAAGAATCCGTTTGGATGGTGAATTACGCCTTGCGCACGTCGAGGATGGACATCGGGTCGCCACAGCACCTCGTAAGGCTTGCCCTGAACCCCCGCACTTGCATTGCGACTCGCCTCCTCCACCAGGAACTGTTCAAGGAAATCATCGAAGTTATACGTGATCGTCATAGGGATACGCTTGATTAGAGCAATGTATCGACTCATGTATGGATGTTTATCATAGTAGCGAGAAATCGGTTTCGTTGCCTTCTTGTAGAGTTGCTTCCGAATAACGTCTAGCCACGCGCGACGTATAGCTCCGGGGCTCATCGCGCCATTGACCTGCAACATGCGAGCCGCGAAATGCTGAAACAGAGTTTGGCTAATGGACGAGGCCTGTTTGTCATTCTGGTCATTCAGTATAGTTTGACCACGCACTCCCGGGTCACGCGCGATCCTCTTTATCAATTCTTTCCAATTGGGAAGATTAAGGTTCTTGCTTATCCCGGCCCCAAACACAAGGCCGAAGCGACCACGAAAAATGCGACTCCACATGTGCGCGATCTGTCTTGGATGCCTTGCCAGTAGGCCTCTTTCCGTCGCGGGATTAGAGTTCATGTTCTACTCCTCGTCGAAAAGCGACAACTGGCCGCGCGCCGTTCGGTTTCGTTCATCGCTGTACCAGTTACGCGGGGCAAGTTGCCCTGATGGTGCTTGTCTCTTTCCGATGGTTACTGCAACATACTGGTCAAGGAGATCGAGACAACGGGAAGAATAGGGATACTCCAGGAAGTCCAGATTCCAGAGTCCTGACTTGCGGATGCGGGAATCAGGACTGGATAATCCAAGCCATGCATCTGACGGTGGATCGGCTGGCCCTGCTTTACCAACCAGCAATCCAATGAGGTTCCTTTCAATGTACGCGCGGTCGCTGGATGGGCCTGATTCGTCTTCTATGGCCAACCACAATACGCTCATCGAGCCAATGTGCGCAGACACCAAGCGCTCAAGGCCGTATTCCGACTGTCGCACGGGAAGCGGCGCGCTTTGTCCAAGGCCCCACGATGACACACCTACCGAAGGATCGCGAGAGACAATGGCAGCTCCAACGTGAAGACGGAAAATGGAGCCTCGATGATTCCCCAAGCCGTTCATTGTTCCTCGATGAGTCCGAAGTCGATTCCAAAGCGTTGCCTTCGAACCCCGACTGACGCCGTGAGTCCCGATCCTGACAACGCGATGTTCATTCGATTGTGAGCGCAGTTCGCCCGGCTCAAAAAAGAAATACACTCCCCTTGTTGGCCATGATTGCTGAGCTGTGGATTGTCCCAGCACATGTTTTCCGCCAAGACCATGCTCGAGCGCATGGAGAGCGGAGTAGAAACGGGCCACATCCTTGTCGCGGCCTGGCTGTTCCATCTGCTGAGTAAGCCATCTAAGCTGGCGCCCGATTCCTAGCCCGTGCATGGGTATGTCAACATGGCATCCATATTGTTCAACTAGCGGCACCAGGTAGTCGCGATACCTCTCTCCGGCAAGAATCGTAATGCAGTCGTTCGGGTTCAGACATGGACGCAGTTCAGACCACACGCGATTGGCCCATTCGCGTCGTTCACACACAGATTGAGTGTTGAGCGTTTCCTCGTATGGCGTGATGACCTCCGTTGGTCTTACAAGGCCATGCTTGGCAGACAAAATGAACCATACATCACAACATTGCTCGACAAACGCTCTCGCCTTGACGAACCAAGGCGAAATGTAAAGATCGCGTGCCGGGACAGCACGTGACCGTTTCGCACTGACGCATGATACTAAGCCAACACGAGGCATTGTGATAATCAGTCCTCCTTCCTTCGACATGCCTCGCGCCACGCATGTGCATGCAAGATGCACGCATCGCACTTGCCGCAGGGAGAAATGCCTTCGGTTGCCATCTGAGGTTGGTAGCAGCTCCAGGTATCCCCGGGGTTCAAAGCGAGCCGAATAGCCTCGCGGGCAATCTCGGGCTTCGTCATTGAAAGCAGAGGGGCGACAATAGCAGCTCCGTTCGGTATGCCCTCATGCAACATCCTTCTGTACGATTCAATGAAATCAGGACGACAATCTGGGTAACCAGAGAAATCGATGGCGTTGACGCCAATCCAAACTTCGGAAGCCCCGATTCCGGCTGCTTCCGCGCAGGCGAGCGAAAGGAAAACGATATTTCTGCCCGGAAGGAATGCCGGAGATACGCCTGATCTGATCTCGTCGAGACTGCGATTGACCGGAATGGGGTGTGATGGCTTATCCCACTCAATGCGCAATACCTTACGGGGCAATCCGAACTTCAGGCATTGCTGATCGGCAACATATAGTTCAATGCGATGACGTTGTCCGTAGTCGACACCAAGGCTAAGGACATCCCGCCCCTTCTCCTTGGCAAGCAGGAGGCAAACCGTGGAGTCCAAGCCTCCGCTATGAAGAACGACTGCTTTTTCAGGCATTGCCCTTGTCTCCATTTTTGTTATGTCAATCCCAACGCCTTCATCACCGCCTCCCAATATTCAAATTCACCGGCGCGCCCCCATGCACATCCGGGTCTCCCTTCGCCCTTTTGTCAAATCTGCTTTACAGGGCGATTGGATTTTTCACCTGTTCCATAAGTTTCCCTCTTGTTCCCGTACGTCGATCTACCCTGTCACTGCCGCCGAGACTAGTGCAGAGCGGTACTCAACAAGACGAACTATGGAAACGCTTACGTCTGCTACAAGGGCGTCGATGCGTTGCCATGTGGCAGCAATGAACACGACGATCTCACCTTGCTTCCGAAGCGGCGGCAAGAGCGACTGGCATCTCGTCCCACATTCGCCCTTCCAGAAGACGCCCGGTCCTCTTTTTATGCACCCCACCCCACTGCTTGAAGAAGAAAGGAACCTTTGCCATAAGGCACTGGTCGCGGATATCGAGTATCCAATCCGAGTCAATCAGCCTGGCTCCGGGCCCCGATTCCCCCCCCACGATCACCCAGTCGATGCCCTTTAGTTTCAGATTCGTTAGTGGACCTAGGAGAGGTTCAAGGGACAAGAACTTGACCTTCGAACATGTCCTGCGCAGATGATCGATGCGAAAGTCGTAGTCCCCATTTTCCACGCTGACACCCATCCATATATTCCTGGCCCAAGGTAGCTTGCCGTCCAACTCAAGCAGCCTTTCGGATCGCTTGGTGAGGATTTGATACGTGTGCCAATTCGCCTGATTCATGACATCGAAAACCTTCTGAACGAATTCTAGAGGAACGTTCTTGTGAAAGAGGTCGCTCATAGAATTCACAAAGATCGTCCGGGGTTTCTTCCACATGATGGGAAGATCAAGGCGATCAGACCACAGACGAAGATCGAATCCTTGCTCGTAGGGATGGCCTGGAATCCCACGCCAGCGTTCGGCGAACGTCTCGGCGTAACAATGCTTGCACCCTGGACTGACCTTCGTGCAGCCTGTGGCAGGGTTCCACGTGGACTCAGTCCATTCGATGGTTGATTTAATGGCCATGTGTCATTTCCCGATCTCGATACTTTTTGAAAATGGCTTTGGCGATCTTGTCGCCAGTTTGTTTATGCGAAGCGAAGAATAGATAGTAGATCACCGCGCCATTACTGTTTCGCATTGGCAGCGGATCGGGAACATACTTGAATCCGGCGATATCCTGGAGACGCTTTCGGTAAGCCGCCACGACATCTTCGTTGGAGGTTTTTCTCTCCATGTTTCCGAACAGGCCCGGTTCGGTGGTGTATCCGGCCTCGCTCCATGAGTCGTCGCCCCAGAATGCTTTCATCCGTTCGACCTGTGCAGCCAGGACCTTGTCTCGGTTTCGCCAAAGAACGTTCATGTTAGCGTCCATGATCATGAAGTTCAGGAAAATCTCGATGCTCTTCATCTGCCCAGCGGTCTGAACCACATGCCAGTTTGGATTCAACTCATAAGGATCGAGAAGGCAGAGCGCCCGACGAAAGTTATCGTAGCGACACTGCGGAAAAACTTTGTCCAGGAGAATTGAGTTGCAGTCGCCGGTGTAGACCGTGACGTCGGCTCGCCCTTCCGCCAATTTCTTAAGGCGAGCGGTGCGCTTCCCGTCCATATCAATGAAATGATAGTGAGAAAACTTGGGCTCTAAATTGAGGGCGATGGATGGGCTACCCTTGATCTCCATCCCTGTTGTCTTTGAAATGTGAGTCCCGCCCCCAGCAAAACCATCAATGTAGGCAAAGTGCTTGATGCTCCTCTGCTTGCTTAAAATTGTGGCGTAGGCATTGGAGTAATCTCGAAGGATATTCAGTTTCACCTCGGTCCAATAGCCAACCACGTCAATATCCGGTTCCATCATGGGATTCATCTCCACGGCAATTATGCTCGGTCCTTTCCAGTCTTACCTTTTTCTCTTTTTGGAGAAATTCGCCGCCGTCCTCAACCCAAGTATCACTTCAAAAATCCGAAATCGCAATAATCGCCCGATGCGATGAGCAGGAAGATTCCTTTGTCTGACCCATTGGAAGATAAAATCCCTTGTCACCCCAAGGGGGTGATTGCGTCAATCGTCACCCAATGCTCTTCAAACATAACTTTACCGTAACCACTGAAATCAGTGAAAAAGCACAAGAATAGGTCGAAGCCTAAATATCGGACATGGCTTTGTCAACCTTCTAACCCTGTCTGTGTAAATTGCCAGGCTCTCTGATGCGAAAAGGCAATAGCGCGACGGAAGTTCATTTTCTGATGAAAAATCTTTCTTAACCTCTTGGCGAAACGGTTGTCCACAGGCATCCAGCACAAAAACTCCAACACCCCGAAAAAACCGAGAGAATGAAGGAAAATGAGAGGAAATCTATTCCTTTGCCGTATCCACCGCAAGAAGTTTTTTATCCGTGGTGGCCACGTACACCATCGGGCCGCTCGCGGCGATGCCGCACCGGATGGGGGCGCCGAGGGTGAAGGTTTTGAGGATGCGCCCGGTGTGCCGATTGATTTTGTGAAGGAGCCCTTCCTCTTCCGCCGCGTAGAGGAGATTTCCGGAGACGACGGGAGCGCCGCGGCAGAACCCGAATTTCCCAGGCGAAGGCGCTTCCCAGAGGACGGCGCCATCGGCAAGGCGGACGGCATAAAGGCTGCCCGCCGCGAGATACCCGACTCCGTTTTCCATCGCGAGCCCGTCAAAGGACCATCCGGCGGTCGGCCAACTCCACGAGACGTTTAACGAAACGGCGTCCCGCGCGAGCGCTGTTTTCCCGGAGGTCGCGACGACGAGTTGGCGGTCCCATATCTTCATGGCGGTGGCGTGACCGTCGGGGAGCGCGAAACTTCCCATTTTCTGGCCGGAGGTATTGCATCGATGGATTTGCCCGGCGGAATCGCAAGCGAAGAGATAAGCATCCTGTAACAGAGGCGCGCCGCACAAGGGGTTTGGGGAAAGCGAAAGCACACGGGACAGGTTTGAGGAGGCGACGTCGAGAAATAAAATGTCTCCGCCGTGTGTCGAGACGTAGATTCGTCGCGGCGTCGCCGCGGCGCCGTAGACGCGGATGGCATTCGCCCCGGCGGCGGAATCGAGACCGGTTTCGTAGTTCCAGCGGCATTCCCCCGTTTTTTTATCGAATGTCATGACGTGTCCGTCTTTTTGCGGCACGATGAGCGTTTCGCCGTTAAGAGCGGGGATAGCGACCGGGCTCGCCCAGAGTTTCTTTCTGAAAACGACGTCGCCCGTGTCTTTTTGAAACGTCACAAGTTGCCGGTCGTGGCAGGCGGCGTAAACGCATTCGCCGGACGCGACAAGCGCCCCCGAGGCATTGCCGCCAAGCGACACCGCCCATTTGACGAAGGGGCGTGAATCGGTCAGGCGCGTCGGGGCGACGCCGATGTCGCGCCGCTTCGGCGGGTCAAAAAGCTCCGGATCGCGTTCGTCTGTTTCGGACAGGGGGAACGTCCGTGAAAACGACGGGCGCGGCGGATTCGGCGGAGGGGTTTCCAAGGGAATCGGGGGCGAATCGGGGACTTTCGACTCCGGCGCGGCCGTCGGCGCGATTGGGGACGGCGGTGATTTCTCAAAAGAGGATGGAAGGTCGGTTTGATCGGGTTCGTGGAGGAGAAGGAAAATGCCGAGTGTGATGCCGAAAACGACAATGCCCGCGGCGAAGAATCTCAAGGTTTTCACAATGGGACATCGTCGGTATCGCGGCACGGTTTGTCAAGAGGGATCAGGGAACGGTTCGTTTGACAACGCGCGGGGAACCGGCTAGGATGGCAGCCACTTCGTATCGCATCCCGAACCGCTGGTGATCTTATGAAAACCTCCTTCCCCGCCCACCGCAAATTCGTCCGGATGATGCGCAATCTTCTTCGGAAGAAAGGGTTCACCCAGACGGAGATGACCCGACGCGTGGGGATTAAGGAAAGTCATCTTAATCAGATCATGGGTCCCAAGGCGCGCATCGTGCCGTTTCTGGGCACGCTTCTCAAGATTCTGCGCGCGATGGAATGCACCGACGAGGAGACGGCGACGATGCTGGCCCAGGCCAAGCGGGTGCGTCCCGCCGAGCCGTATGAGATGGGGATGTTGAAAAAAGAGGGGATTCGGGTGGGGATGTTACAGCCCGAATACCAGCGGTATTACGAAACGCTCACCCGGAATCTCGACGCGGAGCCTTCTCTGGTGTTGCATGTGGAGTGTTTCATGGGGTTTTTGGAATATCTCCGCCGGGACACGGCGAATCGTCGGGAAAAGGGGGAGTCCGTGGGCCGTCCCGGCGGGCGCAGGGCCTTGCAGACGGCGCAACGGGATCTGGGGCGACTTCTCAGGCAATATCCCGGAGACCGTGCGCTCTGCAACGATTGGACGGCGATAAAACGACTTCTGGCCGCCCGGTAGCGAAAAACATGAAATCGGCAATTTGGGGATCTTGCGGTGGATTGTGCGAAGCGGATTGCTTGCTTCGGCGTGCGCATGCGGGGAAAATGCGAAATCCAGACGTGCGCGATGACGGATTTTTTGGGAATATATATTGATTTAAAAAGAAGCGAAAATAAAATATGACTTGGTTTGAGTTTCCAAGGAGGGCAAAATGCGTTTCCACAAGGTGTCCTGGACGGCTGTGGCATTGGCCGGGATGGTGACGGGAGGGATGATGGCCGCTGAAGAGGCGGCCTTTTTGATTTCACCGGCAGGCCCGGCGGATGGAAACGCTGCGCACATCCATCGGATAAATGCCGCCGGAGACGTGGCCGGATGGGTGACGGGCAGCGCCGGGTCGGTGGACGCCTTCCGGCAGGTATCGGATACCACATCGAAAATCGCGGTGGAGACCGGTCTGGAGCGATGGGGTCAGGACATCAACGCCGCCGGAAGCGTGGCCGGGTATTTTCGGGTGGGCCGGGAGAATTTCAAGCCATTTCTGCTCTTGGGCGGAACGCTTGCCATGCTGGACACTCCCGCTGGCGCCGGGAAGGCGTTTGCATTGAATGATGCCGGCGCGGTGGCCGGGGAATTTGTCAATGCCGAAGGCAAATCCCGGGCATGCGTGTGGACGGGCGGCATCCTCGCGGAAATCCCGACATTGGGTGGGACGGAAAGCTGGGGACGGGGCATAAATACCCGCGGGGACGTTGTGGGCGCCTCTCAGACAAGCACAAAGGATGAAAACGGGGTGGAAATCCTGGACGTCGCCATACATGCCTTTCTCTACCGGGACACGAAAATGACGGATCTCGGGACCCTGGGCGGCCCATACGCCGAGGCATGGGATGTGAGCGACGCGGGGGATGTTGTGGGCGGCTCAAGCACGGCCACGGGGGACCAGCACGCCTTCCTATATAAAGGAAGCGCGATGGTGGACCTCAAGACACTGGGTGGAAACTACAGTTGGGCGTGGGGCATCAACAAAAACGGGCGGATTGTGGGGGAATCGAAAACGACGAATGGCCAAACGCACGCATTCATCCATGAAAACGGCGTGATGAAAGACCTGAATGATTTGATTCCGAAGGATTCGGGATGGGTGCTTGTCTCGGCGCGGGACACGAATGACAAAGGCCAGGTGGCGGGATACGGGACGTATGGCGGCAAAACCCGGGCATTCGTGATGACGCCGCGGTGAGTGGTTCTATTCGCGATGAAAATGAAATTTATCGAGGAGATGCGCGCATGACACGCAATGCCAATCGTATGACGCCGGAGGGATTTTTCATGACGCGATCCTCGCGCCGGAGGCACATCATCGGTTTCGGGACGCTTCTGTGTCTTCTGGCATCCTTCCCCGTCTTTGCCGCCTCCCGGACCTGGGACG
The DNA here is from genome assembly GCA_043803805.1 of Planctomycetota bacterium. Lineage (GTDB taxonomy): Bacteria > Planctomycetota > JAZDJP01 > JAZDJP01 > JAZDJP01 > JAZDJP01. The sequence continues at coordinate 13,190 of JAZDJP010000045.1, forward strand.
GCGGCGGAGGGGACGACAACTGGACCACGGCGGGAAATTGGTCGGCGGACACGGTTCCCGGATCATCCGATACGGTGACGTTCGACGGCACCTCGACCAAGGCCTGCGCCATTGACGCGAATGTCTCCGTGGCCGGGTTCACCATCGCCAGCGGCTACACCGGGACCATCACGCAAGGAAGCGGCAAGACCGTGACGGTGGGCGCATCCGATTTCAGCCAGTCGGACGGCACATTCGCGGGGAGCGCGGACAACATTACATTCAACGGATCATTCACGCTTGCCGGGGGAACATTCACCGCCGGGAATCAGACCATCACGGCAAAGAAGCATTGGACGTACACATCCGGGACTCTCGCCGCCGGCACGAGCACCGTGGTGTTTTGCTACGACCAGACCATCACGGGAAGCCACACATTGAATAATGTGACATTCGCAAACGGCGGCTCGACGTTAAAAACCGCAACAATCGCATCCGGGACGACTCTCACGGTCTCCGGCACACTCGCGCTTTCGGGCACAAGCGGAGACATGATTATTTCCGGCAGCGGAACGGTGGAGGCCCGGGGAGACATCACGGAAAGCGATCGCGACTTCGGTGGAACGGCGACAATTTTGGTGAATGGAACTGGGAATCAAACCCTCACGGGCTCCGCGACGGAGACGGCCGGGAGCCTCCCCAATTTCCAAATCAATAAGTCCAGCGGTACGCTATCACTTGCGGGCACGATTCGAACAAAAAAGAATTGGACGGTCGCGGCAGGGACATTGGATGCCGGCACAAGCACGGTGGTCTTCTGTTATGACCAGACCATCACGGGAAGCCACACACTCTACAACGTGACATTTAAAAACAGCGGTTCCACGTTAAAAACCGCGACAATCGCATCAGGGACAACACTCATCGCAACCGGGACGCTTGCGCTATCGGGCACAAGTGGAGACATGATTGTTTCCGGCGGCGGCACAATCGAGGCCAGGGGAGACATCACGGAAAGCGATCGAAACTTCGGCGGAACGGCGACAATTCTCGTGAACGGAACCGGAAACCAAACCCTCACGGGCTCCGCGACGGAAACCGCGGGAAGCCTTCCGAACCTCACCATCAACAAATCAACGGGAACGCTTTCTCTCGCGGGCACAATCCGGACAATGAAAAATTGGACATACACGGCGGGGACGCTCGACGCCGGCACAAGCACCGTGGTCTTCTGTTACGAGCAAACCATCACGGGAAGCCACACCCTGTACAACGTGATGTTCAGCAATAGTGGCACATCGTTAAGGACCATTGCACTCGCATCCGGGACAACTCTCACCGCAACCGGGACGCTCACCTGCGCAAGCGCGAACGGCGCCTCTGTTGTGATTAGCGGCGGCACACTTGAAGCCGAGGGAGATATCAACGTCACAACCAGCGCTCTTTTTTACGGCTCGACGGCGTTTAATATCACGGGCGGCGCGAACCAGACCTGGACCTATAACGGCGGAACAAACACATTCCGATACTCGCCCACCGTGAACAAAACCGGCGGCGAAATCGCGCTGGCATCGAACCTGAGCCTGAATTATTCCGGACAGGACCTCGCCGTCACCGCGGGAACATTTAACCTCGCCGGCTACAACCTCACGGTGAGCGACGTCCTCTCCGTGGGGACAAGCGGCACACTCAAACTCCAGGGCGGAGAGACCGTCACACGCGGCAGTCTGTCGCTTTCCGCCGGCTCGACGGTGATTTATAACGGGAGTGGGAATTACACGGGATTGCCCCTCGGAAGCTCCTACAAAAACCTCACATTCGACGGCGCGGGCGCCTGGACGCTCACATCCGCGCTCTCGGTGGGCAGCGCGGGAGAGGATTTGACTCTTACGCAAGGGACTCTGGACCTGGCTGGTTACAACCTCACCGTAAACGACGTCCTCTCGGTGGGAGCCAGCGGCACACTCAAACTCCAAGGCGGAGAAACCATCACACGGGGCAGTCTGTCTCTCGCCGCAGGCTCGACGGTGATTTATAACGGCGGCGGAAATTACACAGGACTTCTCCTCGGAAACGCGTATTCCAATGTGACATTCGACGGCTCGGGCGCATGGACTCTCCCATCCGCGCTCGCCGCGAGCGGCAATCTCACACTGGCCAGCGGCGTATTAAACGCCGGCGGCAACACCATCACGCTTGCGGGAAACTGGACGCGTAGCGGCGGCACATACACCCCCGCCGGGAACACGGTCATCCTATCCGGCGGAAACCAGACGATTTCCGGCTCGACGACATTTTATAATCTGACAAAAGAAGTGACGACACCGGCCACCCTGACGTTTGCCGCCGGCGAAAAGCAGACCGTGACGGGCACATTGGACTTAAACGGCGCGTCGGGGAATTTGCTTTCTCTTAGAAGTTCGGCCACGGGCGCCGCGTGGCAGGTGGACCCGCAGGGCATCCGGAGCGTGAGGTACGCGGACGTGAAGGACTCCGACAACACGAACGCCGTCGCCGTCCGTGCGTACACGAGCGAGAACTCCGGCAACGACACAAATTGGGTGTTCGCGGGCGCCGACCCCTACCGGTGGACGGGCGGCGGGGCGGACGAGAACTGGACGACGGGAGCGAACTGGGAGGGGGGAACAGCCCCCGGATCGTCCTACACGGCGACATTCGACGGCACCACCTCGAAGAATTGTGCCATCAACGCCAATCTAAACGTCGCGGGAATCGCCATCCAATCCGACTATCTGGGCACAATCACGCAAGGAAGCGGCAAGACCATCACGGTCGGCGCATCCGATTTCACCCAGGCCTCGGGCACATTCACGGGGAGCGCCGACAGCATCACGTTCAACGGATCGTTCACGCTTTCCGGAGGCACATTCAACGCCGGGAATCAGACCATCACGGCGAAGAAGGACTGGACCTGTTCCGGGGGGACGCTTGACGCCGGCACAAGCACAGTCGTCTTCTGCTACGACCAGACCATCACGGGAAGCCACACACTCTACAATGTGACATTCGCAAACGGTGGCTCGACGTTAAAGACCGCAACCATCGCATCCGGGACGACTCTCACAGCGACCGGCACACTCGCGCTTTCGGGCACAAGCGGAGACATGATTGTTTCCGGCAGCGGCACGATTGAAGCCCAGGGGAATATCACGGAAAGCAGTCGCGACTTTGGCGGGACGGCGACGATTCTCGTGAACGGCACCGGGAATCAGACCCTCACGGGCTCCGCGACGGAGACGGCCGGAAGCCTCCCGAATCTCACCATCAATAAATCCAGCGGTACGCTTTCTCTCGCGGGCACGATTCGAACAAAAAAGAATTGGACCTACACAGCGGGGACACTCGACGCAGGGACAAGCACGGTGGTATTCTGCTACGACCAGACCATCACGGGAAGCCACACACTCTACAACGTGACGTTTAAAAACAGCGGTACGACGCTGAAAACCGCGACAATCGCCTCGGGAACCACTCTCACCGCGACCGGCACGCTTGCGCTTTCAGGCACAAGCGGGGACATGATTGTTTCAGGCGGCGGCACAATCGAGGCCCGGGGCGACATCACGGAAAGCAATCGCAACTTCGGCGGAACGGCGACAATTCTCGTGAACGGAACCGGAAACCAAACCCTCACAGGCACGGCGACGGAAACCGCCGGGAGCCTTCCGAACCTCACCATCAATAAATCCAGCGGTACGCTTTCTCTCGCGGGCACAATCCGGACAATGAAAAATTGGACGTACACGGCGGGGACACTCGACGCCGGCACAAGCACCGTGGTGTTTTGCTACGACCAGACCATCACGGGAAGCCACTCTCTCTATAACATCACATTCGCAAACAGCGGGAGCACGTTACGGACCATGACGCTTTCTTCCGGAACGACGCTCACCGCGGCGGGTGCGCTTTCGTGCGTGAGTTCGAACGGCGCCTCTGTTGTAATCAGCGGCGGCACGCTCGCCGCCCAAGGGAATATCACGACGGCCGCCGCGCTTTCTTCGTTCGGGACGGCGGCGGTCTCTCTCGTCGGGAGCGCCAACCAGACCATCACCGCCGTGGGAATGCCGGGCGGAACGGTCACGATTGCGAAATCCGGCGGGACGGCGACTCTGGCGGCGGATCTGAATCTCATCGGCGAAGGGCAGAATTTAATCATCGCGCAGGGGACTCTGGACCTGGCCGGCTACAACCTCGCGGTGAATAACGAAATCGCCATCGGCGCAAGCGGCACGCTCGCGCTCCTGGGGAGCGAAACCGTGGCGAGGGCGTCGTTTGTGAGCGACCCGGCGGGCACGGTGGTCTTCCGCGGCGATGGCGACAGCGCGGCCGACACATACACCGTGACGGCGCTCTCGGAATCCTATGGAAACCTTGTCATCGTCAGCACGGACGGCGCGACGGATGTATTTAAACTGGCCTCGCCGCTCGCCGTCGCGGGAAACCTCACACTCACGGCGGGGGATTTGGATACAGACGCCGCGGGGAACTATCCCATCTCCGTCGCCGGCAATTGGACAAACAGCGGCACATTCCACGCGCGGGCGGGCAGCGTGGCGCTCACGGGCGGCAACCAGACGCTTTCCGGCTCGACGACGTTCTACGATTTAACGAAGCAGACGACAGGCGCCGCCACGCTCACGCTTCCCGCGGGCGGCACGCAAACGGTAAACGGCGTCCTCACTCTCATCGGGACAACGGGGAACAAACTCGCGCTTCGGAGCAGCGCGACCGGCACCGCCTGGAACGTGGACCCCGAGGGACTGCGGCGGGTGAGATACGTGGACGCGGAAGACGGGAACAACACCGCGACGGCGGCGCTTGTCGCGGTCGCAAGCACAAACTCCGGCAACAACACGAACTGGAGTTTCGCGTCCGCCGACCCCTTCCGATGGACCGGCGGCGGGGCGAACGCCAACTGGACGACGGGCGGAAACTGGGAGGGCAGCGCCGCCCCCGGAACAAGCGACATCGCGCTTTTTGACGGCACGTGCGCAACCAATTGTTCCCCGACAATTGACGCGGCTGTTTCCGTGGGGGGGATCGAAATACAAGCCGACTACACGGGGACGATAACGCAAACCACCGCATCGGTGACGACGGGAATCTACGGAATCGCCCAGGCGGGCGGCGCGTTTTCCGGCGGGAGCGCCGGCATCGCTCTCGGCGGGCCTCTGGCGCTTTCCGGCGGAACGCTCACCGCCACGAGCGGCACGTTGAGCATGGCGCGTGACTGGGTGAAGACGGGCGGAACATTTAGCGCTAACTCCGGCACGGTGGTCTTCTCCGGCGCCGTGGACCAAAACGTCACAAGCGACAACAGCGCCTTCGCCAACATCACCGTCTCCAAGACCGGCGGGACGCTTTTCGCGCAGGGCGGAGACCTCTCGGCGACGGGGAACGTGGCGATTTCCGCCGGCGGCCTCAACGCCAACGGCCACGACATTTTTGTCGGAGGCGATTGGACAAAAACCGGTGGAACCGTAACCCTCGGAACGCAAACGGTGACGTTTAACGGCGCCGGAAGCCAGACGCTCACGAGCGGCGGGACGGGCTCGGACAGCGCCTTTTATAATCTCACGGTGGCAAAACTCTCCGGAACTCTTTCGCTTGCAACAGACGCGATTCTCGTAAACGGGACTCTGGAAGTCCAATCCGGCGCGCTTTCGCAAGGAGCGCTCGACGCGACGACGTCATTCCTTGTGGTGGACGGCGGGACATTCACATGCGGCGCCGGCGTGCTTGATGTAAACGGCCCCGTAACGATCTCCGACGGCAGTCTTTCCGGCGGAAGCGGCGCGTTTACGGTATCGGGCGACTGGAATCAAACCGGCGGGACGTTCTCCGGTAACAGCGGCACCGTGACATTTGACGGCGCGGGCGACCAGACCGTGACGGCGACAAGCGCCTTTAACAACTTAAAACTCGCCGGCACGAATCGCCAGCGCGTGTGGCTCCCCTCGGCAACAAACGGCGAAATCGAAGTCACAAACACCGCCAATCCCGTCGAATTCGAGACCGGATTCGCCACGAGCGCCCTCACTCTCCATCCCGGCAATTACCTGGAATTCCTGTCGGGCGCGACATTCACCGTGGGCACGCTTACCGCAAACGGCAGTGCGGGGAATCATATTGTCCTTCGGCCCATGCAAACCTCCGCGTGGAATTTACTCGTCACCTCCGCCAATCCCACGGCCAGTTACGTTTCTGTGTTGAACAGCAACGCCTCCGGCGGAAACGAAATCACCGCGACGAACAGCTCCGACGAGGGCGGGAACACGAATTGGGATTTCGGCGGCTCCGGCACGCCGCCCGTGATTTCCTATTCGCCGACGGCGGACATATTCACGAGCACAAGTACCGCCGTCACGATGTCGGCCGATCCCTCGCAGGGGACGACGATTTACTACACGACGGACGGAACGAACCCGACGACGGGTAGCAGTGTGTATTCCACGCCCGTCACGATTTCCGCGGACACCGAATTCCGCGCCATCGCCGTGAACGGGGGCTCCACAAGCCAAATTTACGGCAAGACGTATTACCACGTGGGCACGGGGGACATTTATCTCCGGAAAACCTACGGCCACGACGCCCTGTTGTACATGGGGGAAGTGTTCCGGTTTGAGGGCCAGGCCTGGTGGCCGGGTCCGGACGGCGTCGTGGACGAGATGACGGGAGACGACGTCCGCATGGACGGCGTCCAGGGACCGGATCTCGAAAGCCAGATGACCTGGAGCGCCACGGGCGGCGTGATCCAGTCGTCCGGTGTGGACGCGGGAGGGCCGTGGGCGGTACTGGCGGCTCAGTTGCAGACGGGGTATTACACCGTCTCGCTCCATCTGGGCTCCACCAGTTACACCGGGTGCAACAATATCGTGGAAAAAGGAGAGTGCAAAAAGTGTCAATCGTGCTTTTTGACGAGCGGTTGTTCGGGAACATCGTGCTCTTTGAAAGGCGGTTGTTCGGGAACAGCGTGCTCTTTGAAAGGCGATTGTTTGGGAACAAGGTGCGTCAAGGACGATGCCGTCGAGGAATCGAAATGCGATCCGAAATATCCCGATTCCTGTCCGCAGGATGAAGAATCCAGTCCCATTCCTCTCCCGACCAGGGGCAAAAAAGTGGAATTGCACGCGGCGATTGGCCGCGGGGCGTACGAAGTGGGCTCATTCGGATTCGGCAAAAACGGCCGCCTCTCCGGATTGCACGAGATTTGCGAGACGAGCGCGACCGGGGTGAGCGTTTTCTTTGTGAACCGGAACTACGGGTGGCGGAATTTCGTTTTGGATACGACCGACCAGAAATACAAAATGGCGGGTTTGGGCGGCGGGTATGTGGTAAAACAAAATGGCGTCTACACATACACGAGCGTCGAGGGCGAGAAATACACATTCGGGAAGCAACTCCCCGACGGCCCGTTCGGCGCGAAGTACATCGTCACGGAAGACAAGGACGCAAGCGACAACACGATTTCCTACGTTTACAATCCGAACGGCACGCAAATCACAATCACGGACGCGAGCCAGAACACATACGGCGTCACGCTCGCCAATGGAATGATCAGCCAGATTTCCGAGACACCCCAGGGAAGCCAGAACACGCGGACGTGGAGTTATCTCTATGACACGAATAATTTCCTCGCCAAAGAAACCTATGTGAACGAAAGCCAGTTCCGCGAATTCGATTTCGACATTCGCGGAAACCTGACGAGCAAGACCGATTATCGCGGCAACGCCACGGCGTACGAATACTCCACGGCGGGCGAGGTGACGAAGATGACCCATCCAACCGAGGACGTGGTCACCTTCGCGTGGAGTCAGGTGGACGCGGATTACACGATGACCATCACGGATCCGCAAAGTAACGTGACGACGCAGACTCTGGACACGAATCATTCGCTTCTCGCGACAAACATCGTCCACGCCGACGGTCTTGTGGAGACGTACGAACGCGACGCGTTCGGGTACGTGACGAAGGAAACAAGGAAACCCACGGCGAATCCCGCGGACGACATCGTGACAACTCACACCTACGACAGCCGGCACAACCTGACGCGCACCGTGGTGGACCCGGACGGCTTGAATCTCGTGACGGACTACACCTACGACAACGACAAAAACATGACAAGCATGACCGACCCCAACGGCGTCGTCACCTCTTATGAATACGACGCGGCGCATCACATGACGGAACAGGTGCGTGACGTCGGCGGCCTCGCCCTCACGAAGACGTGGGCTTATGATGCTTATGGTCAATTGACGACGGAAACGGACGAACTCGGAAAAACCAGAACCTACACGTACGATTCCTTCGGGCGGGTGACGGAGGTGGAGGACGAACTCACGCACTCCGAATTTTATTCTTATGACATCTGGGGCAATCGCACGGCGGTCACCGACCGGAACGGCAATACCACGGCATACCAGTACGATGCCAATAACCGGCTCACGCTTGTCACCGATCCGGCCAGTTTCACGGAATCGTATACGTATGACGCCAACGGGAATCGGACGGGGGTTGTGGACAAGAACGGGGTGGGTACGACGTATGTGTATGATTCCCTCAACCGGGTGATACAGATTACGGGGGTGGGCGGGAATTCGTGTTCGTCGTGCGGGGGTACGGCGATGAACGGTCAGGAGGGGTATTATTATTATGACAGCGCCGGGCGCCTGACGCAGTTTGTGAATGTCCTGGGTCAGCCCACGAATTTTTCTTATGATGCCGTCGGGCGGATGACCCAGAAGGTCACCGATCCCAATAATCTTGCCCTGACGGAGATTGCCGAATACGACAAGCTCGGGCGGAAGACCAAGGAAACCCGGGTGAACGATGCCGTCTCCGGTGAATCCGATGATCTTGTGACGTATTTCAGTTATGACAAGGCCAGTCGCCTCACACAGCAATCACGACTGATTAACAGCGGCACGGTCAACGTCACCTTCACATACGACGACGCCGGAAACCTCACGTCGCAGACGGATGAAAACGGAAAAACTTCATACACCGTTTACGATGCCGTGGGCCGTGTGACGCAGACGCAGGACACCGGCGGACTCATCACCGAGTTCGCCTACGATGACCGCAGCCAACTGCTCACGCAGGTGGCGGACCCCGGCACAGGCCATTTCAACATCACCACGACGTACACGTATGACGATGCCGGCCGCCGACTGACGATGACCCTGCCGGAGGGTGGTGTCGTCGAGTACACGTATGACGACGTTGGGAATTTACTGACCGAGGAGGATCCGCTCCATCACGTCACGACCTACACCTACGACAACCGAAACCTTCTCGAAACGGTGACCGATCCCGCTTCGAACGTCACGGCTTATGAATATGATGGCCTCGGCAACCGCACGGAGATGACGGATGCGGCGGGCACGGTGACGACCTGGCAGTATTGTCAGAAATCGTTCCTGACGCAAGTGGTCGAGGATGTCGGGACATCCCATATCAACCGCACCACGGCCTACACCTACGATCTCCTCGGCCATCGCGCGACCGAGGTGGATGCCGCCAGCGTAACGACGGCCTACGTGTACGACTCGGGCTATCGCCTGACGAGTGTGACACGGGATTATGGCGGGAAGAATGTTCCCGAAAGCATGGCTTATGATTCGCTTGGGCGGGTAACGAGCCGGACGGACGCGGGCGGAAACGCGACGACATTCCTATATGATCAGTTGAGTCGGATCACGAATGAATCCCGCCCCGACGGCGGAGAAACCACGTTTGCCTATGACAACACGGCGAACGTGCTCACGAAGACCGTCAAGGTAACGGGTGGCGGTTCGCCCACCTATTTCGTAACGACCTACACCTACGACAACGCCTATCGCCAGTCGCAGATGATCGAAGACGCCGGTTCAGGCCATCTCAACATCGAGACGGATCGGTACTACGATACTCTGCACCGCCTGACAACACTTCGCGCGGTGAATGGCGCCCAGAATCAGGACACGGTTTACACGTATGATGACGAGAACCATGTCCTCACGGAGACGTATCCCGATTCCGGCGTGGTCGTGTACACGTATGATTTGGACGGAAAATTGGAGACACGGACGGACCAGAAAGGGCAAGTTACGAAGTTTTATTACAGCAATCGCGATTTGCCCACCACGAAAATTTACGACTACCAGGGGCAGAACGAAGGCACGCAGACGTT
>JAZDJP010000046.1:0-24570 GCA_043803805.1 Planctomycetota bacterium
GGAACCCGGATAAGGTCATGGCGCGGGCGGCGGGGGCCTGCCGGATGAGCGTGGAGAACCTTCGGGGCAACCGGAAGTACCCGGAGGTGTCCCGGGCGAGGGGGCTGGCGTGCTTCTGGATGGTGGAACATCTCGGGGAAAGCGTAACCTCGGCGGCACGGATGCTTGGCGTAACCCAGTCGGCGGGTTCCCGACTGGTGAAACGGGGGCGGGATGTGGCGGCGCGGCTGAAGATCGATTTGAAAAAAGAATAATGTCATTATTTCATGTACGTCCCCTATTTTGCGGGTTAAATAAGTATTATGTCCCCGGATATCTGTCCCCGGATATCTATTCCGATTACGGCAACGTTATCTCCACCGTGTCCGAATTCATCTCTCCGGTCCAGGCATTCCCCGTGCCGTGAGAAACGCCTTGGGTGGTGAGGCGCGCCGTGGCCTTGTACCGCCCCGGCTTGAGAGGCTGGAATTTAAACGTGCCCCATGTCAGATTGAAGGCGCCGTAGGGGTTCTTTTCAAATGAAGAAGACCCCGCGATAAATTTCTCGTCCGGGTTCACCTTCCTGTATTCCCATGATTCGGCGTCCGTGCGGTATTTCATTTCCTCCCGCTTATCAAACGATTCCGCCGCTTTGCCATTGGCGTCAATCAGAGTAAGGAAACAGGGGGCCAGTTTGTTGTTGTCGAGGATGGCCACCGGCTCGGAAGTGTTGTTGACAATGACAGCGCTCAATTTCAATGTGCCGGGATCGAATTCGAGGGAAAGGTTCACCGTGTTTTTCTCCTTATCCGGATCCGGCGCCTTGGGTTTCCCATTGTTGAGCTCTTTTATAAACGCATCGAACTGATTCTTCGCTTTCTCGAAATCCTGGGGTTTATACTCATAAGTGTCTTTCACTCTTTCCTTCAACCACGCCGACCGGATCGCTTCCAGTTCCTCATGGTGCGACGCTCCCATCGAAGCCATGACCTTCCGATCGGCCAGCAGCATAAACGCGATCAGCGCCGCTCTTTCCGTATCCGGATTTCGATGCCGCAGAAACTTTTCAATGACTTGCGGATCCTGGACATAACCTCCGCGGGCCAAGCCCTGAAACAATTGCCCGCGCCGCGGCTCTTCCAGCTTCGAAAGAATTTCCAGAAGGTCCTTTTGCGTTTCCTTGTCCAGCGGCAGGGATCCTATTCCAAGAATGTCCTCCCTTTGGTCCTCGCTGTCTCCTGCGGCGGGCGATTTCAACATTTGGAGGGCCTCCGACGTTCGCTCCTGATACCATTCCGTCAGGTAATGCTCGTGTTTCAAAACATAGGAGCGCGCCCAAGGGCCTACGACGCACGCCATCAACTCGCCCGCCGGCATGAAATAGCGGCAGGAGATTCGCATCCGCATTTCGCTCATGCGGGTGTTATACAAATAGGCGGGGATGGATTCTTTGACCAGATCGAGCATTTTGCCGTTTTCATCCGATTCCTCTATCGGCTGAACCTCCTTGTAAGGTTTCAGAAGTCCCGCGGTCCAGGGATACGGCGAACGCTTTGAGGCGAGAGTGGCCAGATAAAAATCCAGACTCTTTCCCACGTCATCAATCAAGGGTTGACCTGATTCCTTCATTCGTTTGATGAATGCTTCCTCTGCCGATGCACCCTCGGTCGACCTCCCGCCAAAACCTTCGTACAACTTGACGTATTCGCCTTTGTATTCGATAGAACCGTGGGTGCTCATATAGCCCTCCCTTGGCAAAAGAAAGATCAGCGCCAGCACAAAAAGAACCGACCAAAATTCTGTTCGTTTTTTCTCCATATTTAGCAGCCCGTTGAAGAAGTCATGATTTTACGCCGCGATCCCCGTCCGGACGAAACCTTTACCGAGATACCAATGACTTTGAAAAGTTCGATTCCAACGAGCCACGCGCGTTGAAATCGCATCCGGAAGCCATTCCCCGAGCGGCAATCTGGGCAATCTGGGGACATAATACTTAATAGCCCCCCCCAAAAAAAACCGTTCACGGCCCCGCCTTCTCCATCCCCGCCACCATCGCCTTCGGGTGTTCCGGAAACATGATATTGTTCGCGGGTCCATTTGTTCTGTTTGGCGGGCATCGGCGACCTCAATCCAAACCAAGGTAGCGCAGAATGTGCCTGGCCAAGTGCTCGTCAATCTCGCTGTGCCGGGGAACCGGCTGTTTCCTGCCCGTCTTGGGATTTGCGAAGCAACGCGCGTCGTTTCATGCCATGACCACTTCGCGGATTTGGTATTTTTTGGGCACCTCGTCAAGGGCTATCAGCAGAAACGCTTCACGGATGTTCCGCTCCAATTCCTCCAGCGTCCGGCCCTGGGTCATGATTTCCGGGTGTTCGAGCAATTTGCCCAGCCAGAATTTTTTGCTTTTCCAGTATACCAAGGTCATTCGGCTGAACGCCGATGACCCTGCCGTCCCCGCATTCCCCGTGGAGTGAGCGGCAGCATTCCCGAGCACCTTCAGTAAAAATTCCTTCTGGGACACGTGCTTGGCGTGGCGTTCATTCTCGATCCACTCGTACACGGCTTCCGGCACGTCACGGATAAGAATCTGTTTCTTGGACATGTTGAACCTCGGGGTTGGGTAAAGTTGTTATCAATGATAGCAACGATTCCCGGCGGCGTCAACGAGGATGGGGAACCGGGTTAAATAAGTATTATGTCCCCGGAATAAGAATACTACCCGGAATGCAGAATCATTCCATCGTTTTTCGCCCGCCGATCCGGGTGATCGCGGCACGCAAACTTTTCAACGTCGCCTCATTCTTTTCAACGCCAAGCCGTTCCTTCAGAACGGGGAGATCCGCGACCGATCCGAAGCGCTCCGCGAAAATTTCCGATACCTTCTGGCGAACCCACTTGTCTGAATCCGCCAACCCCGCATGAAGACGAGGTCGCACGACGTCCGACGGAAGCCAATTCCAGAATGAAAAAGCGTCCCGGCGGGCGCGGGCGTTGGGATGTTTCATGGCCTCCAGAAGAAGCGTCATCGTCTGCGGATGTTCCTTACCCATGAATATGAAGAGGTTGGACAGATCGTCGAATGACGATCCGAAAATATATTTGTCCGAATCCACCTTGACGACCTCATCCAGAGACAACCGGATCCTTTTCGAAAACAAATCCCGGCTCCCGCCAGAATCGTAATCATAAAGCAACCAGGCGGCAAAATGCTGCGGGAGATCGGGATTCGGGTCCAGGAAACGCTTCCGAATGACTGGAAGAATCCGTTCATCAACGAACCCCTTCTCGCGCAGTGTGCGAACACATCGGCACAACGCCCCCCAATTCCCTCCGTCCGCCGTCGGTCCGATTTCAAGAAAACGATCGAAAATGACCTTCGCTTGGGTGGCATCGAGCGGCGGAAGCGTATATGTCCTCCGACCGCCCCTCACGTTCTCGACCATTTCACCGATCCATTCGACGCTGCCCTTTTCGGGCGGAAGAATCCAATGCTCACGCCACGGCAATTCTTTTCCAAACCCGTGAAATACGCCTTCTTTCATGGGCACCCGCGTGATCGTCAACGCCCGGCCGTCCACCTGACCGTAGGCCAACTCCGCCGAAACCACAGGATCCACTGCCCCAAACAGGGAATTGTCGTCCCGGGCCGGAGGGCCCAACAATTCGATAACCGAATTCTCCGACATGCCCGGCTCCAAAAATCCCAGCCGCCCGTCGAACCCGTATTTCTCGTAAATCCTCCGCCGGAGCGCCTCCGGATCATGTCCCGATCCTTCCAACCGCAGGGATGATGCGATCTTCACATAGACATCCTGCGACAACGCGCTGTGAGTCCATTCTAGGAAAATGGCGCGCACCCCTCCGTGAAGCGCCTGTACCTGTTTCACATCCCCGGTATCCAGAAACGAGAATCGAAACAACGCATCGTTGTGAAAGAGGTATTTCTTGAACACGATGGCCCCGCACAAACAGATTCCGTCATCGAACTCATCAGAACGACCCACCATCAACATGCCGATCGTGGTGGCGCCGGCGGCAAGACGATACCCTGTGGAAAAAGACGGATCTTCCGAGCGAAGCATTCCATGGATCACCACATGATCGCCCGGTTTCATGATTTCAAGGGCGATGCCCGGATCATCCGGATAGACAAACGACACCGTCTCGTCACGATAGGTTTTCCACTTCGCAAAGGAATTCCGACTTGCGAAATGAACCGATGTCTTGTCCTCCGAATGCCTTGCAAACGGATTCTCCGCGTCCGAAACTCGTGGAATCACCTGGATCCGCGTGCGAAAATCATTTTCCGGATATTTTTCGGCGATTACACAACCCGTAACCGCCAGAACACAACAACACACGGAACCTCTCGACATCCACCCCAGTCGGTCAGGCATTCTCATTCCTTCCTATTTATTCCGGGGACATAATACTTATTACGTCTTCGTGATCCGCTCACGGCCCCGTCTTCCCCATCCCCGCCAGAATGGCCTTCGCTTTTTTGGCGTAGTCGCTTTCCGGATAGAGGGCGAGGATGCGCCGGAGGGGAGGTTCGGCCCCGTCGGGGGAATTGTTTTTGAGGTAACTCTCCGCCAGGGCCAGCCACCCCTCGCACCGCTTTTTCATGGCGTCGGCCCAGGCGGCCGGGGCGATTTCCTTCACTCTCATGAGCAGAACGGCCACCCCCGCGTTCGCCGGGTCCTCGTCGAGCGCCCGTTCCAGTTGATTCAGGGCCTCGAACCCCTCGCCCCGCGCCAGGTGGGTCGCCCCGAGGTTCGCCCGGGCGTCCGTGTAGTGGGGGTCGAGGTCCACCGCCTTTTTGAAGTCCGCCAGGGCCCCGTCGAGGTCTTTCAGGTCCAGTTGGGTCACCCCGCGGTTGTTGTACGCCGACGGGTAGGCGGGAGCCCGCGCGACCAGTTCGTCATAGGCCGCCAGCGCCTCCTTCGGTTTCCCGAGTTTCCGAAGTAGAAGCGCCAGGTTGTTCCGGGCCTCGAGGTAGCCGTCGTCGAGCGCCACCGCCCGGCGGAGGAAGTCGGCTGCCTTGGGGAGATCCCCCGCCTCCCGGGCCGAAAGCGCCAGGCTCGCCAGGACGTCCGCGTGGAGGGCGTCGCGGGAAAGCGGCACGCGGTACCCTTCCCGTTTGGCCTTGGCCCACGCCGATTTTTCCAGCATCTTCTGATAAAGGTCGTCCGGGGGGCCGGCGCCTTTCGCCGTCGTCTCGATGTTGCGGGAAGGGTCGGTGTCGAGGCACTTGAGCCAGACATGGCCGGGGACGCGCGCCGGGGCGAGGGTGAGGCCGAGCCGGTCGCCCAGCAGCAGATACAGCACCGAAAGCCCCACGCAATTTCCCTCCTTCCGCGCCAGGACGAACGCCAGCGATGCATAGGGGGCCGGGTCCTCCGCCGAAAGTTCCTTGTGGCGGAACCCGCGCGTGTCGAAGAGGATCCGGTTCAGGATCGCGATCGTCACCGTCGGGTCGTCCGGGGGCTTCCCGCGGGGAAAGGCCTTTCGGACATCGGCCTCGATGGCGTCAAGCGCGGCCTTCGCCGCGGCGAGGTCGGCGGCCGGGTCCACGTCGCGGGAGACGGCGAGCGACACCTCCAGAAGATCAATCGTGCTTTTCGGGGCGGTCGGCTTCGGACGCGGGGCGGGCGCGTCGCCCGTGATTTCCTTCCCGGTCTGGGCGTCCCAGGCCCGGAACGTCCCGTTCCACTCCCGTGTGACAATGCGTTTGCCGTCGGCGGATTGGACCATGGTCTGGACGCGGGCCTCCCCCAGGAATTCCTTCAGGCTCGCGTATTTTTTCTTTTCCGGGGCCGGCGCGTCGGCGGCGGTCAATGCGACGAACAACAATCCTGCCATCAGAACAGTGCCGAGTGCTGAGTGCTGAGTGCTGAGGGTAAAGAACTGAGTGCCGAGTGCTGAGTTCTGAGCGCTGAGTTCTGAGAATAGGTTCATGGCAACCGACTTCCAGACTTCCAGACTCTGAGACTCCGAGACTCTGAGACTCTCCATCTCTCTGACTTCTTATTTCTGCAATTGCTGCTTCAGATTCCGGATGAGTTCGTCGGCCCGGGCCTTCTCTTCCTCCCGCTCGCGTTCATCCCGATCGCCGCCGGGGATGTCCGATTCCCGCCAGATGCGCATGTCCGGGGCTTTTCGACCGGCATCCAGCCCGTCGAGAAGCCGTTTCACCTCGCCGCGCACCCACGCGCTCGGATCCCGCGCCGCGACGCGTTTCAGGCATCCGGTGACCATCGCCCGGGAGGCCCTGTCGGAAAGCGCGATCTGCGCCAGGACGCGGCAGGCCGCGAAGCGTTCCGCCTCGCCGAAATTCCGCGGCGTCTCCTCCTCGCCCGGGACGGGCCGGAATTTTTTCGCGCCATCGATGCCCCGGACGAGGGTGTCGGCCAGATCCCGGATCGCCACGACCTCGCGGGGATTCCGGGCGACGAAGCCCCCCAGTTCCCGGCATGACACCTGGGCGATGAAAAATCGCGAATCGCCCAGGGACGCCGTAAGCACCTCCCGCGCCGCATCGTCGTTGAACGCCGCCAGGTGATGAAGAATGCCGATCTCCCGGATTTCGTCGGGGGTCATCCGATCCGGCGCCCAGTCCCGCGTCCCCGGCGGGACGATGACAAGGGCTTCGTATTTCCGGCGGAGTTCCGCCGCGGCGCCCGTCAGGGGCGGGCGGTCCGGCGGGAGCCGTTTCTCCCGGACCGTCTCCCGCAGTCCGATGATTTTACGAACCAGAATGTCCTCCGCCCCCGGGGAGCGCATCGTCAGTTTTTCAAGGGCGGCCAGAGTCACCGCCTCGTTCGGGTTGTCGAAGGCGATCTGGAGCATCACGGTCGGGCCGTCCACGCCCAATTTGATCAAAAGCAAATCCATCCCCGCCACGGCCGTGGTGAATCCGCCCCGGCGGACGGCCTCCGCGGGGGTGGCGAACGCGGGCTCGGGCGCCCGGGCGGTTTCGGTTTCGCCCGGGGAGGGAAGGGGCTCCGAAGGCCTGGGAAGAATGGCCTCCTCCGGCGCCGGGGATGGCGCCACGACCACCTCCTCCTTGATGATCGGCGGGGCGGGTTTCGTTTCGGGTCCGTCCGCCGGGGTTTCCGCCACCGTCACCGGGCCTTCCCGATTCGCAGGTTCCTCCGGGATCACGGGCAATTCCGGGAGCGGGCCGGGCCGGGCCACCTCGATCGGAGGATTCGGGGACACCGGTTCCCGTCGAAGGGCGGACCGCTCCGGCCCCCGGGCGGGCGCCACGGGCGCCGGACGCGACGGTCGGAAGGCCTCCAGCGCGAGAACCACCAAAATCGCCGCGGCCGCGGCATACGCCGCCACCCAGACGCGACGTCCGAAGAAACCGGCGCCGCCCCCGGGCGTTCCGGCGGGACGGAGAAGTTCCCGCCGGCCGGCCTCGTCAAGATGTTCCGTCACCGACGCCGCGAAATCCGCGGGAAGTTTTTGATCGGCCAGCGCCGTCCGGAGCCGCCCGGCCAGGGCCCGGATTTCCTCCGCCTCCGCCCGGCAGGCGAGGCATTCCGCCAGGTGAACCTCCACGGAGACCTTTTCCGCCGGGGGAAGAACCCCGTCAACCCAGGGGGCGAGCCACGGGCGGACGTCGTCGCAAAATATCATGATGTCCCCTCCTTCCGGAACGCCTCCTTCAACGCCTGAAGCGCCCGGTAGAGCCGTCCCCGCACGGCGTCCTCCGAGACGCCGATCGCCCGGGCCATGGATTCATAGCCCATGTCCTCCTGATACCGCATCCGGAGCATCTCCCGATCATCCTCCGGCAGACGCGCCAGGGCCCGTTCCAAGGTCTCGTCCCGGGGGCCGGGATCCCGGGTGACGGGGTGGAAGGCGTCGCCGGCCCCGAAATCCACCCCCTGCTCCCGCCGGCGGGTCCTCGTCCGGATCGTTTCCGATGTCACGTTCAGGGCAATCTGCCGGATCCACGGCTTGAATTGCCGCAAGTCCCGAAGGGAACCGAGGTTCGCCCAAGCCCTCAGAAATGTTTCCTGGGAGGCTTCGACGGCCTCCTCCGGCCGGCGCAGGCGATCCGATACGATGACGTGCACGTAACCCTGGTACATGACCACCACCTGTCCGAAAGCGTCCCGATCCCCCCCGGTCGCCTTCCGGAGCAGAATCATCTCCATGAGGTTCTCCGCCGGGAGTTCCACGGACCGGGTGACCGCGGGCCTTCCCGGCTCACGAAAAAAATGGGACATGCCCTGCATCATAGGGGAGAGAATTCCTGAATCGAGGAATTTTTTGGTCAAGTGAGCCCCCCTTCCTCGCCGATGTAATGAGCGGAGACCGGAACACGGAGGCGTGTCCCCGGGGTGTGCGTGTCCCCGGGCGTTCCTGGGTTCCGGGGAGAGGGGGGGCGACATGGAAATCCGAGGACCCGGGGAAATCCCGGAAATCCGGAAAATTTCGGAGAAACTGCTGAAACCGAATTTCGAGGCGGTTTCGGCGGAGTCCCGGCCGCTCGAGGACCGGGTGGAACTTTCCGACGTTGCCCGGATTCTGAGCGAACTCAAGAAGATCCCGGACATCCGTCCGGACAAGGTCGAGGCGTTGAAAACCCTCATCGCCCGGGGGGAATTCGAAACCCCCGAGCGGATTGACGGTGCCGTGGACCGCCTGATGGACGAGCTTCTGGGACGCTGATCGGCGCCCGGAGGATCCGGCATCTTCCTCATCCCCCGTCCGGAAGCGCCCCGGCGTGGGTGCTTTTTGCTTGAAGGGCTTTCCACGGGGGGGTACATTGGCCCCCGTCCGGATAAAATGACCCACCTGCCAAACGGGAGGATTTCATGATGACCCGCCGCGCGTTCACCGGGTTGGCCGTGTTTGTTCTGGCGCTTTCCGCCGTCCCCGCCCCGGCGGCGCGCTTTTTTGAGAAATCAACGTCGGCCGACCGCGTGACACTCGACGCGATCACCGCGGCCCCGGAGGCCTGGCTGGATCGTTCGATTTCCATTGAAATCCGGTTTCAGGCCATCGGGAACGCCTACGACACTTTTTTTACGCCCTTCGACCCCCGGTATTACGTCAATTTCTCCGGATGGGCCCATGAACGGGCGCTGTGGCGCGTGGCCGACCGGGAGCGCAATTACCCGTTCCTCTACTACGACAAGGAGGGACGCCAGGCCGGGGGACTTTCGGCGCTGACCCCGTTCACGCCGCTCCGGATCGAGGGAAGCGTCCGGAGCGTTTTCCACAAGGTTCCCTGCATCGAGGTCACGCGATTCGAAATCCTGAAGGAGCCGCGTCTGGATGAACGGGTGATCGAGCGGCTGGGGGCGGCCGAGACGTTCTTCGCGCAGGGCCGGACGGAGATGGCCGGGGCGGAGCTCCGCGCCGCGTTGGCGAAACCCCTTCCCGGGGATGCCGCGGCGGCGATGACGACACTCTCGGGCCGGATGAAACGCGAGGCGGGCGATCTCGCCGGCGCCCGGACCGATTTTCAACGCGCCCTCCAACTCGGGGGTCCCGACGCGAACGTCCTGGCCTGGCTTGGCGAAACCGACCTGGCGGACGGACGGCCCGCGGAAGCCGTGAAATCCCTGGAAACGTCGCTGACGCTCGCCCCCCGGAACGCCGCCGCGCGCGTGTTGCTCGTATGGGCTCTGGGGGATCTGAAGGATACCGCCGGCGCCCTCCGGGAGGGCCGGAAGGCCGTGGAACTCGATCCCGAAAGCGCCGACGCCCACTGGGCCCTGGCCCGGGCGCTTTCCGGCGGCGGGGACATCCCCGGCGCCGAGGAGAGTTACCTCCGCGCGATAACGCTCCGGCCGGGCGACCCCGATATTCTTCAGGAGCTCGCGGGGCTGTATGAGGCCCAGGGCAGGACCGCCGAGGCCATCCGCCGGTATGAGGAGGGACTCTTGGCCAATCCCGACGATGCCGACCTCCATTATCTCCTCGCCAAGTCTCTGGCCAGGAACGGTCAGAACGACAAGGCCCTGGCGGAACTCGACAGGGCTCTTGTCCTGAACCCGGATCACCTCATGGCCAGTCTGGAGGCCGGCTTTCTCTACGTCCAAACGGGAAAAGCGGAAAAGGGCGAAAAATGCCTGGAGACCGTCGTGAAGCGCGCCCCCGACCGGGCGGCCGCCCACTACTTCCTCGGGAAGGCCCGGGCGGAACTCGGGAAAACCGACGACGCCATCGCCTCATTCCGCCGGGCCATCGCCCTCGAGCCGAAATCCCCGATGTTCCACGCGGAACTGGGGAATGTCTGCGCGGAGGCCGGCCGCTGGAACGAGGCGCTCGCCGCCTTCGAAGCGGCGCGCAAACTCGACCCGAAGAACGAACGCCTGGCCGCCCGGATCGAGGAGGCGCGGCTCAAGACCGGCAAGGCCGCTCCCGCGACGAAGGAGGGGACGCCGGATCCCCGGGCCGAGGCCGCTCGGAAAAAGGCGGAAGCCGCCGAGAAAGCGAAGGCCGAACGCGCCGCCGCGATCGCCAAGTTTGAAGAGGGGGAGACGTATTTCTCCGCCGGCAAGTTCGCCGAGGCGAGGGTGGCGTTCACGGATGTCCAGAAGAGCGGCGTGGACCTGGGCGGGCGGAAAAACCGCGCGGTGAAAAACTATCTGGAAAAGATCGAAAAGGCCCTCGCGGCGCCAGCGCCGCCGAAACCCGAGGTCGTGAAGCCCGTTGCCCCGGCGCCCGGAGTGGAGACGAAACCCGATCCAAAAGTCGAAGAGACCCGGAAGAAGGCCGAAGCCCAAAAAGCCAAGGAGGACGCCAAGGCCGCCGCGCTCAAGGCGGCCGAGGAGAAGAAAGCCCTGGAAGCCAAACAGAAAGCCGATGCCGCGCAAGCCCGGAAGGATGCGGAGGCCGCGGCGCTCAAGGCAGCCGAGGAGAAGAAGGCCCTGGAGGCCAAAAATAAGATTGAGGCCGCGCAGGCCCGGAAGGAAGCGGAGGCCGCGGCCGAGGCGGCGCGCCGGGACGCCCTCGCCAAATTCGAGGCTGGTGAGAAGTGCTTCCAGGCCGGGCAGTATGCCGAGGCGAAAACCGCCTTCGAGGAAGTCCAGAAGGGCGGGGTGGACCTGGGCGGGCGGAAGAGCCGGGCGATGAAGAATTACCTGGCCCGGATCGAAAAGGCCCAGGCGGCGTCCACGCCGCCGACCGTCCCGGCGACCGGGGTCAAGCCCGTCACGCCCGATCCCAAGGCTGAGAAGGCCGCCCAGGAGAAGGCCCGGAAGGAAGCCGCCGCGGCCGCTCACACGGCGGCCCTGGCGAAACTCGACGCGGGGGACAAACTCTTCCGGGAGGGGAAATTCGCCGAGGCGAAGGCCGCCTTCGATGAGGTTCGTAGCGGCGGCGTGGAACTCGGGTTCCGGGATCGCCGGCACCTCAAAAAATCCATCGCCGCGTGCGAGAAAAAATTGGCTGAGGCGGCGAAGGCCTCCGGCGCGCCGGCGCCGGACGTGAAGTAACGATCCGTTCATGTTCTGGATCGTCGACGGCTACAACTTGCTCCACGCCTGCGACCGGGCCGCGCGGCGGCTGGAGGAGGAGTCCCTCGAGGCCGCCCGCGAGGAACTCCTGGGGCTTCTGGCCGATTATAGCGCGGGAGGGGGGCGCCGCGTGGTGATCGTCTTCGATGGCCCGGAGGACGGCGACCTCCCGTCCGGCCCGTCGCGCCCGCGGGGGCTCCGGGTGGTCTTCTCGCGTGGCGGACGGTCCGCGGACGACGAGATCGCCCATCTCGTGGAACGCCACCCCCGGCCGGCCGAAATCGCCGTCGCCAGTTCCGACCGGGCCGTCCAGCGCCAGGCGAAACGGCTGGGGGCGGCCGTTTATTCGTCGGACGAATTTCTCCGCGAGGTCTTCGGGACGCTCGGCGCCGGCGGCCGGCGCGGCTCTCCGGAGCCGCGGGGGAAGACCGCCGGGCTCACGGCCGCCGAGGCGAAATCGTGGAAGGCCTGGTTCGGAATGGACGACGCGGCAGACATCGGTTCCTGATGGAAACGCCTTTCCCCATGCATTCCGCCGCACCGCAGATTTTTCGGGAGACCGCCGCGGTCCTGGCGGGCGTCCGCCCGGCGGAGACCCGCCGGCTTCTGGCCCTTCTCACCGGACGCAGGACCATATTCATCGCCGGCGCGGGTCGGACGGGGCTCGTGGCGCGGTGCTTCGCGACGCGCTTGGCGCAAGCGGGGCTTTCCGCCTACGTGATGGGGGAGACCATCACGCCGCCGGTGACCCGGCGGGATATTCTGATTGCCTGCTCGCGGTCGGGGGAGACTCTGTCCGTCCGCGAAACCGCCCGGCGCGCCCGGCAACTCGGAGGGACGGTGATCGTCCTCACGGCGGGGCGGAAAAATCCCCTGGCGCGCCTGGCCGATTACGTGGTGGTTCTTCCCCCGGCGCCCACGCGCCTGCCGGGCGGGACGCAGTTCGAAACCGCCCTGTTTGTTTACTTCGACACGGTCGTCCTCGCCCTCATGAAACGCCTCCGGATCTCGGGGCGGAAACTCATGAAGCGGCATGCGAATCTGGAATAAATTTTTATTTCCCGCGTCCGGTCCAACGGCTTGAGTCCCATATACAGGTGAGGAAACGATTCCCATGACCACGGGCGACAAGACTCCATCCGCCGCGACGGAATCCGGGGACCACCGGCTCCTGGCGGATTACGCGGCCGGGAATGCCGCGGCGTTCACGACGCTCGTGGAACGTCACACCCCCTTCGTCCACGCCGCCTGCCGGAGGCAGCTCGGCCGGCCGGACCTGGCCGAGGACGCTGCCCAGGGGGTTTTCATCATCCTGGCCCGCAAGGCGGGCGGCATCCGGGAAAGCGTTCCTCTGGCCGCCTGGCTCCACCGGGTCGCCGGGTTCGTCTGCCGGGGACTCCTCGCGGAGGAACGGGCTCGCTCTCGGCGGGAAAAGGAGGCGGCGGCCATGACATCCCCGATGGAACCGTTCCCGGCGCTTTCGGAAGCGGAACGGACGGAACTCACCCGGGTGATGGACCGGGAAATCGAGGCCCTCCCGGAACGCTGCCGACGGGCGGTGACCCTTCATTATCTCGCCGGCCAGTCCCAGCGGGTGGTGGGCGCCGCGCTCGGCACAACCGAGGAAGGCGCCCGGAAACTCATTGCCCGGGGGCTCGAAAAATTGCGCGGACGTTTCGCGCGTCGCGGATTCCCCCTCCTGACCGGGGCCGTGGGCGCGTTCCTTCTGGCGGAGGGGGCCTCGGCGGCCCCGGCCGCCCTCGGGGCGAAAATCGCCGCCGCCCTGGTCGTCTCCAAAACCGCGGCGCCCACGGCGGCCTGGATGGCCGCCCAAGGAGGACTTCACATGATGCTCTGGACCAAAATCAAGACGGTGTTTGTGTCGGGACTTGCCGCGGCGGGTCTCGCGGTGGGCGTGGGTGTCGCGGCGATTTCCTGGGATGCCAATCCCTTTGCTGGAACGAAGGTCATCGTTGTCCAGCACGGTTCGGATTCCTATCGTGTGGACGATCCGAAACAGGTGCGGGAACTTTTGGATAGTCTTGTCATCGAGCAGGTCAAGAATGGTAACTTTCTTCTCTCGCAATCCACGGCGGCCGTGACGTTCGAGCGGGGTGAGAAAGATTTTTACCGGGTTCAATTGTCTCCCGACGGGGCGTTCATGATTCCCTCCGGCACGATGTATGTTCACTCGAATTTTATTAAAACGCTGAACGGTGTGATTTCGGTGAAAGCCGGGAAATCGGTGGACCTGCTTCAATTCAATCTCGCCGCGGCACTTCCGGAGTTCTCCCCCGAGCGTCTTTCCGCCGGGCTTTCCAGGGCGGTGTTTCGCTACCACGTGGGGGATGGCGAGCATGAACTGCGCGTGACGGATCCGGCGCGGCTTCGGGAGATTCACGCGGTGTTGAAACTTGGCGCGAAACGCCCACTTGCCCGTTCCGAACGGCATCTGGAGACCTGCGAGTTTGAGTTCGCCATTCCCGGAAGCCGGCCGTTCAGGGGATGGTTCATCAAACCGGGCGATATCGGCACGTTCACGGGAGATGTTGTGTATGCCGTCGATACGGCATTTGCGGACCGGCTTTCCGCGATGGCTTCTGACGTGGAGAAACAGCCGATTGATCTATTGGGAGTCAATTCTGTGCGCGCCGAGGAGACCGCGCGCGCCAAAGAGGCCGCGCTCCTGCTTGGCGGCATCACGAATCTGGTGATCACATCGGATCGGAATGGAAAGGATGCCCGATTGCCTGTCGATGGGAAGGACCTCCAGAAAATCCTGACGGCGTTTGCGCCTGTCCGGGCGCTTCCCCAGTCCTCTCCCGCGGCCGCGAAGGGGTTGAAGGTCAAGGCGGTTCTCAAGTCGGGTCGGGCGGTGGACGTTGCTTTTCTCGAGTCCGATGAATTGTCGGTGAGACCGATTTCGTCGTCGCCGATCGAAATTTCCGGTTTCGGACAGGTTTGGGTAAACGATCAATGGCAATATCGTTTTGAGAGGTGTTTATTCAACGCCGAGCGGGCGGAGAAGGATGCGCGATTCCAAAAGACCGCTCAAGAGTTGATGAAGGATTTTCCGAAATTCCTCGCGGAGGTGCAGTGGATGGAATTTCACGATGCCGTCGGGAAGGAATATTTTATGCAATCCGTCACTGATCGCACGGTTGTCCGGGATGTCCTCGCGCTTCTGACCGTGGAGAGTTACAAATCCGATCCGGACGCAGGGCGGAAAGAGAAATTGGACCGCAGGCCCGCGTTGATGCTTGTTCCCGGAACCGGTTTCACGCTTCCCTTGATCTTCACGGATAACCGGAACGCGATGGTGCCCGGATGCGGGACGCTCACGTTCCGGCAGGATGTCCTGCCGCACCTCCGCAAGAAAATCTCCATGCCGAAGGTCTCCCCGGAGGATACCGGGAGGATGATCGTCCGGCGGGCGACGCCGGAGAAGTAGATCGCCGCGTCCGGGCCCGCCGGTTGAGTCCCATAAGGGAAGCGATCAATGGCGATATCGTTTTGAGGATTGTTTACACGGCGCCGAAGCGACGAAATAGCCTACACCCGGTCCCGGTAAGCCAACCAGAACAGAAATCCCAAGACGGCCCCGCCCAGATGCGCCAGTGCGGCGACGTTGGATTTCCCCAGAACCTGCATGTGGGCCAGACGTGGGCTTGGATGGGAAGGCCTGTTCCCGCTTTTATCGCGGGGGAATGTTGATATGATGAACCAGGTTTTATTATGGAGGGAAACATGTCACTCTGGGGCGCCAAAGCGGTGATGGTGGTCATGTTGAGCGTGCTCACCCCGTCGGGGGCCAGGAAGGAGGCCACGACGATGGAGATGTACGTGACGGCCGAGAACGTCCGGATGAACACGAAGGGGAAGGACCAGGACTCCTCCGTCATCTTCCGGAAGGACAAGGAACTCTTCTGGATGGCGGACAACAAGGACAAGAAATACACCGAGGTCACGAAGAAGGACATTGACGCCATGGCGAAGCAGATGGAAGAGGCCATGGCGGGCATGGATCCCGTCCAGCGGAAGATGATGGAAGGCATGATGGGCGGCAAGAAGGAGGTCCCGAAAATCGTCTACAAGAAAATCGGATCGGGCGAGAAGGTGGGCCAGTGGACCTGCGACCACTACGAGGGGCTTCAGGACGGGAAAAAAGTGGTGGAGGTGTGGACGACGGAACCGAAGGATCTCGGGTTCGACGAGAAGAGCCTGAAGGGTCTCGAGGAGATGGCGAAGTTTTTCGAAGGGTTCATGTCCCGGTTCGGCCAGGCCACGGTGTTCCAGCAGAAGCCCGGCTCCGAGGCGTGGGAAAAGGAGGGCGGGTTCCGGGGGATGCCGGTCAAAACCGTCCATTACGTCAAGGGGAAGGCCGGCGACACCTGGGAGGTCAGGGAGGTCCGTTCCGACACGCCCGACGCGGCGCTCTTCGAGGAGCCCAAGGGCTACAAGAAGGACGTCATGAAGCCGGACGCGAAGGACAAGGCGGAGAAGGCGGAGAAGGCGGAAAAGGAGGAGAAGGAGGAGGGCAAGGAAGCGAAGAAGTCCGTGCGCAAGAAATTGTTGGGGTGGTAACGGTCGTCATCCATTATTCCGCGGGGAGGGGTCATGAAGGGCCAGTGCGGTTGCTGCGCGGCGCCGGTCGCGGCATCGAAGGACAAGGTGCTGGAGCAAATTCACAATGAATGGCTCATTCCGGTCATCCGGGCTGAAAGCGCGGCGGAGGCGGAAAAAATCGTGGACGCGCTTCTCGCCGGCGGGGTGAAGATCGTCGAAATCACATTCTCCTGTCCGGACGCCCCGGGCATCATCCGGAAACTGGTATCGAGGAATATCCCGGGCCTTCTCGTCGGCGCCGGCACGGTTCTTTCGAAGGAGGACGCGGCGCGGGCGATTGACGCCGGGGCGGCCTTTGTTCTCGCGCCGAACACGAATCCCGAGGTGGTCGCCGAGGCGAAAAAGCGCGGCGTCCCGGTGATGCCGGGGGCGTTCACCCCGACGGAAATCGAGTACGCCCACCGGTTGGGGGCCGATGCCGTCAAGGTGTTTCCGGCGGAGTTCTTCGGGGCGAAATACCTCAAGACCCTCGCCGGCCCCATGCCCCACGTTAAAATCATACCGACGGGCGGGGTGTCCCTGGAGAACCTCAAGGAGTGGCGGGACGCGAAGGCCTTTGCCGTCGGGGTCGGGGGCAACCTGGTGGACAAGGCGGCCATAAAGAAGGGCGAATTCGCCAAAATCACCGAGACCGCGAAGAAGTTTGTCGAGGCGATCCGGCAGGTCAAGGCGCAGAAATAGCGCGGGAACCATCCGGGGGCGGCTCGTCCGGGAACGGCGGGCCGCCCCGTTTCTCCGGGAGGGCATCCATGACGGAAACCGCCGCATTCCGCCGTCTGCACGCCGAGGTCCGCGCGATCGTGGACCGGACGCCGGTGTACGACATCCACACCCATCTTTACGATCCGGCGTTCGGGGATCTCCTTCTGTGGGGGATTGACGATCTCCTGGTGTATCACTACCTCGTCGCCGAGGGATTCCGGTACTGGGACATGCCCGTCGGGAAATTCTGGGCGATGCCCAGGACGAGGCAGGCGGACCTCGTCTGGGAGACGCTTTTCCTCGAGCATTCGCCGGTGTCCGAATCCTGCCGGGGGGTGCTCACGACGCTCCACCGGCTGGGGTTCGACGTGAAGAAACGCGACCTGGCCGCCCTGCGGAAAAAATTCGCCCGGTGGACGCCCGCCGACTACACGGACAAGGTGTTCGAGGCGTCGAACGTCCGCGCCTTCGTCATGACCAACAACCCGTTCGACGACGCCGAGCGGCCCGTGTGGGAGAAGGGGTTCCGGGGGGATTCCCGGATCGGCGCGGCTCTCCGGATCGATATGATTTTAATGGACTTTCCGAAGGCGGCGGCGGCGATGTCCCGCCGGGGCTACCGCGTCGCCGCGGAGCCGACGGACGCCGTCTGCGGCGAGGTCCGGCGGTTCCTCGCCGACTGGGCGGAACGCATGAAGGCGTTGTATGTGATGGTTTCGCTCCCGCCCGACTTCGCCTTTCCCGATTCCGGCGTCCGGGGCCGCCTCATCGGGAAGGCCGTTCTCCCGTTTTGTCGGGATCAGGGATTGCCTCTGGCGCTCATGATCGGGGTCAGGAAATTGGTGAACCCGGGGCTGCGCCTGGCCGGCGACGGCGTGGGGAAGGGCGACATCCGGGCCGTGGAGAATCTCTGCGCGGGGTATCCGGAGAACCGGTTCCTGGTGACCATGCTCGCCCGGGAGAACCAGCACGAACTGGCGGTGACGGCGCGGAAGTTCCGGAACCTACATGTGTTCGGGTGCTGGTGGTTCACCAACATCCCGGTCCTGATTGACGAAATCACGCGGATGCGCCTCGAACTCCTGGGGCTTTCCATGACGCCCCAGCATTCCGACTCGCGGGTGCTGGACCAGTTGATTTACAAATGGGACCACTTTCGGTCCATCATCGCCCGGGTGCTTGCCGAAAAATACGCGGACATCGCCGCGGCGGGATGGACGCTTCGGAAGGGGGAGATCGAGCGGGACGTGAAGCAGATCTTCGGGGGGGCGTTTGAGCGATTTATACAGAAGACATGAAATGACGAATGTCGAATTACGAATGCCGGATACCGGACGGCGAATCCGTCCTCTGATTTGCCCATGATGCCGCTTTGGATCGGGCTCATCTTTTTTGCCGCGGCCTTCGTCCAGGGCCTGTCGGGGTTCGGGTCGGCGCTGGTGGCCATGCCGCTCCTCCTGCCCCTGCTCGGTTCGAAGGGGGCGGCGCCGCTCATGGCTCTGGTGGCGATGCCGATGCAGGTCATCCTGCTCGTGCGCTACCGGCGTTCTCTGTCGCTGGAGGCGGTCTGGCGGCTGGTTGTGGCGTCGGTCGTGATGATTCCCGCGGGGGTGTTCCTGGCCGGGGTTGTTCCGGAGCGGGTGGTGTTCGGCGTTCTGGGGGGGGTGCTCATCGGTTACGCGCTCTATGCGCTCGCCGATTTGAAATTGCCCGCCATCACCCATGCCGGCTGGGCCTACGCGGCGGGGGCGGCCGCCGGGGTGCTCGGGGGCGCCTACAATACCGATGGGCCGCCGGTGGTTGTCTACGGGAGCTGCCGGCGGTGGAACCCTCTGGAATTCAAGAGCAACCTCCAGGGAGTCTTTTTTGTCAACAGCGTGGTGATTCTCGGCGCCCACGCGGCGGCCGGGAATCTGACCGGTCCGGTGTGGGGGCATTTTCTGGCGGCCCTGCCCGCGGTGGCCGCTGGAGCCGTTGCCGGCGTGGGGCTCGACCGGTTTGTGAGCGCCACCATGTTCCGCCGGATCATGCTGGCGCTTCTGCTGGTGCTGGGCGTGCGGCTGGCATGCCGGGTGGTGTTCGGGATGTGACGGAAGAGACACCACGGAAACACGGAGCGGGGCCACGGAGACACGGAATCAGAGACATCACACCACGAAAGGGGGGCGGATTGTGATTCATGACGTGACGCTGAAAATCGCCGAAGGCATGGTGACCTACGATGGGAATCCGGGATTCCGGCTGATGCCGTTTTCCCGGATCGCCCGGGGCGGATCGTCGAATAATTCCTACATGACCATCGGCACCCACCTCGGAACCCACGTGGACGCGCCCCTGCACGTCGCGGAGGGGGCGGGGGACATCACCACCCTCCCGCCGGAGGTTCTCATCGGGCCCTGCCGGCTGTTTCATCTTCCCGTGACCGAAAAAATTGACGCCGGGGATCTCGCGCCGCTCGATTGGAACGGGGTGGAACGGGCGTTGTTCCGGACGTCAAACTCCGACCGGTGGGCGTCGGCGCGGGAATTCGATCCGAAGTTCATTTATCTCACTGGCGCCGCCGCGGAATTTCTCGCCGGCAGGAAAATCAAACTCGTCGGGGTGGATTATCTCTCCGTGGACCGTTTCCGCAGCGGCACCCACCCGGCCCACCACGCCCTTATCGGAGCCGGAGTGGTCATTGTGGAGGGGCTGGATTTGTCAAACGTTCCGCCGGGGGATTACCGGATGTTCTGCGGGCCTCTGAAGATTGCGGGGGGGGATGGGGCGCCGGCACGAGTGTTTCTTGAAGAAGTCTAGAGAGTCAGCGAGTCTGGGAGTCTAAGAGTCTGAGAGTCTAAGAGTCTAAGAGTCAACGACAAGGCAATGAAGAAGTCTGGAGAGTCGGCGAGTTTGGGAGTCAACAACTTGAAATCAACAAATGACCGTCATGCGGTCATGAAGCCATGACGTGGAATCGCAGAAGAACCGTGAACCGGAAACTGACTCAAGACTGACGATGATGGAGTTGGAAATTTCATATCGGAGGGGGAGGTGATGAGGTAAGATGGTGTTGCGGTTTGGTACGAACAAGCCAGAGGAGGATCGAGGATATAATATAGGCGAGCGATAAACACATTTTTCGCGTAGCTTCGGCTACTGTCCTGTACGAAACGGGCAATTTCTACACAACGGACGGTGCTTCGAAGCGCGCCCCGAAAGGGGCGCGCCGAAAGCGTTCCGTTGTGGGCACGCCCGTGCCTGTACAGGGGCGCAAGTAAGTGCGCCCCCTTTTCTTTGGCACGGATACCCACACCGGAAAGCCATCCCCGACAGGGCTGATTCGCACGCGAGCGAACCATGCCCATGTCAAAAGATAAAAATAAATCACGCGGCATCGTTTCCTGGCCGGAAGAAGAGCGACCACGGGAACGACTGCTTTCGTGCGGACCACGCGCTCTCACGGATGCCGAGTTGATCGCGATTCTGATTCGCGTCGGCTTCCGTGGCACGAGCGCGGTTGAATTGGGTCGGCAAATCCTCAAGCGGTTCGGCTCGCTCCGCACGATGGTGGAAGCGCCCGTCCTTGCGTTGTTCGACGTGAAGGGGTTGAAGGGCGCGAAAGCCTCACAACTGATCGCGGCGACGGAGATTGCTCGTCGCGTGGCTGTCCCGACCGAACGCAATCAGCTTCAAATCAAAAGCACCGATGCCGCGGCAGAGTATTTGCGCGAACGGCTGCGCGGACTTTCAGACGAACACTTCCGCGTTCTCTATTTGAATCGCCGTAGCGCCCTGCTGGATGACGCGCTCATCGCGCAGGGCGCGGTGGATTCTGTTCACCCGCCGCTACGGAATATCATAGCCCGTGCGTTGCAAGTGAACGCCAGCGCACTCATCGCGGCTCACAACCACCCTTCCGGGACGGCTGAACCAAGCGAATCTGACCGGCTGTTGACGCGGGACTTGATTGCCGCCGGCCAGCCTATTGGCGTTCGCGTGTTGGACCATCTGATCATTACCGAGCAGACGCACTACAGCTTTGCCGATTCGGGATTGCTCGGCGAACTCACGCTCCAAGTAACCGGGTAAGGATTATGGAAGATGAACTCAGACAACGGCTGATTGAGAAACTCCAGAAGGGCGAAGATCTGCCGGCAGAGTGGGCGCGGTTCTTGTTCCCGCCGGAGAAACGCGAATACGAGCTCGTCTATCACGGCAAGGAACGCGAGGAGGACATCCTTGCCAATACGCTGGCCGTACCGCTCCAGCCAGTCCGAACCTTCGGCAAGAATGGTAGCGACGGCTGGCAGAACATGCTCATTTTCGGCGACAATTTGCAAGTGATGAAGTCTTTGCTGGAACTGAAGAAGACTGGCAAGCTCCGCAACGCCGATGGCTCGCCCGGTGTGCGACTGATCTACATCGATCCTCCCTTCGCAACCAAGCGAGAGTTCATGGGGAGCGAGGACCAAAAGGCCTACCAAGACAAGTTGGCTGGCGCACAATTCCTTGAGTTTTTGCGCAAGCGGCTCGTCCTCATGCGAGAACTGCTAAGCGAGAATGGTTCGATCTACATCCATTTAGATTGGAAAAAGGCTCACGCGGCTAAGATTCTTTGTGATGAAATTTTTGGCGACAATCGTTTTGTCCGCGAGATCATTTGGCGAATCGGATGGGTTTCAGGGTACAAATCGATCGCAAGAAACTGGATCCGGAATCACGAAACCTTGCTCTTTTACTCGATGAATCCCAAAGGGATGGTTTTCAACAAGTCTTATGTCCCATACCCACCCGATTATGAACGCTGGGGAGGAAGGCCAAAGGGTCAAGGCCTTCCCGTCGAAGATGTTTGGGGCGTTTTCCAAAAGGAAGGGGTTACTTCATTGCAGGTTGTAAGTTTTGCGAGCCAAGACACGGGCTATCCGACGCAAAAACCAGAGGGCTTGTTGGCAAGAATTGTCGAAGCCTCATCAATGCCCGGGGACATCGTATTGGATGCTTTTGTGGGCTCTGGCACCACCTCGGCAGTTGCCGAAAAACTTAAGCGCCGCTGGGTCGCAATAGACTGCGGCAAGTTGGCTGTTTATACCTCGCAACGACGGTTACTCCAACTTCGAGACAAGATTGGAAACTCTGGCAAAAACCTTGCTCCGCAGCCCTTCACACTATTCAATGCTGGTCTATACGATTTCTCGAAACTCAAGGAACTTCCGTGGGAATCATGGCGGTTCTTCTCGCTGCAACTGTTCCAGTGTCGGGACGAACCGCACAAGATTGGCGGCGTCCACCTCGATGGCTATCTGAAGGGCGCAAGTGTGCTGGTGTTCAACCACACGAAGAACCCGGGCGCACGGTTTACCGAGGAAACGCTGGAGGAAATACACGAAGCGGTCGGAAAACGTGTCGGAAACAAACTCTTCATCATTGCGCCGGCGCTGACGTTCGGTTTCCAGCAAGATTACATCGACATGGACGGCGTCCGGTACTACGCGTTGCGGATTCCGTACTCGATCATCAACGAACTGCACCGGCGGCAGTTCGCCGCGCTCAAACAGCCGTCGGACGAAATGGCGGTCAACGACACGGTGGAGGCGGTCGGCTTCGATTTCATCCGCACGCCGGAACTCAAGTTCAAGTGCGGTGTCTGCAAGCGCAAGGGCAAGGGTTTGAAGGAGGGCTTCATCCAGATTCAGACCTTCAAGAGTGAGGCGGTGGTGCGCGAGCCATTGCGCAAGAAGGGCAACTTGGAGACGCTCTCAATGGTGATGCTGGACTACAATTACGACGGCGAGGTGTTCGACTTGGACGCGGTGTTTTATGCCGACGAACTGGCAAAGGCCGACTGGGAGGTCCGTTTTTCACTTGAACCACTCGGCGGCAAACTCATGACGGTGTTCATTGACATCTACGGCAATGAAGCGCGGGCGGTTTTGGACGCGAGCAAGTTTGGCGCGAAGGCCGATACGAAAGCGCGGAAGGCGGTGGCGAAATGACAACGCGCGGCGACCGGCAGACGTTCCGCAACGAAGACCTTGTCCTGAAGGTCACCACAGACATTGACACGAAAAAGTGGGACGAGACCAAGTACGAGGCGTTTCTCGATGAACTGTGTGGGACACGAGAATACCAGAAGGACGCCATCCGCACGACGATGCGTTATCTCCTCGGCGGCAAGTACGCCAATCTTCGAGAACTGGCCAAGGAGAACTTTGATGCCAACGAAGAGATTCAGCACCGGTACGGCTCGTGGGCCAACATGGAGAAGCATCTCCAATTGCCCGACCAGCTTTCCTGCTCGATTGATCAGGCCACGGCGACCGGCAAGAGTTGGGTGCTGTATGGCATCGCGGCGATCCTGTTGGCCGAGGGTGTGGTTGATCGCGTGTTGGTATTGTGTCCCTCCAACACGATTGAGTCTGGTCTCATGGAGAAGTTCCGGACTTTGGCCGGTAACGCCGACTTGCGGGACTTGCTGCCCAAGGGGGCAAAGATCAGCAACCCGAAGATCATCAACGCCTCCGAAAGCATCGTGGAAGGCTCGATTTGCGTGGAGAACTACCACGCCATTCTGGAGCACGTGAAATCGTCCATCCGCGACAGCTTGAAAGGCAAAGGAAGCCGCGTGGCTGTCCTCAATGACGAGACGCATCATGTCGCCAACGAAACCGCCACCACCGCCAAGAAGTGGAAGGAGTTCTTGCTGAATCCGGAGTACGGTTTCCGGTATGTCGTAGGCGTTTCCGGCACCTGCTACGTCGGCGACGACTATTTCGCAGACGTGGTTTCCCGGTACTCGCTGCGGGAGGCGATTGAGCAGCGCTTCGTCAAGACCGTGGACTACGTGTCGCAAATGCCGGTCGAGATTGAGCGTGCCGAGGAGAAATGGCAGTTGATCTACAAGCGGCACGAGGAGTGGAAGCGGAAGCTGAAGAAGCGCGGTATCCGTCCGCTGACAATCATTGTCACCAAAGACATCCGGGCTTGTGAACAGGTGACGGAGGAATTGGCCGATTTCCTCAAGGATTGGGAAAAGATTTCGGCTGAGCAGGCCGCCAAGAAGGTGTTGCCGGTCACGTCTTCTGCCAAGCACCAGCCGAATGTGGCCCGGCTCAAGCTGGTGGACAGTCCAACCAGCAAAGTCGAGTGGATCGTGTCAGTGGCGATGCTGAACGAAGGATGGGACGCCCAAAACGTCTTTCAGATCGTGCCGCACGAGGAACGGGCGTTCAACAGCAAGCTGCTTATCGCGCAGGTTCTCGGACGCGGATTGCGGCGGCCGGAGGGTTGGACCGGCGAAGACCCGGTCGTGACCGTGTTTAACCACGATGCGTGGTCGAGCCGTATCAAGCATCTGGTCAACGAGGTCTTGGAGATCGAGCGGCGGCTGTCGTCATCGGTCTTGCCAGGTTCGCCGTACCATTTCGACCTGCATAATTTGGATTACACGCGCGAGGAGAGCGTGACGGAGTACACGAAGAAGGGCGAATACAAACTCTTGGAGAGCGGCTATGTTGATTTGCCGTCGCAAGTCGAGGCCGAAGACATTTCTATCGAGTTTGAACGTGCCGTCACCGGGGAACACAGCAAGTTCACGACGCGTTTGCAGCACACGACCTACCGCGCCGAAGAAGTCGCCGAGCAGATGTACCAACGACTGAAATCCGTAACCGTTCACGGCCCCGAGGGCAATAGAGATGGGGCGGGTTGACGGGCGAAGTGGGATTGGATGGCGGAGTGGAGGTAGGCGAAGAGGGGTCGGCCCTGCTGGTGGCATGTGACCGCCGCTGTCCAGATGCGT
>JAZDJP010000047.1:0-62378 GCA_043803805.1 Planctomycetota bacterium
CTGGCCCATGAAGTAGAGCGCGAGCCCCGCCGCCCCGTGGCTCCGGGCGATGAGGTCCGGGCGGGTCGCATTCCGGCGGGCGGCCCGGGCGAAGCCCAGTGCCTTGTCGTGGAACCCGCCGTGACAGGCGGCCCAGGCCAGGTCCACCCGGATGCCGGCCTGGCGCTCCGGGGCGTGGGAAGGCGGTAGGGCGGTGAGGAGCCGTTCGTAAAGCGTGATTTCCTCCCGGAACAGACCGCGTTGGGAGCGTCGTTCCGCCTCCCGGCAGGTCTGGCTTGCGACGACTTCGAGGATGAAGAGCCGGTAGTCCAGGTAACGACGGTCCGCCGCGTCGAGCGACGCCGGGGGAGCGCCCGATTCGATCCGCCGGTTGAGTTCGGCCAGGCGCGCGTCGGCCGCGTGGGCCGCGGCCTGCAGGACGGGAACCTCCGGGTCCAGGCAGCCGTACCAGTAGGCGTTGTGCGGGGAGGGCGACTCGCCGAATTCGGCGCGGTAGCGGTCCCGTGCGGTTTCCAGATCGAGGCGGAGGAGCAGGCTGGACACCCCGGCGGCGTCCGGGTCGGGTTTCTGTTCGCCGATCCGTTCGAAAAGGAGGCTCCGCCGGTAGAAGGCATCATGCCGGGGCTCGATCAGGATGATGATATCCGTCATGCCGCGCACGGGCGCCGCGAGAAGCCAGGCGAGGCGGAAGAGTCCCTTCAGGACGGAAAGCCCCCGCGCCCCGAGTTCCCGCTGCACGGCGAGTTTCGAAATCTCGGCGGGACGCCGGCCGGCGGAGCGGAGGGACTCGACCTCGGCCGGGTAGAGTTTCCCGGAGGGCACCCCCAGGGGGGAATCGAAGACAAGGGTGAGTGTGGCGACGATGCGGCCCTCCTCCGCGGCCACCAGGGTGCGCGTCTGGGGGAGGACGTCGTGGAGGTAGAAGTGGATTTCGAAATGATTGAGCCCGCAGGACCCGATTTCCCGGTAATTGCGGTAGACGAGGCGGACGGCCCCTTCGATATCCTCCGGGGTCTCGGCGATGCGATACTCAAGGGGCATGGGTGTATTCTAGGCGGAAAATCACGGTACGGCAAGAGTGTCCATGAGTTTGTGATATCCGTTGCCACGCCCGGAAATATGGCGTAGAATATACGATATGTCCGAATTGAAGCGATGACAGAACAGGGCGGTGGAACACTACGCCGCGAAACGCGGCGAGGTTCACCGCCCTCGTTATACATGGAGAACGGCGTGGCGTTCCGAAATGCGATCCGGCGGTCGGTCTTCTTCTGGAACCTGAGGCGGTGGACGGCCCGCCGGGGCCGGGTCATCACGACCACGTTCGCCATCGGATTGGCGCTCCAGGCGTGGCAGATATCGGGGGCGGGATTTCTTCCGGTTCAGCCCCGGCCCGCGCCGAAACGTTCCAACGATGGAATTCCTTGTTTGAATTTCCCCGCGGACGCGCGTGGCGTCCCCGTTCCCGCGGCGATTTCCGTAAAGCCGGCCGTCCCGGACCGGCCGGCGCCGCCGACTCTGGCCGACGGCGAGGTGATGTTCGAGGGGAAGGTGTACCGCTACTGGAAAACCGTCAAATCGAAGGTGACGGCCTACACCCCCGACGCCCGGAGTTGCGGGGCCTCCGCGGACGGAAGGACGTCCACCCGGAAGAACGCCTGGAAGATGAACGGCGTCGCCGCCCATCCGGCCGCGGTGCCCTACGGGACCGTTGTGGAAATCCCGGGCGTGGGGCTTCGCGTCGTGGACGACACCGGCGCGGCCATGCGCAAGTCCTGGACGGCCCGCGGCATCTTCCACTTCGACCTCCGCATGGTCTACCACCATCAGGCGCGGAAGTGGGGGACGAAGGATCTGGAAGTCAAGTTGTACCGGTCGAAGTAAATCGTCGCGAATATCGCGTACCAGCAAGAGTTCTGAGTGCTGGGTGCTGAGTTGAGAGTTCAGAGTTGATGGAGTTCGTGAGTTTGAGAGTTTCTCATGCGCCGGTTCGGCAACGGCGCGCAACCCCGTCCGCTGTAACCGGTTGTCAATCGAAGCATTATTTGCTAATGGTGTGACCATGTGCCGTACGCCTTGCCTGAGGCGGAGTCAAAAACTGCGTTGTAGCCAAAACCGCTTGGTGTTTGATTCGTGGCGAAGCGCCACTTATGAATCATGATGGTCGTGCCTGTTGAGATTTGGGTGGCTTCATAAGGGGTATTGCCAGAGGAAAGTGTCATGCCCTGCCCGGTTGCCCACTGAACGAAGGCATCTTCAGAAATTTTGAACTCGAATGTGAAGTTCAGTTTGTTCCCTTGTGCGTAGATGCCGGATGCTGTTGATGGAAAACCGGACGCTGAAGGGGCATCAATGAGGTTGACTTTGGAATGAAGTAGCATCAAACGGCTGGCAAGGAGGATGCCCCCAAATGCCGGCGGGATCAGCAGTATTAACAGCCAACGTTTCTTGATTGGGTGAGTGAACGGGTTCATTTTTTTCGGATGCCCGGTGTTTCTGCGATCCACGACTCACGAACCACGATCCACGAATTCCAGACTCCCCGACTCTTAGACTCTCAGACTCTTAGACTCCCAGACTCCCAGACTCTCAGACTCGCCGACTTATTTCATCCAATTTTGTGCCTCGCAAACCCCTTCGGCTTCTCCGGTTTCACATCCGCGGCCAGGGTGTAGCGGCCGGAGTCGAACGCGGCGGGTTTGCCGGGGAGGTCGGGCGGGGTGGCGGCGCCGCTCCCCATGTGGTCGTGGGTGAATTTCGACGGGGGGGCCTTCTTGGCCGCGGGCGGCCCCTTCGATGCCGTGAAGTCCTCCAGCGCGGGCGGATGCCGGATCTCCTTTTCGATTTCGGCGATGGGTTTCGTGCGCTGGTAGTAACTCTGGAAACCCTTCGGGGCGTTTCCGGGCCGGAGGCGTTGTTCCGCCGCCCATCCGGCCGCGTCGTCAACGCGCGGCTTCGCCGCCTGTTTTTTCTTCCGGAATGCCTCGAAGGAATCGTCTACACCGGGCATAACGTTCATTCCTTTCGGCAAGAGTACTGAGTGCTGAGTGCTGAGTTGAAGGAAACTTATCCCGAATGGATTCCTTTCAACGTCAATCTCCCTTCCCGTTCCCTGCTTGACTCC
The DNA here is from genome assembly GCA_043803805.1 of Planctomycetota bacterium. Taxonomy (GTDB): domain Bacteria; phylum Planctomycetota; class JAZDJP01; order JAZDJP01; family JAZDJP01; genus JAZDJP01. The sequence goes on from JAZDJP010000047.1 coordinate 3,125, forward strand.
ACCGCTCGCCCTTATATGCTGTGCGCAGGAGAGGAGAAAGTCAACCATGAAAAGCCGAAGCATTCCGCGCGAGAAGTTCCGCATTCCCATCGCCGACCGGATGACGCGCCTGCCGCCGTACCTCCTGGGGAAGGTGAATACGCTCAAGCAGGAAAAGCGCCGGCAGGGCGTGGATGTCATTGACCTGGGAATGGGCAACCCCAACGACCCGCCCCCGGGGGAGGTTCTCGAGAAGATCGCCGAGGCGGTCCGCGACCCCCGGAATCACCGCTACTCCGTCTCCCGGGGCATCGTCAACCTCCGCCGGGAGGTCGCGGCGTACTACCGGCGCACCTGGGGGGTGACGCTCGACGGGGAGAAGGAGGTTGTTTGCTGCGTCGGGTCCAAGGAGGGATTTTCCCACCTGTGCCTGGCGCTTCTCGGGCCCGGGGACACGGCGCTCGTGCCGTCCCCGGCGTATCCCATCCACGATTGCTCGATCATGCTCGCGGGGGCGAATGTCATCCGGATTCCCCTCGGGACCGATGACAAATTCATCGCCTCCGTGTCGGACGTCGCCAAGAATTTGTATCCCCATCCGCGTCTGCTGGTCATCAATTTCCCGCACAACCCGACGGCATCCACGGTGGACGTGGCCTTTTTCGAGGAGATTGTCAAGGTCGCCAAGCGCCGGGGATTTCTCGTGGTCCATGATTTCGCCTACGGCGAGATCAATTTCGACGGCTACAAGTCGCCGAGTTTCCTTCAGGCGCGCGGCGCCCGGGACGTCGGGGTGGAACTGACGACCATGTCCAAGACGTTCAGCATGCCCGGCTGGCGCATCGGGTACTGTTCGGGGAACCGGGAGATGATCCGGGCGCTGTCCGACATCAAGAGTTATTACGACTACGGCATTTTTCAGGCCATCCAGATTTCCGCCATCGTGGCGCTCCGGCGGTGCGAGCCCTACAAGCGGGTCATTTCCGGCGTCTATCAGCGCCGGCGGGATGTGCTGATTGACGGTTTGAATCGCATCGGCTGGAAGGTGGAGAAGTCCCGGGCGTCCATGTTCGTGTGGGTGCCCATCCCGGAACCCCATCGGAAGGCGGGGTCCGTCGCCGTCGCCATGAAAATGCTCGACGAGGCCCACGTCGCGGTTTTCCCGGGGCTCGGTTTCGGCGAGGAGGGGGAGGGGCACATCCGGATCGCCCTTGTCGAAAACGAGGAGCGCCTCCGGCAGGCGGTGAGGCAGATTAAAAAAGTGTTTCCGGTCAAGGAATGACGGAAAATTCACTCCAGCGGAAATACTGGTCCGCCGCGGCGTTCCGCGCGCCGGACGATCCCGTCGTGGCCGCCTATGCGGATCCGAAAGTCGAATTCATCCGGCGGCATGTGTCCCTCGCCGGGAAGCGCATTCTTGATGTCGGGTGCGGCAACGGGGTGTTCACCGGGCGCATCGCGCGTGAAGGGGGGCGGGTGGTCGGTTTGGATGGTTCCGCCCACATGCTTGCGGCCAATCCGCACGGGGCTCGCATCCGTGGAACGGCGGCGGGGCTGCCGTTTCGTAACGGGGCCTTCGACGTGGTATTCGCGGCGAACCTGATTCATCATGTGGACGACCCGGCGGGGGCGGTGCGTGAAATCGGCCGGGTCAGCGCGCGCCATCTTGTTCTGATTGAGCCCAATCGCCGGAACCCGCTCATGTTCGGCTTCGGGCTTTTCGTCCGGGCGGAGCGGGGGTTGCTTCGTTCGTCACGGCGTTATCTGGTCCGGCTTGTGGAGGCGGCCGGGTTCCGGGTGGCGGCCGTGACCGTCACCGGAATGATTTCCCAGAACAACACGCCCGCCGGGCTCATTCCGTGGCTCAAACGGTTCGACCGCGAGACGGTTTTCGGGGAATATGTCGTTCTTTGCGCGGATACCGGTCAAGAACCCCTTGTCGGGTCATCACGGACGGGATAGAATCCCCTCGCCATCATGGACCGCATCGCCATACAATCCCCCGAGCATTTCGAGAAGTTCTTCGCGGCGAATCCCAATCCCATGCTCGTCATCGAGACGGGGTCGTGGCGGATTCTCGACGTAAATAAATCAGCCATTGAGAAATACGGTTATACCCATGAGGAGTTTCTGGGGTTGACGGTTCTCGACATCCGCCCGCCGGAGGACATCCCCAAGTTTCTGGCGCTGAGGCCCGATGTCCGTCGGGGGATGATCAATCCCGGGGTGGTGCGTCACCTGAAGAAAAACGGCGAAATCATCTATGTTGACGTGTTCGGTCACCTTGTGCCGTGGCGGGGGCCGAAGGTCATGGCCATTCTGCTTCTCGATGTCACGGCCCGCCACCGGATTCAGGAGGAGGAGCGCCGGCAGCACGAGATCATCATCCGGCGGCACGAGGTGCTTCTCGACCTGGCGAAAACGGATTTCTCGGATCTCCCCACGGCCCTGGCGGTCATCACCCAGAGAGTGGCGGTCGTCATGGACGTGGAGCGGGCCGGGGTGTGGTTTTTTACCGCGGACCACGATTCCGTCGTGTGCGAGGATCTCTATCTTCGGAGCCGGCGCGTTCACGAAAAAGGGTTGAGCATCCGGACGGCCGACCATCCCCGGTACTTCAAACATCTGGAGGAATGCCTCACCATCGCGGCGGAGGATGCCCGGACCGACCCGCGGACGAGCGAGTTCGCCTCGGGGTACCTCGATCCCCTCGGTATCATCTCCATGCTCGACGTCCCCGTGCGTCTGGCGGGTCGGGTGGTGGGCATTCTGTGCCTCGAGCACGTCGGGTCGCTCCGCCGGTGGACCGTCGAGGACCAGGGATTCTCCTCTTCCGTTGCGGAGATCGTCTCGGTGGCCCTCGAGGCGGAGGAACTTCGCCGGGCCGTCGAGGCCCTTCGGAAGAGCGAGGAGCGGTATGCCCTTGCGGCGCGCGGGACGAACGACGGACTCTGGGATTGGGATCTTGTCGCGGGGACCGTGTATTATTCGCCGCGCTGGAAATTGATGCTGGGGTGCGAAGAGGATGAGATCGGGGAGTCCAGCGACGAGTGGTTCAATCGCGTTCATCCGGAGGACATCGAGCGGTTGCGGGCGGATCTCGACGCCCATTTCTTCGATAAGACGGAGCATTTCGAGAACATCCACCGGATGCTCCACAAGGACGGCACCTATCACTGGGTGTTGTGCCGGGGGGTCGCGGTGCATGATTCCATCGGTCACCCGACCCGCATCGCGGGATCCCAGACCGACATCACCGACCGGAAACGCGTCGAGGAGGAACTGGCCCGCCAGGCCTTCTATGACTCCCTCACGAAACTTCCCAACCGCGCCCTGTTTCTGGACCGGCTCACCCACACGGTCAAGCGCGCCCGGCGACGCGGAAAACATCTCTTCGCCGTGCTGTTCATGGATCTGGACCGGTTCAAAGACATCAACGACAGCCTGGGCCACTCGGTGGGGGACCAGCTTCTCATCGCCATCGCCCAGCGTCTGGACGGGTGCCTCCGGCCGGGCGACACCATCGCGCGTCTTGGCGGGGATGAGTTCGTCATTCTCCTGGAAGACATCGAGGATATTCCGGAGGCCACCCAGGTTGCGGATCGTATCCTCAGGGAACTGGCCTTCCCGTTCTCGCTCGTCGGGCAGGACATCTTTGTCACCTCCAGCATCGGCATTGTCCCCGGGACGTCGGATCACACGGACCCGGAGGACATCCTTCGCGACGCCGACACCGCGATGTATTGCGCCAAGGAGCAGGGAAAGTCCCGTTATGCCGTCTTCGACAAGACCATGCACGCCCGGGCCGTCAGCCTTCTTCAGATGGGCAGCGACCTCCAGCGGGCCGTCGAGCGGCGGGAGTTCCGCGTGGTGTACCAGCCCATCGTGGACCTCCGCGACGGGCGGATCTGCGGATTCGAGGCCCTCGTGAGGTGGATCCATCCCCAACGGGGCATCCTCATGCCGCTCGAGTTCATCCCCACCGCGGAGGAGACCGGCTCCATCCTTCCCATGGGGGATTGGGTGCTCCGGGAGGCCTGCCGCCAGGCGCGGGAGTGGCAGACGGCGTTCCCGGCGAACCCGCCGCTCACCATCAGCGTCAACATCTCCGCCAAGCAGTTCATGCAGCCGGATCTCCTCATCGGGATCGACAAGATGCTCGATGAGATGGACCTTGAGTCGGGAAGCCTCAAACTCGAGATCACCGAAAGCGTCATCATGGGGAAAGTTTCCACGACCACCTCCATGCTCCTGCAACTCCGGGCCATCGACGTCCAGCTTCATCTGGACGATTTCGGGACCGGGTATTCGTCATTGAGTTACCTCCATCGGTTCCCCTTCGACGCCCTCAAGATTCACCGGTCGTTCACCAAGCGGCTGGGGACCGGCAACCAGGAGATCGTTCAGACCATCATCACCCTGGCGCACGGTTTGAAAATGGAGGTTATCGCCGAGGGGGTGGAGACGCCCGAACAATTGAGCCGTCTCCAGGCCCTCGGTTGCGAATACGCCCAGGGTTTCTTATTTTCCAAACCCGTGGATTCCGGGAAGGCCACCGTGCTTCTGGAAAAGAGTCTGGCCTCGAGTCGCGGCATGTACGACCTTGTCCGGGAGAACGGGACCTGATACAATCAACCATGGAAACACTGAAGAGGAGGGGAACACGGAATAACACGGAAACACGGAAGGCAGAATTTGAGATTTGACTCAATTTCGTGTTTCTGTGGTGTGATGTAATGATTTTCGTGATTCCGTGATATGCGCCCGTAGCTCAATTGGATAGAGCGTTGGCCTCCGGAGCCAAAGGTTCCGCGTTCAACTCGCGGCGGGCGTATTTAACATGCCACTTCAGTAGCGTGGATCGTGATTCGTGAGTCGCGAATCGCAGAAAAACCCGGAAAGAAGTCGGCGAGTCAACGAGTCTGGAGTCGCCGGGCCTGGCATCCGTCAGCCCACCCCGGCTCGGCGGGAGCCACGCCCTCCACAATGCAATGCCGGATTCCGAATTCGACATTCGAAATTCGTCATTCGGCATTTCATCCGACTCCCAGACTCTCAGACTCCTAGACTCGCTGACTCGCCGACTTCTTATTATTGCCTTTTGCCGTTCCCCGCCGGATAATGCGCGGCGCATGAAGTGGCTGCCGACCATCCCGTCCGACATCCGCCCCTTCCGTCCCGCCATGCTTCTCGCCGTCGCGTTCGGGACGGGAATTATTTACCAGGGAATTTTCCCGATATCGGGGGCATGGCTTTTCGGGACATCCCTGGCCGCGGCCGCGGGGCTCGCCGCGCTCATCCTGTCCGGGAACCGGGGCCTGGCGGCGTGGGGGGCCGTGACGGCGCTGATGGTGCTTCTCGGGGCGTTCGATCGCCACGTCGTGGAATCGCGCCGGCCGGCGGGGCATGTGGTGTTCGCCGCCGGGGAGGGGCGTCGCCGGGTCGTTCTCGGCGGGATTCTCCGGTCGGATCCCGTCGAGGGAGGGCGATTGTCGCGTTCCCGGCAGACGTTCGACGTGGCGGCGGAACGCCTGGACGAACGCGTGGTGAGCGGTGATGTCCGGGTCACGGTGTACGATGCCGGCCGATTGCCCCTTCACGCGGGGGACCGGGTGCGGGTGAGTGGATTTATTTCCCTTCCCCGCCCGCCGGGGAATCCCGGTCAGTTTGATTACCGGGTCTGGCTCGCCCGGCGCGGGGTGGATGTCATCTTCTCGGCGGACGGGGCCGGGGCGGTGGGCCTTGTGGCGCGGGCGGCGGGTTTCCCGGTCCTGCGTTTTTTCGACCGCCTCGCGGACCGGGTGGAGGCCGCGATGGACGCGGCGCTTCCGCCGGACCAGGCCGCTTTCCTCAAGGGGCTTCTTCTGGGGGAGCGGGCGGCCCTCGACGAGTCGTTGAACGATGCGTTCCTCCGGACCGGGACCATTCATTTTCTGGCGGTGAGCGGGCTTCATGTCGTGCTCGTCGCGGCCTTCCTCCGGTGGCCGCTGGCGCTTCTCCGGGTGGGGGAGCCGTGGAGCGCCCTCGCGGTCGGCATGCTGACCTGGGGATATGTTTTTCTCGTGGGCTTCAGCCCCTCGGCCCTCCGGGCGGCGGTCGGGACGAGCATTTATCTGGGGGCCGGTCTGGCGGGCCGGGAGGGGGATTTCCTCTCGACGCTCGCCTGGTCGGCGCTGGCCATCCTCGTGGCGCGCCCCCTCGACATCGGGGATTACGGATTTCAGCTTTCGTTTCTGTCGGTGCTGGGGATCGTCCTGTTTTCGCCGCCCATCGAGCGTTGGCTGGCGTCCCGCGGCGGGGAGGCGGCCCGGCTCCGGGAGGAGGCGGCCCCGGCGTGGAGGCGCTTCCTCCGGAGGGCGTTCCGCAAGGCCGTCGCCGTGACCGCGGCGGCGTGTCTGGTGACGACGCCCCTGGTCGCGGCGTATTTCCATCTGGTGTCCTTCTCGGTCCTGCCGGGAAATCTCGTTCTCGCCCCTCTGGTGGCCGCGGTGATGGCGGCGGGCTTCGCCGGGATGGTCGTGGCGGTCGTTTTGCCGGCCGCGGTCGCGGCGCCATTCCTGGCTCTCGCCGGAGCGGGGGCGTGGCTGATCGGGGAGGTGGTGCGGACGATTGCCGCCGTGCCGGGGGGATCGTTCTTTACCGCCAGCCCTCCCGTGGCGTTGTTGCTCGCGTGGTACCTGCTTCTGGCGTGGGCGGCCCTCCGGAAAAAAATCGGATTTTCCCGGAGGATTGCCGGCGCGGCGGCGGTCCTTCTGGTGGCGGGAGGGGTGTACGCGGCGTCCGGGCGCGGCGGGGACGGGGCGTTCACGGTGACGGCCTTCGATGTCGGAAAAGGGGCGTGCGTGCTGATCCGATCTCCCGGCGGAACCCGGATTCTCGCCGACTGCGGGGCCCAGAGCGATCCGCGCGTCGGATCGCGCGTCGCCGCCCCGGCCCTCTGGGCGTCGGGGGTGTCCGCCGTGGATTTGTTGATCCTGTCACATGCCGATGCGGATCACGTGAACGGGGTTCCGGAACTCCTGGTCCGGATTCCCGTCAAATCGCTCGTCGTCCCGCCCGGCTTCGGGGATTCGGCGCTCGGGGCGCGGATCCTCAATATCGCTTTGGCGCGGGGGGTTCGGGTGGCGACGGCCGGCGCGGGGGATGTTGTGACGGTCGGGGATGCCCAGGTGCGCGTGCTTCATCCGCCGAAGGCGGCGGAGGCCCGGGGGCGGCTTTCCGCGAACGACGCCTCGCTGGTGGCGGAGATACGGACGGCGGCGGGGTCGGTTCTCGTCCCCGGGGATCTTCAGACGAAAGGGCTCGCCCTCGCGGAAAAAAATCTTCCCTCACGCGTTTCGGTTCTCGTGGCCCCGCATCACGGGGAGAATCCGGAGGTGACGGAGCGCCTGGCGGCGCGGGCCGGCGCGGTCCTCGTGAGTTCCCCCCGTTCCGGCGACGGGGATGACACGGGCGCGTTCTCGACGGCGGACGCCGGCGCCGTGACGGCGTCCTGCCGCGGCGGCGTCATGGACATTCGTTCGTTCCGCGGCGGCTTGGCCGCGCGGGTTCCGTATGGTATAAGCTCACCTTCACCGGGAGGGGGGCCATGACGGAATCGGGACGTGATGCCGGAGCGCCCGTGGTTCTCGTCACGGGGGCAAGCGGGACGCTCGGGGGGGCGATTGCCCGGCGGTTCGGCCGCGGCGGGGGGCGCGTGCTGGCGCATTATTGCGGGCGGAGGGATGAGGCGGAGCGGCTCGTTGTCGAAATTGCCCGCACGGGGGGCGATGCGCTCGCTGCCGCGGCCGATTTCCGCGAGCGGAAGGCCCCGGGAAAACTGGTGACGGCGGCCGTGACGCGGTGGGGGCGGTTGGATCACGTCATTCATGCCGCGGGGAACACGGTCACCCGGCCGATCCTGAAGATGTCCGGGGCGGAATGGGATGATGTCATCGCCGTGAATCTCACCTCCGCGTTCCGGCTTGCCGGGGCCGCTGAACAACACATGAAGGAAGGGGGCGCCTTCACGTTTTTTTCCTCCCTCATCGGGCTTCGCGGTCAGCCGGGAGAGGCCGCCTACGCGGCGGCGAAGGGTGCGCTCGGGGGGCTGGCCAGATCGCTTGCCTGCGAACTCGGCCCCCGGGGCATCCGGGTGAATCTGATTCTTCCGGGATTTCACGATTCCGCCCTCACGGCGGACGTTCCCCGGGATATCCGGGAATGGGTGCGCGGGGAGAACGTTCTCGGCCGGGTCTCGACGCCGGAGGAGGTGGCGGAATTTGTTTTCACGCTCGCGCAGAGGCAGGATATTTCGGGACAGGTGTTCAATCTCGACAGCCGGATTTTGAGTTCATGAACTCCATTGTAATCACCGGTTATGGCGCGGTTTCCCCGTTCGGTGTCGGGGTGGATCGTTTGTGGAACGGCGTCCGCGCCGGACGGAGCGGCATCGCGTACATTCCCTCTCTTTCGCGGAGCCTCGGACGGTCGGTCGTGGGCGGGTCCATCCCCGGTTTTTCGTACGGATTCGGCGTGGATCCCCTCGAGAAGGCGGCCATCGCCGCGGCGGGGGAGGCCCTTCATGACGCCCGCCTCGACCCGGCGGGGTGCGGCGTGGCGCTTTGCCTGGGCACGTCGAAGGGCGGGGTTCGCCGGTTTGAGTCGGATCACCGGCGGTTGCACGCGGGGAAACGCGGGGCGCCGGCGGGGAAGGCCAGGTGGTTCTCGCCCGACGGGGCGGGAAATGCCGTGGCGGAGGCGTTGGGGCTCACGGGTCCCCGGCGGACGGTCGTCGCCGCCTGCGCGACAGGACTCTACGCCATCCTGGCGGGGGCGGAACTTCTCCGCCGGGATGAGACCGTGGAGGCGGTGGTGGCGGGCGGCGCGGACGCGTCTCTGTCGCCGCTCGTTCTGGCGTCGTTTGACCGTCTCGGGGTGCTGTCTCCCACCGGAGTCGTCCGGCCCTTTGCGGCGGGCCGCGACGGTTTCGTCCTGGGCGAGGGCGCGGGCCTTGTGGTGCTCGAACGGGAATCCGACGCCCGGCGGCGGGGGGCGCGGGTCCGGGCGGTTCTCGCGGGCGCCGCCCGGGGGACGGATCCGACGTCCCTCACGGGATTCGCTCCGGAGGGGAAGTGCCTCGAACGGGTGATCCGGCGGGCGCTGGTCGCGGCGGGGTGTGTTCCCGCCGACATCGGTTGCGTCAACGCCCACGGGACGGGGACGGTGCTCGGCGACGCGGTCGAGGCCCGCGCCCTCGCGGCGGTGTTCGGGCCGGGCGGCGTACCGGCGAGTTCCACGAAATCCATGATCGGGCATCTTCTGGGAGCGGCCGGGGCGGTGGAACTGATCGTGGCCGTGCTCGCCCTGGAGAACGGGTTCATTCCGCCGACGACGAATTTTGAGGACGCGGATCCGTCGTGCCCGGTGGATTGTGTTCCGAACGAAGGCCGCGCCGCGGCGATCCGCCGGGCGATGACGGTATCGTTCGGTTTCGGCGGACATATCGGGGCGGCGGTGCTGGAGAAAGGGGAATAGGGGAGTCGGCGAGTCAGAGAGTCTGGGAGTCTAAGAGTCTAAGAGTCGGGGAGGCGGATGGAATTCCGATCCTCCTCCGCTAAATCTTTGGAGGACCCTGCGAAGCCCTTGGGCGAAGCAGGGATGACGAATTTCGAATGTCGAATTTATTCATACTCGTGGTCTATCCCAAGGCGGAAAAAGAGAAGGAATGAGTGGAATTTCCTGGATTCCGCATTACTCTCTCGGGAATCCGATTGGGGGTAAGGAGTTGTGAAATAATAAATGCTTCACCGAGGGATGGTGAGGCGCCCCGCCGGCAAGGCGCGAGGAGGGCGCGTACCAGGAGGTACGTAACCGACGAGCAACGTAGCCGGAGGGGATGCATCGCCGTCCCGAATGAAGCATTTATTGTTGAACAGCGACTAAGACGGACATGAAGACATTTTCCCTCCGGACCACCCGGCGAGCCGAGATGGTGGACATCACCCGCGAGGTGGCGAAACTCGTGAGCGGGATTGGGGTGAAGGAAGGGGCGGCGGTCGTGTATATTCCCCACACCACCGCCGGCGTCACCATCAACGAAAACGCCGATCCGGACGTCGTCCGGGATATCCTCGCGACGCTCGAAAAAATCGTTCCCCGGGACGGCGACTATCGCCACGGGGAGGGGAATTCCGATGCCCACCTGAAAAGCGCGTTTCTGGGCCATTCGGTGACGATCCCCGTGAGCGGGGGGCTGTTGGCGCTCGGCGCCTGGCAGGGGATATACTTTTGTGAATTCGACGGGCCGCGGACGAGGGAAGTGAAGGTGCAAGTGGTGAAAGGGAATGGGGGGCGGGAATCAGGGGGCAGGGGATAGGGATCAGGGAATAGGGAAGAGCGGATAGCGGGTAGCGTTGAGCGGATAGGAAGAAGGATGAAAACCGGTCGACTTGAGATAACGCTCCGAGATGATTCATGGAAATGGGGTTTGTTGTGATTCGCTTTTATGACTTTTGGACATCGCCCTATTCGAGAGGCCGGTTGTTTGGCTGGTGAACAAGATAGGAGGCTGGCATGGCGGAATTCAACTTCGGGAAAAACAAATCGCCGCTGGATGCTGACGCCCCGTCCTCCGGGGTATGGCAGGAACGGCTTCGCCTGGCCGGTACGGCGCTGGGCCTTGTGCTGATGGCCATCGGGTTGTATTTCGTCATTCGTCTTTTCGGGAGCGTCTATTCCGGTCTCAAAAACCCCGAGCCGTTTTTGCCGATCATTCAAAGTTGGGAACGTGTCGTGGGGAAGGATCTCGATGTCGTCGTGGGCGGGCAGAAACTGGCCCTGGCCCGGTTCTTCGCCATATTCATCCTGGGCGCCGGGTGCTGGGTGCTTCTGCGCGTGTCCATCAGCCTCATGTGGGCCGGCGCCAGGATCATCTCCTGGACGGCGTCGGACCGGCAGGCGGTCAAACGGATCCTGCGGCAGGCGTTGGGGAAGCCGGAGAAGGCAAATCCGGAGAAGGTGAATCCGGGAAATGATGGATAATTCGTATTCTGACGGAACCCTTCCCGCCTCTTGCATTTTTCCCTCCGTCGGATACGGTGGGTGTGGAGCGTGACCATGGCCCGATGTCTGGCGGATCTGCGGGAGGGGGAGTCGGCGGAAGTTTCCGCCGTGCGCGCCTCCGGCGCCCTGCGCCAGCGCCTGTTTGACCTCGGCATCGTCCGGGGGGCCGTCGTCCGCGTCGAGCGTCACGCCCCGTTCGGGGATCCGGTCGAAATCGCCGTGGGCGCCACCCGCATCGCTCTCCGCCGGGAGGAGGCCGGGGGGGTGTTTGTTGCGGATGCTCCCGCGGAGGATGCCTCCTCGTGATCGACCGCACCCCCCGCATCGCGGTCGCCGGAAATCCCAACTGCGGCAAGACGTCCCTTTTCAACGCGCTGACCGGACTCCACCAGACCGTCGCGAATTACCCCGGCGTGACGGTGGACGTCATCAGCGGCTACCCGGAATGGAACGGGGTGTGCCTGGAAGTGGTGGATCTTCCGGGAACCTACTCGCTTGCCGCCTACAGCCAGGACGAGGCCGTGGCGCGGGATTTCCTGGTGCACGCCCGGCCGGATGTGGTGCTGAACGTGGTGGATGCCACGAACCTGGAGCGTCATCTCTACCTGACAACGCAATTGATGGAACTGGGCATTCCGGTGGTCATGGCCCTGAACATGTCGGACGTGGCCGAATCGCGCGGCATCCGGGTGGACACGGCGAAACTTTCCGTTCTCCTCGGGATCCCCGTCGTCCCGACGGTGGCGAACCGCCGGATCGGGGTGCCGGAGGTGCTGGAGGCCTGCGGACGGGCCGCGTTCGCGCCGGCGCCGCCCCGCCCCGCCGCGGTCACTTACGGTCATCCCGTGGACGCCGAGGTTGGAATACTGGCGCTTCTGGCCGGGGCGGATGACGCTCTGGCGGCGGCCTTCTCCCCGCATTGGGCGGCCGTGAAATTGATCGAAGGGGACGAGGACGCCCGCCGGCACGTCCGCGAGGTCACGCCCCACGCGGCGCTCATCGAGAACGCCGCAGCGCTCGCCGCCCGCCGGATCGAGACCCACTACGGGGATCGCGCCGCCACGATCGTCGCCGAGCGCCGCTACGGATTCGCGGCCGGGGCCGTGCGCGCCTGTGTCCGGCGCGCCGTGTCCGCGCCGAACGACCGGACGGACCGGATTGACGCCGTGGTTTGCCACCGCCTCGCGGGGCCGGTTATCCTGGCCGCGGTGGCCTACCTGTTGTTCCTGGTCACGTTCAAGGTGGGGGAGGAGTGGAACTGGATTTTTGGCCGGAGCCCGAAAGGATGGATCGAGGATGTGTTCACGTGGCTGGCGGCGTCGGCCGCGCCCCTCCGGGAGTCGTGGCCGATGATCGGGTCGTTCCTTGTGGACGGCGCCATCGCCGGGACCGGGACGGTGGTGGCTTTCGCGCCGTTGATCTTCGTGCTGTTTTTCTGCGTGGCGGTGCTCGAGGATTCGGGCTACATCGCCCGGATGGCGTTCGTCATGGACCGGCCCCTCAAAATTTTCGGACTTCAGGGGAAATCCGTTCTCGCGCTCATCGTCGCGGGGGGATTCGGCGGGGGGTGCGCCGTGCCGGGGGTGATGGCGTCACGGACCCTTCGGGGGGAACGGGAACGGCTCGTCACCATTCTGGTCACTCCCCTCATGATTTGCGGGGCGAAACTCTCCGTGTTGTTGCTGCTGGTCGGGGCGTTCTTCCCGGGACATCGCGCCGGGATTCTGTTTTTCTTGTGGGGCCTTTCGTGGGCCTTCACGCTCGCGGCGGCGTGGATTCTCCGGCGCTGCCTCGTCCGCGGCGAGGATGCCCCGTTCGTTCTGGAACTCCCGCCCTATCACCTGCCGACCCTGCGCGGGGCGTTTCAGCACACTTGGGAACGGACCTGGATGTTCGTGAAGAAGGCCGGGACGCTTCTCCTGGCCGTGAGCGTTGTTCTGTGGGTGATGATGAGTTTCCCTCGCCTGTCTCCGGAACGGGTCGCGGATTTCGACCGCCGGACGAGCGTGGCCCCGGACGCGGCCATGCGGGATCGGGTCGCGGCCGAGCGGCGGGAGGCGGCCCTTGCGGGCAGCGTTGCCGGGCGTCTCGGACGCCTCGCGGAACCGGTGACGCGTCTGGCGGGTTTCTCCTGGCGTGAGAACATTGCCCTTCTCGGGGGATTGGCGGCGAAAGAGGCCATTCTCGGGACGCTCGGAACGGCGCATTCCCTCGCCGCGGGACCCGACGGGGCGGGTCTCGTGGGACATCTCCGGGCGGATCCCGCCTGGACGCGAATCCGGGCGCTGGCCCTCATGATTTTCGTCATGGTGTATTCCCCCTGCGTCGCCACCCTGGCTGCGGTGCGGCGCGAGACGGGCGCATGGCGCTGGGCCGTTTTCTCCACCGCCTATACGACGTTATTCGCCTTCGCGCTGGCGGTGGCGGTGTATCAGGCGGGAGGAGTGTTGACCACGCTCGCCCGTGGTTGACATGAGGCATCGCCGACCGCAATCATTTCCCGGTGGGGGAGATTATCGCGGTGTGATTTTTTTCTGAGAGTTTTGAACCCCGGTTTTCGATTCTGGATTTCTGCGATTCGCGAACCACGAACCACGATCCACGCTTCAGCAGATCCGCGGCAAAAGTTCCCCCGACGGCATATCCAGGACCCGGGTCGCGCCGAGGGGGCCGGTGAGGATGACGGGCGCCGCGGCGCGTACCACCGCGCCGCCGATGCGGCAGGCCCCGGCGGAGACGGGATGGGCGCGGAGGAGGGCGAGGGCCTTTTCGGCGTCGGCCGCCTCGCAAAATACCACAAACCGGCCCTCGTTCGCGATGGCCAGGGGATCGAAGCCCAGCACCTCGCACGCCCCGCGGACCTCCTCCGTCACGGGGACGGCCGTTTCGTCGGCGCGCACCGTGACGCCCGCGGCGTCGGCCAGCTCGTTCAGGGCCGCGGCGAGCCCCCCGCGCGTCAAGTCCCGGAGGGCGTGAACCCGCACCCCGGCGTCGAGAAGGGCGAGGACGGGCGTGTGGAGGGGGGCGGCATCGCTTGTCACCGATATATCAAAGGCGAGTTCCCGCCGCGCCGCGAGCATGGCGATGCCGTGGCGGCCGACGTCGCCGCTCAAAATCAAAACATCCCCCGGCCGGATGGCGGACGGGGCGGACGTTGCGCCCTCCCGCACGAGCCCGATCCCCGCGGTGTTGATGAAAAGCCCGTCGCCCTTGCCGCGTTCCACCACCTTCGTGTCGCCGGCGACAAGCGCCGCCCCGCAGGCCTCCGCCGCGGCCTTCATCGCCGCGACGATCGTGCGGAGGTCCTCCATGGGGAAGCCCTCCTCCAGGATGAACCCGGCGCTTAAATACAACGGCTGGGCCGCGCACATCGCCAGGTCATTCACCGTGCCGTACACGGCGAGTTCCCCGATATTGCCGCCCGCAAAAAAAATCGGCCGGGCGACGTAGGAATCCGTCGTGAACGCGATCCGTTGCCCCCCGATCGTGACAACGGCCCCGTCCCCGAGGGCCTCGAGCGCGGGATTCCGGAAGGCGGGGAGAAAGATCTGTTCCACAAGCCGTCGGGTGAGCAACCCCCCGCCCCCGTGGGCGAGAAGCACCCGCGGGTAATCGGAGAGGGGAAGCGGACAGTTCGGCGATTCCATCACGGCGGGATTATAGGAGGGGGGAGGGGAATGGCAAGAAGTGATGAATGATGAATGCGGAATGATGAATGGGGAAGTCGGCGAGTCAGCGAATCTGGGAGTCGAGGAGTCGGATGAAATTTCGAATTCCGGACGTGAGTCCCGCGTGCGGCTTCGCCACACGGGACAACGTCCCCCTCACGGGGAATGTCGAATGCCGAATTGGTTCGAATTGCAGGCACGACCGAACCGTTATTGACGGGGACAACGGAAGGATTATTTCTGTGAGGAGTATCCAGCAACGAAGAAAGACATTTTACTGTCCCGTTTCTGGAATTGGAGGGCGGCGCTCCAGCGCCGCCGGACATGATTCTCAGCGGGTAGGGGCGGGTTTCAAACCCGCCCCTACGATTGCGGGGCACGAGTCACAGGTCACGGGTCACGTTCTCGAGGTTCCCGGTTGCCGGATCCCGGTTCCCGATCCTGTGTTTCTGCGAGATACGCTTCACGAGATACGAGTGACGCTTATCGTCGGTATCTGTAGTATGCCGCGCACGCCCCCTCCGAGGACACCATCGTGGCGCCGAGGGGTCGTTCGGGGGTGCAGCGGGTGCCGAAGGCGGGGCATTCGCCGGGGCGGAGGAGTCCCTGGAGGACGGCGCCGCTCCGGCATTCGCCGGTTTCCGCGGAGGGCGCGCCGGCCGCCCCGAATCGCATCTCGGCGTCGAAGTCCGCGTAGTCCGTCGCAAGTCCAAGACCGCTTTGCGGAATTTCTCCGATGCCCCGCCACCGGCGGGGGATGACCCGGAACACCCGGCGGATCAGGTCCTGGGCGGGGAGGTTGCCCTCCCGGCGGACGGAACGCGCGTAGGCGTTTTCCACACGCGCCTCGCCGCGTTCGAGTTGGCGGACCGCGAGAAGGACGCCCTCGAGGATGTCCAGCGGTTCAAAGCCCGTTACGATGATCGGAACGTGGTATTTCGCCGCGATCGGTTCGTATTCCGTGAAGCCCATCACGGTGCAGACGTGGCCGGCGGCGAGGAATGCCTGGACGCGGCGGTCGGGCGCGGAAAGGATCGCTTCGATGGCCGGCGGGACGAGCACGTGCGAGACGAGCAGGGAAAAATTCCGGAGCCCTTCCTCCCGGGCGCGGTGGACCGTCATGGCGGTGGCGGGGGCGGTGGTCTCGAAGCCCACGGCGAAGAACACCACCTCCCGGCCGGGGTTCTGCCGCGCCGCGTCGAGAGACTCGACCGGGTTGTACACCACGCGGACGTCGGCCCCGGCCGCGCGGGCGGCCAGGAGATTCCCCGCCGACCCCGGCACGCGGAGCATGTCCCCGAACGAGCATAGTATGCTACCGGGCCGCCGCGCGATGGCGATGGCCTTGTCCACGAGTTCCACCGGTGTGACGCAGACGGGGCATCCGGGGCCGTGAAGGAGTCGCAGGCGGTCCGGCAGGATCTGGTCAAGCCCGTGCCGGAGGATGGCATGCGTCTGGCCGCCGCAGACCTCCATGAGCGTCCACGGACGGGTGACCGTCCGGCGGATTTCCTCCGCGAGGGCCTTCGCCCGGGACGGGTCTCGGAATTCGTCGAGGTATTTCATGGTATTTGCCTGGCGACTCGTTTCGGCCCGTTTCACAGGCCTGCACTCGTCGCCAAACAAATACAGGCCCGCGTCGTTATTGGTGGCGGGCCAGCGGGGGCCCCGCCCCCGCGCCCCCGGCCGGATGAGCAAGGTTTGTCGATTCGAAAAGTGTTTCGAAGGCGGCGAGCGTCGCGGCGGCCTCGGTTTCGTCAAGCCGGCTGAGGGCGAATCCCGCGTGGACGAGGACGTAATCGCCGGGGACGGCCTCGGGGACGAAGGCGAGACTCGCCTCGCGGACGGCGCCGCCGAAACTCACCTTCGCGGTGCGCCGTTCGGGGGTGTCGCCCGCAATGGAAAGAATCTGGCCGGGGATGGCGAGGCACATCAGGGAATCCTCCGCGATGAAACGTCGAATCTATTCGGCATTTTGGTTTCCTGTTTCCTCTGCAACTCAGCACTCAGTACTCAGAACTCAGCACTTCCCCTGGTCCCGGTTATTTTGTCCTGCCGCGATGATGACTTGCCCCAGCGCGATCCCTCCGTCGTTGGGGGGGATCCGCTGGTGCCAGTACGGCCGGAATCCCGCCTCCCGGAGTTGCGCCACCGTCAGTTCCGTGAGGCGCCGGTTCTGGAAGCAGCCGCCGGAAAGCGCTACACGATTCTCGCCGGAACGGCGGGCCGCGGCAACGATAATCCCGGCGAGTGTGGCGTGAAACCGCGCGGCGATCATCCCCGGGGAGACACCGGCGCGGACGTCGGCGAGGATGGCGTGAATCATGAGCGCCCAGTCCGCTTGGAACGGAGCGGCGTTCGTGAGGGTGAATGCATAAGGCGCCGCCGGCGTCTCCTCCGCCGTGAACTCGAGGGCCATGGCCGCCTGTCCCTCGAAAGCGTTTCTCTGGCTTAGGCCGGTGAGGGAGGCGACGGCGTCGAACAGCCGTCCCGCGCTCGATGTGCGGGGGGTGTTGATGCCGTTACGGATGGCGGTTCGCAGGAGGGCGCGTTCGTCCGGAGAAAACGCGGCAATCGTCGGGATGTCCGTCATTTCGAACGCGTCCTCGCCGTGAAGTTCGTACAACAGGCCCAGCGCCGCCCGGCGGGGCTCCCGCGCGGCCGCGTCGCCCCCCGGGAGGGGGAATGTCCGGAGATGGCCGGCGCGCGTGAACCCGGCCCCGGCGGGAATCAGGAATTCCCCGCCCCAGACCGTGCCGTCGGGTCCGTATCCCGTTCCATCCCAGGCGACGCCGAGCGCGCTTCCGGAAAGGCCGTTTTCCGCCATGCAGGACAGGATGTGGGCGTGGTGGTGCTGGACGGGAATGACGGGGATCCCGAGCGTCCGGGCGTGCCGGGTGGAGGCGTAATCGGGGTGAAGGTCTGCGGCGACCGCGGCGGGCCGCACCCCGAGGAGCCCGGGAATGTCCACGGTCACCCGGCGGAAGGCGTCGAGGGCCTCCGGGGTGTCGAGGTCCCCGATGTGCTGGCTCACGAAGACGTTCCGGCCGGAAGATAGGGCGACGGTGTTTTTGAGATGGGCCCCGGCGGCGAGGATCGGGGGGAGCGCCGCGTCCAGAGTCACCGGGAGCGGCGCGTATCCCCGCGCCCGGCGGAGGACCTGTTCGCGCCCCGCGACGACGTGGACGACGGAATCGTCGCAATGGCGGGCGATGGGGCGGTTGTGGACGAGGAAAACATCCGCGATGCCGCCCAGGCGCTCGAGCGCCTCGCGTTCGTCGGTGGCGATGGGCTCGTCGGAGCGGTTGCCGCTCGTGGCCACCACCGGGAATCCGAGTTCGCACATCAGCAGATGATGGAGGGGAGTGTAGGGAAGCATGATCCCGAGACGCGGATTCCCCGGCGCCACGGACGGCGCGACCGGGGCGGGGTTGCTGGCGCGCCGGAGAAGGACGATGGGCGCCTCCGGGGAGAGGAGAAGCCGTTCCTCGAGGTCGGATACGATCGCAAGCGTTTTCGTGGAAGCGATGTCCGGGCACATGAGGGCCAGAGGTTTTTCCTCGCGGTGCTTCCGTTCCCGCAGGCGCTTCACCGCCCGGTCGTCCCGGGCGTCCGCGACGAGGTGGAACCCGCCGAGCCCCTTGACGGCCGCGATGAGTCCCCGGCGGATGGCATCCGCCGCGCCAAGGAGGGCCTCGTGGCGGGAGACGATCGTTTTGCCGCCCGTGTCCCACAGCGCCAGGTGCGGTCCGCAATCGGGGCAGGCGGTGGGCTGGGCGTGGAAACGGCGGTCGGCGGGGGTTTCGTATTCCCTCCGGCAGGCGGCGCACATGGCGAATCCCGCCATGGTCGTGCGGGGACGGTCATAGGGCAGGGCGGTGATGATGGTGAATCGGGGGCCGCAATTCGTGCAGTTCGTGAAGGGGTGGAGGAAGCGGCGGTCGGCGGGGTTGTTCATTTCCCGGAGGCAGTCGGGGCACGCGGCGATGTCCGGCAGGATGAACGTCTCCGGCGGCCCGTCGTCCCGGCTTTCCCGGATTGTAAAATTTTGGAATCCCGCCGGATCCAGGAAGACGTGCTCAAGGCCCTGGAGGATGGCGCGCGGGGGCTTTTCCCGTCCGAGGCGGGTCAGAAACGCGTCGAGCGCATCCCGGGGACCTTCCGTTTCGATGACGACACCCCGGGGGGAGTTGGTCACCCACCCCGAGAGTCCCAGTTCCATGGCGAGGCGGTAGACAAAGGGGCGAAAGCCCACGCCCTGGACCGCGCCGAAGGCCGTGATACGGAGACGTTCGGGTGCGGCGGGGAACGGGGCGGAAGGAATCATGTCGGCCAGTATAGCGAAAATGCGTTACGTTGAAATATGCTTGACATGAAAGTCGGGAACGATAGAGTAACGCGAAATTTTCCTATCGAAGCCACAACAATGAATGAGCGGTTCGTCACGGATGAACGGACGGCTGATTTCCTGACGGCGCTGTGCCGGGGGAAGACGGTCTATGCTTCGGTTTCGGAGGGGGATCACTATCATCTCGTGCGGGACGAGGGTTGGCGGCCGGATCGGCATGTCCTCGGGGCGTTCCGGCCGGTGGAGCCCTTGAAGGCCGTGGTGTTCCGCCCCCGCCAGTCGCTGGGGGAACTTTTCGGCGAGGCGGCGGCCGATCCGGCCTCCGGGCCGGACATCGTGGTCGTCGGTGTCAAGAACTGTGATCTCTCGGCGCTGGCCATCCATGATCATGTGTTTCTCGCCGAGCCCGTGGACCCGACCTACGCGCGGCTCCGGGAGAAGACGCTTCTGGTGGCCTCCGATTGCACCGGCGCCTGCGACGTTTGTTTTTGCACGGCGGTCCGCGAGCAGCCTTACCCCCGTCGCGGATTCGACATCAACCTGAGCCCGGTTCCTGG
Source organism: Planctomycetota bacterium (assembly GCA_043803805.1). GTDB lineage: Bacteria > Planctomycetota > JAZDJP01 > JAZDJP01 > JAZDJP01 > JAZDJP01. The sequence continues at coordinate 22,720 of JAZDJP010000047.1, forward strand.
CGGCTGCGTGGTGGAGGAGGGGAGTCCCCGCGGGAAGGCGGCCTTGGAATCCCTGGCCAGCCAACTGGGCGGGGCTCTGCCGGAGCATCTCCGGGAGCGGGATCGGCGGCGCGGGGAACTTTCCCGGCGCGTCGAGGAACAGGCCGCCCAAAACGGCCTCCCGGCGGCGTCGGACCTGCAGAGGGCCGTCGCCCGGACCGCCGAAAGCGATCTCTGGGGGCAGTTCGCCGCGGACTGCGTGGAGTGCGGCGCGTGCAACTTCGCCTGCTGCACCTGTCATTGCTTTCTCCTGGCGGACGGGTGCCTGGCGGGGGGCGTCCCCGGCCGCGTCCGGCAATGGGACTCCTGCCTGTATCGCGATTTCGCGCGCGTGGCGGGCGGGGCCAATCCCCGCAAGCATCGCGCCGAGCGGCTCTACAACCGGTTCGACAAGAAATTCAACTTTTTCCCGCAGGTGCTGGGACGTTACGCCTGCGACGGGTGTGGACGCTGTATTCAGGTCTGCACCGGCAAAATTGACATCCGACAGGTGTTGAAAAAGGCATTGGATGAAACCAAGTCTCTATAAGCCCATCCCGGCGCGGGTGGACCGGATCATTGACGAGACGTCCAACATCCGGACGTTCGTCATCGTCCCGCAGGAGCCCATTCCCTTCAAGGCCGGACAGTTCGTGGAACTGACCGTCCCGGGATTCGGCGAGGCGCCCTTCACGCCCTCCTCCTCCCCGACGGTCTCCGACCGCCTCGAGGTGACCATCATGCGCGCGGGGACCGTCACCGGGCAGCTCCATGCGCTGAAGCCGGGGGCTCCGATCGGCATACGCGGCCCGCTCGGCCGTCCCTATCCGCTGGAGAAGTATTACGGCCGCGAGGTGCTCATCGTGGGCGGCGGGGTGGGGCTGGCGCCGCTGCGCGCCCTCCTCTTCGCGTTGTTCGCGGAGATCGGCAAGTACAAAAAGATCATCGTCCGCTACGGGGCGAAGACGCCGAACGATCTCGTGTACCGGCAGGCCGTGTCCGAGGCCTGGGGCCGCAAGGACATTGATCTCATGTTGAGCGTGGACAAGCGGGACGGGACGTGGACGGGCAACGAGGGGGTGGTGACGACCATCCTGGGGAAGGATAAACTCCAGTGCGACCCGAAGGGCGGGGTGGCGGTGGTCTGCGGGCCGCCCATCATGATGAAGTTCGCGACGCTCAAACTGCTGGAACTGGGCTATTCCGATGCGAACATCTATCTCTCCATGGAAAAGAACATGAGTTGCGGGGTCGGAAAGTGCGGGCACTGCCGCCTGGGGCACTACTACGCCTGCAAGGACGGACCGGTCTTCACGTACGATCAGGTCAAGTCCCTGCCGAAAATCTGGGATTGAGCGATGGCCAAGCGTTTATTCATTGATATGTTTCAATGCGACATGTGCGAGGAATGCACGGTCCGCTGCGATTACATGTATCAGTCGACGGTGACGGACCACGGTCTGCGCGACCTGCGGGAGGCGGTGACGTTCCAGATCATCTGCCGCCGGTGCGAAAACCCCAGTTGCGTGGCCGCCTGCCGTTTCCAGGCGCTGGAACGCCAGGCCGACGGCGTCATCCGGCGGCACAACATGCGGTGCGTGAGTTGCAAGTGCTGCAGTCATGCCTGCCCCTTCGGGACGATCTACCCGGAACTCACCCTGTTCTACGCGGTGCGGTGCGACTACTGTCTGGGTCGCCTGGAGACGGGGGACGCCCGGTGCCTGTCCACCTGCGCCAGGAAGGCCGTTTCGTGGCGGGAGGTCGAGGAGAATCCGAAGGAGCAGATTTATGTGGTGCACGAGCGTCTGGCCGTGCGGGCGCCGAAGTGGGATAAAAGGAGCGTCTGATCGTGGGATCGCTTGTCTTTCAAGTCGTCGTCTTTCCGGGGTTCCTCTTCGCCGCGGTCGCGGGGCTCGTGACCTCGTGGATTGACCGGAAGGTGACCGCCAAGGTCCAGATGCGGGTGGGGCCGCCCTTCCTCCAGCCGTTCTACGATGTCCTGAAGTATATGATCAAGGAGACCTGCGTTCCGGCGGGCGGGGCGAAATGGCTTTTTCTCGCGGCGCCCATCCTCGGGTTCACCGGGGTGACCGTCGTTTCGGTCATTGTCTGGCGCGCCGTGATCCGTCCCGACCAGGCGTTCGTGGGCGATCTCGTCGTCGTGCTGTATCTCCTCACCCTCCCGGCCGTCTCGGTGATCCTGGGGGCGTTCGCCTCGCGCAATCCCCTGGCGTCCGTCGGGGGCAGCCGCGAGATGAAACTGGTCCTGGCGTACGAATTGCCGTTCCTCCTGGCCTGCGCCGTCCCCGTGATCCAGACGCACAGCCTTCGTCTGGGCGTCCTCGTCGAGCGGGCGCCCGCGGCGGCGTCGCTCTCCGGGGCGGTGGCGCTTCTGGTGGCGATTATCTGCGCCCAGGCCAAACTGGCGCTCGTCCCGTTCGACATGTCCGAGGCCGAGACGGAACTGACCGGCGGGGCGCTCATCGAGTATTCCGGGCCGCCGCTGGGCCTTTTTAAGTTGACGCGGGCCATGATGCTCTTCACAATCCCCGTGTTTTTGGTCGCGGTCTTCTGGGGGGGGATGGGCAGTCCGCTCGGCGGAAAGGGCGTCGCCTTGGGCCTCGGGAAGTGTGTTCTCCTGGTGGTCATCGCGGTGCTCATCCGGAACACGGCGCCGCGGGTGCGCGTGGACCATGCGGTGAGGTTTTTCTGGGGACCCGTGACGGCGGTGGCCGCGGTGGCCGCCGCGCTGGCCGCGGTGGGGTGGTGATCCATGGGACTGGCCGTCAACCTGCTGACGCGGTCGCTCAATGTTTTTCATTTGGCGGGGAGTCCGTGCAACAATTGCGACATCGAGATCCTGGACACCCTCACCCCCCGTTACGATCTCGAACGGTTCGGGATCGTCCTGGTGGGAAGCGTGCGCCACGCCGACGTGCTGCTGCTGTCGGGGGCGTTCAACCGGAAGGCCACCATCCGCGCGGTCGAGGTGTACCGCCAGGCGGCCAAGCCCGTCGTGGTCGTGGCCATCGGCAACTGCGCCTGCACGGCCAACATGTTCCGGGGGTCGTACAACGTGGATCCCCCGATTGGCAAGCATATCCCGATTGACGCCTACCTCCCCGGTTGCCCGCCCAAGCCCGAGGCCATGATCGCGGCGGTGGCCAAACTCATCGCCAAGTTGAGGAACGGATGATCCCATGACGACGCGCCGGGAAGACATCCTGACGGTGTTGCGCCAGAAACTCGGGGGCCGGATCGTCGAGACGGTCCAGAAATCGCCTCGGCGGGTGTACGTCGAGGTGCGGCCGGCCGACGTCCCGGAGGTTTCCCGGATGATCTTCCGGGAGATGGGCGCGCGGTTCCAGATCGCCACGGGCATTGACACGCCGACGGCCATCGAGATCCTCTATCACTGGGCGTTCGACGGAGCCGATTGCGTGGTCACCGTCAAGACGAAGCTGGACCGGGAGGCGCCGGAGATTGATTCGATCGCCGCCATCTGCAAGGGGGCCGAGTGGATCGAACGCGAGATGTGGGAACTCCTGGGGATTCAGTTCCGCAACCACCCCGACCTCCGGCGGTTGCTCCTTGCGGACGACTGGCCCGCCGGGGTGTACCCCCTGCGCCGCGACTTCCGGGGACTGGAGAAGGCATGACCCGCAAAACCATCATTCCCATCGGCCCGTATCACCCGCTCCAGGAGGAGCCCGAGTTTTTCAAACTCCACGTGGAGGGGGAGACGGTGGTGGGACTGGACATCGAACTCGGGTACAATCACCGGGGCATCGAGAAGATTTCGGAGTCCAAGACCTTCGAGCAGACGGTGTTCCTCGTGGAGCGGATCTGCGGCATCTGTTCCACCTCGCACCCGATGGCCTGCGTGCAGGCGGTGGAGGATGCCGGCGAGGTGGAGGTTCCGCCGCGGGCTCTCTTCATCCGGTCCGTCATCGGCGAACTGGAACGCATCCATTCCCACATGCTCTGGCTCGGGCTGGCGGGCCATTTCCTCGGGTTCAACACCGTCTGGATGTGGGCGTGGCGCTACCGGGAGGAGGTGCTGGACATCCTGGAGCTCGTGAGCGGCAACCGCAACCACTACGGCATGATGAAGCCGGGCGGCGTCCACCGGGACATCCGGAACGACGACATCCCCGCCATCCGGAAGATGCTGGACGGCCTTAAGAAGGCCCTGGCGCTCTTCCGCGACGTGGTGACGGACGATCCCGTCATCCACGCCCGCCTCAAGGGAGTGGGAGTGCTGACGCGCCAGCAGGCCATTGATTTTTGCGCGTTGGGGCCGACCGCCCGGGCGTCGGGGGTGGACATTGACGTGCGACGGGACCATCCCCACGCGGCCTACGGGATGGTGGATTGGAAGGTCATCACCGCGCCGAACGGCGACGTCTTCGACAAGACGGTGGTGCGTATTCTCGAGATGTTTGAGTCCATTCGGATCATCGAGCAGTGTCTGAAGAATCTCGAGACCACCCCGGGGCCGTTCGATTCGAACCCGAAGGAAATCAAGCCGGGGGAAGGTGTGGGGCTCTACGAGGCGCCCCGCGGGGAGGTTTTCCATTATATTCGCAGCGACGGGACCAACCGGCCGGTCCGGCACAAGGTGCGGGCCCCCAGTTACATGAACATCGCGACGAATCAGGTGACGGTGATCGGGCAGTCCATCGCGGACGCCACCATCGTCTTGGCGGCGGTGGATCCCTGCTATTGCTGCACGGAGCGAATGGCCGTGCTGGACAACCGGACGGGGAATGCGGTGATGACGGTGGAGGATCTCATCCGGCGGTCCCAGGAGAAGACGGAGACACTCCGGAAGGAACTCGGGGCCCCGGGGCCCGTGCTCGACATGAGGATGTTTGAATGAACGAGGCCTTGAGACATCCCCTCTGGCTGCCGATCGCGATCCCGTGCGCGGCGGGGCTGGTCTGTCTTCTTCTGCCGAGGGCGCTGGAACGGATGGCCGCCCTTCTGGCCGTGGCGGCCGCCGCCGTCACGGTGGGGGTGGGCTGGCTTGTCTTCCGCGCGGGCCCGATGTCCCTCCATCACGGGCGGTGGATGCATCTCCGGTCCGACGGCTTGAGCGGATTCGTTCTCCTGGCGATCACGGCCTTTGGATTTTTGATCGCCCTCTATTCGCTGGAGAGCATGCGGGGCCATCCGCGCCTGCGGGGGTATTCCGCCGCCCTGCTGGCGACCGTCGGGGCCGCCTGCGGGGCCGTCCTGGCCGGTGATTTCGCGCTTCTTCTTGTCTTCTGGGGATTCCTGGGATTCACGCTCTATTTCATGACGGGGATGGGCGGCGAGGGCGCGCCCGCGGCGGCCAAGAAGACCTTTATTATAATTGGGGGCTCCGACAGCGTGATGATCCTGGGCATCGCCCTCTTCTGGGTGCTGACGGGGACCACGCGCATGGACGGCGCCTCGCTCGCGATTCACGGGAAGGCGTCCCTCGCGGCCTTCCTCGCGCTGGCGGCGGGCGCGTTCGCCAAGGCGGGGGCGGTTCCATTTCATACATGGGTGCCCGAGTGCGGCGAAAAGGCGCCGGCCTCCGTGGGGGCGTTCCTGCCCGCCTCACTCGACAAACTCCTGGGGATTTACCTTCTGGCGCGCCTGTGCGGCGGGATTTTCGCGGTTCCCCGGGCGGTGAACGAGGGGCTGATGTTGCTGGGCGCCGTTTCCATCGTGGTGGCGGTGATGATGGCGTTGGTGCAGCATGATCTGAAACGGCTGCTCTCCTATCATGCCGTGAGCCAGGTCGGGTACATGGTGATGGGGATCGGAACGGGCACCCCCCTCGGAATGGCGGCGGCGCTCTTCCATATGTTGAATCATACGCTCTACAAATCCTGCCTCTTTCTCTGCGCCGGCGCGGTCGAGAAGCGCGCGGGCACGACGGACTTGGACCGTCTGGGGGGACTCGCCGTCGCCATGCCGCTCACGTTTGCCGCCTGTCTCGTGGGCGCCCTGGCGATCTCCGGAATTCCTCCTCTGAACGGGTTCGCCTCCAAGTGGATGATCTATCAGGCCGTCATCGAGACGGGCCGGCAGGGCGGCATGTTGTGGATCGTGTGGCTGGCCGCGGCGATGATCGGCTCGGCGCTGACGCTGGCCAGTTTCGTCAAGGTGCTCCACGCCGTGTTCCTGCGGAAGCCCGCGCCCGACCTGGCGGCCCGGCGGATCACGGAGGTTCCCGCGGCGATGGGGATTCCGATGGCGATCCTCGCGGTGTGCTGCGTCCTGTTCGGAGTGGCGGCCTATCGCCTGCCGCTCCGGCACATCATTCTCCCTGCCGTCGGCGGTTCGGTGGCGTTCACGGGGACGTGGTGGGCGGGGCCCGCCACGCTGCTCCTGGCGACGGCGTTTCTCGTCGGCGTGGTTCTGTACCTCCTGGGCACGGTGCTCCGGGCGCGCGAGTGCGCGACCTACATCGGCGGCGAGGATCTGGACAAGGCGTATGTGACGGGGACCGTCGCGGACGGCAATCGCGACGTGGCGGTGACGGGCACGGATTTCTATCTCACCATCCAGCGGGAGAAGCCGTTCCGAGTCCTGTATGCGATGGCCGAGCGGAAGTGGTTCGATATCTATGAAATCGGGAAGAAAACGGCGGCCGGATTCGGTTGGGTGCTCTCGGCCCTCCATACCGGAAATCTCCATTTCTATCTGGATTGGGTGATTGTCGGCATGGCGGCGCTTTTGATTGTCTTGGGGCTCCGGCGATGATTGAACTGCACGGACTGCTGATATTCATGATCGTGGCGGCCCTGTTCGCCGTCGAGTCGAAGGATCTGCTTTCGTCCGTCGTCTCGGTGGGGGCGGTGGGGCTGGGACTGTCCATCATGTTTTTGATGCTGAAGGCCCCGGATCTCGCCATGGTGCAGATCGTCGCCGAGATCATCGCCTTTTTGATTCTGCTACGGACCACGATCCGGAGGGACGTCATCGAAAAGGAAAAGGGCCGATCGCTACCCGCTGTCGCGCTGGGGGTGGCCTGCCTGGCGCTTTTCGTGGTGGTCGGTTGGTCCTGTCTGCAGCAGACCGTGACGTTCGGCGTCCCCTCCATGAGGGTGTCCCAGTCCTACCTGGCGGGGGCGCAGGAACAGACCGGGGCGGTCAATGTCGTCGCGGCCATCCTTCTGGATTACCGGGTGTATGACACGCTGGGGGAGGCCACGGTCCTCTTCGCGGCGGTTCTGGGCGCCCTGGCCATTTTGCGCGGGGTGGGGAGAAAGCGGCATGGATAACGGATCCGGCGCGGGCGGAATGACGCTGATCGTCAAGACGGTGAGTCGTCTGACGTTTGCGCTCATTCTGGTCTACGGGTTGTACGTGTCGTTCCACGGGCACCTGTCGCCCGGGGGCGGATTCGCGGGGGGGGTGATCCTGGCCCTGGCGTTCGCCAATCTTCTGATCGCGTTCGGACGGGAGGTCACGCTCAAACGGTTGAGCCAGCCCGTCGCCTCCTTTTTCGAGGGCGCGGGCGGCATCCTGTTTCTGGCGCTGGCCGTGTTCGGGTTTGTCGGGGGGTCGCTCTTCATCAATTTTCTGGGCAAGGGCGAGCCCTTCGGGTTGATCAGCGCGGGCGTCATTCCAGTGTATAATGTCGCGGTCGTCGCCCTCAAAGAGGGGGCGGGGCTTTTCTCGGTGCTGGTGGCGCTCATTCTCATGCGGGTGGACAAGGAGGAATCCACGTGACCCTCTACCTTCTTTGTCTCGTGCTTTTCTGCATCGGGATCTATTGCGTGGCGACCAAGCGCAATTTGGTGAAAATCATCATCGGGCTGGCCATCGCCAAGTACGCGATTAATTTATTTTTGGTGCTCCTGGGGTACCGCATGAGCGGGCGCTCGCCGATCCTGGACAAGTCGCAGGCGATCACCGACATGGTGGACCCCCTGCCCCAGGCGGTCGCCATGATTTCGATCGTCACCTGCCTGGGGGTGACGGCGCTTCTGGCCGCGCTGGCCATGCGTTTGTACGAGAAGTACGGGACGTTTGACGTGACGCAGATGCGGAAGTTGAAGGGATAACCGGACGGACGGAGTGTTATGATCGCTCTTTTCATCATCGTGCCGCTGGCGGCGGCGTTCCTGATCGCCGTCGCCGGGAAGTTCGGTCGGCGCCTGCCGGAGGTGATCACGCTTTTGGTGTGCGTCCTTCTTGTCGCGCTGGCCGGCAGGACATTTGTTGTGCTCCGGGCCGATGGTTTTCATCCCCTGATCTACAAGATCGGCGGACGGGGCATCCCGCTCGGGATCAATCTGGTGGTCGACGGCTTGAGCATGGTGGTGGTCATGGTGACGAGCGTCGTGGCGCTGGCGGCGGGGCTGTTCTCGATTTCCTACATGACGAAGTACACGTCGACGGAGAAGTATTACGCCCTGTTCCTGCTGATGGTGAGCGGGATGAACGGCGTGGCTCTCACCGGGGACCTGTTCAACCTGTTCGTATTCATGGAGATCGCCACGGTGGCCTCCGCGTCGCTGGTGGCCTTCGGAAACGAGCGGGAGGATCTGGAGGCGTCCTTCCGGTATCTTGTGATGGGCAGCATCGCGACGATTTCCGTTCTTCTGGCGGTGGCGATCCTGTACGGCTACACGGCGAGTTTCAACATGGCCGATGTGTCGCGGGTGCTGGCGCGGCAGGCCAGCGGGGAGGCGATCGCCTTCGTCACCGTGCTGTTTGTGGTGGGGTTCGGCATCAAGTCCGCGATAATGCCGTTTCACGCCTGGCTCCCGGATGCCCATCCGTCCGCCCCGGCGCCCATCTCGGCGATGCTCTCGGGGGTTTTGATCAAGTCGTTGGGGGTCTACGCGATGGTCCGTGTGTTGTGGAACGTGGTCGGCGTGCATTAAGAGCCTAAGGGGATGAACGATCATGGTGTTTGATGTGTTGATTGCGCTCAGTTGCGTCTCGATGGTTGCGTCGGGGCTCCTGGCGCTCCGTCAGAACGACCAAAAGCGGCTGCTGGCCTACAGTTCGATCGGGCAGATGGGGTATATTCTCCTCGGGATCGGGGTGGGTACGCCCCTGGCCGTTCTGGGCGGGATCTTCCATCTCATGAACCACGCCGTCATGAAATCGCTGATGTTCCTGACGAGCGGCGCGGTCGAATATGCGACGGGAACCCGCGACCTCGACAAGATGGGGGGATTGCGCAAGCGCATGCCGGTGACCGCGTGGGCGTCGCTCGTCGGATCCCTGTCGATCTCGGGCGTTCCGCCGTTCTGCGGTTTCTGGTCCAAATTGGTGATCATCGTGGCCTGCGTTCAGGCGGGGCGGTACGGGTGCGCGGCGGCCGCCGTGGTCGGGAGTTTGCTCACGCTGTCCAGTTTCATGAAGGTCCAGAAGTATGCGTTCTTCGGTGACCTCCGGCCGGAACACGAAAACGTCCGGGAGGTTCCGGCCACCATGCGGTGGGCGATGATTCTGCTCGCGGCGCTGTGCATCGTGATGGGGGGGCTGCTCGTGCCGCAGATCCGCGGCGTCGTTCTCGATCCCGCGGTTGACGTGATCCGGAACGGCACGGCGTACGGCGCGGCGGTATTCGCGAGGGGGCAATGAAAAGCCGGTTCGTTTTCTTCCCGGTGGCGGTTGCGGTCTGGCTGCTTTTGTCGTGGCCGCCCGACCGTGAGCATGTCCTCACGGGCGTCGCGATCGCGCTGTTGGTGACGTTGCTGGCGGGCGACCTGTTTGCCACGCGGCCGCATTTGTTTGCCCGTCCCGTCCGGTATGCGTGGTTTCTGGGTTATCTCGTGATCTTCGGGTGGGAGTTTTTCAAGGCGACGGCGGCGGTGACGCTCCGGATCATGCATCCGGACCTGCCGTTATCGCCGGGGATCGTCCGGGTTCGGACAACGCTGAAGTCCGATACGGGGCTGACGTTCCTGGCCAATTCCATCACCCTGGCGCGGGGGGCCATGACCGTGGATGTGGACCGGGGAAACGGATACCTGTATATTCACTGGCTCCAGGTGACCACGTCGGACGAGGAAGAGGCCACCAGGCGCATCGTTTCGCGGTTCGAAAAGGTTCTCGCGCGGGTTTTCGAGTAATGGGACGGTATCGGCCATGAACCATCGTGTGCGCTGGGGTGTCGGGGTGATTGCGCTGGCGGGCGTCGTGGGCCTTGTCTTGTTCCGGGTGGCCCCGCCGCTCCTCCATGCCGGCCTGCCGCATCTCGGTTTCTTCGGCCGATGTTTCTCCGTGCTGCTCCTCTGCTGTTTCCTGTGTCTCTGGCGTATTGTCCGGGGGCCCACGGCGCCCGACCGGGCCGCGGCCATTGACATTCTCGGCATCATGATCGTCAGTTTCTGCGCGTTGCTCAGCATTCCGACGGGAAGGGGTTGGTACATGGACATCGGCATCGCGTGGGCGTTGCAGAGTTTTATCATCACGACCGCGCTGGCGAAGTACATGGAAGGGAAAAATCTGGATGAGTAGGCCCCGGAAGGGCACTGGAGGGATGGCGTGATGATGGACACCATCGGAATGGCTGTTGTGGGGATCGGCCTGTTTTTTGATCTCATGGGATGCATCGGCCTGGTGCGGTTTCCCGATGTGTATACCCGGCTTCACGCATCCACCAAGTGCGTTACGTTTGGCACGTGCTGCGTGCTGTTCGGGGCGTTTCTGATCTTGGGACCGAGCGCGGGCGGCGTGAAGGCGCTTTTGTGCATCGCCTTCCTTCTGTTGACGGCGCCCGTCTCGGCCCACGCGCTCTCCCGGAGCGCGCACAAGTTCGGCGTGAAGTTGTGGGAGAAAAGCGTGACGGATGCCTACGAGAAGGATTTGCCGAAGGGGCGATCATGAGGCTTCCCGCGCTCTTCCAGTTCCGGGTGCTGAAACTGGCCCTCACCTCGCTCTTTTCGAAGGCGTACACTGACCCGTTCCCCAAAGGGGACTACGCGCCCATCCCGCAGTACCGGGGGAGGCCGCGCTACCAGGGGGACGGATGCATTGGTTGCGGGGCCTGCGCCGAGGTGTGCCCTTCCGACGCGATCGATCTCGTGGACGATCTGTCCGATCGGGCCAGGCCGGTGCGCCGGCTCACCCACCATCTCGATGTCTGCCTCCAGTGCGGCCAGTGCCAGAAGTACTGCACGACGGAGAAGGGCATTCGGCTCACGAACGAATGGGACTATGTCGGATTTTCGCGGGGGGATTTCGAGGAGAAAATCCAGAAGGATCTTCTTCTCTGCGAGGTGTGCGGCAAGGTGATCGCGCCGGTGGATCAGATCCGGTGGCTGGCCAACCGCTTGGGCGCCCTGTCGTACGGGAATCCGACGCTCCTCCTCGCGTCGCACCGCGACATGGCGGTGGTGGACAAGGGTTTCGACGGGAACTCCGAATACCCCGTGCGGGGGCGGAGAGTCAACATCCAGTGCCCCCATTGCCGGCGCAAGACGGCGCTCACGGCGTGATCGCCTCGCGGCCCGGCGAAACAGCGGCATCCCCCTGCGGCATGACATCGGACGACCTCCGGCGGTGGCTCACGGAGTCGGGCGGCGCGAATCCGCTGATTTTGGGGGTGGGCAACCGTCTGCGCGGCGATGACGGGGCGGGGTGTCATCTCATTGATCGGATTTCGGACACGGGGCGCGTCCGTTGTATCGATGGCGGTTGCGCCCCCGAGAATCATATCGAGCGGGTGGCAACCATGAGGCCCGGCGTGGTTTGGCTCGTGGACGCGGTGGATTTCGGAGGGCGGCCGGGGGAACTGCGGGTCTTCCCGCCGGAGCGGATGGGGGGGGATGCCCTTTCCACCCATGCGGGTTCGTTGCGTCTGTGCTGCGAGTATCTTCGTTCGCGCGCGGAAATCCCCGTGGTGCTCATCGGCATCCAGCCGGAGTCCGTGGTCTTGGGCCGGGCCTTGAGCGCCCCCGTGTCCCGGGCCGTGGAGCGGCTGGCGGGGATTCTCCGGGAGGCGGGCCGCTAACAATCGGCTTCGGGGGGGGGTGCGGGGGCACAGCCCCCCGCCGGCGAGCGCATGTGTTGAAGTCGCGAGCCAGTATTTGTTTGGCGTACACGCCAAACAAATACTTCCGGGGTGTTAGTGATGCATGAACTTCAGATGAGTCAGGTTGTCGTGGATTCGGTGCTGGCCGAACTGGAGGCGCTCGGGCCTTCTCCGCGCCGCCTCATCAGGACCCGGGTCGTCGTGGGATACTTGCGCCCGCTGGTGCCCGAAACGCTTCAGGAGGCCTATCGGATCCTGACGGAAGGGACGCCCGCCGCGAATTCCGTCCTCGAGGTCCGGAAGGCCCCTTTTGTCTGCCGGTGCCAGCGATGCCAGGCCACGACCCCGGTTGAGGGTTTTTCATTCGCGTGTTCCGCCTGCGGATCCGCATCGGGCGTGGTGGTGGGAGGGCGGGAGTTTTACCTGGAGAGTTTGGAGGTGGAGGAAGATGAACCGAAGGGAAATTAAGGTATATCGCGGTCTCATGGGCGCCGATGAGGCGTGGGCGCGCAAGATCCGGCATCTCCTGGCGGAGAGCGAAGTGACCCTGCTGAACCTGATTGGGGCCCCGGGATCCGGAAAGACCACGCTGCTGGAAAAGACCGCGTCGCGGCTGGGGCGCCGGCTCCGCTTCGCCGTTCTGGAAGGGGACGTGGAGACGACGATCGACGCCGAGCGGATGCGGGCGGTTGGCGTCCGGGTGTCCCAACTTCTCACGGGAGGGGCCTGCCATCTCCCGGCGAGGTTGGTCCATCGGGGGCTGGCCGGTCTTCCCCTGACCGAACTGGACATGGTGATCGTGGAGAATGTGGGCAATCTGATCTGCCCCGCGGAATTCGACATCGGCGAGAAGGCCAAGGTCGCGGTGTTGAGCGTGGCGGAGGGGGATGAAAAACCCCTCAAGTATCCCGCGCTCTTTCGGGAGGCCTCCGCGGTCGTGCTGACGAAGACGGATCTCCTGCCGTATGTGCAGTTTGATGTGGCGGCCTGCCTGCGCCATCTCCGCCGGATTCAACCGGAGATTTCCGTTTTTCAGGTCTCGGCGAAGGACGGCGCCGGTCTGGAGGATTGGGTGGCCTGGGTCTCCCGTCAGCATCCGGGGAAACGCCCGGGGCAGGGTTGATCCCGTTCCGGCGGCGGCGCGCGGAGGCAACGCGTCCTTGTCAGAAACGGTCTTTCGGCTACAATGAAGTGGTTGATCTCAAGGGAGGCCCGTTATGGCGTATCTGTTCAATGCCGATGAGATTTTCCTGATCGCCGAGCAGATTGAGCGCAACGGCGTCCAGTTCTACGGAGAGGCCGCCCGGCGTTTCCCCCCCTCCCGGGTCCTTTTCCTCCAGTTGGCCCAGATGGAGGAGAATCACCTCAAGCGGTTCCAGGAACTTCACAAGGAGGTCACGGAGCGCGAGGCCGAGGCGCTGGCGGCCGATCCCGACCAGTCCGCGGCCCAGTACCTCCAGGCGGCGGCCGGCGGCAAGGTCTTCAACATGGCGCAAGGTCCCGCGGTGTTGTTCCAGACGATCACCACGGCGCGGGGGGTCATCGAGAAGGCCATTTCCCTGGAGAAGGACTCCATCGTTTTTTACCTGGCCGTCAAGGAAATGGTGGCCAAGGCCTCCGGGCGCGACCGGATCGACGTCATCATCCGGGAGGAAATGGGGCACATCACCGCCCTGACCGATCACCTGTCGAGGGTGTAGGGTTTGCCCCCGGGGGATGCGCGTCAGCCCTCACCGTTATTTCACGGGTTTGAAGTAGGGCCGGTTGACGTTCCAGAGATCCCTGGCCAGATCCGGGATGGTCCGGAAGTCGGACACGAGCGGATCGAGGTGGAGGGCCTGGAGGAATGCCGCCCGGTCCTTCTCCACCGCCGCCTTTTCCGAGAGAAGATTCAGACACACGAGCGGGGTCAGGATCCCGAGCATCAGCGGCGGGATCGGCGGGTTCATCGCCGGGTGCGGCCCGTCGGCGGCCAGGTGCGTCGTGAGCTCGAGATTCGCCTCGGCCGGCAGATTCGGCACCGCGCGGCCGTTCGTGACGTTGAGATGGAGTTCCTGTTGGATGCGGTCCCCGTGGATTCCCTCCAAACCAAAGATGATGTCCTGGAGGTGCTCGGAAGAGAGTTTGTTCATGTCGGGGACGGGGGCCTTCCCGTAGGCCCAGGACTTTACCGTGTCCCGGAACCAGATGTGCCGCCGCCGCCGGGCGTCCGGGTCGTGGAGGGCGTCGTCGAGGCCGTAAATGTTTTTCCCGTTTTGGAAGGCGTGGGGGTTGAGGAACCAGGGGAAGAACTCGACAAAATGAAAATCCCCGTTGTTTGGAAGGATGCCGCACCGGCGGGCGAATTCGTTGGCCCAGAGGTCGGTGTCCTGGTAGCCGCCGGCGATGTCGGCGTGGCCTTCCCGGGCGAGGGAGCGGATCCGGTTCGCCACCCGTGCGATATCGAGGTCTTTCCTCCTCACGGTTACCCGGTTGATGAATCCGAGGTGGTTCACCCCGACGACGTTCAGGCGCGCCTCCGTCCGCCGGACGCCATACGCCTTCGCGATCATGTCCTGCCGGAAGTGGGTGCCGTGGCAGATGCCGATGCACCGGATCCGGGTGTTGCGGTTGACGGCGTTGGTGAGGACCGACATGGGGTTCGTGACGGAAAGCATCCACGCCTTCGGGCAGAGGCGTTCCATGTCGCGGGCGATGTCAAGGAGGAGCGGCGCCATCCGGAGGCACCGGCTCGTGCACATGGGGCCGATGGTGTCGCCCACCGTGTGGCGGATGCCATGCCGCTGGCAGATGCGATCCTCCTGTTCGGCGGCGTCCATTCCGCCCACGAGGACCGACACCACGACGTAATCCGCTCCGTCGAGGGCCTCGGCGCGACTCCGGCACGCCCGGACGGTGAGGCGGCCTTTCCTCTGGCGGATCATCCGCCGGATGACGTCCCTCTCGATGCGCAGGGGTTCCGGGTCAATGTCGTAGAGCCGGATTTCCGTGCCGTCGAATCCCCCCAGCAACAGGTAATCGCGGATGCTTTGGTGGACGAACTTGAAGCTCGCGCCAATGTAGGCGATGATGCGATGGTTCATGGTCGCTCCCGTAGACTCTAAGACTCTCAGACTCCGAGACTCCCAGACTTCTTGTTTAGCCCTTGTCAATCAACCCAATCCTCCGCACATGCCGTCCCCCCTCAAACGGGGTGGAAAGCCATGTGTCCACGATGGCCAGCGCCGTTTCGGCCGTCATCATCCGTTCCCCGATCGAGAGCAGGTTCGCGTTGTTGTGGAGGCGCGCGAGTTTTGCCGATTCCACGTTCCAGCAGAGGGCGCAGAGGATGCCCGGGACGCGGTTGGCGGTGATGGCCTCGCCGTTGCCTGATCCGCCCAGCACGATCCCCCGTTCGAAATCCCCGCGCGCCACGGCCTCGGCGACGGGGCGAATATATAACGGATAATCGCAGGATTCCGGCGAGAATGTCCCGAAATCCTTGACCGTGTGGCCCGCCGCCGCCAGATGAGCCCGGATTTTCTCCTTGTAGGCGAACCCGGCGTGGTCGGAACCGATGGCGATGTTCATGGGTGATGCCTCCCCCGCGATAATTTGGATTGCAGGATTTCCGTGAAAGTCAGCCGGCCATGGTGTTGGGATGGGGCGCATGACAGGTTTTTCAGATTCACGTCGGACATAACGCGGTGAGTCCGGCGGGAGTGGGGTGAAATTTGCCTGGGTTGGGTGGATGATTTCATGGAAGAGTGGATGGCGTCCTTTTACCACCGGAGAAGTAGTCCTGCAAGGCTTTTACGTCGTAATCCCGTTCCCGCAGCGCCGCCATCCCGGCGACGGCCGCCTCGGCCCCGGCGATGGTGGTGATGCACGGGATGCGCAGCGCCACCGTGAGCCGGCGGATCCGGGCCTCGTCCGTGCGGGGGCCCTTGCCGCTGGGGGTGTTGATGACGAGCGCCACCTCGCGGTTTTTGAGGAGGTCCAGGGTGTCGGGCCGGCCCTCCCCGATCTTCGCGACGATGCGGGCGGGGATGCCGTGCTCCCGGAGGAATTCCCCGGTGCCGTCGGTGGCCACCAGGCCGAAGCCGAGCCGGTGGAGCCGGCGGACGATCGGGAGGATGGCCGCGCGGTCGGCGCGTTTCACCGAGACGAACACGTTCCCGGCGGTTGGCAGGATCTGGCCGGCGGCCTCCGCGGCCTTGGCGAAGGCCCGGCCGTAGACGCGGTCAATTCCCATCACCTCGCCGGTGGACTTCATCTCGGGACCGAGAATGATGTCATCGCCGGGGAAGCGGCTGAAGGGGAGGACCACCTCCTTCACCGAGAAATGGGCGGGGACGGGGTCGTCCGGGACGCCGAGGTCCTCCAGGGTGCGGCCGACCATGACCTTGGTGGCGATCTTCGCCCAGGGGATTCCGGTTGCCTTGGAAACAAACGGCACCGTCCGGGACGCCCGCGGGTTCACCTCCAGCACGTAAATCTCGTCCCGCTGGACCGCAAATTGCAAATTAATGAGCCCGAGGACATCCAGCGCCCGGGCGAGTGTGCGCGTCTGCCGGCGGATCTCCTCGGTCACCGGCTCCGGGAGGGAGTGGGTCGGGATGGAGCAGGCCGAGTCGCCCGAGTGGATGCCCGCCTCCTCGATGTGCTCCATGACGCCGGCGATGACGACGCGGTTCCGGTCGCTCACGGCATCCACGTCCACCTCGGTTGCGTCCTCCAGGAAGCGATCCACCAGCACCGGCCGGTCCGGCGAGGCGTCCACCGCGGAGGTCATATAATGATCGAGTTCGCCCTCGTCGTAGACGATCCGCATGGCGCGTCCACCGAGCACGAAGGAGGGGCGGACGAGCACGGGATAGCCGATGGCCCCGGCCACCGCGCGGGCCTCCTCGCGGCTCCGGGCGATGCCGTTCGGGGCCTGCTTGAGGCCGAGGCGGTCAATCAATTTCGCGAATCGTTCCCGGTCTTCCGCGACGTCAATGGAATCGGGCGACGTCCCGAGGATGGGGACGCCGGCCGCCTCGAGCCCCTTGGCGAGGTTGAGGGGGGTCTGTCCGCCGAACTGGACGATGACGCCCCGGGGTTTCTCGCGTTCGGTGATGTTGAGGACGTGCTCCACGGTGAGCGGTTCAAAGTAGAGTCTGTCCGAGATGTCGTAGTCGGTGGACACCGTCTCGGGGTTCGAATTCACCATGATGGATTCGATGCCCTCCTCGCGGAGGGCGAACGAGGCGTGGACGCAGCAGTAATCGAACTCGATGCCCTGGCCGATGCGGTTCGGGCCGCCGCCGAGGATGACCACCTTCGGCTTGTCGGAGGCGCGTGTCTCGTTTTCCGGCTCGTAGGTGGAGTAGTAATACGGGGTATACGCCTCGAATTCCGCCGCGCAGGTGTCCACCATCTTGAAGGCGGCGTCCACGCCGCGCCTCTGGCGCTCCCGCCGGAATTTTATCGGATCCGTTCCCCAGAGCCGGGCGAGTTGGTCGTCGGAATACCCGTTTTCCTTCGCTTCGCGGAGGAGCGTGTCCGGCGCCGCGCCGGCGGAGGAATATTTCCGCAGTCGCAATTCGATTTCCACGAGGTCCTGCATGTTCCGAAGAAACCACGGATCAATATGGGAAATCCGCGCGATCTCCTCCACGGAGAAATTCCGCCCGTGCGCCAGGTGCTCCAGGAGCGCGTAACGGATGAAGAACAACCGTTCCGCGTTGGGGACGGAGAGGTGCTTCCGGATTTCGTCGGCGCCGATGCGCCCGGCGCCGTCGGGGCGGAGATACGGGTCCTTGCGGTCCATGCCCAGTCCCGATCTGCCGGTCTCGAGCCCGGCGATGCCCTTCTGGAGGGCCTCCTTGAACGTCCGGCCGATGGCCATGGTCTCGCCCACCGATTTCATGGTGGTGGTGAGCGTGGGGTCGGTATGAGGGAACTTTTCGAAGGCGAAGCGCGGGATTTTCACCACGCAATAATCAATGGACGGTTCGAAGCATGCCGGGGTGAGTTTGGTGATGTCGTTGGGGATTTCGTCGAGGGTGTATCCCACGGCGAGTTTCGCCGCGAATTTCGCGATGGGGAACCCGGTGGCCTTGGAGGCGAGCGCCGAACTGCGTGACACGCGGGGGTTCATCTCGATCATCATCAACTTTCCGGTCTCCGGGTGGACGGCGAACTGGATATTGGACCCGCCCGTCTCCACCCCGATCGCCCGGATGCACCGGAACGCCGCGTCGCGCATCCTTTGGTATTCCTTGTCGGTGAGGGTCTGGGCCGGGGCCACGGTGATGGAGTCGCCGGTGTGGACGCCCATCGGGTCGAAATTCTCGATCGAACAGACGATGACGGCGTTGTCCTTCCGGTCACGCATGACCTCGAGTTCGAATTCCTTCCAGCCAATTAAAGAAGTCTCGATGAGGACCTGGCCGACGGGGCTGGCGGCGAGCGCGGTTTCCACCATCCCTTCGTATTCGTCGCGGTTATAGGCGATGCCGCCGCCGGAGCCGCCAAGCGTGTACGCGGGGCGGAGGATGGCGGGGAGGCCGACGCGCTTCAGGATTTCGCGCGCTTCGTTCATGGACGTCGCCGTGCCACTTTCCGGAACGGCGAGATTCGCCGCGATCATGGTCTGCTTGAACGCCTCGCGGTCCTCGGCGCGGTGGATGCTGTCGCGGCGGGCGCCCAGGAGCTCGATGTTGAATTTGGCGAGGATCCCGGAGTCTGCCAGCTCCGCCGCGAGGTTGAGGCCGGTCTGGCCGCCGAGGGTCGGGAGAATGGCGTCCGGTTTTTCCTTCGCGATGATTTTTCCAAGGCATCCGACCGTGAGGGGCTCGATGTAGGTCCGGTCCGCCATGCCGGGATCGGTCATGATGGTGGCCGGGTTCGAATTGACGAGGACGACGGTGTAGCCCTCCTCGCGGAGGGCCTTGCATCCTTGAGTGCCGGAATAATCGAACTCGCAGGCCTGACCGATGACGATGGGCCCGGAGCCGATGACGAGAATTTTATGGAGATCCGTACGCTTGGGCATACGGGACCGCGATTATAGGGTGTTTCCCGAAAATATCCCGTAAAATCGCGGGAAGAATCGCGCCGGCGCCGCGGGGGAAAATGCCCCGGGAATGGCTTCATCTCATTCAAGAGGACGGGGTTCCGTTGGCGATAGATACGCGGGGCGGTATAATTCGTGAAATTTCCGATTTTCTTCCAACACGCCACGCTCGGGCGGCCAGTTTTCGGGTGGGGAAAGGGGCGACAGGATGCAACCCGATGCCGAACTGCTGGCCGCGTACGCGGCGCGACGGGATGAGGCGGCCTTCGCGGAAATCGTGTCCCGCCACGGCGGGATGGTGTACCGCGCCTGCCGGCGTCTTCTCGGGGACGATCACGAGGCCGAGGACGCGGCCCAGGCCGTCTTTGTGGTGCTGGTCCGGAAGGCGGGAAATCTCCGCGAGGGAGGGCGCCTGGGCGGCTGGCTTCACGGCGTGGCGGGGCTCGTCTGCCGGCAGGCCGTGCGGGAACGGGCCCGGCGGGCGCGGCACGAGAAGGAGGCTGGTATGATGCGCGTGGGGAACGACGCGGAAATGGCGGTCGCGGACCGGGAGGCGCTGCTCGAATGCGTGGACCGGGAACTCGTGGCGCTCCCGGCGGCGGAGCGGCAGGCGGTGATCCTGCGGTATCTCGAGGACCGGCCCCAGGAAGAGGCGGCCCAAATCGCCGGCTGTCCGCAGGGGACTCTCGCTTGGCGGGCGTCGAAGGGGTTGGAACGCCTGCGGGAACGCCTGGCTCGGCGGGGGACGGTCCTCGGCCTCGCGGCGATCGCCGGCATTCTCGCGGCAGAGTCCCAGGCGGCTGTTCCCGTATCCCTTCTTCCCTCTCTGGTTTCGGCGTCGTCGCTTGCGGCCGCGTGTGGCCTGGCAACGGGCATCGTAGGGGCGCAGCATGTTGCGCCCTTACATTTAGCGGAGGGCGTGATGAAAGCGATGCTTTGGGCGAAAATTAAAATAATCGCGGCGGTGGTGGCGGTAGCGGCGGGGACGGTGGGCGTTGGTGCGCCGCTCGTGTACCGGGCGGTGGCGGGGGAAAATTTACAATCCGCCGGTGTAGGGGCGGGTTTGAAACCCGCCCCTACCGATGCAAACGCCATCGCCTGGGGCGAAGCGGCGAACGGTTTGCAGGCCGGGCTTGTGCCGCTGGGCGGTGCGGCGAAGGACTGGTTTTCCTTTTCCATTTGCCCGAAGTGTGTCGCAATATTGCTCAGAAGTAGTCTTGGCAAGTGCGGGGACTGCGGGGCGGTAACCGTTTCTTCCGCTTCCAAGTTCTGTGAGGACTGCGCGGCAACCAAACGCATCTGCCAGGGCTGCGGCGCGGAAAAGCCCACCGGAAATGTCTTCTTCGAGGGCGAGCCGGTCCGGCTGGAAATTCACATGAAGAATGTCGGCGGGAAAGATATGAATCTCCTAGATGCCGGTTGGTGCTCTAACTGGCGCATCGAGTTTCGTCCGGCGGCCGGCGGCGCCTCGCTCGTGCCACACTCCTTGGTCAAGTACGAGCGTGCCCATCTGGAAAATGTGCTCTTGGCAAAGGGGCAGCATGAAAGCAAAATCTTCCCTTTTGGGAAGGAATGGGTATTCCGGCCCCGGCCCCAGAGCGTGGCCAAGCCGTACGACGCGCTACCGATCGGCACGTACACCGTGACCGCCGGCTACGAGTACAACGCGCCACAGGAACAAACGGATGGTCTGTGGCGGGGCAATGTCTCGACCGGCGCGGTGGAGATCGAAATCAGCGCGAAGGACGGCTTTGCCTGGGGCGAAACCGTGAACAATCTTCAGGTTGGAATTGCCTCCATGGGCGGATCGAACGAAAAATGGCAGAAAGGCGGGTTTGGCCACGACAAGTGCTATCAGGATGCCGTGAACACAAGAACGGTTGCGAGGGGCAAATGCCTGGACTGTAAAGGCAAGGCTTTCGACAAAGCGGTGCTTTGCCACAAGTGTGCCTTGTCCCAGCGAGTCTGCATGGTTTGCAAACAACCCAAACCGTCGGGGATGACATTTACAGAAGGTGATCCGGTTCTGCTCGAGCTGGCTTTTAAGATACGCGACAGCGCAGAGCACAAGTTCCTGGATTCCAGCCCGGAGCGCTCCACCCTGCGGTTGAGTTTTGTCTCCAAAGAGGGCGTCATCAGAACGGCCAGATACATTCCACGAGGGTCATTTCAGTTGCTTGTAGCGGCAGACCGAATGCGATGCAGCACCCCGCTTGACGCCGAGTGGCGTTTTGAGGGGATCACTTCCAATCCAGCTGGGAAAGAGTTCGATGCACACCTCCTGCCGCCGGGGAAGTACACCGTGACCGTAGCGTATGAGCGAAGCTCGGGCTTGGATGCGGACAAGTCCAACTGTTGGAATGGCAAGGTGGTCAGTGGCCCGGTGATGATTGAAGTCAAGCCGGAAGGAGCTGAGGGGCCAGGGGACATCAAGCATGGAAGCGATGAGCAGGAACGAGCCAAGGCGTTTGCGCTGGAAGCCAGCCGTCTCACCTTATGCATGGAACCGTCAGTCGTCGACGTTAAGGTCGAGGCTTATAACCAGGAAGATGCCGCTGTCTTGGCCAAGGTTTGGCCGGGGGTAAACTTTTTCCGCTTGAACCGGGGGGGGACCGTGGCCGTGACCGCGGGCGCCGTCGATGTACTTCTCCTCGACAAGGGAAGCGCAGATAGATTCATGGGCGAAAATCTACCGTTCCCGGAAACACAGGTCGAAGCTGATTTCATAGGCCGGCTGGCAACCATATTCTGGGGTTGCCAGACCTTGGGGAATTTGCCATCGGCGACCAGAAAAGACGACGGATGGTACCAGTATACAACATCAACCAACCCTCGGTTTCAGGTTTGGATAAAGCCACCCGGGGTCGGGAAGAAGGGATGCCTGATCCGATCGCGATTCTACCACATGCCATCACCATGATTACCGGGAGACTATTCACCCGCATTTCCCGAAAGGCTTCCTGTTGCTTGCTCAACCGCCCGGCCGTTTCTTTTGACGCCCGGTATTCCGCGTGGTATTCCGGGGGGGTATTCCGATGGTATTCCGGATGGGGTATTCCGGATGGGTATTCCGTGGGGTATTCCGGGGGTATTCCGGGGACACTCACTAATAATCTTGACGGGAAAGGTATCGGAGGGGAGAAAAGGGGAAAAGGGTCTTGATTTATCGGTTTTGGGGGTTGCAAAAGTCGACGTTGTACAGACGAGGACGGCCGCCTGCCCGCCGTCAAGCGAGTTTCCCGATCCTCTCCCTCACTTCCTTCGCAAACCGCTCGATATACCCGTTCAGGAACGCGGTCACGTCGAGGGTCTCATTCTTGACGAGAGGCGTGAGGTCCATGCCGAAGACGAGTTGCGTCGCGGTGTCCACGCCGTGGGAGGCGAAGTAGGTGGCGTGGGCCCGGCGGCGGCCGATGGTGGCCAGGTCGTAACGCTTGCCCCCGGCCACCTGGGAGTCGAAGATGCCCACGAGCGCGGTCGTCAGGTTTTCCCGGGCGGAGACGTCGAACACCATCTTGTCCGCGTCGGAGAGCCAATCGAGGTCCCGCCACACCTCGCACCCGAAGAGGGCCTCGGGGCGTTCGCCAGGGGCGAGCGCCCGGATGGCCTGGAGGACGCGGAGCATCACCGCGACGTGGGTGTCGTGCTTGTCGGCGGGATTGTGGGTGTAGACGACCCGGGGTTTCGTTGCCGCGAGCAGGGTTTTCAGGTCTTCGACCGGGCCGGCGTTCGCTTTGTCCTTCAGGGCGGAACTGGGATGATTCAACAATACGACGCCGGCATATTCCCCGACCACCGCGGCTTTTTTCTGCTCGTTCCGGCGGACGGCCTGCATTTCCGCGTCGGTGGTGTCGGCGTAGGGGCCTTCGCGGGGACTGCCGGAGCCGCTCGTGACGACGACGCCGAGGAATCCCTGGGTGGGACTCCCGAAACATTTCAGGATGCCGTCCACGGCAAGGATCTCGAGGTCGTCCTGGTGGGCGCCGATCCCCATGTGGGTGACCCGGCGGAGGGTCTCCGCTTCGGGCTTGCCGTCCGGGATAAAAAATTCCGCGCCGGGGTTCCGGAATTTCATCGGGATTTCTCCTTCGCTATGACGGGCAGGCTTGCCGCGGCGATGGACTGGCCCACGCGACGGCTCTTCTCGTCGGGCAACTGGAGTTTCACGCGGGCGGCGACGTCCGGGAATTCCCGTTTCAGGACCTCCTCCGCCTTCGCCATGATGATGGCGCCGCCCTCGCCGGAGGTGACCCGGCCCAGGATCAAAATACACGACAGAGGGTAGAACGTCGCATAATGGGCCACGCCGTATCCGAAATAGACGCCGATGGTTTCGTAGATGGGCCGGGGGCGCGGATCGCCTTTCGCGAAGAGATCCTGGATTTGTTTCAGTTTTTCCGCCGGGGTGGCCTTCGCCTCGAGCGCAATCCCCGCCGCCGGCGCCAGGCGAACCACCGCCTCCTGCGAGAAATACTGGACGCCGCAGCCGCGGTCCCCCGACCATTCGTCGAGGGGGGCGTCGGGGGCGTAATCCACCGGCGCGAAGGCGAGTTCGTTGAGCCATGTGGTGATGTTGCCCTCGCGATTGACGTAGCCCCCGGCCTCGCTCGAGCCCATGGCGATGCCGAGGATTTCATTGGCGCCCAAACTCATGGAGCCGGCCAGCGCCGTCACCTCGCCGTCGTTGGCGACCTCCATCGGGATGCCCCAGGCCTTCCGGATGTCCAGGAACAGCGGCTTCACCCGTTTCTCGAAGGCGTCCTTGGGCACTCCGCGGAAGAGCGATGCCACACGCACCCGGTTCTGGATGATGATGCCGGCGGAACTGCCGCCGATGGCGTCCACCCGCGGCAGGCGCGCGGCGGCCCGGTGGAGGGCCGACATGATTTCGTGGTAATGGAACGCGGGGTCGGACGCGGTCTTCGGGTTCCAGGCCACCTCCTCGCTCCAGACCGGCTCGCCGTCCCGGACGGCGCTCACCTTGCGGTCGCTCGCCCCGAGGTCGAAGCCGATGCGGCACCCGTCCAGGTGACGGCCGAGGGGCATGGATTTCTCGCGGGGGGCGGGGACGTCGGATTCGTTCATGACGTCCACCGTGAAGGGTTTTTCGTACACACCGCCCATGAGGTCCGCGTCGAAGGCGCGCGCGCCGCCGGCGGCGTAGGCGGTCCGGAGGGATTCGCCGATCTCCCGGGGGCCGCCGAAGAGAATCCGCCAGCCGCCCTTCTGCCAGAGGAGGAATTTCACGAGGCGCTCGACGTGCCGGGCGTTGTCCGCGGCGTTCGGATGACCGGCGGGGAGGAGTTTCGTCCGGAGGACCGAAAGCGTCCCGTCGGCCTGCTCCAGGCCGATGGCGGCCGGGACGCCGGCGCCGCCGGCCGCGACGGCCTTGTCGAATGCGCGCGTGGCGCGCGCCGCGGGACGGAATCGGTCGTCGAGGGGGGCGGTGACGGTGGGTTTTGACTCAAGCAGAGTGTTCATCGCATCCTCCGGAATCCGCGCCGCCGGCTTGCCCGCCGGGCGGGCGTCGGGTATCATCGGCCATGACGGAGGCCATTTTAGTGGAGAGGCCGGTCAAGTAAAGGGGGGATTCATCATGGGCATGCGCGTGGCCATCGGCGTGGACGTGGGCGGCACGAATATCGGAGCGGCGGTCGTGACGGAGAAGGGCCGCATCCTGCGGGAGATGGTCGTCCCGACGAAGGCGCGGGAGGGGAAGGCCGCCGTCATCCGGCGCATCGCGGACCTGGCCTGCGCCGTCCGGGAGAAAAGCGGCCTGCCGTGGAAAAAAATCCTCGGCGTCGGGGTGGGGGTCCCGGGGCCGGTGGACGTGAAACGCGGCATCCTCATGAACCCGCCGAACCTCCCCGGATGGAAGTTCGTGCGGCTCAAGGACGCGCTCGAGAAGCGCTTTCCGGTCCCGGTCGTCATCGAGAACGACGCCAATGCCGCCGCCTTCGGGGAGTACTGGGCGGGGGCGGGGCGGAAGGCGTCGTCATTGGCCGTGTTCACGCTGGGCACCGGGATCGGCGGGGGATTGATTTTAAACGGTGAAATCTGGCACGGCGCCCACGGCACCGGCGCGGAGTTCGGCCACATGACCGTGAACGGCGACGGGGTCAAATGCGCCTGCCCGAACATCGGTTGCGTGGAGGCCTACGCCTCCTCGCCGGCGACGGAGAGACGCTTCGCGGCGATGGTGAATGCGGGGCGGCGATCCACGCTCGCGGCGGCGGTGCGGGCCGGGGAGGAGGTCACCACGAAGGACATCGCGGCGGCGGCCCGGCGGGGGGACGCGGCGGCCCGGGAGGCGCTGGCCGAGTCGGCGCGTTATCTGGCCCATGCCATCCTCACGGTCATCCACGGGATCAATCCGGAGAAGATCGTCCTCACCGGCGGGATGATCGGGGCGGGGGACCTCCTGATGAAGCCGCTCTTGGCCACCGTGCGGAAGCACATTTACCCGCGCCCGGCCCGGAAGACGAAAATCACCTTCGCGCAACTGGGCGACGACGCCGGGGTCATCGGGGCGGGGGGGTGTGTGTTTAAAAAGTTCGCGAGTTCGTGAGTTCAGGACTTGGGGCTCGGGATTCGGAGTTCTCAGAAACAGCGCCGGGAGGGGACGGGTGAAATTACGAATGCCGAGTGTCGAATGTCGAATTCGGAAAGGGATCATTGCCCCGCCGTGCATGAAATTCATGGCGTTCCTCCAACCACCGCCATAAAATCCCAAGGATAACTCGAATTCGACTGATGCATTCGTTGGAGAAAGGGAATCGCTTGGAAAGACCTTATATCCTGTGTGAAACCGGTCTTGGTTTTCTCACGGCGATTGCCATCCTCTTTCTTTTCGTTTTCTTGATGGTATTCATTCCCGCTTCCTGGTTGGGAAACTTTTGGGGATTTTCTGCCATGATGCTTGTGGGGTTCACGGTGGCGTACTGGTGTGCGTATACGGTTGACAAATGGGCGCTTGCACACAAAAGCAAGAAGTGAGAAGGTTTTATTGTGGGTAGGTGACCGCCATCCATGTCTTGTGCCGGATGTCGTTGGCGTGCCGCCGGTGCGTGGAACTCGGGGGGGGGGGGGGAGATCCGAAGATGAAAAGATCGTTGTTGAAAATCTGGATGGTGATCTGCCTCACGTTTGCGCTTTTGGTGGGCGCATATTTTGTGGGTCGTTGCGACGGCCGACGAGCGGCATCCCTGCCGCCAATTACTGGATTGTACTTTCTTGAACTGCGCAGTCCTGCGGGTGTGATAAACGAGAACGTCACGATTTCCTCGTCAGTAAATGGTCTTGTGATCAGTTCCAAAGATATTCAACCGGTGTCTTTAACTCATTCAAGCGACATAGTTGCTTGGTCGTGGGATGCGGGTTATAGCGGATCGGAGGTATATGTAGGTCGTATCCGTGCCGGAATTATAACGGGTGATGTTTATGCTGTTGATAGAGGGGAGAGGGGCACATGGGTTTTGCGTCCCATTCGAAAATAAATTGGTCCTTCTTCAACCCCCTTGACACGCCGCCGGAGGGCGCGCGGGCGGGGCGGAAATTATGCGCGGCCTGTTTGAGCGCCGTCGTGGCATGGGCGAGTTGGACGCGCTTCCGACCCGCCAAGCGCCCGAGGCACCCCATGTGAGTCGGCGTGTCCGGGGCGCCCTTCCTTTTGGCCCACCTTTTCCTTGGGCGAGCAAGGAAAAGGTGGGAGGGTTTCACGCCTCGCGTTTCTCCACCTCCTCCCGCGCAATCCGCGCCCAGGTGATCAGGGTTTCCGGTTTCCCGTTGAGCGAGTGGATGTCGCTTAAATTCAAACTCATGGGGTGCCCATCCGCGGCGGCGATCAATCCCTGGATTTCCTTCCGCATGTCCTCCGGCGACGATTGGAAGATCACCCGGGTCGGGTGGGCGTGGACCTCGAGCACCACGCGGCCCAAAAAGTGTTTCGCGGCCAGGGCCACCGAACTCCAGGGCGAGACGTGGTGGCGCCGGAGATTCGGGAGGCGCGAGATGACCGGGAGTTTCGCGTCGAGGTTCTCGCAACCGTGGTAGTACACGTTGCCTCCCGTGAAGAGCGCCGCAATGGGCGCGTTGTAGGCGTGGACGAATTCCCCGTACATCGCGACCCCCAGTCCGCAGGCGCTCTGGGCCGACACGTAGGGCCACTCGTCGGAAATTCGGGGCGGGCGGCCCGGCATTCCGGCGGGGGCCCTGGCGCACAAATGCCGCCAGCGGGGGAGCATCTGGAATTTCCCCGTCGGGTCGAGGGCGCGGTTGATCCAGCCGCATTGTTCCCGGTGGCGATGGTCCCGGATCGTGGCCTCGGTGATGAAATTCATCAGGGCGTGGACGTCCTCCGGCCGGTCGCACACGTCGAAGAAAAGGTTCTCCATGCCGCGCATCTCGACCGCGAGTTCGAAGGGGGATTCCCCGATCCCCGGGTAGACCGGGTGGACGGCGAGGCGTCCCCCGGTGAGTTCGGTTCCCTCGGCCAGACGCGCCGCGGTGGCCGTTTCGTCAACGTCCGTCCGCGGGAGGCGGAGGCGGGTGATGTCAATCCGGTCGGCCAGCGGCGGGACGATATGCCTGGCCCCCTGGGGATCGTCCGGATTCTCCCAGAGGAGGTTGACCCCCCAGTCGTGCGCCGCGGCGATCGCGGGGAGGAAGAGGGCGGGCCAGACGATGTGATCGTCCGGAACGTTTTCCGCCATCCAGATGCGTTTCCGGAGATCGCGTTCGATGCGGCGGGCGATGTCGCCGGTCGCGCGGATCCATCCCGGGTGGAAGACGTCATCCCACGCGGGATCCGGGATGCCCTCGTACGTGACGCAGACGGGGATGCGTTCGACGCTCTGGAGGGCGTTGTGCCGCGCCCAGAGTTCCTTCTTGAAGATCTCCCCCGGACGGGAGGCGAGTTTCATGAGACGGTCCGCGAGGGGAGCGAGTATCTCCCGGTCGGAAGCGGTTTGCGCGGACGTCCGTACGGCGGCGGTCTCTGTCATCGGTTTCCCCTTGCGTCCCGTTTGATGAGATTGTACAGTATTCACAGGCGTCTAAATATAGGGGAATCTCCGATTTTATGCACAAATCGCATATTTCGTCGCCCAAGGGGAGATTCGATTCAGGCGTCCCCTTCCCGGAGGGGATTCCGTTCTATGCCGGTCGGCACGGGCATTACATCTGGCCCGAGGGGGCCGGGCCGGTCCTGCTGCTCCACGACGATTTCGACGTTCTTGGTGTCACCCGGGGAAGAGCGGCGTTCGAATTGCCGGCCGGGACATTCCGCGCCGGGCCGGGCGATTTTCTCGTGCTTCCGCCCTTCGTCCCCGGCTGGATCCGGGAGATGAAGGGACCCCTGGAGTTCGGGTACTGTCATTTCGCCTTCCGACCGGTGCCGCGGGAGATTCCCCCGTTCCGGAGGGGGGATGCCGCGGGCCCGGGGGGAAAGGCGCTTCTCCCGTTCCGATTTTCAGGCCGGGAGGCCCCGGCGGTCCGGGCGGCGTTCCGTCGCCTCGGTCACGTTGCCGTGACGGCGGGGAATGCGCCCGGGACGCCCTGGCGTCTGGAAGCGGCGTTACTGGCCTTCGCGCAGGCCCTGGCGGATTTCGGGCGGCGGCGGTCTGTCGGGGGGCGTGTCCAGGCGCCGGCGCCCGCGGATCGGCGCGTCGCGGCGCTTTGCCGGCGGGTGGAGGCGGAACCGGCCCGGATGTGGACGGTCCGGGACCTCGCGAAACTCGCGGGATTCTCGGCCGGCCACCTCCACGCGGTGTTTTCCCGCGCCCTGGGGAAGAGTCCGAAGGAATATCTCGTTGAGGCGCGTCTGCGGAGGGCCATGACGCTTCTCCGGCCGGCGGTCGGGGAACGGTTCCCCTCCGTGAAGGAGGTCGCCGCGGCGTGCGGCTACTCCACCCAGCATTTCTTCAGCCGGCAGTTCAAGCAATACCTCGGGGTTTCTCCCCTCGGCTACCGCCGGGGGGCGACGTTCATTGCCGGGTAGGGGTAGGGCTGTCGGACGTTTGAATAATGAGCCGGTCACGATTCCCGGCGGTTTCGGGAGGCGCGCCATGAAAAAATGGCAGAAGCGGATGTTGAAGTGGGGCGGGATCGCGGCGGGGTCGTTTTTCCTGCTTCTGGTCGTCGCGGTGATTCTCGTAAACTTGTTCCTGCCGAAGGATTTTATCAAGCAGCAGGTAATCCAGGCCATCCGGGACAATCTCGGGCGCGAGGCGACGGTGGGGGACGTGTCCGTGCGGCTCTCCGGAAAACTCGCCGTTTCGGATCTGGTCATCAAGGAACGGGCGGGGTACGGCGCCCGGCCCTTCGTGAAACTGGGCGCGTTCGCCGTGGGGGTGCGCCTTCTGCCCCTTCTCAAGAAGCAGATCATCCTCGATGAGGTGGCGCTCAAGGGGCTCGAGGTGTCCGTCGTCCGCGACAAGGGCGGTTTCAACTACGATGACATCCTCGCGAAATTCAACCCGAAGATCCCGGCGGGAACACCGGCGCCGGCCCCCGCGGCAACACCGGGAAAGAAGCCGCCGTTCACCGTCGCCCTCCGGAGTTTCAAATTCCGCGGCGGCGCCGTCCACTACGACGACCGGGTGATGCCGTTCAGGCAGTCCGTCACCGACATTGACCTTGATCTGGCGGTGACGTCGTTCGCGGCGCCAATCAAAGTGGATCTGTCGTTCAAATTGCCCGCCGGAGACAGGGCCGGGAAAATTTCCATCGCGGGGCCGGTGAGGCTTTTCAAGGACGAATCCTTCTCGGTGGATCTGAAGGCCGTCGCCGCGACGCTCGACATGACCGGGAAGGGGATTCCCCTGGCGCTTGCCGCGCCGTTCCTCGCCGGCTCGGTGAAGGATCTCGGCGGCGAGATTTCCCTGCGGGAGAAGATCGAGATCAAGGGCGCGGACGCGCGTCTTTCGGGAGGCGCGGAGGTGGCCGGACTTCGTGTCGGGATGTCCGATTTCGTCCAGCCGGTTCAATTGAAATCCGTGCGTATCGAGAACGATGTCGCCGCGAACACGGAAACGCTGAAGGTCGGCGTGACGGCGCTCAAGGTCATCGCGGACGGGGTTTCCCTCTCGGCCACCGGAACGATGGAGACGCTTGCGACGCCGGCGATCGCCCTTCGGACGGATGTGCGGATCGAATCCGAAACACTTCTTCCGCTCATCCGGGCGGCGCTCGGTTCCGCGATTCCCCCGGATGTCGCGGCGACGGGAGTCGTGACGCTCGGCGCGGACATCACCGCGAAGGGAGTCGTGTGGGGGGCGAGGGGGACTCTGGAACTTGGGGCGTTGGGGCTGGATTACGGGAAGATGATCGCGAAACCCGCCGGGGAGCCGGCCTCGGTGGTCTTTGGCGCGAGTTGCGACGGCAGGCAGATCACCCTGTCCTCGGTGGATGTGAAACTGGCCGACGGTACGCTCCGGGCATCGGGCGCGGGGGCGGCCGATTTCGCGACGTTCTCGCTGTCCGCCGCCTCGGAGGGAATCGGGATGGGTATCGTCCGCCTGTCGCCGTTCGTCCGCGGCCAGATCCAGGAATCGAAGGGGGCGATTGCGCTGGCCGGCAAGGCGGACAGGACGGCGGCCGGTTTGTCCTTCGATGCCGTGGCGACGTTTCTCGATGTGTCGGTAAAACCCGCGGCGCTCCCGGGGGCGGATGTGACGCTGAAGGGAAAAATCCGCGTGACGCCGTCGGAGGCGGTTTCCGAGGGGCTTGAGGCGGCCGTGAACGGCATCGCGGTGAAAACGGCCTTCCGGGTGAAGGATTATCTCGCCGCGCCCGCCATCGAGGCGACTCTGGATGCCCCGGGACTTGATCTCGGGCCGGTGCTGGCGCTTGTTTCCCCGGAAACCGCGAAGGCGCTTTCCGGAAAGCTCGGGGCGCTCGCGGTGAAGGCGGCGGCGAGGCCCGGTCCCGACGGGCGGTGGCTGTCGGAAGGGACGCTCGCCCTCGGGTCGTTCGATGTGGCGCTTCCCGTCGTGGCGAAAAGTCCCTTCCACGACGATCATGTAAGTTTGGCCTGGAAGGGGGGGGTGGATCTTGCGAAGAAGGCGATTGTGTTCGATGACGTGAAACTCGCCACGTCCGCCGGGATATTCAATCTGGCCGGATCCGTTTCGAATTACGACAAGGTCCTGTTGTTCGACGTTGTCCTGCGGGCGGCGGTGAATGCCGATGTCGCCTTGGCGCGGTACGTCACGCCGGTTTCCCCGCTTCCCCGGGAAATCACTCTTGCCGGAACGCCGGCGATCGAGGCGACGGCGAAGGGGACGATGGACAATCTCGCGGTCACCGGCCGGGCGGATTTTTCCGCCGCATCGGTGGGATACGGGGAGTTCTTCGGCAAGCCCGCGGGGGTGCGCCTCCAGTCGGTGTTCGATGTCGTTTCCGGGCAGGAGATCGTCGTGAAGTCCGCGACGGTTTCGATGGACGCCCTGGAGGCGAAGACCTCCGGGAAACTGGCGGGCGGCGCGGGGGAGTTTACGTTTGAAATCAGCCGGGCCGACGCGGGGCTCATCGCCCTGGCGCCGTTTTTGAAGGGTGTCGTCGAAGGGAAGGGCGGGTCGCTCCAGGCGAAGGGGGTGGCGGTCATCGGAAAGGAATTCGACGTCAAAAACGGTGAAGTGGCCCTGAACGGCTTTCAGGTGGCGTATGGCCAACTGGTTCCCGCCGTGACGGGCGTTCTCGTTTTCCCTGACTTGAAACGCATCGAACTTCGGAATCTCCAGGTGGCCGGGGTGGGCGGGACGGTGAAATTTGCCGGGGACGTGAAGGAGCCGCGCGGCGCGCCGGTGATCGCCATGGAAGCCTCCTCCGATGCGATTGACGGGGACGAACTCATGACGAAGCTTGCCGCAGCCCCCGCGGGGACCGCGCCGGCGCCGCCTCCTTCGACCGGGGGCGCGCCCGCGGGCGGGACGCCGGCGCCGGCCGGGGGGAATCCCTTCATCAAGACCGTCACGGCCACGGCGAAAATCGCGGTGAAATCCCTGAAATACAAGGGTCTCCCGGTTCAGGACGTGGGGGCGCTGGTTGATCTCCGGGGCGGCGTCCTCACGGTAAGGGACATTGTTGGAACATTCTGCGGCGGAAAACTCTCGGGACTCGTCACCATGGACCTTGCCGCGGCAAAGCCCGCCTGGAGCGTGGAGAAACTGCAATACGGGACGGGGGATGTCACGCCTCTCGTGGGGGCATTGCTCGTCGCGGGAAAACTCGGCGCGGTCGGCGGGCTTCTGGATTTCAATGTGTCCCTCAAGGGGAGCGGCACCAGCACCGCGGATATTCT
This sequence comes from Planctomycetota bacterium, assembly GCA_043803805.1. Classification (GTDB taxonomy): domain Bacteria; phylum Planctomycetota; class JAZDJP01; order JAZDJP01; family JAZDJP01; genus JAZDJP01. Next base: position 55,057 of record JAZDJP010000047.1, read on the forward strand.
GGGTTCCCTCGCCGGGAGCGGTGGAATGAAGGTGCGGAAGGGGAAGATCTCCGCGTCTCCCATTCTCGGGAAAGTGGCGGGGGACCTCACCGGTGTGCTGTCCGTGGTCGCCGGCGCCCTGTCGCTCACGCCCAATTCGGCTCAGGCCTCCACGTCCGTAACCAATTTCGCCGGGGCGCTCAAGGAATTCAATTTCCAGGACATGGCGGCGGATTTCACCGTCGGCCAGGGCAAGGCCATGGCGAAAAGCATGCTCTTCAAGGGGGATAAGTTCGATCTCGGCGTCAGCGGGTGGCTTGGTCTCGACGGCGCGAGCCAGGAACTGCGGCTGAATATTTCCAACATCAAGGACGGGAACCCGCTTCTTCAGGACATCGCGAAAGTCATCGGGAGCGTTCCCATCACCGGCAGTTTGTCGAGTCCGCGCGCGGACTTCCTCTCGGGATTCAAGGGGGTTCTCGGGACCGGTTTGATCGAAAAGGCGAAGGACAAACTCGAGGACACGGTGAAGGACATATTCAAAAAGAAGGAAGAGGGCGGGAAAACACCGGAGGATCCGAAAAAAGAGGAAAAAAAGATCGAGGACGAGTTCAAAAACCTTTTCAAGAAAAAGAAAAAATAGGTTTGCGGCGCGAGCCCATGAAACCGCTTGCGAAATATTACACGACCCTCTTCCGCGCCTTCGGCCCCCAGCGTTGGTGGCCGGCCGACACCCCCTTCGAGATGATGGTCGGGGCGATCCTGACCCAGAACGCCGCCTGGGCCAATGTGGAAAAGGCCATCGCCAATCTCCGGGCGGCCCGCGTGCTTTCCCCCCGGCGCATGTCGGCGCTTTCCCCGCGGCGTCTTTCCCGCCTCATCCGTCCGGCGGGGTATTTCAACGTGAAGGAAATCCGCCTGCGCGCGTTTCTTGATTTTGTCAACCGGGAATGCGGCGGGAGCGTTCTCCGGATGTTCCGTGGGGAGACGGGCGTTCTCCGGGGGAAACTTCTTGCCGTGTATGGCATCGGTCCGGAGACGGCGGATTCCATCCTTCTCTATGCGGGAAACCGGCCGGTGTTTGTGATTGACGCCTACACCCGCCGGATCTTCTCCCGGCACGGGATCATTCGCGGGGATGAGGATTACGAGGAACTCCGGGCGCTGTTTGAGCGGAATCTGCCGCGTTCGGCGCCGATGTGGAACGAATACCACGCGCTTCTCGTGCGGGCGGGAAAGGATTTCTGCCGGAAGAGCCCCCGTTGCCGCGAATGCCCCCTCGGCGGATTCCCGTTGCCGGGCGTGAGGAACCGGGGTAACATGAAATAAGGGTGGTATCGTAACGAGACACGGGGAGGCACTCATGAACTGGCGCAACAATCCGTTGGTGATGGTCGGGGCGGCGGTGGTCATTCTTGTGATGATCCCGCTCCTGTGGTATCTCTTGAAGCCGTCGAATCCGATCGCGGAGAGTCCTGTTGTGATGAAATGCGCCGATTCCGGATGTGATTTTGAGGAGGTCCAACCCCTTGAGAAGTGGGCGAAAAAGTGGGCCGTGCAGGTTCCCAGGGGGACCAACGACAAGCCGGGGCCCGAGCCGTTGACGTATGCCCACAAGTGCCCGAAGTGCGGGAAGAACTCCGTGTTTCCGGCCCTGGTCTGCGGCAATCCCGCCTGCGGGAAACGTTATGTCCCGAACTCTCTGGCCCGGCGGGTGACGCCCACCCTCAAGGTGGCGCCGGATGCGGAATGCCCCTTCTGTCATTTCAGTCCGACGGTGTCGGGACCGGATATGCCCCCCCCGGGTGAGGCGCCGAAATAAGTCACCGTTCAACAATAACTGTTCCATCGCCAACCGCGGGCCTCGTCGTTGTCGCGGATCGGGTCGCTGAAAAGCGGTTCACGGACTCCCGGGGCGGGTTTCCACGCCGGCCATTTCCCTGGCCAGGGCTTCCGCGTCTTCCCGGGTGGAGATTTTCCCCTCAAGCTGGTGTTCCTCCACCGCGTGGAGGATTTTCGAGAAGAGAGGGCCCGGCGCGAGGCCCATGGCGATAAGGTCCTGCCCCCGCAGGAGCGGCCTCGGCCGGAGGTCCTCCTCGGTGAATTTCTTTTCCATCGCTTCGCAGTAGTCCCAGGCGGTCATGTCGCCGTGGCTGGCCGCCACGTCCACCCGGTGAAGTTCCTTGAGGCGGAAATACCCGGGATGCCGGAGGATGCGCTTCAGCCGGGCGAGGCGCATCTTCGGGGCGTCCTTGAAGAGGAGATGGCTTTTCACGAGCCACACCACGCTCTCGCGGTCCTCGTTGGAGATCCGGAGCCTCCGGGCGATTTCCTCCGTCATGTCCGCCCCGACGTGTTCGTGGCGGTTGAACCGGATGCGGTCGGCCTCCTGATAGGTGGAGGGTTTCCCGATGTCATGGAGGAGCGTCCCGAGGGCAAGGACGAAATCGGGGTCGCGGAGTTTTTCCAGACACAGCAACGTGTGGTCGAAGACGTCCCCTTCCGGATGGAACTGGGGCGGCTGGCCGACGCCCCGCATCGCGAGGGCCTCGGGGAGGATGTGGGCGAGGAGACCCGTGTCGGCGAGTCTCCGCATCCCGGCGGACCGGCTGGGGTCAACCAGGATTTTTTCGAGTTCGTCCCGGACTCGTTCGGCGGCGACGGAGGTGATTTTCCCGGCGAGTTCCCGCAGGGCGCGGTCCGTCCCCGGGTCCATGGCGAGGCCGAACCGGGCCGTGAATCGCACCGCGCGCATGAGGCGCAGGCGATCCTCCTCGAAGCGCTCCCGGGGATCGCCGATGGTGCGCAGAATTTTCGCGCGCAGGTCCTTTTCCCCGCCGACGTAGTCGATGATCGTGTCCGCGACCGGATCGTAGAAGAGCCCGTTGATGGTGAAGTCCCGGCGGAGGGCGTCCCCCCGGGCGTCGGAGGATCCGACCGATTCCGGATGGCGGCCGTCCCGGTAGGGACCCTCCGTTCGGAACGTGGCGACCTCGAACTCGCGGGCGTCCTCCACGACAATCATGACGCCGAACGCGGCCCCGACGGGGACGGTTTTCGGGAAAAGGCGGGCGACCGCTCCGGCGGGGGCGCTTGTGGCGATGTCATAGTCGGCCGGTTCGATGCCCGAGAGCATATCCCGCACGCACCCGCCGGCGAAGAGGGCTTCGTGTCCGGCATCGCGGAGGACGCGGACAATGCGGAGGGCGGTGGGGTGCGGGGCCGGCGGCATGCTTCCATTCTACCGCGGGGGCGGCGTTCTTCAAATGAAGGTTTGTCCGCGTTCGATTTGCCGATGTAACTTCCACGGGGTATAATTGTTATGTGGTTCCGGAGCCGGTTTGACGATGAATAACGAAGCCTTGAAATAGGTCTCCCGGCGGGTCCGTCGGGGGGCCGTCATCCGGGGCGTTCCGGGGGGAAGGCATGAGGGGGTTTCGTCTCCTGTTGGGCGGCGCGATCCTGGCGGGCGGATTCGCCGCCGGGCCGGCGTGTCTGGCCGCGCCGGCGTTCGTTTCCGCGCGGTTCACCACAACCGCGGGGACGGCCAACACCGTCCGCATCGAGTTCGACGAGGTCCTGACCGGCTACACGCTTTCCAAGATCTTCATCGAGGGGGTTTCGCCTTCTTCCGCGACCATCAACGGAGTGTACCTCGATGTGGTGACATCCGTTTTCGCCGGAAACACGGGAGCGACGTCGAATGACCTTGACCTTCAGGCGGGGGCGGTGACCTCGGGGAGCGGGGCGCTGGCCGAGATCCTGGATTGCGCCGTTGCCGACGGACGCCCCCCGGTGTTCGTCTCGGCGGCGTTTGTGTCGAACACGGTTCTCCGGGTGACCTACTCGGAGGCCCTAGCCGCGGCGGATGTCTCCAAGTTCTCCTCGACCGCGCTCGCCTTCGTCGCGACGTCCGCCGCGGTGGACGCGGTGACGACGCGCGTCAATCTCGCCATCAACGACATCGGGATCAACAACACCGGGTACGCGACAAGCGACCTCGACATCCTGCCCGGTGCGGTGACCGACCCGGGTGCCACTCTTTCGAACGAGACGCTTGTGAACAAGACCGCCTCCGACGGGCGCTCTCCGAAGGCGGAGGCTGTTCTCAAGGCCGAGCCGGGGGCGGATAACGATACCATTCAGGTCACGTTCACGGAGGGGGTCACCGCGGACGCCGCGACGCTGTCCGGTTACACGGTGGAAAGTCCGATCGGGACGACTCTGGCGCTCACGTCGTCGAACGTCGTGTTCGCCTGGGACAATTCCCTCCGCCGGGCGACCATCACTCTGGACAACCACGGCGGAGGGAATTTTAATCTCAATTACAACAACACGTTCCGGATTTCGTTTGTTGCCATCAAAGACGCGTCCGGAAATCCGGCGGAGACCGTCACCGGAACGGTCGGGAGCTCCGCCACGGTCCCCGACTTCCGGGTGAGCGCGGTGGCGTTCTCGGACGGGGGAGACAACCTTCCGGACCCGGGTGAGACCCTGTCGGCGACGGTCACTCTGGCCAATGCCGGGCGTGATGCCACGGTGGTGGCGGCGGCGCTTTCCACCACGGACACGGCCGTCACCATCACGGACGCGGCATCCGCCTTCGGGACGGTGAACATGGATGAGGCGGTCGCGGCGGGCGATCCCGTGACGTTCACCATCGCCGCCTCGGTGACGCCCCTTCGGACGGTGGCGTTCTCCATCGCGATCACGGGGAACATCGAGGGCGGGGCGCCGTTCGCCGCGACGGTCGCCTTCAACATCGTGGTGGGGCAGGACACGCTTCTCGTCGTGGACGATGACAACGATACGGCCGGCCCCGCCGCCGTCAGCACCCAGGCGTATATCACCACGCTCCTTGAGGGGAAGGGGTTCGTCTTCGATACGTGGGACGTGGCCGCTCTCGGGCCGCCGCCGCTCGCGGAACTCCGTTCCCGCCAAAGCGTCATCTGGACGACGGGCGAGGACGCGACATCCGGCGGAACCCTCACGGCCCAGGATCAGGCCAATCTCGCGGCCTACCTGGACGGTGGCGGGTGTCTGCTCATGACAAGCCGGGGATACCTGCCGGACATCACCGGCGGCGCGACGGGGACGATCACGAACACCCTGCTCAATCAGTACTTTCACGTCCAGGGCATCGGGCCGGCGGCCTTTGCCTTCGACGGAATGCTGAACGGGATGGCGGGGGACCGGGTCTCGGCGGACCTCGCGTTCCAGCTGGACAATGCGCTGGGGGTTTCGGTCACCCGGCAGGAACTCATTCCCGACGGAAACGCCCGGGCGCTGTTTCGGGATGGGTCGGGTCGCGTCGCGGCCGTGACGTATTTCGACTCCGCCCGGTTCAAGACGGCGTTCCTGTCCTTCCCGGTGGAAACCGTTCCGAACACGGATCCGGATCCCAACAACCGCGGGACGTTGCTCCAGCGCGTCCTCGACGCCTTCGCGGACCGGACATTCCCCGACGTGAACGCGACGGCGCTCGATGCCCTGCCGGATTCCTCCCTGCGCATCATCTTGTCGTGGGTCAACCCGGTCAATCCCCAGTTTCAGGCGGTCCAGGTCGTTCGGAACGAGGTCAACCATCCCACCGGGCCATTCGACGGGGACATCGCCTATTACGGCAACGGGACGTCGTTCACGGACGGGCCCCTCGGGAACGATCGTCGTTATTACTATACGATTTTCGCAAGCGACGGGGCCGGCAATTTTTCGCGGACTGTGGCGAGTGACACCCGCGCCAGCGCCATCCCCGGCGGAGGTACGAGCCAGGGGGGCGCCGGGTGCTTTCTTGGAGCACTGCGCCGGGCGGCCGGCGCGCGATAAAACGCATGTTCAAATTCGTTCGGATCGCCATTTGCGCAGCCGTGCTCGGCCTGTCCGGCCTGGCCTTTGCTGATGTGAGGGTATGGGGTGGTGGTTCCGGATTCGTCGGCAATGATTTTCAGACCCCCGCCAACTGGTCGGGAGATGCCGTTCCGGGGCCTCTCGACACGGTCCGGTTTGACAACACGCAGACCGCGGATTGCAACCTGACCGCGCCCGTGAATGTCGCCGGGATCGAAGTCAATGCCGGTTACTCGGGCCAAATCGTTCCGGGTGGAAATACCCTCACCGTCGGGGCGGGCGGATTCACCCAGGCGGACGGGACGTTCGCGGGCGGCACCGCGGCCGAGGACATCAACGGGTCCCTTTCCGTGACCGGCGGGACCTTCATCGCCACCGCCAACACCTTGTCCATCGCCGGAGGGTTCACCGTGTCGGGAGGCGGGATTTTCACCGCCAACGGTGGCGCCGTGCTGCTGGACGGCGCCGTAAAGACCGTGGACATCGGGGCGACGACGCTCAATCACGTCACCGTGGTCATGGGGGGGCAGATTCTCACCGTCACCGGGACCTTGGATGTGGACGGAGTGCTGACTCTGACGTCGGTTCTGGCCATCAACGGCGGGACAATCGGCGCCGGTGGGGACGTGACGGTGACGGATGTGACGATGGCGGGGAGCGGTGAGATACTATTCAACGGTGGCGGGGCGCAGGCATTGGGGGCATCCGGGGGTGTCGGGATGGTGCCGAACGTGAGGATCAACAAGGGCGGCGGGGCATTGGCGCTGCAGGATGAAATTCACGTGGGAGGGAACTGGACATGGCAGGCGGGGGGAGTGAATGCGGGTGCGAGCCATGTGGTGTTCCCGACGGGGCATCATGCGGTGGATTCCGGGGCGATGGTATTTCATGACGTGACGCTTGCGATGGGGGATGGTGCGGTGCTGACGGTGACGGGTGTGATGACGGTGGGTGCGGATCTGACGGTCACCTCGGTGGGGGCGATCAACGTGGGCACGGTGGCGGTGGCGGGGGATGTGATGGTGACGGATGTGACGATGGCGGGGAGCGGGGAGATATTGTTCAACGGTGGCGGGGCGCAGGTGTTGGGGGCTTTGGGCGGAGTGGGGTCGGTGCCGAACCTCCGGATTAACAAAGGGGGAGGCGCGCTGGCGGTGGCGGACGAGATACGCGTGGGAGGGAACTGGACATGGCAGGCGGGAGTGGTGAATGCGGGTGCGAGCGAGGTGGTGTTCACGGGGGGTAGCCACGCGGTGGACGCGGGGGGTATGAGTTTCAATGATGTGACGCTGGAGATGGGTGCGGGTGCGACGCTGACGACCACGGGGACGCTGGACGTAAACGGGGACTTCACAATCACGTCATGCGGGGCCATGAGCGGGGGCACATTGCGTGTGGCGGGGGACTTATCGAGCGCGGCGGGTGCGGTGACGGGGACGACGGGGATCGTATTGGATGGTGGAGCGGGTCAGGTGATGACGGGAGCGGGGGCGGAC
>JAZDJP010000048.1:0-29124 GCA_043803805.1 Planctomycetota bacterium
CGATCCCGACATCACTACGAGGCGCGTCGATGGTTGAAATTGATTTCTCACAATGCGTCTCGTGTCCTTAACGGGCAACTTGGCCTCTCGGAAGAATCACTGGCCCACTTCCGTCTGGCCGCTTGAACTGGAGCAAGGCACTACGAGTTTCACCGGGGCATGGGACACCTTGTACCAAATGAGGATTTGCTCGCAGAGCAACCGTTCCCGGGGTTTCCCGCGTTCCATCACGGTGGCGTGTCGCCACGACCTCACCCGACGCGCCATTTTCTCCGGCGTCGGCAGACGGGCGCCCTTTTTGCGCGTGGCACCGCGCTGATGCGGGCGACGTGCGGGGGGAAGGTCGAACACGGCCGCATCCCGGCGCATACGGCTGATGAATCTCACGGGAAGCCCCTTCCCCGCCAACGACGCGTAAAATCCGTCCGCCGCGAGGGAAAACCGGCGGAGCGGACACCACCGCGTCATTTCGTTCACCGCGGCGATCGCCAATTCCATGAGGCTGGGGCCGCCCTTGCGATGCACCTTCAGATGGACGGGAATGGCGATCGGCTCCCCGCCCCAACGCGGATCGACCCGGATCGCCAGTACCACGAGGTTCAATCCCCACGCATGCACCACATGCGTGGCGGTCGATCGGACGGCGTCCCGCCACCAACCGGCCCCGTTCACCTTTCGCCCGGTCCGGTGATACACCGTGTCGTCCAGAATCAGATGAATCACACCATCCTTGGTCAGATGGTTCACCACCCAAACGGCCCATGTCTGCCAGAGATCCTCCGTCTTCCACGACGCACGGGAGAAAAAACGGTGATAGGCGTCGTGCGCGCGAAGTTGCCGATCCCGAACAAACCAGAAAATGCCGCAGACGGTTCGCCGACCGGTGGCGAGCACCCACGCCGTCAGAAAATTCGAGAAAATCCCCGCCGTCGGTTTCGTGAACACGTCGGAGAAGTTCAAGAGAAGCGATTCCCATGCCGATACCTTGATTGTCGGTTTCACGCCGATCCTCCGATAGGTGTTGGCTCAACACCCACCGATTCGTTGGATCGGCGCTTTTTCTTTACCTCAAAATGTGCGAAAGTTCACAACTTCCAAGGCCGCCGTAAATAGAGGGTCCGTCCATCCATCCCAGTCGGCTCCCTCACAAGGCACGCTGCCCTTCCGAGGAGATCGACCGGCCAATACGTTAGCGACAGGCCCATCGTGAATTGCCCTTGACTTCGTTTCCCCCGCCGGGGACACTGTTTCCTCGTTTGACAAACCATTTTAACATCGGGAGGAAGCCATGCCGCTGGTGACCATGAAACAGGTGCTCGACGAGGCCGAGAAGAAGGCCTACGGCGTCGGGGCGTTCAACGTCAACAACATGGAGCAGATCCAGGCCATCATGGCCGCCGCGAAAGAGACGAAAAGCCCCGTCATCATCCAGGCCTCGCGCGGGGCGCTCAAGTATTCCAACATGATTTACCTCAAGAAGCTCATGGAGGCGGCGGTCATCGAGAACCCGGAGATCCCGGTGGTTCTGCATCTCGATCACGGGAACAGCCTCAAGACCTGTCAGGAGGCCATCGCGCTCGGGTTCACGTCGGTCATGATTGACGGGTCGCTTCTCGAAGACGGCAAGACCGCCTCCGAGTACGGCTACAACCGCGACGTCACGGCCTCGGTGGTTGAGTTCGCCCACAAGCAGGGTGTCACGGTCGAGGGGGAGATCGGGACGCTCGGCGGCATCGAGGACGGCGTCGGCTCCGGGAAGATCCACCTCACCGAGCCCGATCAGGCCGAGAAATTCTGCAAGGAGACGGGACTCGACGCGCTGGCGCTGGCCATCGGGACCTCCCACGGAGCGTATAAATTCAAGGCCGAGCCGAAACTCGCGATGGACATCATCACGGACGTGAAACGGCGCGTCCCGAACATCCGCCTCGTCATGCACGGTTCGTCCAGCGTACCGAAGGAACTTGTGGACCTCGTCAATAAATACGGCGGAAAGATGCCGAACGCCAAGGGCGTGCCCATCGTCCAGATCCAGGAGGGCATCCGCCGGGGCATTCGCAAGATCAACGTGGACACCGACGGACGCCTCGCCATCACGGCGGCCATCCGGAAGGTGTTCGCCGAGACACCGGAAAAATTCGACCCGCGGGATTACCTTGCCCCGGCGCGCGAGGCCCTCAAGGCCGTCGTCGCGTCCAAGATGAAGGACTTCGGCCAGGCGAGCCACGCCGGCGACTACACGCCGATGACTCTCGAGGAAATGAAGAAGACCTACGGCGCGAAGAAGGCCTGCTGACCGGGGACGCCGTGATCACGCCGGAACGGATCATCGGCGGGAGGCGGTGTGTTTCGACCACGCCGACCACGGTCTTCTGTCTGTTGTTCATTGTCCTCTTCGCCATCGGCATCACCGCCGCAATCTATTCGGTGATATCGGTATCCCCGGTGAGCCAGCCGGGTTATACGATGCGAATGAGGAGCCCACAAGGTTATGCCAATAACCGACTTTTTTATCTCGCTGTCGGCTCAATCTTGCTGGCATGCGCGCCTGGATTTGCGGGACTGACGGGACTGGATCGCCTGAAAAAGAAATATGGCCTTCGAAGCCGACAAATACGTTTCTTCGCATGGGTTGCATTTGGGACCGATGATCCGGGGGCGCAGGCTACCGGCCTCACCGGGCGTTGAAGTTCACCTGTCCACAACGGACTGCAGATAGTTGCCGATGGTTTGGGGCATTGGTAATTAGGATCGACAACGAAAACCCCGCTCATGGTGAGCCCGTCGAACCATGAGCGAAGCGATTGGCTCATCCTTCGACCCCGTGACGAAGACGTACGGGGCAGGCAGGCTCAGGATGAGCGGTTTTATTCGTTCGTGAATTGCCCTTACGACTTCACCCCTCCTCCGGAAGATTCCCCTCCATGCCGTACTTTTTCATCTTCTCCCAGAGGTTTTTCCGGCTGATGCCGAGGAGATCGGCGGCCTTCGTGCGGCTGTCGCCGGCGCGGGCCAGCGCGGCGCGGATGACCTCCGTCTCGGCGCGGGCCACGGCATCGGCCAGGGAGGGAACGCCCCCGGCGGCGGCCGTCCCCGGGGCGGCGGGCACGGCCGCCGGGAAATCGAGCGTGATCACGGCGGGTTTCCCGGGGACGTCCGGCGGACCCGCCAGGACGATCGCCCGCTCGATGGCGTGCTCGAGCTCCCGGACGTTTCCCGGCCAGGGGTATTCCATCATCCGGCGGCGACTCTCCGCGGAAAGGACATACGCCCCCCCCTTCCCGTGCTTGACCAGAAAGTGCGCCGCCAATACCGGGATATCCTCCCGGCGCTCCCGCAGGGACGGCAACGTCACATTCACCACGTTCAACCGGTAAAAAAGATCTTCGCGGAACGCCTTCGCCTCGACCGCGGCCCGCAGGGATTTCTTCGTGGCGGCGACGACACGGATGTCCACTTTAAGCGTCTTCGTCCCGCCAACCCGTTCGAACTCCCGTTCCTGAAGCACCCGGAGGAGTTTCACCTGGATGGCCGCCGGGATGTCATCCACATCGTCCAGAAACAACGTCCCGCCGTCGGCCTGCTCGAACCGTCCGGCGCGCTCCCGGATCGCGTCCGTGAAGGCGCCCTTTTCGTGGCCGAAGAGTTCACTCGCGAGCAGCGTCTCGGGAAGGGCCGCGCAACTGACCGCCACGAGAGGCTTGTCCCGCCGGGGGCTCCGGCGGTGGATCGCCTCGGCGACGAGTTCCTTGCCCGTCCCGCTTTCCCCCTCGACGAGCACCGTGGCGTCCGTCCCGGCCACCTGCTCGATGAGACGGAAGACCTTCTGCATGGCGGGACAACCGCCCACCAAGCGCTCGAAACGCGCCTCCCCGCCCAGGGCCTCCCGGAGACGCCGGTTCTCGTCCTCGAGGGCCCGCACCCGCGCCACCTTCCCCAGACGCAAAAGCACTTCCTCGTTGTAAAAGGGTTTCAGCAGGTAATCCGCGGCGCCGGCCTTCATGGCGGCCACGGCGCTTTCCACCGATCCGTGACCCGTGATGACGAGGACCTCCGCGCCGGGACTTTTCTCCCGGACGTCGGGAAGGAGTTCGAGCCCGTCGCCGTCGGGCAACCGCAGGTCCGTGACGACGGCGTCCACCGCCTCCGACGCGAGGACGCTCCGGGCCTCCCGGAGATTCTCGGCGACGGCGACCTCGTGGCCCGCCCGGCGCAGGTCATCCCCGAGAGTCACCCGGATGGTCTTTTCGTCGTCAACAAGGAGAACCTTCATGCCGGGCATTCTACCACGCGGGACGAAGGAAGTGAACCGGGGAAACGATCCGGGGCGACGGAACGCCTTCCCCCCCATCGGCGATTCGATCCCGGCCAGGAGCCGTGAAATAATAAATACTTCACCGAGGGACGGTGAGGCGCCTCGCCGGCAAGGCGCGAGGAGGGCGCGTACCAAGAGGTACGCAACCGACGAGCAACGCAGCCGGAGAGGATGCATCGCCGTCCCGAATGAAGCATTTATTGTTGAACGGCGACTCAGGGGGAATTTTCCACCACCACCGTCACCGGGTTGCTGATCAGTCGGCCGGCCACCGCGCGGACGGTGTAGACGCCGGGGTGGGCGAAGGCTGTCCCCGGGAACATGCCTTGCGGCGTCTGCTGGGTCGTCGAGCCGGCAAGAGGGAGTCGCTTGGGGGTTCCGGCTTCGAGTCTTTCAGGAGCGAATATCGGCTGGCCGGAGCCATCAGGGCCGGTTATCAGGAGGAACAAGTCGGTGTGCCAGAACATGTCCTTGCCGAGGGCACAGGTCAACTCAGGAACTTCCTTGACGCCCTCGGCCAGCCTCGCCGCCACCCAAAGCTCCGGGGCCTTGCCGGGGGGGATGGTCATCTTCATGGGGTCGATATCGCGTGTCTCGCGCAACGGATCCTTGGTGCCCAAGAGCACCTCCACTCTCCGCGTCGCCGGGCCGACCCGGCGGGAGCCGCATTTCATGCAGATCCCGCTCCCGGCGGCGCAGGCCGCGCACAACCTGGCCGGGAAGGCCGGCCGCGAGTCCTTCCGGCCGCAGGCCTCGCAGGTGCTCGGCGGCGGCGACCCCGCGGGCATGTTGTTGCCGAACTTGTACTCTGGCTTGCCGATGCACCACGGGCATACCCGCCTGGCGGCGGTGAACTGCCACCCCGGCGCCAGGGCAACGCGGACGGCCTTCTCGCGCTCGGGGGACCACAAGACCGCCCCCGAGCCGTGTTCGCCTCCGCAGAAAATGACCTTGTCGCCCTTCTTGAACCGCGGCTGGGGCTGGTCCTTGCCCCAAACACTTATCGACAAAGGCTGCCGGTACGCTTTGTTACCGGCGTAGAGTTCCCTCTCCACTTCGACCGCGACGCATTCCCGCCAGAGTCCCGCAGGCCATGAAGCAGGCGGGGCATTGGACGGCAGAGCCTCACCGGGAGCTTTGACAGTACATTCGGTCACGGTGCCCACACCGGCGGCCCACGCGCCGGGGACAACCTTCAGGAATTCGCCAAGTTCCTTGTCCTCGGCAGGCTTGAACGGCACCCGGGCGACCTCCTTGCCGTTCTCGTAGAAGACCACCGGCAGGTCGCGGCGGAGGCAGACAACGAGGTCGAACGGGCGGCTGATCTGCGACTGTTCCTGCGGCAGGCGCCGGAACTCGAGCTCGACATGCACCTCACCGTGTTCGACCTTGACCCGCGAGACCCTGCAATCAGCGGCGAGCTCGACGCGGCCCTTGAACACCGCCAGAACCATTTCCTTCTGGAAGTCAATCTTAAGCGAGTCTGTCCACTCTTGACGCGCCTCGGCCGGCTTCATGACGCCGTATCCGAACTGGAGTTTGTCAGCAATCTGCATCAGGACGGCCTCCCGGCTCCGCGCCACCACGAAGTCCGGTTTGTCAGAGACCAACCGGGTTGGCGCCTTGACCTCCAACCGACGGAACTCCAAGACCTCCTCGTTGTCCGGCCCGACCACCGGGATCTGCACTGCCGGCTCCGGCTCCGGCTTCGCCGCCGCCCCGACCGCCTGATGAATCACCGGCACGGCCGTCCCGACCGCCGCCGCCGCGCAAACCACCGCCGCCGCGAGTTTGATTTTCGCCCAGAACATCGTTTTCATGATGGCCTCCGCCAATTGCAGGAGCGCCGCATGCTGCGCCCCTACGGCCCCTACGATTGCCAAACCTGACGCGCGTGTCCCGGCCAGGGCCAGATTTCCCCCCGCGGCCAGCAGAAACGCCGGGCACGCCGCCTCCGCCGCGCGCTCCGCGAGAAGCCCCGCCAGCCCCGCCACTGAAAGCACAATTCCCCGGCGGGCGAGCATCCCCCGCAAACGCACGAGCGCCTGCCGGACCCGCCCGTTCACCGTCCCCTCCGGAACCCCGAGCAACCGCGCCACCTCAATCTGGGGCCGCCCCTCCAGGTAATGCATCACCACCGCCGCGCGCTCGCCGGCCGGCAGGCGTTCGACCGCCGCGTCGAGATGGGGCCGTACGTCATCCCACACCGATTCGTTCCCGGCATCGCGGGCGCAAACATTCATGGCGGCCGCCTCCTGCTCCTTTTGTTTCCGTCGCACCTCCTCCCGCCGGACGCACAGGGCCGCGTTCACGGCGACGCGGTGGAGGTAGGCCGCGAGATTGCCCCGGACCACTCCCGACTTCCGGGCGAGAACGATGAACACCGCCTGGGCGGCGTCCTCCGCGGCAGAGGCATCCTCCAGCACCCGCTGGCACGTCCGGTGGACCGCCCCGCCGTGGCGGCGGACCATCTCCTCGAAGACCGGGACCGCCTCCGGCCCCCCGGCCGCGTGCGCCGCGAGAAGTTCCGCGTCGGTCCGATGCTCCAACGGCATTTCACAACCTCCTCACCTTATTAGATGTGGATCGGGGCCGCCGGATTGGCGGAATCTGGATAAAATTTCAAAAATCCGAATCTATCGGGGAACCGCCCGCACCCCCCTGAGACGGTGCCCCTTCCCCACCGTCATGAGGCGTTTCAGCGCCCGGTTCCGGTTTTCGTGGGCCGCGACGACCTTCCCGAACAGAATCGGGCAGTCGCCGGGCCGGACAATTTTTACAAGGCGGCACTCGAAATTGGCCACCGCGTCGGCCAGAATCGGCGCCTTCACCTTCGCCGCCTTCTGCACCCCGAGCCCCGTCACGGCGAACTTGTCGAGATCGTGCCCATGATGTTCCCCGACGAAGAGCGTCTCCCGAGCCATCCGTTCGGAAGGGAACACTACCACAAACTCCCGGGTCTTCCGGATGTTCGCGTAGGTGAGCGCCCCGTCGTCAATGCCGATCATGAACATCACGGGATCGCCCGACGCCACCGCCACCCATCCCGCGGCCATGACGTTGTCGCGGCCCTCCCGGCTCCGCGTCGTGACGAGCACGACGGACTCCGGGTATTTCCTCACCATCGCCTTCGCCACCGGCGTTTTCTTCTGCATCGCGGACCTCCTTTCATCCGTTGTTAACTTCTCTCCGCCCCCGCCGCGACACGGAAGGATTTTCCGTCGAACGTCACGCCTCCGCCCGCCGGGACGTCCTTCGACGCCAGCCCGATGAGCCGGAGCGGATTCTCGAATCCAACCCGCACGAGGTCGGCCTCCCCGAGAATCCCCAGCGATGCGAGATAATTCATGCACCGCAGAAGCGTGAACGAGGAGCCGGCCAGACACCCCTTCTCCGGATGGTGCAACCGCCCGTTGGGTTCCAGAACGACGAGGTTTTCCCGCCCGTGGTAACGCCCGGGGGGCATCCCGGCCAGAGACGACGCGTCGCTCGTCACGACCGTCCGCGCCACGCCCTTGGCCCGGAGAATCGTTTTCACGACCGCCGCCGGGAGATGATGCCCGTCGGTGATGATCATGGCCGTGAACCGATCGTCCGCGATCCCCGTCCAGATGGGATTCGGGTGGCGGGGCAGGAGGTTCGGCAGGCCGTTCCCGAGATGGGTGATGACCGTCGCGCCGGCCGCGGCCATCCGTCCGAGCGAATCCTCCGTCCAGAGGGAATGCCCCACCGACACCGTGACGCCCCGCTTCGCCGCGCGCCGGGCGAGGGATTCCGCGCCCGGGGCCTCGGCGGCAATCGTGAGGAATTTCACCGAGCCCTCCGACCACACCATCATATCGTCAAAGAGCGCCTCCGACGGAGCCTGGACCCACTCCGGGTTGTGCGCCCCCACCGCGCCGGGTTCCGGGGAGATGAACGGCCCTTCGAGGTGAATCCCCAAAATCCGGCCCCGGAACTCCTCCTCCTTCATCGCGGCCGCGATGAGGGGAAGGTTCCTCCGGTACACCTCGACGGGACTCGTGACGACCGTCGGCAGAAACGCCGCCGTCCCGTGCGCCAGGAGCGCCCGCGCCACCCGGCGGAATTCCCCGGGCGAAAGGGAGAGATTCGAAAAACTGACGTTCAGGTATCCGTTCACCTGAAGGTCCACGAAACCGGGAATGTTCATACGTCCTCCCTTAAATGAACATCAGCAAGAGTTCTGAGTGCTGAGTGCTGAGTTCTGAGTAGTGAGTTGAATGTCTCCACGTACTCAGCACTCAGTACTCAGTACTCAGCACTTTTCATCCCCTATCCCATCCCCGTCACGGTGAGCGATTCCCCGTTGTCCTTCGCCCCGAGCGCCAGGAGAAACGGCGCCGCCACGCGCGCCCACGCCTCCGGGGACGGGCAATTCCCCGCCGACGCCCCGAAACAACTCCGAAGCATCCGGGTGTTGATGACCCCGGGATTGAGCGGCACCGCGGCCATGCCCGCCGGCAACTCCTGGGCGAGGGATTTCGTCAGACCCTCGACGGCCCATTTTGTCGCGCAGTAGGGGGCGACCTCCGGGCTCGTCGAACGCCCCCACCCCGAACTGATGTTGACGATGACGCCGGCCTTCCGCGCCGCCATCGCCGGGACGACGTGGCGTATGACGTTCGCGACGCCCTTCACGTTCACGTCCACGACGGAATCGAACTCCGCGGCCGGGATTTTCCAGAGCGGTGCGTTTCGGTTGATGCGGGCGGCGTTGTTCACCAGAAGGTCCGGCGTCCCGACCGCGGCGAGCACCCGTTTCGCCCAGACGGCGACCGCCGCGTCCGCGGCGACGTCCACCACATCGAAATTATGCGGCGCGCCGAAATTCTTCCGCAGGGCCGCGATCTCGCCCGCCGACCGGCCGCATCCGGCGACCGTGTGCCCGAGACGGATGAATTCCTCCGCGAGCGCCCGACCGATGCCGTGCGTCGCGCCGGTGATGAACACCACCCGGAGGGATTTTTCAGCCGGGTTTTTCCGCGATTCGCGACCCATGACTTGAGATTTTCCTTCCCGACCCGGTGACTCTCCGACTCGCCGACTTCTTTTATCGGTTTTCACCCTTCGTCCCATCGAGTTCCGCCATGATCCGTCTCGTGGCGGTGGTGATCGGCAGCGCGACGAGGGTTTCGGGGGGAACCCACCGCATTTCGCGAATCGCGACTCGCGACTCGTGGATCGCGGAGGAATGCCCATCCTGATTTTTCCGCGAATCGCGACTCGCCTTGCATTCGTACACGCGGATCTCCCACACCACATGGCTGAACGCGTGGCGGCGGGAGGCGATCGGTTCCCCCACCTCCGCCGTCATGCCGAAGTCCTTCCGCAGAATCCGCCGCAGGGCCGTCGCGTCGCGCTCGCCCTCGCGGGCCTCGCCGCCGGGGAACTCCCACATCCCGGCGAGAAGCCCGGTGACCGGCCGTTTCACGAGAAGCACCTGTTTCCCCTTGCGGAAAAACGCCTGGACGACCGGTTTGACCGGAGCCCGGGGGCTTTTCCCCCGAACGGGGAATTTCCCGACGCGTCCCTGTTTGCGCGCCTCGCAGAATGCCGCGATCGGGCAGAGAAGACACAGCGGACCGCGCGGGGTGCACCGGGTCTCCCCCAGTTCCATCAGGGCCTGGTTGAATTCGCCGGGATGTTTCGGTGGGATGAGCAACGCCACCCGTTCGGAAATCCCGGCGCGCGTGGCGGGCTCCCGGACATCGTCCCCGATGGCGAAGAGCCGCGCCATCACCCGGAGGACATTCCCGTCCACCGCCGGCACCGCCTTCCCGAACGCGAGCGACAGAAGCGCCCCCGCCATGTACTCCCCCACGCCGGGAAGCGCCCGAAGGGCCGCCGCGTCGGCGGGGAGTTTCCCGCCGTGGCGGATCATGACCTCCCTGGCCGCCGCGTGAAGGTTCCGGATGCGGGCGTAATACCCCATCCCCTCCCAGGCCTTGAGCGCCTCCCCCGCCTCCGCCCGGGCCAAATCGCCGAGGGTCGGAAATTTCTCGAGGAATTTCCCGTAATAGGGGATGACCGTCCCCACCGAGGTCTGCTGGAGCATCACCTCCGACACCCAGATGCGATACGGATCGCGCGTCCCCCGCCAGGGCAGGGGCCGCTTCTCGCGCCGGAACCAGGCGACCAGACGCCCCGGCAGACCCATGGCCTCGGACGGTTTATCCCCGGGGGTCGGGACGGGGGCGTCGGCAACGGTCACGGGCAGGTTTGGATCGCTCATCGTCTTACGTTTTTGTCAATCCAGGTCCGGAGGGTCTTGACATGGGTCCACATGGCGGGCTTGAGCCCGGCATTGTAAAGGAGGGCCGCCGGGTGGTAAAGCACCATGAACTGGATGCCGGGGAATTCCGAAAGGGTCATGAACTTTCCGGCCTCGTCCGCCATCGCGAACTCCTTCTTGGCCGGATCCAGGTGCTTGAGGGACGTGGCGCCCAGAAGCAAAATCACCCGGGGCTTTACCAGATCGATCTGCTTTTTCAGAAAGGGGATGCAGGCCGCGGCCTCCTCGGTGCGCGGTGCGCGGTTCTCCGGCGGACGGCACTTCACGACGTTGGCGATGAGCATCTCCTCGTTGGTGTCCAGGTGCACCGCCCGCATGATTTCGTCGAAGAGTTTCCCCGCCCGCCCCACGAAGGCCTTGCCCTGCTTGTCCTCGTTCTCGCCGGGCCCCTCCCCGATGACCATGATGCGGGCCTTCGGGACGCCGCGGTCCACCACGATCTGCGTGCGGTGCGCGGCCAGACCGCACCGCTGGCAATTGGTGCCGGCCATGCGCGTACGGAACTCCCCGTAGTCGCCGGCGGTGAGGATGTGATTGAGGGTGGCGTCGAACAGGTCGAACTGCATGAGGACATCCTATCGCGCCCGCGCTGATTTTCAATGGGCGGGAGGACATGATGGGTATAATGGCGGAGCGCGTAGGCGGATTTGGCGGGGAGACGAGTACAAATACGCAAAAGGAGAAGTCCATGAGAAAAACCAACATCATGCTCGCCGTTGCGGCGCTCGCGTTCGCCATTTGTTCCTGCAATCCAGAATCCAAGAACCCTTTGTCGGATCCATCCACCGCAAAACATGACAGTCGCCTGACGGGGACATGGGTGGGGCAAGTGGATGACATCAAGAGCCGAGACGTCGTCTGGCTTCACATTTCGGAAATCAAAGGATCGATGACAAAATTCATTCAAATTAATACGGACAAGGGAAATGATATCAATTTCTACAAGGCTTTTTCGACGACCATTGGCAATGAAACTTATCTGAACATCAAACCGGACGTTCCAGAGGAGGGTTTCCTCACCGAAGAAAAGAGGGCGGAGATAGAAACGTCAAATTACCTGCTGGCGAAATACGCCATCTCGAAGGACGGCATTCTTCGAATCTGGTTGATGACCAACGCGATATCCAAGGCCATCGAGAATGGGCAAATCAAGGGCATCCCCGAAAAAAATGAAACGCAGGGGAACACAACCGTACACACAAATGCCGAAATCACCGATTCGTCCGAGAACCTTGTCACGTTTCTCTCGACAACCGACCACCAGGGATTGTTCGGGCTGGCGTTAAAACTTCGCCGTGTCAACACACCGCCTCCGGCATGGGACGGAGAAGAATCGAAACAGGAATCCCTCAAGGGAAAACGCCGTCCCTCGACCCCATGACAAATCAAACCGATCCTTGCGCGTCTTTAAATTCCCACTACCATGGCCGTTGTACGCCAACGGATGAGGCTCCGCCATGTCCCCCGCCCGCGCGCTCATCTCCATGGTCCGGGCGTTCCATGACTGGACCGGCCGGAGGATCAGCACTCTTGACACCCTCGAGCGTCGCGGCATCGGCCGTTTTCTGGAGACCTGCGATCCCGATGCCCTGGAAGCCGAAGGCCGCCGTTTGACCTTGGCCGCCTTTCAGCGGGCCGCCAAACGGGTTCCCGCCTACCGCGAACTGCTCGGCAAGGAGGGCGTCGCTCCCGAATCGGTGACCACCCTCGAGGACTTCCGCCGGAGGGTTCCCATCACCGGCAAACACAACACCTTCGCGACTTTCCCCATAGACAGGCTTTGCGTTGACGGCGACCCGGGAGATCTCGCCTCGGTGGTCACCAGCTCCGGGCACTCCGGCATATTCGCCTTCGGCCTCACCGGCCGCTCGGAAACAGCCGCAGATACAAGGGCCGTTGATTTCGCGCTGGACTATCATTTTGCCGCCGGCTCCCGACGGACGCTTCTCGTCAACGTCCTGCCCATGGGCGTGAAGGTGTCCAGCCGGCTCTGCACCGTGGCGGATGTCAGCGTTCGCGAGGACATGGCTTTGGGAATCATCAAAGCCCTCGGCCCGCGCTACGACCAGATTATTCTCCTGGGAGATCCCAATTTTATCAAACTGCTCCTCGAAGAAGGCCGCGACCATTACGGCATCGACTGGCGTCACATACTCCTCCATGTGGTTGTCGGCGAAGAGTATGTCTCGGAAACCTGGCGCACCTATATCGCCGGGCTGATCGGCAGCGCCGATCCGTCCGACCGCGATGAGGGCATGGTGGCCTTCACCATGGGCGCGGCGGAGATCGGGCTGAATTTTCTCACGGAATCGGCGGACATCATCCGCCTGCGGCGGGGAATAGTCGAAAACCAGCCTCTGCGCGACTGTCTCGCGTGTCTGGGGAATCCTTGCACTCCCATGATTTATCAGTACAACCCGCTTTCAACCCACATCGAAGAGATGCTCCTGGGCACCAGCGGCCGGTTCCGGCACTTGCTCGTCACCACGATTGACCCGGACCGCCGGCTTCCGCTCATACGTTACCGGCTTGGCGACATGGGCAGGATATTTCCGTACTCCGAGTTTTGCCGCCGCCTCGAGGAGTTCGGCGCCGGGGACCTCCGTCCGCGCCTGCGCCTGCCGGTCGCGGTGGTCCTGGGCCGTAATGAGTTCATCCGTGCGACACGCGCCGCCTCGGGCATGACACCCAACTTTCTCAAGGATGCTCTCTACCGCGACCCGCAGGTGGCCGGCGCCGCCACCGGTAATTTCCGCATGTCCCTGCGGGAGGGACGTATTCTGGTTGAAGTTCAAATACGCCCCGGCGCGGCAAACGCTGATCCGACGGAACTCGCCGCGAGATTTGAGACCGTCTTGCGTCGGCAGATCGCATCCGCCTGCGATCAGCCTTATTTCCGGGCTTTCGACGACTGCCTGCATAACCGGGAACTGCCGGCCGGCACGCCACGGGAATGGATAAACATCTTCGAAACAGAACGGGAATCGCTCCGGCCTTTTCTGGAGAAGAGTACAGGAAGGATATTCAGGGCGGATGGGGATTTTCTCGCGATACGCTTTTATCCCCACGACGAATTCCCCTATCCGGTGGACTGGGAAAGGAAAATTTCCTATGTCCGCCCCGAAGACGTCACCGTGTACAAGGAAGCAAGCCGCCTCGAGAGGTAAGGCAACCGCGCGGACGCGCAGACCTCGGAAGCCGCCCGCATGCACAACGTCACAATCTCCGGATTTCGGTCGGCCGCGCGGCAGGCCCGAAGCGCTTCTATTGTTGAAAGCGCCGTATCCGCCAGAAGATAAACGGCTCCGCCGGACTTGTAAAAAGCCAGAGCGTTTTCCATTTCCCCGACCGGCTCCGCGGTTTCCGACAGACACGCCCGAACCAGAGTCCGCAGGGCGCGCCGTTCCGCCTCATAACGCAGGAAACCGGGCATCCGTTCGGAAGACGGCATGTCCTGAATAATCTTCCACGCCGCCGCCGGCGAACCCGACAGCAACTCCACCCACACCTGCTGAACACTCACTTCCACGCTGTAAATCGAATCCCCCTCGCTCTCCAACTGCGCAAGCTTATGAAACTCGCTGGCGTTGGCCCAATTCCGACTGGCCTGTGCCAACATCGCGCGGATATCAAAAAGAGTCGCCTTGGTACTGCGAGAAATCTCCACACCCATCTCACGCTCCACCAAGTCCCGCATCTCTTCAGATCCCTGCACATCATCCTCGGCAATCCGAACGGAAACCATCGCATTCGCAGCATCACCGATCACACCCGGATGTCGCGCCCTCTGCGCGAACTCCAGAGACTGACGGGCATCGGCGTGCGCCTCCGTGAGACGACCGAGCGCCAAAAAAGCCCGCGCCCGCATGGAAAACAGCAACGAAACATTGAAAGGATTGGAATACATGTCCACCAGCTTCAAACCACGACCATTACACTCCAGGGTCTCCATCGGCCTTCCGCTGCTGAGGGCCAATCGGCCCAGGGACTCGTGATATATCAAGAACGGCACACCCCCGACCTTCTCAAAGAGGGCGGCGGCGGATTCCAATTCCGCTCGCGCCTTGATCAAATCACCACCACGATATTCCAATACAAAACAATCCTGCGCCAGCACGGTCAGCCCCGAGGACCGGAGAGGGGTATCCGGAGTTTTGAGAAACTCGGCTCGTGCCTCCCCCAAACGCCGGCGGCCCAGCACCATATCTCTCCGATCCACCGCCATGCGGCCGTCCTGACGGAGAAGTCGGGCGCGAGTCATGGCGGAAAGACCGGGCAGCTCCAACCCCTGGCGAATTTCCTCGCAGGCCTCCTGACGCCGGCCCATGAAATGCAACGCGGTGGCGATCAACATACATCCCCTGCCGGAAAGATCCGGCGAGAGCGCCATCTCGCGGACCGCCCGGCCGAGTTCCAGTGTGCGCTCGTAAAGCGCGCAATGGAATGCCGCCGTGGCGATATCAAGGCATATCTGCGCGCGTTCCTTCGGGGCGTAGTCCGGAGGAAGCGCCGCCAACAGCCGTTCGTAGATCTCAATCTCCTCCCGGAAACGGCCTCTTTGAACGCACCCCTCCGCCTCGTGGCTGACCTTTTCGACCACGAACGCGATATAGAACAAGCGATAGTCCACGTATATACGCTGGGACACCGTGGGCGAGGCCAGGTTCCGGCCCGTCTCGATCCTTCGGCTCTGATCCGTGAGCCGCTTGTCGGCCGCGCGGGCGGAATCTTCGACGACGGGCACATCCGGCGCCAGACAGCAAAACCAATAGAGATTGGACGACCTGGGCGCATCGCCGAAGGACGCGCGGTATTTTTCAGGAGCGCCGACCAAATCCAGACGCAGGAGTACGCTGGGGGCGTCGGCGGCCTCCGGATCGGGCTTGAGACCGCCGATGCGCTTGAAAAGCAGACTCTTGACGTAGAAATTCTCGTGATGCGGCTCGACCAGAACGACGAAGTCGGTCATGTCGCGCACCTTGCAGGCGAGTAACCACGCCAGCCGGAAGAGTCCACTCAGCACGATCAGCCCGCGGATGCCGAGGTCGCGGTCCAAAGAGAGCTTCGAAATCTCCACGGCGCGGCGGCCGGTCATATGCAACGCGCCGAGTTCCGCGGGGTAGAGCCGCCCGGAAGGCAATCCCAGAGTCGAGTCGAAGACCAGCGTCATCGCGGCGATCACGCGGCCGTCGCGGACGGCCACCAGCGTACGCGTCTCGGGCAGAATGTCATGGAGACAGAAATGAACACGGAAGCGATTGGATTGACAGTAACCCAGATCCAGGTAGTTGTGATAAACCAGACGCACCGCGCCTTCGACGTCCTCACGCGTTTCAGCGATGCGGTACGCGATGGTCGTGTCAGGCACGCGAATTCTCCGTTACTCCCAACCGGTCGTGAGGATACAACGACCTCGGCGCACTGTCAAGCCAGAGCGATTTTCTTGTGTCTCTCTCGCACGTGTGCTACCATTGCCGTTATCGAAAGTGCGGTGTTGTATGTCTCCCGTTCGCGCGCTGATCGCGGTTGTGAGAACGTTCCATGCCTGGACAGGTCGGAGGATCGGCAATCTCGATGCCCTTGAGCGCCGCGGCATCGGCCGTTTTCTGGAAACCTGCGATCCCGACGCGTTGGAGGCCGAAGGCCGCCGTTTGACTCTGGCCGCCTTTCAGCGGGCCGCCAAACGGGTTCCCGCCTACCGCGAACTGCTCGGCAAGGAGGGCGTCGCTCCCGGATCGGTGACCACCCTTGAGGATTTTCGCCGGAAGGTCCCCATCACCGGCAAACACAACACCTTCGCAGCGTTCCCCGTGGACAATCTTTGCGTTGACGGCGACCCCGGGGATCTCGCCTCGGTGATCACCAGCTCCGGGCACTCCGGCGTATTCGCCTTCGGCCTCACCGACCGCTCGGAAACAGCCGCAAACACAAGGGCCGTCGATTTCGCTCTGGACTATCATTTTGCCGCCGGTTCCCGACGGACGCTTCTCGTCAATGTCCTGCCCATGGGCGTGAAGGTGTCCAGCCGGCTCTGCACCGTGGCGGACGTCAGCGTCCGCGAAGACATGGCCCTGGGCATCATCCAATCCCTCGGCCCGCGCTACGACCAGATCATCCTGCTGGGAGATTACGCCTTTATCAAACGGCTCCTCGAAGAGGGCCGCGACCGCCGCGGCATCGACTGGCACACCATGCTCCTCCACGTGATTGTCGGCCAGGAGTATGTTCCGGAAACCTGGCGCACCTACATCGCCGGGCTGATCGGGAGCGCCGATCCGGCCGACCGCGATGAGGGCATGGTGGCCTTCACGATGGGCGCGGCGGAGATCGGGCTCAATTTTCTTTTCGAATCATCGGACATCATCCGCCTGCGGCGGAGAATAACCGAAAACCAGTCCCTGCGCGACTGTCTCGCATTCCCGGGGTATTCTTCCACACCCACGCTTTATCAGTACAACCCGCTTTCAACCTACATCGAAGAGATGCCCTTGGGCACCAGCGGCCGGTTCCGGCATTTGCTCGTCACCACGGTTGACCCGGACCGCCGCCTTCCGCTCATACGTTACCGGCTTGGCGACATCGGCAGAGTCTTTCCGTACTCCGAATTCTGCCGCCGCCTCGAGGAATTTGGCGCCGGAGACCTCCGCCCGCGCCTGCGCCTGCCGGTCGCGGTGGCCCTGGGCCGTAATGAGTTCATCCACGCGACGCACGCTCCCGTGAGCATCGCCGGCAACATCGTCAAGGATGCGCTCTACCGCGACCCGCAGGTGGCCGGCGCCGTCACCGGTAATTTCCGCATGTCCTTGCTGGAAGGACGCATCCGAATTGAGATCCAGCAACGCCCCGGTGACAAAACCAAACCGGCGGATCTCGCCGCGAAATTTGAACTCCTCTTGCGTCAGCGCATAACATCCATCTACGATCACCCCTATTTCCGGGCCTACGACGACTGCCTGCACAACCGGGAACTACCCGCCGGCACGCCGCGGGAATGGCTGGACATCTTCGAAAGCGCACGGGAATCGCTCCGGCCTTTTCTGGAAAAGAGCACGGGGAGAATCTTCAAGGCGGATGAAGATTATCTCACGATACGCTTTTATCCCCACGACGAGTTTCCCCATCCTCTGGATTGGGAACGGAAAATCACCTATATCCGCCCCGAAGACGTCATCGCACACAAAGAAGCCAGCCGCCTTGAGAAATAGAGAATAAATTGAATTTTCTGGTCACCGCCAAACCCATCCGCTACAATTTTACCGCATGAAAATCCTTGTGGTCGGCGGCGGCGCCCGCGAGCACGCCATCGTCTGGAAGCTGTCGCGATCCCCGAAACCCCACACGCTCTACGCCGCCCCCGGGAATCCCGGCATCGCGCGGCTGGCCGCGTGCGTCCCGATCCCGGCCACCGACATCGCGTCCCTCGTCGCATTCGCCGAAACGGAGAAAATCACCCTCACGGTGGTGGGTCCCGAGGCGCCTCTGGCGGCGGGCCTGGCGGACGCCCTCCGGGAAAAGGGACACCTGGTCTTCGGGCCGAACCGCCTGGCGGCCGAAATCGAATCCAGCAAGGTCTTCTCCAAGGAACTCATGCGCCGCCACGGCATCCCCACGGCGGAATTCCACGCGTTCGACAATTTCGCCGCGGCGCAGGCGCACCTCTCACGGGCCCGCCTGCCGCTCGTCGTCAAGGCGGACGGCCTCGCCGCCGGGAAGGGCGTGTCCGTCTGCGCGACGCGGGAGGAGGCCCTCGCCGCCGTCGCGGCCATGATGATGGACCGCCGGTTCGGGGAGGCGGGAGACCGGATCATCGTCGAGGAGTTCCTCGAGGGCGAGGAGGTCTCCATCCTCGTGGTGACCGATGGAAACACGATCCTGCCGCTGGCCCCCTCCCAGGACCACAAGCGCGTCGGCGACCATGACGCGGGGCCCAACACCGGCGGGATGGGCGCCTATTCTCCCGTGCCCTTCCTGCCCGGGGAGACCTACCGGAAAATCGAGCGGACCGTGCTCCTCCCCACTGTCCACGCCCTGAACGCGGAGAACCGGCGGTTCTGCGGGATTCTCTACGCGGGAATCATCCTCACGGCCGACGGGCCGAAGGCCCTCGAGTTCAACGCCCGTTTCGGGGATCCGGAAACGGAGGTCATCCTTCCGCGCCTCACGAGCGACCTGGCGCCCATTCTCTACCGCGCGGCGGAGGGAACCCTGGCGGAAGCGAAGGCGGAATGGGATGAGCGCGCGGCCGTGACGGTGGTCCTCGCCTCGGGCGGCTATCCCGGCGCTTTTAAAAAGGGAATCCCCATCGAGGGCGCGGACACGGCGCCGGACGCCGTGGTGTTCCACGCGGGGACCGCGGAGCAAAACGGGAAACTCGTCACCGCCGGCGGCCGGGTCCTGGCCGTGACGGCCCTGGGCGCCACGATCGCCGCGGCGCGCGACACCGCGTACAACGCCGTCCGGACGATTCGATTCGATGGCATGCATTACCGGAGGGATATCGGAGCGAAGGCGATGAAAACGATGAAACCTGGCGGAAACGGATAAGATTGGCGTTTAGCGGATAGCGCATAGCGGATAGAAAAACGTCTTATTCTTCCTATCCCCTCCACGCTGTACGCTACACGCTCATCCCTGGAGGCAATCCCATGGCCCGATTTCTTGAAAAGCGCGGCATCACCTTCGACGACGTCCTCCTCGTCCCCCGGAAGTCGGACGTCCTGCCGAGCGGCGTGTCCCTGGAGACGCGCCTCACCCGGAACATCCGCCTCAATCTCCCGCTCCTCTCGTCCGCGATGGACACGGTGACGGAGGCGAACCTCGCGATCGCCCTCGCCCAGCAGGGAGGGCTCGGGGTCATCCACCGGAATCTCTCCATCGAACGCCAGGTCCTCGAGGTCGCCAAGGTCAAGCGCTCCGAGAACGGCATCATCATGGACCCCATCACGTTGCCCCCGGAGGCCACCATCGGGAAGGCCCGGGAGATCATGGAGACCCATCACATTTCGGGACTTCCCATCACCCGCGGCCGGAAACTCCTGGGCATCCTCACGAACCGCGACCTGCGCTTCCAGCGCGACAACGCCGTGACGGTCGCCGCCGTCATGACCAAGGAGCACCTCGTCACCGCCCCCATGGGCACCACCCTCGACGCGGCGAAAAAGATCCTCCACGAGCACAAGGTGGAGAAGTTACTGCTCGTGAACGCGAAGGGCGACCTCGAGGGGCTCATCACCATCAAGGACATCAACAAGATGCTCCAGTTCCCCAGCGCCTCCAAGGACGCCCGGGGACGCCTCCGGACGGGCGCCGCCCTCGGCGTCGCCGATATGGATCGCGCCGCGGCCCTCGTGGACGCCGACGTGGACGTCCTCGTCGTGGACAGCGCCCACGGCCACTCCGCGAAGGTCGTGGACTGCGTCAGGACCCTCAAGAAGAAGTTCGATATCGAGGTCATCGCCGGAAACGTGGTGACGGCGGAAGGGACCTCGGACCTCATCCGGGCCGGGGCGGACGCCATCAAGGTCGGCGTGGGGCCCGGCTCCATCTGCACGACGCGGATCATCGCCGGCGTCGGGGTGCCCCAGATCACCGCGGTCGGGGAGTGCGCGAAGGCCGCCCGGAAAAGCCGCGTCCCGGTCATCGCCGACGGCGGCATCCGCTACTCGGGGGATGTCGCCAAGGCCCTCGCGGCGGGGGCGTCCGCGGTGATGGTGGGCAATCTCCTGGCCGGCACGGACGAAAGCCCGGGGCACTTTGAAATCTATCAGGGCCGCCGGTTCAAGGCCTACCGCGGGATGGGATCCATCGGCGCGATGTTCGAGGGGAGCGCCGACCGCTACGGCCAGCAGGCGACGCCCGGCGGAAAACTCGTCCCGGAGGGCGTCGAGGGGCGGATCGCCTACAAGGGCCCCCTGGCCGACGTCGTGTTCCAGCTCGCCGGCGGCATCCGTGCCTGCATGGGGTACTCGGGGGCGCGGACGATTGGCGAACTCCAGGAGAAGGCCGTCTTCATCGAAATATCCCACGCGGGGCTCACGGAAAGCCACCCCCACGACATCCAGATCACGCGGGAGTCGCCGAATTATCAGACATAGCCACGGAAACACGGAAGAACACCCGAAACACGGAAAACAACATGAGAAAATCGTTCCGGGTCTGGCGGGTTCTGGGGGTGACGACCGTCGTCGTTGCGGTTGCAGGTGGAGTCGCTTGGGTTACCGGCATCCTGCCACCATTGGCATCTCATCCGCCCTCGAATTCCATATAGATTTTCCATTTCAATCGGGTCGAACCTCTGCAACGATGAACGATTGTCCTCATTCGGGAACAGTTCTAAAAATCCGTGACGAAGGGCGCGGCGGCCAGGACCGCGCCCACGAGAATCAGCCAGAACCAGCCGTCCACGAAATACGGATAGACGCAGAGAAGCACCCCCGCGATCATCGGGGCAAACCGGGCCTGCCGCCGGCCGTAGACCCAATAGGCCATCCCGAGGGACCCGGCGATGATTCCGACGATCAGACTGTTCATGAAACAAGAGTCTGAGAGTCTTGGAGTCCAGGAGTCACCGAGTCCGGCGAACAAAAGACCATCCATTCGCAACATCAACGGGGCAATAATTCGCTGACTCTTCTCTGTCCTCTCTTCGACTCCCAGACTCCGAGACCCCCTCGCGTTCACCTTGCCGTCCTATTGACTCTGCCTGGGTTTGGCCTGAACGAGATAAACCAAGTTTCCACATGTGTCGTCAATAGAATGTCAACGCCTGCTCCTGGTTTTTGACCAGCAGCCTTACAAAACGCAGTTGCATCGCGCGGCCTCTCCTTCTTTCTGCGATTCCCCAACCCGGCATCGCCGAAACCAAACAGAACTACCGTCCACTCGACCGACAACTCCGGGAAATCGGATTCTTCTTTCGTGTTTTCGTGATGTGATTTTTCCTCTTTCGTGTTTCCGTGACTATTGCGCGGCTTCCTTAAGCAGCGCCAGCGCAATCTCCTGCCTCTGGATCTGGTTGGTGCCCTCGTAGATCTGGGTGATCTTGGCGTCGCGCATCATCTTCTCCACGGGGTACTCCCGCATGTACCCGTAGCCACCGAAGACCTGGACCGCGTCCACCGTCACCTTCATGGCGGTGTCCGAGCAGAATGTCTTGGCGATGGCGGAGAACTTGGACGAGCGCTCCCCGCCCCGGTCCGTGAGACGCGCCACCTCGTAGAGCAGGCACCGCGCCGCCTGGACCTGAATCTCCATGTCCGCCAGCATGAACTGAATGGCCTGGAAGGAGGCGATCGTCTGGCCGAACTGCCTGCGCTCCCTGGCATAGGCGACGGCGCAGTCGAGCGCCCCTTGGGCGATGCCCAGGGCCTGGGCGGCGACGCCGGGCCGGGAGGCGTCGAACGTCTTCATGGCCACGAGAAGCCCCCGCCCCTCCTTCTCGATGCGGTTCGCCGCCGGCACCCGGCAATTCTCGAAAACGAGCTCCCTCGTCGCGGAGGCCCGGATGCCCAGTTTCTTTTCCTTCTTCCCGAAGGAGAACCCCGGCGTCCCCTTCTCCACGATGAAACAGCTGATGCCCCGGGCGCCCTTCGACGGGTCGGTCGAGGCAAACACGGTGTAGGTCTCGGCCTCCCCGCCGTTGGTGATCCACTGCTTGGTACCGTTCAAGACGTAAAAATCGCCGTCCTTCTTCGCCGTGGTTTTGAGGGCCGTGGCGTCGCTGCCCGCCTCGGATTCCGTGATGGCGAAGGCCGCGAGTTTTTTCCCGGACGCGATGTCCGGGAGGTATTTCTTCTTCTGCTCCTCGTTGGCGCACAGGAGAATGGGGAACGTCCCGAGCCCCGTCGCCGCCATCGCCAGCGCGATTCCGCTGCACGCCCGCGACAACTCCTCCACAACGATGCATTGTTCGAAAACGCCGCCCCCCATCCCGCCGTACGCCTCGGGGATGTACACGCCGCAGAGATCGCTTTCCGCGAGGATTTTGACGATGTCCCAGGGGAATTCCTCGGCCTCGTCGTAATGGGCCGCCACGGGCTTGATCTTCTCCCGCGCGATCCGCCGCGCGAGGTCCCGGATCATGACCTGCTGTTCAGTGAAGAAAAAATCGTGGGCCATCGGGTGATTCCTTTCCGTGTGTTGAGCGGCCGCGGGAGCCGGGCGGCGCTAGGATTTAAATTTTCCGCAGAGAAGGATGGCGTTGTGCCCGCCAAAGCCCATGGCGTTCGACAGGGCGTAATTCACCGTCCGTTCCCGCGCGGTGTTCGGCACATAGTCGAGGTCGCACTCCGGGTCGGGCGTCGTGTAGTTGATGGTGGGCGGCATGACATCCTTCGCCACCGCCATCACCGTCACGACGAACTCGAGTCCGCTGGCCGCCCCGAGGAGATGCCCCGTCATGGACTTCGTCGAGCTCACGGCGAGTTTCTTCGCGTGATCACCGAATACCGTCTTGATGGCCAGGGTCTCGGTTTTGTCGTTCAGGGGCGTCGAGGTGCCGTGGGCATTGATGTAGTCCACCGCCTCCGGCGCCACCCCCCCGTGCTTCAGGGCCATCCGGATGGCCCGCGCGGCCCCCTTCCCGTCCGGATCCGGGGCCGTGAGGTGATAGGCGTCCGCCGTCATGCCGAAGCCAAGGAGCTCCGCGTAGATGCGGGCCCCGCGCTTCCGGGCGTGCCCGAGTTCCTCGAGAATCACCATCCCCGCCCCTTCCCCGATGACGAAACCGTCGCGTTCGCGATCGAAGGGCCGGCTGGCCTTCGTCGGATCGCCGCGCCACGTGGACAGCGCCCCGATGGCGCAGAAGCCGCCGATCCCGGTGTGGGCGATGGGCGCCTCGGCCCCGCCCGTGATAACGACATCCGTCTCGCCCGTCCGGATGAGATCGAGGGCGTCCCCGATGGCGTGCGCGCCCGACGCGCAGGCCGAGGCCACCCCGAAGTTGGGGCCCTGTATCCTGAAGTGGAGCGACACCTGCCCCGCGGCCGCGTTCATCATCATCTTGGGAATGAGCAACGGCGACACCCGCCCCGGCCCTTTCTGCAGGAGAATCCGGTACTGGGTCTCGATCTCCTCGAGCCCGCCGACGCCGGATCCCACCACCGCCCCGACCCGTTCCGGATCGAGACGGTTCATGTCCAGCCCCGCGTCGTTCACGGCCTCGATGGCCGCGGCCACGGTGTACTGCGCGAAGCGATCCATGCGCTTGGCCGCCTTGGGATCCATCACCTTCCCGGGTTCGAAATTCCTCACCTCGCCCGCGATGTGGACATCGTAGGCGGCGGTGTCAAACCGGGTGATGGGCGCGATCCCGCTCCGGCCGGCGATGAGGGATCCCCACATCTCGGGAACCGTGTTTCCCACGGGGCATACCGCCCCCATCCCCGTCACGACGGCGCGGCGGTCATTCTGTCCTGCCATGCCATCCTCCTACTTCTTCTCGGCCAACTTTTTTTCAAGGTACTGAATGGCGTGGCCGACCGTCTGGATTTTCTCCGCGTCCTCGTCCGGGATATTGATGCCGAACTGATCCTCGAACTCCATGACGAGCTCGACGGTATCGAGTGAATCCGCGCCGAGGTCGTTGATGAAGGAGGTCTCCGGCGTCACCTTCTCCTTCCCGACGCCGAGCTGTTCGCACACAATGCCGATGACCTTCTCCTGTATCTCCGCCGACATAATATTCCTCCTAATGATTTATTTCGGTCAGCCAGCAAAAAACCGTCCGGTCCCGTCCGCTCACCACCCCCTTCCCGAAACAAACGCACCACTAAGATGTTCGACAAACGCATCCATGTCAACAAAAACAATCTTCCGGACCGCCAATTACATCCCCAGCCCCCCCGTCACGTGGAGGACATGCCCCGTCACATAGTCGGCGTCGGGGCCCGCCAGGAACCGCACCGCCCGCGCCACGTCGTCCGGGGCGCCCAGGCGTCCCAGGGGCACATTCGCCAGCATCGCCTTTTTCACGTCCTCGGGCAGATTCTTCGTCATGACCGTGTCGATAAAACCCGGCGCGACGGCGTTCACGGTGATGTTGCGGCTGGCCAGCTCCTTCGCCGCGGTCCTGGTGAGCCCGATAAGTCCCGCCTTGGAGGCCGAGTAGTTCGCCTGGCCGGCGTTTCCGATGACGCCGACGATTGAAGCGACGTTCACGATCCGGCCCCGGCGCTGCTTCATCATGGGCCGGGCCACCGCCTTGAGACAGAGGAACGCCCCTTTCAGGTTCACGGCAAGCACCTTGTCCCACTCCTCGTCGCTCATCCGGATCAGCAGATTGTCCCGGGTGATGCCGGCGTTGTTGACCAGGATGTCCACCCGGCCCCATTTCGCCTGGACCGTCTCCACGATTTTCTCGATGTCCGCCAGATTCGTGACATCCGCCTTGAACGCGAGCGTCTCCACGGAAAATGCCTCGGCCACCGCCTTCGCCGTGGCCTCCGCCTCATCGGAAAGGACGTCGAGGACGGCGACATTCGCCCCCCACTCCGCAAGGCGCTCCGCGACGCAACGCCCGATGCCCCGCGCCCCGCCCGTCACAAGCGCAACCTGTCCCTTGAGCACCATCCCGCACCCCCTGGTTAAACACCAAACACCAAATCACAAACACCAAACAAATGCCAATACCCAATTACCAATTATCAAACACACAATATCCGATCTTCGCCGTTGTTTGGTAATTGATGTTTGATTCATTGGTGATTGTTTGGTGTTTGTGATTTGGTTATTGGTTATTTTTCCTCACCCCCCACCCCCGCGTCACCGCCCGCGTTCACAACGTTCACGTTCGGATCAATCCGCTTGATCATCCCGGCCAGCGTCTTTCCCGGGCCGACTTCGTGAAATTCCGTCACGCCGTCCGCCATCATCCGCCGCACGCACTTTTCCCAAAGCACCGGCTCGACAATCTGGCGGGCCAGTTTTGCCCGGAGAACGCCCGGGTCCGCCGATGGCTCGGCATCCACGTTGGAAACAACCGGAAACCGCGGGGCCCGGATCACGACGCCCGCGAGCGCCCGTTCCAGATTCTCCGCGGCCGGCTTCATGAGCGGGGAATGGAAGGCGCCGCTGACCTTGAGCGGCATGGCGCGTTTGATCCCCTTCGTTTTCGCCAGGGCGACGAGGTCCCCCAGGGCCGCATTCTCCCCGGCCACCACCACCTGCCCCGGGGCGTTCAGGTTCGCGACCACGAGGACGCGCCCCTTCGCCGCCTCCGCGCAGAGCGCCCGCGCGGCGGATTCATCCGCCCCCACCAGGGCCACCAGGCCGCCCGACACGGCCTTCGACGCCTCGATCATGTACCGACCGCGCTTGCGAACGATGTCCACCGCGGCCTCGAATTCCATCGCGCCGGCGAAGACCAGGGCCGTGTATTCCCCCAGACTCAGGCCCGCCGCGACGGACGCCTTCGCCTTCACCGGGGCAGGAACGTCCTCCAAACATGCCAGCGCCGTCACCAGAAGCGCCGGCTGGCAGACGTCGGTGGATTCGAGGGCCTCCGCCGGGCCTTCGAAGCAGATCTTCGCGAGATCGAAACCCAGGACGGCCCGGGCGCGTTCGAAAAGCCCCCGGGCCGCGGCGGACCGCCCGAACACGCTCTTCCCCATCCCGACAATCTGGGCCCCCTGGCCGGGGAAGACGAATGCCACGCTCATATCTCGCTCCTCGTCATCCGTATCTTGCAGAAACACCAAACAACAAATAACAATCACCAAACAATTACCAAATCCCAATACCCAATCACCAGACGAAGGGCGTTTGCGTTTGGAAATTGGATGTCGGGTATTGGTGTTTGTTTGATGTTTGTAATTTGGTGATTGGCGATTTCATGTCCCCCGCCTTTCCCTCACCGCCGTTCGACTTCCCCCGTCCTCTCCACCTACCACTCAATGAGCGTCGCCCCCCATGTCATCCCCGCGCCGACGGTGACCAGGGCCACGAGTTCGCCTTTTTTGATATGGTCCGCCACGCCGTCCAGAGCCACGATGATCGAGGCCGCCGACATGTTGCCGTAGCGGTCGAGGTTGATCACCACCTTCTCCATCGGCATCCCGAACCGCTTCGCCATGGCCTCGATGATGCGGATGTTGGCCTGGTGCGGGATGAGCCAGTCGAGATCCTCGGGCTTGCGCCCGCACCGTTCGAGGACGCGCACCAACGCCTCCTCCATGGCGCGAACCGCGTTCCGGAACGTCTCCGCCCCGTCCATCTTGATGTAGTGGAGCCCCTTGTCCACCGATTCATGCGTGGCCGGCGTCCGCGACCCGCCCGCCGGAATATTGAGGACGTTCGTGAGCCGCCCGTCCGACCTCATGTACCCGCCGAGAATGACATGCCCCGCGCCGGGCGCGACGGGCCCGATGAGGGCCGCGCCCGCCCCGTCCCCGAAGAGGACGCAGGTCGAGCGGTCCGTCCAGTCCACGAATTTCGACAGCACTTCCGACGCCACGACGAGCACCCGCCGGTATCCACTGGCGGCGACAAGCCCCCGCCCAAGCTCCAGGGCGTAGACGAACCCGCTGCAGGCGGCGGCCACATCCATCGCCGCGGCGTTCTCCGCCCCGATCGCCGCCTGGATGAAACAGGCCGTGGAGGGCAACAACATGTCCGGGGTGAGCGTCGCGGTGAGGATGCAGTCCACGTCGGCGGCCGGCACACCGGCGCGCGCCAGGCACTGCCGGGCGGCCACCGCCCCGAGATCGGATGTCGCGATGTCGGGCGCGGCGATCCGCCGCTCGCGGATGCCGCTGCGGGTGCGGATCCATTCGTCGGACGTCTCGACCATTTTCTCAAGGTCCGCGTTCGTCCGGACGTTGTCGGGCAGACCGCTTCCGGTAGAGAGGATGCCAACGTGAATCATGCCACGGGCCTCGCGAAATGGAAATTGGCGAGCGCGGTAACGATCCGGTCATTCACCCGGTGTTGCGCGAATTCGCCCCCCACCCGGATGGCATGGCGGATGCCGTGGGCCTCCGTGCTTCCGTGCGCGATGATGACGCCGCCGCTCACGCCCAGAAGCGGCGCCCCGCCGTACTCCGAACTGTCCAAGCTGTCGCGCACGGCCTGGAACGCCGGCCGGCAGAGCCACCCGCCCACCTTCGTCCGAAGATTCTTTCCGATGTTCTTCCGGACGACCTTGAAAATGACCTCCGAGAGCCCCTCCGCCACCTTGAGAACGACATTCCCCACGAACCCCTCGCACACGACGATGTCGCAGGTCCCCTTGAAGACGTCGCGACCCTCCACATTGCCCTGGAAATGGAATGGCGACCGCTCGAACAAATGGAATGTCCTGCGCACCAGATCATTCCCCTTGCCGGTCTCCTCGCCGATGTTGAGGAGGCCGACGGACGGGTTCGGAAGGCCCAAAACCTCCCCGGCGAACACCTGCGCCATGAGACCGTACTGAAGGAGATGAAGCGGCTTGCAGTAAATGTTGGCCCCCACGTCAATCATGACGCAGATGCCGCCCTTCTCGGTGGGGAAGGCGACGGCGATGCCGGGCCGGCGAACCCCCGGCAGCAATCCGAGACGCATCATGGCGGCCGCGACGACCGCGCCGGTGTTCCCCGCGGAAACCAGGGCGTCCGCACGACCTTCCTTGACGAGGTCCGCCGCCACCCGGATGGAGGCGTCGGGCTTGCGCCGCAACCCCTCGACGGGAGACTCGTCCATCCCGATAATCTGGGAGGCGTGGTGGATCTCGAGGCGCGACCGATCCGACGGGGCGGCGGACGCCAATTCCCGCTCCACGGCCTCCCGATCCCCGACCAGGATGATGTGGCAATCCGGGTAAAGGCGGTTGGCCTCCACGGCGCCGCGGACGACCTCCCGCGGCGCGTGGTCCCCGCCCATGGCGTCAACGGCAATCCGAATCATATCCCTTCACGAAACGCGGAGTTACAAAACGGGAACCGCAGGGGAGGCACGCCCGGGGAGGGCGCGAACACCGAAAAGCAACGGGACGGAAATCCCGTCCCCGCATAACAACGCAATACAGTCCCCGATAGCGCTCCTGAGTGTTCCCTCGTGGCCCGGCGGACTAGGCCTCCTCGACGTGGACGACCTCACGACCCGCATAATAACCACAATGAGGACACACGCAGTGCGGCGGCTTCGCCTGGTTGCACCGAGGGCACTTGCCGAGGCTCGGGGCCACGAGGAAGTCGTTGGCGCGCCGCAGGCGCGTACGGGAATGGGAATGACGGCGTTTCGGATTAGCCATGATTTCTCACTTGAAAGGGGGGGATTCTAATGCGTCCGGGGGGAGTTGTCAATCGGATTTCGTCGCTCGGATCACGGATCAGCAACAGTGCTGAGTTCTGGGTGCTGAGTGCTGAGTCAGACAGAATTCAGACGTGGTTCGTCCCTCGCAGAAACACCGCGGAGTCGGGAACCGGAATCGTGATTCGAGATTCGCAGGAGGAAATCACGGCATTTGGAGGGCTCGCCTCCCGGCGAGCCGAATCATGTACGGCGGCGCAGAAGCGCCGCC
>JAZDJP010000049.1:0-2233 GCA_043803805.1 Planctomycetota bacterium
GATGAACGCCCACTGGAGTCCGGGACGGGAGCGACGGCTTCCGCCCCCGCAAAGCGGAATTTGGGGGTATATGCCGTCCGTCGTCAGAAACGCGCTTTTCCGGCTGATCGAACCCATCGCATTCAAGCAATTCGGGAAGCCTCTTGACCGCGTGAGAAAGCAATACGGGATTTCGGAACTGGGTGACTTCCGGAAACACTACACCGCCGGAACCTGGTGCGGATACATGGACTTGCCGGGGCTTGTCGAAGTGGACACGCTTCCCAGGAACCACCACTACATCGGCCCCGTCATCTGGAAGCCGTTCGGGATGCCGTTTCCATCCGGGACATCGAATTCCAAAAGAAAACTTGCCTACGTATCCATGGGAACAAGCGGGAATAATGGCCTATTGCCGGCAATCTTGAAAGCGTTGGTATCGCATGACTTCTCCATCGCTCTTTCCGGAGTATCTCTCCGCGAAGAAGCCGAATTGCGGGAAATGGTGCAAGGCTTGTCCGATCGGTGCGTCGCGGCGCCGTTTTTCGATCCGGATGAGATTCTCCAATCCGCGACGCTCACCGTATGCCATGGCGGAAGCGGAACGGTGTATCAAAGCTTGAAAGCGGGTGTGCCCGTGATTGCGATACCGTCAAACCCGGACCAGACGCTTGTGGCGGAAGCGGCGGAGGAAAAGGGATGCGGAATCCTGATTGACCCGAGCCGGGCGACGTCACAAAGGATTTCGGAGGCGATAGCGGAGTTGACAACGGGAAACCGCCATCAAAAAGGGGCGCAGGCGCTTTTGGAAGCGATTAACGATTGGGATACGCAATCCGTGTGGGTGGGATTGCTCAATAAGATTTTGCCGGTTGTTTTGCCGCAAAAGGATCTTGCTGCGGCAAAACATGAGGCAAAATCTTTATCAAACATCTCCCAGGCGCTTCGGGCGGTGAGCGACGGCGTGGAGAACGTTCCGAGTTCCCCCGATGTGGTGGTGCGACCGATCAAAAATAAGAACGAGTTGGATGAGGTGTACCGCATCACCCACGACGCCTTTCTGGAACGGGGTTACTGCCGGCCTCAAGCCGACGGACGGCTCGTGCATTATCCGCGTCTGGACCAGATCAAGGAAACGACGGTTTTCGTGGCGGTGTCCGATGGCGGGATCGTAGGGACCATTTCGTTGACGCTGGATGGCCCGGCGGGCCTTCACGTGGATGAGGATTTTAAGGAGGCCTGTGACGATATTCGCAACGAGGGCAGAAAACTTGCCGCGGGATGGCGAATCGCGACCCGAAGCGGATATCGGGACGAGCGGGGGATCGTGATGGGTTTGATTCGGGAAGTCGTGACTCGGGCGGTGGATGCCGGAGTCCGGACGGGTGTCTTCACGTTCAATCCGCGTCACGAGAGTATCTATCAGAGACTGCTCAACATGAAGACCGTGGCGCGGAACGGGGAAACCTCGGGGCTCCAGGATGCCCCCGCGGTTTTCATGCGGTGTGATGCGGAAGCCTTGCCGGCATGGTGCCGGGAGGAAGTGGCCGCGGTGGCGTAGTGAATCGGCGGCATTCCGGAACCGGGGAGAAATGTTCGTGTCCACCACGGTCATCATGATTCTCGCGGTTGCCGCCTCTGCGGTTTTCCTTGCGTGGCTGGCGATCCGGCAGATCCGGCGCGAAATAGACCGATGGATTCTGCCGCATCCGAATGAATTTCATTTCGTCCGCGTGTAGTAGAGCGTGCGTGTGCCGCCGGCGCGATGGACCCGGTGGATGAATTTTTCCGAATCGAGATCTTCAAGGTCGGAAAGCGCTGTGTGGCGGCCGCACTGGAGCATGTCCACAACTTCTTGAAACGTGAGATGCGGATGTTCCCGGAAGAGCGCGCGGAGGCGCTCTCGGCGTTCCCGCGTCGACGCGCGGACGCGCGGCTTCCCCGCGGCGGAATGCGTCTCGGCCGGAGATGGCCCGGCGCGGAAAAGATCGGATTCCAGGACGCGCGTGTCTCCGGCGAGAATCGCGATTCTCTGGATTTCGTTATCGAGCTCCCGCACGTTTCCCCGCCAGTCGTGGTGTTCGAGCGCGTGGAGTAGCGATTCCCCCAATTCCGGCGGTCCTTCCGGGTGACTCGCATAGATTTTCTTGAGGAAGTGCTTCGCCAGGATCGGGATATCGTCTTTTCTCTCCCGTAACGGCGGCAGTGTGATTTCGAACCGTGCCAGCCGGTAAAGCAGATCTTCCCGGAATGT